>NZ_JACCBP010000001.1:637579-1275159 GCF_013408655.1 Pigmentiphaga litoralis
CGGGTATGGATCCGGAAGCCGGGCACCGGCGCGTGATTGCCAGGTCGGACGCGCCGGTTGCGCAGCCCGTGTGCGAGGGCGTCCACATCGAAGGCGTCAGCTGGACACTGTGTGTGTCCCCGCTGCAGGCGGTGTCGGCGTGGTCACGCCATCTGTTCGAACTGATCCTGATCGGCGTGTGCAGCGTCGGCATGGGCGGCCTGGTGCACGCGTTGATCGTGCTCAAGCGCACAGGTCGGGAACTGGAGTGGTCAGCATTGCACGACGCGCTGACCGGCCTGCCAAATCGCCGCTACATTTACGAGCGGCTCGATACCTTGCTGTTCCCGGCAACGCCCGCCACGTCGCTTGCGGCAGTGGCCTATCTGGACCTGGACGGTTTCAAGCCGATCAATGACGCCCTCGGCCATGCGCAAGGCGATGTCGTGCTTCGGATCGTGGCGCAGCGCTTGACGCGGGCGGTCAGGGAATGCGATGTGGTCGCACGGATAGGCGGCGATGAATTCGTCATCGTCATGCGGGACCTGGAAGGCGAGGCGCAATGCGGCGGCGTGCTGCAGCGCGTATTGAAGGCCGTGGGCGAACCCATCGCGCTGACCGAACGCAGCGTTGCCGTGTCCGCCAGCATCGGGGTCACGTTCGTATCGGCGGCCGCGCCGGCTGATGTCCAGAGTCTGATGCGAGCAGCGGATGAAGCGATGTACCAGGCCAAGGCGTCGGGCAAGAACCGGATGCATATCGCCGGTACATGAACGCGCCGCAACGCGCCCTTGACGCGTGTGCACAGGTCAGTGCCGGTGCCCAGCATGCCCATGCCCCGCCGCCTTCGCCCCCGGATCATGGGCGTCGTCGTCCTCGTCTTCATGCGGGGCGACGCCTTCGCGGGACTTCCTGATCCAGGTCCGGCCCAGCGCGTCGTCCAGCGGCACGCCTTCCCCTTTCAGGTAGGCTCGACCCAGCCGTGCCTGGGCCACGGGGTTGCCCGCGTCGGCGGCGCGTTTCAACCAGGTGATGGCGGTGGGCATATTGCGCGGGACGCCGCGGCCGGATGCATAGGCCTCGAACAATTCGTACTGGGACTTCGGTGCGCAACGATCGTTGGTCGTGGCGGTCTTGCTGTACCACGCGAACGCCTGCTTGCCATCCTTCGGTGCGCCGCCCATGCCGTTCTTATAGAAGTCGCCCAGCAGGCATTGGGAAATGACGGACCCGCCGGCCGCGGCCTTGCTGAACCACTGAAAGGCTTGCGCCGCATCCTTCGGCACCCGATCGTTGCCGTTGTAGTACGTGAAGGCCAGGTCGACCTGCGCGGGGGTATGGCCCTGTGACGCAGCCTGGAGCAGATAGTCAAAGGACTTCTGCCGATCCAGTGCCGTCCCGCTTGCGCCGCTGTAGTAGCGCGCCAGCGCATAGGTGCCCGCGGCATCGCCGGCCTGCGACCGGGCCTCCATGTCTTGAAGCGTAACTGCATGCGCGCCGGTCGCCAGGGTCAGCGCGAACGCAGCGGCAGGCAGTAATCGTTGTGAAAATTGTCTAAGCATCGGTGCTCGCTTCATGCAGAACAGAGCAAGGCTGCAGGTGCGCCGCCTTGCTCTGTTGCCGTGTTGCCGGATCGCCGCGTTATTGCAACGTGGCCTTAGCGGAACGTCGCGTTGACATCTGCCGGCACGACGATCTCGCTGCCAGGGTTGAGCGAGATCGTGACGGTGCGGCCTTTCTGGATCTTGGCCAGCACGGCTTGCGCTTCGGCCAGGGTCTTCAGGCGCTGCGTGCGCAGCACTTCGGGCGGATGGAAGGTGCCCTTGGCCGCATGCACGGATTCGACCGGCCCGCCGTCATACGTGATCGACGCGCCAAGCCCCGGGCTGTTCTGCGCGAAGCTGGGTGGCACGTAGCCTTTGTAGACGGTGTCCTGCACGTCGATCGACACTTGCACGAAAAAGCCGGTGGGATCATCGACGTAGCTGTCGGTCGGCACCACGATGCCGTTGGCCAGCAGCGGGATCGCCGGGTTCTTGTTCTGCGCACCGACGAACCCCTGCACGATCTTGCCGCTGTCCAGCAAGGTGGCGCGGATGTCGGTCAGGCCGGCCTCGCGACCCGGCTTGAACGGACCCGACGTCTCGATACTTTTGTAGGTCCGGTTGGCCACGTCGCTGGCCTTGTAGGACACGACCGACCGGCGCTTTTCCAGCTGGTTCGCGAATTCCGTGGTGACCTTCGTCCCGCCAATGGCCGGCGAATCGAATACCTTGGTCGTCAGCGCATCCAGCATCGTCAACGGCTTGTTCGCATTGGCCGGGTCGCGGTTGTACGCCTTCAGGCCCTGGAAGACTTCAACGATCGGATACTGGTTGGTGTGCTGGGGCGCAACGAAGTCCACGTCCACCGTGTTTTGCAGGTAGCTGAAGCCGTGCTGGAACGACAGGCGGCGCCAGCCATTGGCGGGCGTTGGCGAGTTCAGGCCGTTCACGCCATATCCGCCGTGGTAGCCAAAGATGACGAACTTGCCATCGGCCGGATTCTTGACGCGGAACAGCATGTTGGTGGTGCCGGGGGTATGGCCGGGCGCCCAGATCACCATGATCTGCACGTTGCCATAGTCGTACCACTTGTCGTATTCGTAGAAGTTGTTGGTGCGGGCGCGCAGCACGGTCTCGGTGTCGGGCAGGGCGCCGGGAATGTCCCAGACGTTGCCTTGCAGGTCACCCTTAACGCCGATCACGTCTTCTTTGGACGCCCACAGATTCATGGTCTTGCCGGCGTTGTCCATCATCTTCAGATGTTCGACCGCGGTGCCGTAATGGTCGCCGTGACCGTGGGTCAGCCACAGGTCGGTCACCGATCGTGGATCCACGCCCATCAGTTCCATGTTCTTGAAGTACTGATAGCCGCTGTTGGGCCAGCCTGCATCGATCTTGATGACCTTGTCGTCCGACGTGTCCGCCGTCCCCATATCGGCCTTCAGCACATACGAGGCCACCTCGTTGTCGCCGACGTAGTACAGGGTGTTCTTCACCATCTCGAACGGTTCGGTGCTGCGGGTGTACGGCGCGGCCGAGACGCCCGTCGCGTTGATCGCAACATAGGTCTGGCCCGATACGGGATCCGTGCCCTTGTCGGCCAGCATCGGGCTTTGCGTGGGCACGTCCCACACGGGCTTGCCGTCGGTCTTGGACTGCGGCGTGAAGTACCAGATGGCCACGACCTTGGCATTGGCGGCGTTCTGATAGTTGTTGTCGAACAGCAGGTAGGCCGCCTGCCGGGCGGTGGTCGCGTAGTTGTAATTCGCGGTGACCGGCACGGCGGCCAGGGTCGATACGGTGCTCTTGCTGTAGTCGTCGGTGTTGACGTTGAAGACTTGCGCATCGGGCGCAACGGTATAGGTTTCTTCGTAACGCTTGATGGGAGTCGTGTACGCGCGGCCGGCCTGGTCCGCGGTCACGATGCTACCGTCGCCCACGGTAATGGTGGACCCTGTCTTGTTGTAGATCCAGCCTGCCGCGACCATGGGGCCGGGCGCGTTGGCATGGCGGGCGACGGATGCCCCGTACTTCTGCAAGTTGAATTGCGCATCGCTGGACTTGCCCTTGGCCAACACCACGTTGAAGGTCTGCGTGGGGTCGGTCGGAACGGTGACGGCGCCGGTGTCGGACGCCAGCCAGTCGACCAGATTGCCGGGTGCCAGCGCGGCCTGGATGACGGCGGCATTGGCCGGCGTGACAGCGGTGGTGGTCAGCGTCTTGACGCCGCCTTGCGTCAGTACACTGACGTTCACCACTTGCTGGCCGGTCGCGTTGGTCGTGACGGTCGGCGCGGCCTGGACCAGGCCTGCCGAACGAAAGACCGGCGCAGACGCCGTCGGGCCGGCGTCGTCATCACCGCTGCCCCCGCAGCCTGCCAGGAATGCCGCGGCAATGACCGCCGGCAGCACTTTCCATTTGAAGTTCGATGCTGTATTCACCTTGCTGTCTCCTCGATTGCTTGTCGCCAAGCGTGGATGCGGCCTGCTGGCCTTCCTGGGATGGCACCGCTGTGCCGCGGTGTCCGGTCGTGCTGTCCTGTCTGTGTCCTGTGTCCTGTCCTGCCGGGGTCCGGTTCTGCTTCCCGGGCTGGCTTACCGCACCATGCAAGGCATCTTGTTGTCGAATGCCCAGCCGGGAATCAGGTGCTGCATGGCCATGGCGTCGTCGCGCGCGCCCAGGCCGTGCTGCTTGTAGAGCTGGTGCGCGCGTTCCACCGCGTCCATATCCAGCTCGACGCCCAGCCCCGGTGCGTCGGGCAGGTCGATATAGCCATTGCGGATCTGCAGCGGGTTGCGGGTCAGTTGCTGGCCGTCCTGCCAGATCCAATGCGTGTCCAGCGCCGTGACGCGGCCGGGTGCGGCGGCGCCCACATGCGTGAACATCGCCAGCGAAATGTCGAAGTGGTTGTTCGAATGCGATCCCCAGGTCAGTCCGAACGCCTGGCAGGTCTGCGCGACGCGCACCGAGCCTTGCATGGTCCAGAAGTGCGGATCGGCCAGCGGGATGTCAACGGATTGCAGCGACAGGGCGTGCGCCATTTCGCGCCAGTCGGTGGCGACCATATTGGTGGCGGTCGGCAGGCCGGTGGCGCGGCGGAACTCGGCCATGACTTCGCGGCCCGAGAACACGCCTTCCGCGCCGCAGGGATCTTCGGCATAGGCCATGACACCGTGCAGGTCGCGGCACAGGCGGATCGCGTCTTTCAGCAACCAGCCACCGTTCGGGTCCAGCGTGATGCGGGCTTGCGGGAAACGTTCGTGCAGCGCGCGAATGGCTTCGACTTCTTCTTCGCCGCGAAGCACGCCGCCTTTCAGCTTGAAGTCCTGGAATCCGTAGCGCGCGTAGGTGGCTTCGGCCAGCTTGACGATAGCGTCGGGCGTGAGCGCTTTTTCGTGGCGCAGGCGCAGCCAGTCATCGGCTTCGTCGGGTGCGCTGTCGTAGTCCAGCGGCGTCTGGTGCCGGTCGCCCACATAGAACAGGTAACCGAGCATCTGCACCGACGTGCGTTGCACGCCTTCGCCAAGCAAGGCGGCCACGGGCACGTTCAGGTACTGGCCCAACAGGTCCAGCAAGGCGGATTCGGCTGCGGTGACCGCGTGAATCGCCACGCGCAGGTCGAACGTCTGCTGGCCACGGCCGCCGCTGTCGCGGCTCGCGAAGGCTTCGCGCATCTGATTCAACGTGTGCTGATAGTTGCCTATGGAACTACCGATGATGAATTGGCCGGCGTCTTCCAGTGTTGAACGGATCTTCTCGCCGCCGGGCACTTCGCCAACGCCGGTGTGGCCGGCGCTGTCGGTCAGGATGACGAGGTTGCGGGTGAAATAGGGGCCATGCGCGCCGCTCAGGTTGAGCAGCATGGAATCGCGTCCGGCAACCGGGACGACACGCATGTGGGTGATGGTCGGCGTCTGGCCGACTGCTGGGGAAGTGTGGGGCATGGTAGCTCGGTAGAAAAATGCGTTGTGCAGTCGACCAGGTCGCGCTGCGTTTATTCGATCGTGATGTTGCCGGCCTGGATCACTTCCTTCCAGCGCGCGCTTTCCTGCTGCTGGAAGCGGGTGAACTCTTCAGGCGAATTGGCGACGACTTCCAGGCCCTGGTCAGTGAAGGGCTTGCTGATGGCAGGGTCCTTCACGGCATTGACCAGCGCGGCGGACAGCTTGTCGCGCACGTCCGTCGGCAGGCCCTTGGGCGCGACCACGGCTTGCCACGAATAGACCACCAGGCCAGGCACCGACGCTTCGGCAAAGGTCGGCACATCGGGCAGCACGGGCGAACGCTTGTTGCCGGTCACGGCAATCGCCTTCAGCTTGCCTGCCTTGATGTGCGGCAGCACGGCGTTTACGTTCTGGAAGGACATGTCCACCTGGTTACCCAGAAGATCAGAGATGGCCGGTGCGCCCCCTTTGTACGGCACATGCAGGCCCTTGGTGCCCGTCTTTTGCCAGAACAGTTCGGCCGTCAGGTGGTCGGACGAACCGGCGCCCGACGTCGCAAAGCTGATGCCACCCGGCTTGGCTTTCAACAGCGCCAGTGCGTCCTGCACGTTATTGACCTTGGAGGCCAGCGCCGGGCTGACGACCAGCACGTTCGGCGCCTGCACGGCCACCGTCAGGTAGGTAAAGTCCTTGGCGGGGGAGTAGGGCAGCGACTTCATCAAGTGTTCCGCCACCACCAGCGGTGCCAGCGACGTCACCATCAGGGTGTAGCCGTCCGGTGCAGCCCGAGCCACTTGCGCGGCCCCGATCGTGCCGGTCGCGCCCGCCTTGTTCTCAATCACGAAAGTCTGCTTGAACTGCTCGGTCAGCTTGTTGGCGACGGACCGCGCGACAGAGTCGGTCGCGCCGCCTGGCGGAAAGGGCACCACCATCGTCACCGGCTTGTCAGGCCATGCCTGGGCGACGCCGGCGGCAGCCATCAGCGTCAGACCCACCACCCATTTGCTTGAATTGGCGTTCATTGTTGTCTCCATCTTTTTAGTGTTTTGTTAACGTTAACATCTTACTTGTTAACGTTAACGTCGGAATTGGCGAGAGTATGGGGGAGTTTGCGCGGGCTGGCATTGGGGCAAACCCAGGGGTTGCAGAGTGACCTGCACCGAGCAACGGGTTAGCCTTCAGCTTTCTCCCAGCGAAAGCCACCCGTTGCCGCCCATGCCCGCGACGTCCAGCAAGCCTGTTGTTCCTCCGCACAGCCCCGTCGAACGGGGCAAGGTCACCGTGCGTGAAGTCGCGCGCGCCGCGGGCGTGTCGATGATCACGGTTTCGCGGGTGATCAACACCCCGCAGCAGGTGTCGCCCGCCACGCTCGAAAAGGTCAACGCCGCCATCAACGCGCTGGGCTATGTGCCGAACCTGATGGCTGGCGCACTGCGGCTGTCGCGCAGCAACCTGGTGACGTTGCTGGTGCCCTCCGTGGCGGGGTCGTTGTTTGCCGGCATGCTGACGGCATTGACCGAATCGCTGGATGCCAAGGGCTTCCAGTTGATGGTGGGGCAAAGCGGCTATGCCACCCCGCGCGAAGACGCCCTGCTGCGCGCCATCATCGGCCGCCGGCCCGATGGCATTGTCCTGACCGGGGTCATGCATTCGCCGCAAGGACGGCAACTGTTGCAGGCATCGGGCATACCGGTCGTCGAGACCTGGGACACGACGTCAACGCCTATCGACATGCTGCTCAGCGTGTCGCACGAACAGATCGGCGCGGCCGTCAGCAAGTATCTTTTCGACGCTGGCAAGAAGCACCTGGCGGTACTGGCCGGTGACGACGAACGTGCCCACCTGCGTGCCGACAGCGTCGTGCGCACTGCCCTGGAACTGGGCCTGCCGCAACCTGTCGTCCGATTCATGTCCGCGCCGACGACGCATGCCCAGGGCCGGGAAGGACTGCGGGCCTTGCTCGATGCCAACAAGCAGATCGACGGCGTGTTCTGTACGTCGGACCTGATGGCGGCCGGGGTGTTGACCGAAGCCATGGTGCAGGGTCTGTCAGTGCCTGGGCAGCTTGCGGTCGTGGGGTTCGGGGACATGGACATCGCGTCGTCGATGTCGCCGTCGATCACGTCGGTGCATGTGGACGGCGCCGCGATCGGCGCGCGCGCCGCGGAGATGATCGCCGCGTGCGCGAATGGTCAGCGGCCGGCGGAGTCGGTGGTGGAAATCGGATTCGAGATCGTGCGGCGGGAAAGTGCGTGAAGGTCTGCTACGTGCACCATCAGTTCCCTGACGCGGCGCAGGGTCGCGTATTGGTTCAGGACGGTAAGCCAACGGGGATCGGTCAGCAAGGTCTGCCACACTGGTTCCAGGTCTTGCGCATTGACAGCTTCGCCATCGCTCAGCCTGCTCGCGTAATCAAGCGTATTTGTTGACGATATCAACTGCATCCGGCTGGCCGCGCCGAGTGGTTTCGGGGCCGGGTCCGCAGGCGCATCCGAGCAATAGAGCACCGCATCCTGAAACGTCGCCAGGGCGTCTGTCGTGGGCAGCGCGTGCAGCGATCTGCCGCGAACAGGCACGGTGCCTTGCTTCGTCAGAAACGGATAGATGACGTGTGCATCGGCTTTCGACAGCAGCTGCAGGCCGCGCAGCAGCCTTGGAAAATCCGTGGTTGCGGCATCGGCCGATGCCTTGGCCTCGACCAGCAGGCAGATGTCCCAGGGCGGCGATGCGGCGGCATCGGTCTTTTTGGCAGCTTCGGCCTTTTTGGCCCCTTCGGTCTCCTTGGCGTCCTCAATCTTCGGGCGCCGAAACACCGCGACGTCCCACTCGGTCTTGGCCCTCTCGGCGCTGTCCACCAGCACCGCCGGAACATGCAGGGCAGTGACGACCCGGTAGGTCCACTGTTGGCTGTCGTCGCGATTCAGTTGTGCCGCCAGCGCATCCAGCGCCTGGGCTGCTGTCGCCTCGACCTCTGCGCCTCGCTGCTGCGCGCTGGCACCTTGCGCCGCAGCTTCCGCGCTGCCTGACCTGGGCCCATGGGACGCCCATAAGGCAAGGTAATGCTGCACGTCGGTGTCGTGCGCCAGCGCCAACAGCCGCTGCAGCCGTGCCAGCGCGGGGTCTTGCAGAAGGTGTTGAAGGCTGCGTCCCAGCCCGGCGGTGGACTGCAGATCGAACAGAGGATCTGACCGGGTTTCAAGACCGGCCAACAGGAATCGGCCCGTGTCCGCCGCTTCTGTCCACGCGCCCGTCGATACCTGCTCATACAGCTGCGACAACCCGTCGCGAAGTGGACCTGAAGCCTGTTGCCGCAGCTTGCCCGGATGCGCAATGGCATCGACGCGGCTTCGAATGTGGCGAGCGTCCTTGTCCCCCTGCGCCTGCAAGGACGCGTACTCACGCACCCATGCATGTCGATGGCGCAGCACCATCGCCTGGAATGCAGGGTCGCCGGTCTGCGGATGCAAGGCATCAGCAATCAGCCTTGCCAAGCCCTGCAAGAATCGGGCTTTGACTGCCGCGTCCGGTTGCTCGCCACGCGCAAGGGCTGCGCGCGCCAGCTCGATGGCCACCGCAAGATTCCTTGCCGCAGAAGGCGCGTCCGATCGTGCATCCCGGTCGCCCAGCGGCGGCACCCGGTAGCGACGGGGCACGGTGCGTAGCAACGAGTTCAATGGGGAGCAGGGCGTCGATGCCATGACAGGATGCTGTGCAGGGAAGGGCAAGCGCGAAACAGGCCGCTCAGTCTAGCAGCCAGGGAACGCCTCTTGCAGAGCCTCCCGGTGCGTTCTGCGGCGTGCAGTGCGCTGAACCGCTACTTGAAGGATGCAATGATGAGTCAAATGCTTGCCTACCGGATCCATGCATTCGGCGGCCCCGAAGTATTCAAGCCTGAATCGGTCGTTATTCCCGACCCGTCGGGCGCCCAGGTATTGATCCGTGTACTGACTGCCGGCGTCAATCCGGTCGACGCCAAAACGCGTGGCGGCAAGTACCCCATGATCGGCGACAAAGATCTGCCGTACATCCTTGGGCGCGACGTTGCAGGCGTGGTGGAGCGCGTGGGGGATCAGGCGCTGCCATGGAAGGCGGGCGATGAGGTCATCGCCTTCGTGGGACAAGGCGACGGCGCCTTTGCCGAATATGTGATCGTCGACGCCAAGGCCATCGCGCGCCGTCCGGAGTCGGTTGACTGGGTGCACGCGGGCGCGATCCCGCTTGCCGCGTTGACGGCGTGGCAAGGGCTGTTCGACCACGGGACGCTGGAATCCGGGCAGCGCGTATTGATCCACGGCGCGTCGGGCGGCGTGGGGCTGTTTGCCGTGCAGTTCGCCAAACAGGTGGGCGCGGACGTGTTCGCCACCGCGTCGGGTGAGGGCGTTGCATTGCTGCGCGAGATGGGCGCCGACCACGCCATCGATTACACGTCCGAAAAGTTCGAAGACGTGGCCAAGGACATCGACCTGGTGTTCGACCTGGTGGGCGGCGAGACGCAGCAGCGGTCGTGGGACGTGATCAAGCCGGGCGGCGTGCTCGTGTCCACCCTGGGCGAGCCGTCGCAGGAAGAAGCCGCAAAGCGGGACATCCGCGCCATGCGCTTTCTGGCCGAGCCCGATGGCCAGCAATTGGCCACCATCTGCACACTGGTGGACGAAGGCGATCTGGTGGTGAAAGTGGTGGGCACCTATCCTTTTGACGCTGCACCGGATGCGCTGGCGGCGGTGGAGGACGGGCACGCGCGGGGCAAGGTGGTGATCAAAGTGGCGATGTAGGGAGTGCAACCCGGCGGGGGAGGCCGGCTGGCTCATGCATAATCCGATCGTTGATACCCGCAATCATCCGGCCCATGCGATACGAACTGACCGACCTGCGCTTGTTCCTTGCCATTGCCGAGGCCGGCAGTCTGTCCGCGGGCGCGGCGGCAGTCCACCTGACGGCGTCGGCGGCAAGTTATCGCCTGAAAAATCTAGAGTTCGCCCTGGGCGTGCCCTTGTTCACCCGGGCGGCACGGGGGATGGAGCTGACCGCTGCAGGCACGTCGGTCCTCAAGCATGTACGCGGGCTCTTCGCCGGGATCGAGGCCATGCATGGCGAGATCGCCAGCTTTTCGAAGGGGCTCAAAGGCAGCGTGCGCATCGTTGCGAACAGCAGTTCCCTGAACGGCTTTATCGTGCCATCGCTCAGCCGCTTTCTGTCTGCCCACCCAACCATCAACATGGTGGTGGAAGAGCGGCCCAGCACCACCATACTTGCTGCCATCAACGATCAGGAAGCCGACATCGGCATCCTGGCCGGGCCGGTCGCCGCGACGGCGTCGGACGTGACCAGCCGCCGGTTCGCACTGGACCGGCTGGTGATTGCCACGCCGCTTGACCACCCTTTGCTGGCCCATGCGGCCGTCCCGTTCGCGACCGTGCTGGACCGCGATTTTGTCTGCATGGACAAGGCGAGCAGCAACACGGTATTCCTGAAAGAGATGGCGCATCAGACCGGCAAGGGACTGAGCATCCGCATCCATGTGCAGACCTTCGACGCGGTGCTGCACATGGTGGCGGCAGGCGTTGGCGTCGCATTGGTCCCGCGCAGCATTGCATCGGCCGCGCTGGATGCGGGAAGGATAGGGGCGGTGGGGCTGACCGACCCGTGGGCGCATCGAGAATTGTCGCTGGTCACCCGCGCAGGCGACTTGTCGCCGCTGGTCTCGGCGGTTGTCGACCTGCTGCTGGATGATCCGGTGGTGATGGCGTCGCGCCTGTCCAAAGGCTGAGGCCCCGCATTGGCCGCGCAACGCGGTATCACCGCGCCTTGCGCCGCCGCTTTTCTTCCAGGAAGGCATTCATGAAGGATTGCGGCTCGCCGGTGTCGAAGGCCGCGCCAAACGCCTTGACGCTGGCGTCGATCGCACCCGCCAGGTCCAGAGCCTCCCACTGACGCAGCAGCCCTTTCTGTTGACGCAGCACGGCGGGCCCGATGCGCGCAAGATTGCCCGCCAGGTGCATGACGCGCGCATCCAGCTGCGCTTGGGGCACGGCCTCGTTGATCAGCCCCCAGTCCGCGGCGCGATGCGCATCGATCAGTTCGCCCGCCAGCAGCATCCAGGCCGCGTTGCCGGCGCCAATCAGCCGGGGCAGCAAGGCGGCATGGATCACCGACGGGATGCCGACCTTGACCTCGGGCATGCCGAACTGCGCGTCGTCCGCGGCGATACGCATGTCGCAGGCCATCGCCAACTCCATCCCGCCGCCCAATGCCCAGCCTGGAATGCGGGCAATGACCGGCACCGGAAAGTGGTGCACCGCATGGCACAGATGGCGCAGCCGGGTGATGAAGGCCTCTCCGGACGTGCGGTCCAGCGACGACATTTCCTGGATGTCCGCACCGGCGACGAAGGCGCGATCCCCGGTGCCGCGAAGGATCACCACGCGCACGTCGTTGCGGCTGTGCAGGGCCGCAAACGCGGCGGTCAGGTCGTTGATAACGGCCGACCCGAGCAGGTTGAGCGGGCCGGCTTGCGCGATGCATACCGTCGTCACGCCGGCATCGTCGATGGTGACGGTGGCGTGCGACAGATCAGGCAGGGGCACGGTGTGGCCGGTGGCGGCTGGGGGCGACGAGGTCATTGCAGTTTCTCGAACTTGATGTCATCGACAATCTTTTTCCAACCGGCGTACGACTGGCTGATCGTCTCGGCAAATGCCTTGCGTGTCGTTGGCGCGGGAACGGCGCCCTGTTTTTCGATGGCATCCACGGTCTGCGGGTCTTGCAAGGTCTGCACCACCGCGGCATTGAGGCGGTCCAGGATGGCTTCGGGCACACCGGCCGGGGCTGCCAGTCCGAACCAGGATGGCGTGTTCATGGCGGGCAGGCCCGCTTCCGCATAGGTGGGTACGTCGGGCAACACCTTCAGACGCTGCCTGGCGGCGACCGCGAGCGGACGGATCCGGTGGCTCTGGATCAAGGGGTTGGACGACGGAATGTTGTCGAACACTACCTGCAGTTGGCCTGCCACCAGATCGTTCAAGGCCGGGCCCAGGCCCTTGTATGGAACGTGCAGCATGCGGGTGCCGGTCACGCTCATGAACAGTTCGCCGTTCATGTGGCTCAGTCCGCCGTTGCCTGAGGATCCGAAAGCCAGCTTGCCGGGCTGGCTTTTGAGCAGGGCCAGGAAAGACTTCAGGTCTTGCGCGGGCAGGGCGGGATTCACGACAAGGACATTGGGCACATCGGCAAGGTTGCTGATGGGAGAAAAGTCCTTGATCGGGTCGTAGGGTGACTTGGCATATACGTTCGGGTTGACCGCGTGCGAGCTTTCCACGGCCATGACCAGGGTATACCCGTCGGCGGGCTGGCGGGCCGCGTACGCGCTGCCGATGTTGCCGCCGGCGCCTGGCTTGTTTTCAATGACGATGGGTTGGCCCAGCACGGCGCCCAGCTTGTTGCCGACCACGCGGGCAATGATGTCGGTGGTCCCGCCGACCGCGTACGGCACGATCAGCCGGATCGGCCGGTCGGGGTAGGCCTGGGCGGACGCGCCACTGGCGGCGGAACACAGGGCCAAGGTCAGGAGGCCGGAAAGTACGGAAAGTCGCATGGGTGTCTCCTCGTGCGGGGAAAATCAGGGTGTCGTTGTCGTTGTTGTTGTCTTCACATGCAGGGCATCGTGCTGCCCCAGCGTCGGCGGCGCGCTTGCCACGCTGTCTGGCGGCGATCCCGCCACCAGCGGATTCCGGACCAGACGCATCGGTCCAAGCGCAGGATGCGTCACGGTCTGCACCAGTTCGCGGTGCTGCACCTGCGGGTGGGCGAACACCTCGTCCAGGGTGTGGATCGGCCCCCAGGGCACACCGTTGGCATCGAAGGCGTCCGTCCAGTGCTGGCGCGGCTTCCGGGCCAGCACGTCGGCAATGGCGGGCCGAAGCGTGGCCATGTTCATCAGCCGTGCGCTGTTGGTCGCAAACCGGGCGTCGTCAGCCCACGCCGCCTGCTCGACCACGGAGCTGAAGCGGGCAAACTGGGCATCGTTGCCGATCGCAACGATCAGGTGCCCGTCCTGTGCGGCAAACACTTCATACGGCGCGCAGTTGGGATGGGCGTTCCCGCTGCGCTTCGGGGCGTCGCCCGACACCAGATAGTTCGCGCCCTGGTTGGCGTTCAGGGCGACCGCGACATCGAGCAGGCAGAGGTCCAGATGCACGCCTTGCCCCGTTCGATCACGTTGCCGCAGCGCGGCCAGCACGGCAGACGTCGCATACATGCCCGTCATCAGATCAACAACGGCCACGCCGGTCCGCAAGGGCCCGGCGCCGGGCATGCCATCCGGCTGCCCCGTGTAGCTCATCAAGCCGCCCATGCCCTGGAACACGTAGTCGTAGCCGGGCTTGTCCGCCATGGGGCCAGTCTGGCCGAAGCCGGTAATCGACAGGTAGACCATGCGTGGGTTGATGGCCTTCAGGCTGTCGTAGTCCAGGCCATGCTTGCGCAGGCCGCCTGCCTTGTAATTTTCGACAAAGACATCGGCGTCCCTGACCAGTTCGATGATGCGGGCCGCGCCTTGCGGCGTGGAAAAATCGAGCGTGACGGATTGCTTGCCGCGGTTGCAGGCCATGAAATAGGCCGACATGGACGCCTCGCCATTGGCCGAAGTCAGGTCGGGCGGCCCCCACCCGCGGGTGTCGTCGCCGCGCTGCGGATGCTCGATCTTCAGTACGTCGGCGCCCATGTCAGCCAGGTTCTGCGTGCACCACGGGCCGGCCAGAATCCGCGACAGATCGACGACGCGAACGCCGCGCAAAGCGTCATGCAGCATGCTGTCTCCGGTCTTGTGAGTGTTGTCGGTGTTGCTGCCGGCGATTATGTCAGCGGGTCGTGGCCGCCACGAGTCGAATGTTTCGAAGGGATCGTTCGATGGCGTTCAAGGCTCGATCTCGAAGTCTCCGTCGATATCCGCTATCGTTGACACCCGCAATCATCCGACGGACAGGAGACAGCAGTGAACCTTGGAAAAGTGGCGATCGTGACAGGGGCGGGCTCGGGCATCGGCAAGGCGGTCACGCTGGCGCTGGCCGAAGCAGGCTATCGGGTGGTGCTGGCCGGACGGCGGGAAGCCATGCTGGACGCCGTGCGCGACGAGGCCCGGCAGCGCCATGGGGCCGGGGACCGGTTATTGTGCGTGCCGACCGACGTGGCCGATGCCGCGGCGGTGGAAGACCTGTTCGCCAAAGCCGTCGCGCACTTTGGCCGCGTGGATGTGCTGTTCAACAACGCGGGCCGGGGCAATCCGCCGGGGTCGTTCCTGGACTGGACCGCCGCCGAGTGGCGCGAGGTGGTCGATGTCAATCTGAACGGCATGTTCTATTGCCTGCAGCAGGCATTCCGGGTCATGCGCGATCAGTCGCCGCAGGGTGGCCGCATCATCAACAATGGTTCGATCTCTGCCCATACGCCCCGGCCCAATTCGATCGCCTATACGGCCACCAAACATGCGGTGATGGGGCTGACCAAGACGGCGGCGCTGGACGGCCGAGCGTTCAATATCGCGGTCGGGCAGATCGATGTGGGCAATGCGATGACGGAGCTGGCCTCCCGCATGGCCAAGGGCGTGCCGCAGGCCAATGGGGCGATCGAGATCGAGCCGATGATAGACGTGGACGTGGTCGGCCAGTCGGTGCTGTACATGGCCAATCTGCCGCTGGAAGCCAACGTGCTGTTCCACACGGTGATGGCAACGAAGATGCCGTTCGTGGGCCGGGGCTGAAGTGACGCGCCCCCGCCTTGTCCGCCCCCCGACTCATCCGCTCCAATAAGCGCCCGCGTAGCCCCGATACGGATTGCCATAGGCGAGCCGCCCAGCGGAACGGTGTTCTTCCATGAAGCGTTCGATGGCGTCGGGGCTGCCGCCCTTGAACATTTCCTTGACCACGCCATCGGGCAGCAACTGCCGGTAGCGCACTGGCAGTCCGGCGTAGGCCGCGCCCTCAGGCAGGTCGCGCGGCACCCCGATCGGGTCCAGGAAGCGGGATTCGCCCCGTTCGCTGTCGTACTTCGCTCGCACTTGCACCGCGGCATCCAGGATGCCGCCTATTACCTCCGACAACCTGCGCCCGCTGACGCGTGCCTGCCAGGACGCCCGCAATTCCAGCAGGCGATCCGGCGGCGCCCCTGCGCACGCGCCTTGATAGGCGGCGGTCAGGCAATGGTCACCCGCGGCCAGAAGGCGTTGTGTTTCCGTCGGTTCGCGTTCAAGCAGGGACAGCACCTGGCCCAATGATGCGCCTTCCATGTAGCGGTCGGGTCCGATCTCGTACCCGATGTCACCGGGATTGTGGTGGTCAACCGCAACGATAGGCGTGTAGCCCCGAAGCCGGCATTCGACTGTCACGATGGGCGCCTTGGGCAGCAGGACAGCCGGCCGCAAGCCGCCCGGCCCGTTGTGCAGCACGCTGTCGGCGTCATAGGCCGTGCGCGGCGATACACGCTGGCGGCCCTGCGCGGCGACGACGCATGCATAGCCGGCGCCCTGCACCACGCGTTCGATCTCGCGCATTTCGGGATCCTGGGCGCCCAGCACAAACGTGCAGTCCGCGGGTAATGGCATGCCTTGCTCCTGATGGCGGTCCGGGGACTCACTCCCCGATGCCCATCAGCAAACGATATGCCATCCGCGACAATCAGGTCACCTTGGCGCCTGTTGCCTTGACCACGGCGCCCCACCGTTCCACTTCCGACTTCACAAACGCGCCGAACGCGTCGGGCGAACTGCTCTGCGCGATCAGGCCTTCGTCCAGCAGCCGGCGGCGAATGGGCTCTTGCGCAAGGGTTTTCTCGACCGCTGCCGAAATCTGCTGCGCCAGTTCCGGCTTGATGCCGGCAGGTCCGAGCAGACCGTACCAGGCGCTGAAGTCGTAGCCTGGCAGCACATCGGCAATCGGGGCCACGTTCGGCGCCGAGACCATACGCTGCGCGCTGCTGACCCCCAGGGGCTTGAGCGTCTTGTTGTCCATCTGCGCCTTGGCCAGGGCCGCCGTGGCGAACATCAGGTCGACCTGTCCGCCAAGCAGATCGTTCATGGCGGGCGCCGTGCCCTTGTAGGGGATGAGCGTGATGTCCACGCCGGCCCGGGTCTTGAGCACTTCGGACGCCAGGTGGCCTGACGATCCGATGCCGGGCAAGGCCATGTTCAGCGTGCCGGGTTCGGCCTTGGCCAGGGCGATCAATTCGCGGATGGTATTGGCCTTGATGCCAGGGCGCGCCAGCAAAATGGACGGCGCGTTGGCCACACAGGCGATCGGCGAGAAATCCTTGATCGGATCGAACGGCAGCTTGGGGTACAGCGTGGCGTTGATCGCGTGGCTGGTGTAGCACATGAGCAGCGTGCGGCCATCGGGCTCGGCGTTGGCGACCTGTTGCGCGGCGATGTTGCCGCCTGCGCCGGGTTTGTTGTCGACCACGAAGGTGCCGCCCAGCAGGCGGCCCAGTTCCTGTGCCATGAGTCGTGCGACGGTGTCGGTGCCGCCGCCGGGCGAGGCGCCCACCACGATGCGTGTTGCGCCGCTCTGGGCCCGCGCCATTCCCGTTGCGGCCAGCATGCCCGCTGCGCTCATGGCGCTCAGAAAGGTTCGTCTCTGCATGGCATATCTCCTTGTGTGCCGGGTCTTCCCCGAGCTTGTTATGTCAGTCCATCCGCGTGGCGGGATGTGGGTGCGCGGCCGCGACCCAATCAAGGGTGGCGACCGCGTTGCAATCATGCGCTGGAACGATCAGGCCTCGGCGTGGCTGTCTGCCTTGACGGCCTCCTTGCCCAGCAGCGTATCCATATCTTCCTTGAGCATGCGCGGTTTCCAGGTTTCGAATTGCATCCCCAGGGTGTCGGCCTGCCGTTTTTCATAGGCCAGGAATTCCTGGGTGATGGCGGTGCCCCGGACCCCGCCACGCACGGCGCCCGCCCGCGCATCGCCGTAATACTCGGCCCACGCGTCAGGCAGCGGTTGCGAGCCGGGAATGGCCAGCCACAGCCGGAACAGGTGGCGCTTGCGGTCGGGTTCGTCAAAGTCTTCGAACGGCGTGCGCGAATGCAGGGTGACGTAGTTGTTCAGCAACTGCACGTCGCCTTGCTCCAGTTCCATCGTGTAGCAGAGCGTGTCGCTGGGCATCAGTTCTTCAAGCAGGTCCAGCGCTTCCACCTGTTGGGGCGTCAGGCGTGGGACTTCCGGAAAGTCGCGCTGGGCGGCGTCGGTGTTCTTCCGGTTGGCGCGGGCCGAAAAGTATTCTGGGTGATTGCCGAAGATGGGCAGGCGATAGTAGGCCGGCTGCGACGGATCCTGCGTGCCCTGGTAGCTGTGGAAGAACGGCGATTCGAGCACCGGAATCAGATCGGGCCGCAGGCGCCTGACTTCATCCCGAAGCGCGATGGAACTGATCACCTTGCTGGTGCCGCCCGACTTGGCCGTGCGGCGGCACAGCAGGCCGACCACATCGCAGGAATCCTGGTGGAAATCCAGGCCGGCATTGGTGTTGTAGCCACGGCCCCCCTTGACCTTGTATTCGCCGCCCTCGTTGCGAACGTCGTTCATGATCTGGCTGGCGCGGTTCTGCGTGCGGCCCACACCCATGTACAGCGCCATGCCCCAGAAGGCCAGGCGCGAGTCGTCTTCGGACCAGACATCGACCGGAAAGCCCTTGACCAGGCACATACCCCAGCGGCCCTGCGTCGTCGCGATGGCTTGTTGCAGCACCGTGATGGCGGCGGCATTCAGGGGAAAGTCTTCCTGCGTCATCTCCAGCATGGACTTGCCCGTGTGCTTTGCGTGGGCGAGGGCGGCGTGCATGCCATCGATCTGGTCCCCCGTCAGGCGGATGATCCAGGATTCATCCTGCCTGACCTGGTCGGCAGTCCATGCCATCGGGCGGGTGGCGGCCGGCCGTGCCTGGGGGAAGGGGGTCGAAGTGGCTTGCATCGCGTGCTCCTGCTGTTATGCGTTTGACGCTAGTCTAGGCCAGGGCGCTTCATTAGAATAGCGAAGGTATTTGAGCTTCTTCATAAGGAAATTTGATGAAGATCGAGACGTTTGCAACGCTGGAAGCCGTGCTGCAGACCGGCACGTTCGCCGCTGCGGCCCGCGCCACCAACGTCACGCCCAGCGCCGTCAGCATGCAGATGAAGCAGCTGGAACTTTATCTGGGCAAGCCGCTGTTCGACCGATCGGGCCTGCAGGCGCGGCCCACCCAGCTGGCCCATGATGTGGCCGACACCCTGCGCGCGGCGTTGCAGGGCCTGGAGTCCTTGCGGGCCGGCAGCAGCCTGGCGGTGGAAGGGCAGGTGCGCCTGGGCATCATCGAGTCCCTGCAGGCGGCCGTGCTGCCGGGCATCATGGCCTTCTTGCGGGAACGCCACCCGCGGCTGGAACTGCGCCCCGCGCGCGGCCGCAGCAGCACGCTGACGGCGGCTGTCAAGGCCGGCGACCTGGACGCGGCGCTGGTGGCTCAGCCGCTGTCCGGCGGATCGGCCCGGCTGCGCTGGACGCCGATGTTCACCCGGGAACTGGTGGTGATCGCGCCGCCCGATGCCGATGACACCGCACTGGGCACCTTGTTCCGGCAGCACGACTGGATCCGCTATGACCGGAACACGGTCACCGGTGCGATGGCCGTGCAATACGCCAACGAACATTTTCCCGACATTCGCGGCGCCCTGGAATTCGACAGCTCGCCCGCCATCGTTGCCATGGTCAGCGCGGGACTGGGCGTGTCGCTGCTGCAGGAACCCGATCCCGCCGTGCTGCAGGTGTATCCGGTGCGTGTGATCCGACTGGGGCGAGGCGCACCGGTGTTGCAGTTTTCGATGGTGACCCGCAAGAACGATGACGACAACCGGTCGATCGACGCCGTGCGGCAAGGCATGCAGGTCAGTGTGGGATCGTTCCGCCGGCAGGCAGGGAGCCGGGGCAGGCTGCGGCGGGCGGCGGGACGCACTGCATGAATGCGGCGATAATGCCGCGCATGTCTCGACCCTTGCCCCCGTTTCGTCCGGTTCTTGTCTGGCTTGCCCTGTGGCTGGGCCTGACGGCGCTTGCCTGCGCGGCGCTGCTGGGCTTCCGGTACGCGGACGCGCGGGGGCAGTTCAATGACGACGCGAGCACGCTCGTCCGGCAGATTGCGCAGCGGGTCGATCAGCATGATGCGCATCTGACCAGCCTGGCGGCGGTCGCCCGTTTCGATGACGCCGGCTTTCCCAACTTCCTGGGCGTGTCGGCGTCGGTGCGCCAGTACTACCCTCGGATTACCGAAATCGTGCTGGTCGAACTGGCGCCCGAACCGTCGGCGTCGACTGTGCCGCGGGTGCTGGCGGTCAGCGCGCCCCAGGCCCTGCCTGATGCAGGATGGAGCCCGGCCATGACGCAGGCTTCGGCGGGGATTGCGGTGGGCAGGACGCGGCTGGCACCCGGCCGGGTGCCAGGCACCTTCCGCCTGATCAAACACATTCCCCGCGAGCCCTACACCGTGCTGGTCTTCAGCATCGATGCCGGCCAGCTGGTGGCGGCCGACGCCGGGTCCCGGCCCATCGCATGGACCCTGAACATTCCCGATGGCGCCACCACGGTGGCGACCTTGCAGGGTGCGACCGATGCCAGGCCGCTGCGACCCTCGCGCTGGCGCCTCCCCGCCATGATCCTGACATCGCAGCTCGACAGCCCAAGCCAGCCGCTGGCGGTGACCTTGCAGCGCGACGCCCGGTGGTCGGAACTGCTGCCGCTGCCCGCCGTGCTGGCCTGCGCGGTGCTGGCGGCCGTGCTGCTGGGTGCATTGCGAAGCGGCCAGCGCTTGCGGCGCGCGCGTCGGGATGCGCGGCTGCAGGACCAGGCGCTGCGGCTGGCGCACGCCATGCGTGTCGATGGGTTGGGGGAGATGGCGTCGGGAATCGCGCATGAACTGACGCAACCCATGACAGCCTTGCTGAGCCAGAACCAGGCGGCCTTGCGTCTGATCGATGGAGGTGCAACGGCCAGTGACCTGGCGCCGGTGATCCGCACCAATATCCGGCTGGTCAATCGGGCAGGGGCAATCCTGGAACGCATGCGCGCGTTCGTCAGCCGGCGCGAACTGCCGTTGGCCGACACGGACGTCAACGCCGTCGTGCAAAGCGTTGTGGACCTGACCGAGGCCGACCTGGCTTCGCGTGGCGTGGTGCTGCAGTGGGAGCCGGGGGAAGCCGTGCACGCCGTGGCCGATGCCGTGTCGTTGGAGCAAGTGCTCCACAACCTGGTGCGCAATGCCGCCGAGGCGATGGTGGCAAATGCGGCAGGCGGGTCGGATCGGTCAGGCGCGTCAGCCTCGGCAACCGTCAACGCCCAAGGACTGCAAGTCGAGCCGGCCCATTGGGTCCGGGTCGTTGCCAGCGACAACGATCGTGCCATCACGATCGTTGTGGAAGACAACGGTCCAGGCATTCCTGCCGACCAGCTCGAACAGATCTTTACGCCGTTCTACACCACCAAGGAAGGCGGCATGGGATTGGGCTTGCCCTTGTGCGAACGGCTGATGGAAGCCATGGGCGGACACATCGCGGCCGATAGCGTAGTGGGCCAAGGCACCCGCTTCACCCTCACATTGAAGGCTGCCGCATGACCCGCTCCCTGGTGTTCCTGATCGATGACGACGAAGACGTGCGCGACGCGCTGGCGCTCCTGCTCAAGACGATGGGCCTGGATGTCGAAGCCTATGCCGACGCGGCGTCGTTTCTGGCGCGTCCCAGCCCGGAACGCTTTGGCTGCGTGGTCACCGACGTCCGCATGGCGGGCATGTCCGGCCTGCATCTGTTGGAGCGCCTGCAGGCGGACGCCTCGGGCCTGCCCGTGGTGGTGATTACCGGGCACGGTGACGTCGCCGCATGCCGCCGCGCGCTGCGAGGCGGCGCGGTGGACTTCCTGACCAAACCGATCGACGAGCATGCCTTGCTCGAAGCCATCGATGCGGGCCTGGCGCGAGGGCAGGGGGACCTGGGCCGCAACCGTGAGCGGGACGACGCGGCACGCGCCCTGTCCGTGCTGAGTCAACGCGAACGCGAGATCATCGGGCTGATCGCGCAGGGGCTGGCTACCAAGGAGATTGCACGGGCGCTGGACCTGTCGCCGCGCACGGTCGAAAAACACCGGGCCGGCATCGCCACCAAACTCGGCACGACGTCGGTGGCGGACATGGTCCGCCTGGTGCTGGCAACGGCGTAGTTCTACCCAGTCGCCTGGGTAGCGCACCGGCTGTGCGCGCAAAGGGGCCGTCGGTACAGTTCTCCCATGGCCGGATGACCGGTCACGCAACCCCCGGAGACCACCATGAAAGCAACCCACCTTATCGCCGCCGTCACCCTTGCCGCCACGCCACTGTTCGCGTCCGCGCAGCTGCTGCAAGAGCGCAATGTGCCTGCCACCATCGCCACCGACATCGCGCATGCCGCCCTGAACGCCTGCGCCCAGCGCGGCTTCAATGTCAGCGCTGCCGTCGTGGATCGCGCTGGCGTGTTGCGTGTGCTGGTCCGTGCGGACAATGCCGGCCCGCACACGGTGGACGGCGCCCGCATGAAGGCCTACACGTCATCGTCGTCGCGCGCGCCAACCCTGGCCATGCAAGAGAACGCCCAGAAGAATCCGGTCGCGCAGCAACTGACGGACATCCCCGGCTTTCTGCTGCTGGGCGGCGGCGTGCCGATCCGTGTCGGCAATGAAGTGGTCGGCGCGGTCGGCGTGGCCGGCGCGCCGTCGGGCGTCATTGATGGCGAGTGCGGCGCCGCGGGGATCGAAGCGGCCAAGGCCAAGTTGATGTAAAGGCCGCACAGCGCATCCGTACACGAAGCGCCATGCAAGAAGGGGATGCCATCACCGATGGCATCCCCTTTTTTACTGCCGCGAGCGTGAGCGGACCTAGATGAACACCGGCCGGTCAGGCAACCGGTTGGGGTCGGCTGCGGCATCGGCGCCGTCCGCCACCGGCAACGCGGCCTTCAATTCGCCTTCGATCGTGTCGATGCCCGTTTCCAGCGTGCCGAGGTAATCGCCGCGCCGGAAACCTTCCTGGATCTTCCGGCAGACGCCGTCCCAGGTGGCGTCGGGCACGTCGATACCCCGGTCGGCAATCAGCTCGATGCACCGGTTGCCCAGCGCGATGTACAGCAGCATGCCGGTGCGTTCGGGCGTGTCCCACACCCGTTGGCGTCCGAACACTTCCAGCGCGCGCGTGACGCCGTCCGGCACGTGATCGGGCAGATGCGTTTCCAGCACCACCAGCAATTCGCCAGGATGATGGGTCTCGCTTTCGGCGATGGCCGCCGCCAGCCGGTCGAGCGCTGCCGCATTGAAATGCCGGGACCGGCGCCAATGGCCACTGATCAACGGCCAGCCGCATGCGCGGGCGAACTTACCAACTGCCGGATGCACCGCCGCCTCCACTGCGGCCACCGCCGCCCGAGAATCCACCACCACCACCGCCGCCGAAGCCGCCGCCCCCACCCCCAAAGCCGCCGCCAAAGCCGCCGCCGAAACCACCGCGGCCCAGGCCGCGGCGGGACATCGTGCGTGCCGCGCCGCCGGGCAGGAAGCCCTTGCCGACGACGCTGCAGATCACGCCCAGCACGCCGCCCAGCAGCACGAACAGCAGCGATCCGGTAAACATGAATCCGGCGACCGCACCGAGCAGGGCCGCGGCCCAGACGGGCAGGATGACCAGCACCAGGCCGGCGCCAAACAGAATGCCGGTCGGAATGCCGCGAACCGTTTCAGCTGCGTTGGCCTTGGCCTTTTCTACCGGTGGCAAAGCTTCACCTTTCACCAGCCCGATCAGCGCATTCACGCCAGCTTCGACACCGCCCGTAAAGTCGCCTTCCCGGAAACGCGGAGTGACCTGTTCGCGGATGATGCGGCTGGCCTGGGCGTCGGTCACGGCGCCTTCCAGCCCGTAACCGACCTCGATGCGCAGGGTGCGGTCGTTCTTGGCGATCACGAACAGCACGCCGTCATCGGTTTTCTGCCGGCCCAGCTTCCAGGCCTCGAAGACGCGTACCGCGTATTGCTCGATGGGTTCGCCGTCGGTTGTCGGCACCATCAGCACGGCGATCTGCGCGCCTTTCTCGGTTTCCAGCGCCTGGATGTCGGCTTCCAGCCGCACGATGGACGCGGCGTCCAGCGTGCCGGTCTGGTCGGTCACGCGCCGCTCGAGCTTGGGCACAGCCGTCTCGGCGGCAAGCGCCAGGCCAGGCGCGACCAAGCTACCCACCAGCAGCGTCATGCACAGGCAGAGCCCGTGCCAGAGGCGTGACGAAGTCATCGCGCAGGAGCGGGCGCAGGCCGTGCGCCGCCACCGAAGTCGACCGCGGGTGGCCGCGAAATGGCGGCTTCGTTTTCGACCGCGAAGTTGGCCTTG
This sequence comes from Pigmentiphaga litoralis, assembly GCF_013408655.1. NCBI lineage: Bacteria > Pseudomonadati > Pseudomonadota > Betaproteobacteria > Burkholderiales > Alcaligenaceae > Pigmentiphaga > Pigmentiphaga litoralis. The sequence goes on from NZ_JACCBP010000001.1 coordinate 661,452, forward strand.
GGCTTGTAGCCCATGACCTTGGCGGTGATTGCGCCAGGGAACTGGCGGATCATGACGTTGTATTCCTCAACCGATGTCACGTAGCGATTGCGGGCGACCGCGATGCGGTTTTCGGTCCCTTCCAGCTGCGACTGCAGGTCGCGGAACAGGCCGTCGGCCTTCAGTTGCGGATAGTTTTCGGTCACCACCAGCAGGCGCGACAGCGCGGAACTCAGTTCGCCCTGGGCTTGCTGGAACCGCTGCACCTGAGCCGGATCATCCAGCTGATCGGCCGTGATGTTGGTCGAGCCGACCCGTGCCCGGGCTTCGGTCACGCGGGTCAGCACGGCTTCTTCGTGGCTGGCGTAACCCTTCACTGTACTGACGAGATTGGGGATCAGGTCGGCGCGGCGCTGATACTGGTTAAGCACTTCGGACCAGGCGGCTTTGACCTTTTCGTCGGAAGCCTGCATGGCGTTGTAGCCGCAACCTGTCAGGGTCGCGGCAAACAAGGAAAGCATGAGAAGGGAGAACAGTCGCTTCATGGTGGCGGCTCGATGGGGGCGGGGCGTTCCATTACAGCAGGTTTCCCCTTGAGCAACCATGTAAGGGTCCGTCGATGGCGTTACGCGCGTTACGCAATGTCAGCGCGCAAGCCTAGCCGCGATTGGGGTTGCGGGTGGGTTGCTCGAACAGGGGCCGGAAGCGGGGCAGGGTGCCGATCACATCGGCGGTGTAGATCTCCACGCCGGGGTTGTCGGGATCGAACAGCACGATGCCGTCCGCGGTCGTCAGTGCCCAAGGGTGATCGGTGTGGCGCAGCAGCGGCCATTTGTCGGACACCGGCTGCAGGCCGTGCATCACGCCCTGGAACCAGTCTGTGCCGATCTTGACCACCAGGCGGCGTCCAAGAAAATCGGGCCATGAGTCGTACCGTTGCAGAGCCATGCTGGGTTCGCCTGGGCGGATGACCGACGGATGATGCCCGAATCTGGGTCGCGCGATCATCCGTAAGTGTCCTTAAGACCTCCCGGGTGTAGTTCGTCCGCGGACGGTATCCGCAGGATGGCTCGCGATACACTGGGCGCCGTTCCCGATGCTGGCAGAATCCACGTTTGCCCCGGGGCGAAGTCTCCATCGAAGGTCATCCATGTCCGCCACTCCTCCCTCCTTGTTCCAGAGCAGCCTGACGCCCGAGCTCAAGCTCGAGCGCGCGCGCCTGGAACTGCTGGACCTGTCCGCCCGCAACCGCCTGCTGAACGTGCCGAAGTTTTCCAAGACGGCCAAGACCGTGGACGTGGTGGGGGAAAAGACGGCCGAGGTGTTCCGCCTGCTGGTACGCGAATCCAAGTCCTTCGGATTTGTGGCGGGTCGGCCCGACCGGCCGGAACGGGGCGAAGCGCAGGAAGGCGAAGGCACGGATGAGGAAGGCCAGTGGTCCGCCGACTAAGACGTGACGCCGGAAGACGCTGAGCTGGACGCTCGCGGGGTGATGCGCCGCCATGCGGACACGCGCCTGCAGACGCGCATGACGCCCAAGGGCCTGCAAAAGCGCCTGCTGGACCTGTACCACGATGCGCGCACATTGGAAGAAGAGCAGGGCGTCAACATCCTGTTCCTGGCGCTCGGCACCCTCAAGTGGATCGACCCCAAGAACAAGGACAACGCGCGCCATGCGCCCCTGCTGCTGGTGCCTGTCACGCTGGACCGGGCCAAGGCGGGCGAGCGTTTCACGCTGCGGGCCCGGCAGGAAGAAATCACGTCGAACCTGTCTCTGGAAGCCTGGCTGGACCGCGAACATGGGCTGGCCATGCCGCCCTTCGATGCCACCGACGACTTCGATCCGGTCGTTTATCTGGCGGCCGTGAGCCAGGCCATCTCGACCAAGGCCGGCTGGCAGGTCGAGCCTGATGACATCGTGCTGGGCTTTTTTTCGTTCGCCAAATTCCTGATGTACCGCGACCTGGATCCGGCCAACTGGCCTGATCAGGGCATCTTGAACCAGCCCGTCGTGCGGTCGCTGCTGGGCGAGGGTTTCGAGAGCGATGGCGAGTCCGTGTCGGATGACGTCGCCATCGACGATCTGATCGCGCCGGCCGACATGCTGCATATTGTCGATGCCGACAGCTCGCAGACGCTGGCGATCCACGACGTGCGCAAGGGCCGCAACCTGGTGATCCAGGGGCCGCCCGGCACAGGCAAGTCGCAGACCATCGCCAACGTGATTGCAGCTGCCGTGGCCGATGGCAAGACCGTGTTGTTCGTGGCCGAAAAAATGGCCGCGCTCGAAGTCGTGAAGCGCCGGCTCGACAGTGCAGGGGTGGGCGATGCCTGCCTGGAACTGCACAGCAACAAGGCCAACAAGCGCGCCTTGCTGCAGGAACTGCGGCGCACGTGGGAACTGGGCGCGCCGCGCGCCGACTTTCCGAGCAATGTGGTGACGCGCCTGCAGGCCGCGCGCGACGGCTTGAACGGCCACGTGACGCGGATGCATACGCCGCTGGAACCGTCGGTGCTGTCGCCGTTCGATGTGGTCGGGCAGATGGTGCGCTTGCGCCGCGAGGGCCAGCGCCCCGTGGACCTGCAACTGGAAGGCGCGACGGCCTGGACGCCCGACGATGTGCGGGACCGCGCGCGGCTGGTCCATGAACTGAGCCAGCGCATCGATGACATTGGCCGCCCGGCCGCGCACCCGTGGTACGGCATCGGCCTGGACATGGTCTTGCCGACTTTTGTCGAACGGCTGACGCCGCGGCTGCAGGACCTGTCCGACCGCATGGGCCAATTGCAGGCCAAGGTCCACGCATTGGAAACCGCGCTGGCGCTGGACCCGGCGGTCGCGTCCTTCGACGACGTGCAGCGGTTGACCGACAAGGCCGAGTTGCTTGCAACCGTGCCTGCCTTCCTGTCCGCCGAGGCCTTGTCATCGCCTGTCTGGGACGAGCGGGCGGCCGACATCCGGGCCCTGCTGGACCAGGGCCTGGCCTATGCCGGACAGGAAGCCGCGCTGCGCCCGATGCTTCAGGCTGACGCGATCACCCGCAACGACCTGCACCCCTTGCAGGCAGCGTTGGCGAGCTTGCCGGCCGGGTTTCCTCTGCCTGCCATTGCCGCTGCGCGCGACCTGCTGGCCGCGTTGCCGCGCCTGACCCTCGAGGCGCAGCGGCTGGCCGCCGAGCTGGGCAGCACCGCGCATACCGATACGTTTGCCGCCATTGCGCGCCTGGCCACGACCGCCGAACGGGTCGCCAATGCGCCGGATGCCAGTCCCGAAGCGTTTGCCGCGACGGTCTGGAGCCACGGTGTCGAGCAGGCCAACGACCTGGCGCAGGCCGTTGCCACGCTGGAGCAGAGCCGCGCGGCCATCGGCGAACAATTGCTGGAGTCCGCCTGGACCGCCGACGTGGCCGCTGCCCGCCAGGCGCTTGCAACCCACACCGGCATGTTCAAGATGCTCAACGGTGACTGGCGCAAGGCGCGTGCGCTGGCCCGGTCCCTGGTTCGCGACCCGCAATTGCCGGTGGAAGACATCGTTGCCTTGTTCGACATTCTGCTGCGCGGGCAAGCCGCGGCAGCACGCATCCGCGCCGATCACAGCTTTGGCTTGTCGGCGTTCGGCGGCGATTGGCGCGGTGAACGCTCCACGAGCGCGCCGCTGCTGGCGCTGGTCGAATGGATGCGTACCTTGCAGGGCCTCGGCGACGAACCGCGCTTGCTCGCGGGCCGGCTGGCCGAACGATCGGCCGTGGGCGCGCGGGCCGCGCAGTTGCGCCAGCTGATCGACCAGGCGCGGCCTGCCATGCAGCAGTTGGGCCAGGCCTATGCCGCCAATGTGGCCGACGCTTTCGACGGCGCCGCCACGCTGGACCATGCCAGCCTGGCGGTGGTCGGCCAGCGCGCGGCGGCCTTGGTCCAGATCGATGACCTGACAAGGCAGTGGTTCGTGGATCCTCCGCTGGACTTGAGCGCCCGCGTCACGCAGGTCAGTCAATTGGCCACCCTGCACGCGGCGCATGCCGCCGTGGCCGCGCAGTCGGAACTGGGTGCGGCCGCCTTCAGCGGCGCCTGGCTCGCGCAGGCGTCCGATTGGCCGCAATTGGTCAGCGGCTACGACTGGATCACGGCGCATGGCGATCTGCGCCACGTCGCGGCGGCGCAGCCTGATCGCAAGGGATTGGTCCGTGATGCGAAAGCGGAAAGCGCGATTGCTGCCGCGCTGGCTGACGCGATCGACGCCATCCTGGCCGAACTGAAAGCCGAGCCCGCAGTGGTGTTGCATGCGGCGCAAACCCGCCAGGCTGCGCTGGACAGCGTCTCGGCCAAGCTGACGAGCTGGCTCCCGAACACCGAGCAGCTGTCCAAATGGGTGGCCTATCGCGAACGGGCGGACACGGCCCGCAAGGCTGGTCTGGCGTCCTTGGCGGACCGTCTGGCCGATGGCGGCCTGGCGCCAGACGACGCCGGCACGACCTTTGACATGGCCTATCACGAAGCCATTCTGGGCGAGATGATCGCGCAGGCCCCGGAACTGGGCCGCTTCGATGGCGCGCTGCACAGCCGCCATGTGCAGGAGTTCGCCAACCTGGATCGCGAACGCATCGCCGGCGCCCGCATTCAGGTGGCCAGCGCGCATTACCGCCGCATTCCGCCGCGCGATGGCGGCATCGGCGCCGTGGGCGTTTTGCGGGCCGAGATGGCCAAACGCCGCGCGCACTTGCCGATTCGCCAACTGGTGTTGAAGGCCGGTCCGGCGATCCAGGCGATCAAGCCCGTCATGATGATGAGCCCCTTGTCGGTGGCGCAATTCCTGTCACCGGGCAGCCTGACCTTCGATCTGCTGGTCATGGATGAGGCCAGCCAGATCCAGCCCGTGGACGCGATGGGCGCAATTGCTCGCTGCAAGCAGGTGGTCGTCGTGGGCGACGAACGCCAGTTGCCGCCCACCAAGTTCTTTTCCAAGATTACCGAGTCGCAGGCGGATGACGAAGACGACGACACGCAGGTGTCCGACATCGAAAGCATCCTGGGCCTGTTCACCGCGCGGGGGCTGCCGCAGCGCATGCTGCGCTGGCATTACCGCAGCCGGCATCAATCATTGATTGCGATCTCGAACACGCAGTTCTACGAAAACAAGCTGTACATCGTCCCGAGCCCGTACACGCAGGAAGCCGGGATGGGCTTGCGCTTCCATCATGTGCCCGACGGCGTGTTCGATTCGGGCGGCACGGGCGCCAATCTCATCGAAGCAAAGGGGGTCGCCGCGGCCATCCTGGCGCATGCGCAGCAGTCGCCCGAGCTGTCCTTGGGCGTGGCGACGTTTTCGGTGTCGCAGCGCAAGGCGATTACGGATGAGCTGGAAGCCTTGCGGCGCGCGCATCCGGCGACCGAAGGCTTTTTCGGCGCGCACCCAAGCGAACCGTTCTTTGTGAAGAACCTGGAAAACGTCCAGGGCGACGAACGCGACGTGATCATGATCTCGGTCGGCTACGCGCGGAACACGCAGGGCAACCTGACCATGCGCTTCGGCCCGTTGGGCGCGGAAGGCGGCGAACGCCGGCTGAACGTGCTGATCAGCCGGGCCAAGCGTCGGTGCGAAGTCTTTGCGTCGATCACTGATGAAGACATCGACCTGGAACGCGCCAAGGGCAAGGGGGTCTTTGCCTTCAAGCTGTTCTTGCACTACGCGCGCACGGGCAGGCTCGATCTGGGGCAGAACACCGCCCGCGATGCGCAGCACGTGTTCGAAGCGCAGGTGGCGACCGCCTTGCAGGCCAAGGGCTATCAGGTGTACCCGCGCGTCGGTATCGCCGGCATTTTCATCGACCTGGCCGTGGCCGATCCGGCGTATCCCGGCCGCTATCTGCTGGGCATCGAATGCGACGGGACGGCCTACCGGTCGGCGCGGTCGGCACGGGATCGCGACCGCTTGCGGCAATCGGTGCTCGAAGACCATGGCTGGCGGGTGCATCGTGTCTGGAGCGTGGACTGGTTCCAGCGACCGCAGGAACAGCTGGACCAGGTGGTTGCCGCGATCGAGGCTGCCAAGGCGGAACTGGCGGACGAGGCGGCACGCCGCGCGTCGACCGGGACCGCAGGCCAGGAAGGCCACGCGCCCGCGCAGCCTGCCACGGCGCGCCGTGCCGTTCCCGTCGACATCGTGACGGTGGACCGGGGGGACATGACCGCCATCGGACTGGTCGATTCGCTTGACGCAACGTCGCCCGACGCGTTCTACGTTGAAGCCACCCTGGATCGCCCCGGCGCCTATGAATTGCATGACACCCCGGCGCGGGTGATGGCCGATCTGGTCCGACAGGTGGTTGCGGTCGAATCGCCGGTACACATTGATGAGGTCATCGTACGGATCCGCGGGGCATGGGGCCTGCAACGGGCCGGGGCGCGCATCGAAGCGGCCGTGGGGCAGGGCGTGCAGCAGGCCCTGGCCGACGGCGCAATCGAACGCAACGGCGATTTCCTGCTGCAGCCCGGCAAGACGCCGGTGCTGCGCGATCGGCGCAACGCGCTGTCGGCCGGACTGCGCAAGCCCGAAATGATCGCGCCGGCCGAGATCGCGGCGGGCATCGTCCAGGTCGTGGGCGACCACCTGGGCGCCGCGGATGAAGAGATCGTGTTGGCCGTGGCGCGGCTGCTGGGCTTCAAGTCGACCAGCGCGCCGCTGCGCAAGCTGCTGGCCGCCGGCATCGATGACCTGCTGGCGGACGGCACGCTTGCGCGCCGCAACGCGCTGATCGTGTTGCGGGATCAGGCGGCCGCATGAGTCCCAGCTTTCCGATCCGGACCGAATGTCCGCCCGGCGCCTGCGAGTGCGACCGGGAACGCCTGCTGGCCGATCCCGAAGCCGACCTGCGCGTGCTGATGCTGACCAAGGAAGAGGAAAAGAAGCTGGTGGCGCGGCTGGAAAACCTGGCCGACCTGGCCGAGTTGCGGCGTTTCGAAGAACGGATCCGGGCCCAGCTGGGCATCGTCATTCGGGTCGAGCCTGGCGCGCGCGAGGTGCGGACGGCCCGCGGCATCGCCATTGAAGTCGAAGCGCGCCCCGGCCTTTGCCGCAAGACGCGGCAGACGATTCCCGCCGCGATCCGCCGGTCCCTGGAAAAAAATCCCGAGATCGTCTATGCGCTGCTGAACGCCCGCGACCTGCTGGGCGACGCCTGATTTGGCGGGCGACCCAAGCGGGTGCTTCTGTTGGAAGCCCCATATCGTCTAATATCGAAGGCGGTGCGTTTTCGTGCGGCGCTTGAAGCGCGCGAAGCCAGACAAGTTTTGCTATCCCTGAAATGCAGCGAGGTTAGAGACAGTGGCTACTACATCCAAAATCATTTATACGCTTACCGACGAGGCTCCCGCACTGGCGACCTATTCGCTGTTGCCGATCGTCAAGGCGTTCACCCGCTCGTCGGGCATCGACGTGGAAACGCGCGACATCTCGCTCGCCGGCCGCATCATCTCCGCCTTCCCGGATTTCCTGGACGACTCGCAAAAGATCGGCGCGGCGCTGGCCGAACTCGGTGAACTGGCCACGAAGCCCGAAGCCAACATCATCAAGCTGCCCAACATCAGCGCCTCGATTCCGCAGCTCAAGGCCGCGATCAAGGAACTGCAGGACCAGGGCTACAAGCTCCCGAACTACCCCGACGAAGCCAAGACCGACGCCGACAAGGACGTCAAGTCCCGCTACGACAAGATCAAGGGCAGCGCGGTCAACCCCGTGCTGCGTGAAGGCAACTCCGACCGCCGCGCGCCGCTGTCGGTCAAGAACTACGCCCGCAAGCACCCGCACAAGATGGGTGCCTGGAGCGCCGATTCGAAGGCCCACGTCGCGCACATGGACCAGGGCGATTTCTACGGTAGCGAAAAGTCGGCCCTGATCGCCGATGCCGGCGCCGTCAAGATCGAACTGACCGCCGCCGACGGCACCAAGACCGTGCTGAAGGAAAAGACCGCCGTCAAGGCAGGCGAGATCATCGACGCGTCCGTCATGAGCAAGCAGGCCCTGACCAGCTTCATCGAAGCCCAGATCGCCGACGCCAAGGCCAAGAACGTGCTGTTCTCGGTCCACCTGAAGGCCACCATGATGAAGGTCTCCGACCCGATCATCTTCGGTACGGTCGTCTCGGTGTTCTACAAGGACGTGCTGACCAAGTACGCCGACGCGCTCAAGCAGGCCGGTTTCGACCCCAACAACGGGATCGGTGACCTGTACGCCAAGCTCAAGTCGCTGCCAGCCGATACGCAAGCCGCGATCGAAGCCGACATGAAGGCGCTGTACGAAAGCCGTCCGCAACTGGCCATGGTCAACTCCGACAAGGGCATCACCAGCCTGCATGTGCCCAGCGACGTGATCGTCGACGCGTCCATGCCTGCCATGATCCGCGAGTCGGGCAAGATGTGGGACGCCGAAGGCAAGCTGCAGGACGCCAAGGCCGTGATCCCCGATCGCTGCTATGCCGGCGTCTACCAGACCACCATCGACGACTGCAAAAAGAACGGTCCGTTCGATCCGGTCACGATGGGTTCGGTGCCGAACGTGGGCCTGATGGCTCAGGCCGCCGAAGAATACGGTTCGCACGACAAGACCTTCCAGATCCCGACCGCCGGCACCGTCACCGTGACCGACACGTCGGGCAAGGTCCTGCTGGAACAGAAAGTACAGGAAGGCGACCTCTGGCGCATGTGCCAGACCAAGGACGCGCCGGTCCAAGACTGGGTCAAGCTGGCTGTCAACCGCGCCCGCGCGACCGGCGTTCCTGCCATCTTCTGGCTGGACAAGAACCGCGCCCACGACGCGCAGATCATTGCCAAGGTCAACCATTACCTGAAGGACCACGACACCAACGGTCTGGACATCCAGATCATGTCGCCGGTCGAAGCCACGCAGTTCTCGATCGACCGTATCCGTCAGGGCAAGGACACGATCTCGGTCACCGGCAACGTGCTGCGCGACTACCTGACCGACCTGTTCCCGATCCTGGAAGTCGGTACCAGCGCCAAGATGCTGTCCATCGTTCCGCTGATGGCCGGCGGCGGCCTGTTCGAAACCGGCGCGGGCGGCTCGGCCCCCAAGCACGTTCAGCAGTTCGTTGAAGAAGGCTTCCTGCGTTGGGATTCGCTGGGTGAATTCCTGGCCCTGGCCGCGTCGCTGGAACATCTGGGCAACACGTACGGCAACCCCAAGGCCAACGTGCTGGCCAAGACGCTGGACCAGGCAACCGGCAAGTTCCTGGACGAAGACAAGTCGCCTTCGCGCAAGGTTGGCGGTCTGGACAACCGTGGCAGCCACTTCTACCTGGGCTTGTACTGGGCGCAGGCACTGGCCGCACAGACGGAAGACAAGGAACTGCAGCAGCAATTCACGAGCGTCGCCAGGGAGCTGGAAGGCAACGAAGCGAAGATCCTGGAAGAGCTGACGGCTGCCCAGGGCAAGCCGGTGCAGATCGGCGGTTACTACCGTCCGGACACCGCGCTGACCGAAAAGGCCATGCGCCCCAGCACCACCTTGAACGCCACGATCGACGCCGTCAAATAAGACGCATCGGTCTGTGATCAGGTAAGACAAGGCCGCCGCAAGGCGGCTTTGTCGTTTCTGATGCCAAAAAAAGCCCTGTCAACAAGCTGCAACCGGATTGCGTTAAGCTGAAAATGCAATATAGTTGCACCTTCGGTTTTGCAGGTCCTTCATGCCGTTTTTCCGCCAGTTCATCGCCTATGTGATGATCGCCGTGTTCTTCAACACCGCGATCGGCGTGCCCCTGCACGCGGCGGAACACTTGAAGAGCGGAAACGGGGCGGGGCAGGGGTTGGCACGAGCAGGCAGCCTTGACGGCGGCAGCGGCTCCGGCGGCAGCGGCTTAAACGGCAGCGGCAGCGGCGGCGGCTTGAACGGCAGCAGCCCGAACCGTCCGTCCAACCTTGGCGGGCTGTTCGACCAGGCGCAGGAATCGTCACTGGCGTCTGGCCGCAGCGCCCCCGACACCCGGCCGGATCCGCATACCGCCGCCGAATCCTGCGCGGTCTGCGCAGCGCATCACCTGCACGCCACGGCCTATGTCATCTGGCCGGCCGCGCCGCCTGCCGCCCCGGCATCGCTGTGCGACCTTCCTTCCTACGTTTCCCCGGAAATAGCCGCGGCAGGGCACCGGCCCTTTGCTGCCCGCGATCCTCCGCGCGCCTGATCTTCCTGCGTGCTGGCCCTGGCCACGCACCGCGTCTTCCCGCCTGCACGACTCACCCGCTCTCGTCATGACGTCATGACGTCATGACGCCATGACGGCGCTGATGCGTCGTGCGGACCTTTCCTTGCCACGCCCCTGACCGTCGCCCGACGCCGGCGCGGGGCCGCATTCTCGAGCCTTGCCATGTCCACGTCCCCCTCTCCGGCGTTCTTCGCGCCGGTTCCGCTCGCACTCGCCCTGAGCGCCCTCTGGGCATTCCCTCCCGCCGCCGCCCAAACGCCTCCCGGCCCGTCGGCCGCACAGACTTCCGACGCGCCGGTGGGCGTGCTGCTGCCGACAGTCGACGTCATCGGTGGCGGAGCCCCCGGAGGCGCCTACCAGCCGGACGACGTGCGCGCGGCCAAGACGGATCTGCCGCTGCGCGAGCTGCCGCAATCGGTGCGGATCATGTCGCGCGAGACGCTGGACGACCTGGGCGCGACACGCCTGGACGATGTGATCGACACGGTGGCGGGCGTATCAAGGCAGCACAACTTTGGCGGCCTGTGGGACAACGTGGCGATCCGCGGCCTGCCTGGCAATGAAAACACCGGGTCCGCCACCTTGCTGAATGGATTTGCCGGCAACCGCGGCTTCAATGCGCCGCGTGACCTGGCGGGGGTGGAACGGATCGAATTCCTGAAGGGACCGGCCGCCGCCTTGTACGGCAGCAGCGAGCCGGGCGGCACGCTCAATATCGTTTCCAAGCGGCCACGATGGACCGCCGCCAACGTGCTCGACACACAGATCAGCAGCCAGGGCTTTGCGCGCGGCGCAATCGACAGCACAGGGCCGCTCAGCAGTTCGGTGGCCTATCGCCTCAACGTCGCGGCCGAAGGGGGCAATACCTTTCGCGACCACGTGAACAGCAACCGTCAGGTGTTTGCGCCCGCGCTGACGTGGAAGCTCAGCAATGACACGATGCTGGAATACGTGGGCGAAGTGCTCCGTCATTCCGCCAACCTGGATCGCGGGGTCGTTGCGATCAACAACCGTCTGGGCACGATTCCGCGGTCACGGTTCCTGGGCGAACCATCCGACGGCCGGATGACGATCAAGAACCAAAGCCACCAGCTCGTGCTCTCGCATCAGTGGAACGACACGTGGCGCAGCCGCGTGGGCCTGTCGTATCGGGACACGTCGCTCGACGGGTTTTCAACCGAAGCCAGCAGTCTGTCGGCCAATGGCATCCTGAACCGCCAACGGCGCTTCCGGAATTACCAGTCGCATGATGTCGGCCTGCAGGCCGAAGTGCAGGGCAACTTCAGCACGGGCAGCATCAAGCATGACCTGCTGATCGGCGTCGAAACCTTCCACTACAACATGGACACGCTGGCGCTGCGGGCCAACCCGACCACGGCCGCACCGTATGCCATCGACATCTACCAGCCTGTCTATGGCCAGCCGCAACCCGCGTTGCTCCCGAACACGGCGACGCTGGAACGCCAGCGCGGCACGGCGCTCTACCTGCAGGACGCCATCGAGCTGGCGCCGCAGTGGCGATTGTTGGGCGGCATGCGCGTAGACACGACGCGCCAGTCGCTGCTCAATCGCCGGACTGGCGTGACGACGTCGCAGGACCCGACGGCCACCTCGCCCAAGCTGGGCATCAGCTGGCTGCCCGATCGCCAGTGGACGGTGTATGCGAATGCCGGCACGTCATTCCGGCCCAATGCGGGCGCCGACGTTGCCACGCGCAGCTTCGCGCCCGAAGAAGGCCGCGCGGTCGAACTTGGCACCAAGTGGGAAAACGCCGACCAGACGCTGGGCGCGACGGCATCCTTGTTCGACATCCGCAAACGCAATGTGCTGACCGGCGATCCGCTCAATCCCGGCTTTTCGATCTCGGCCGGTGAAGTGCGCAGCCGAGGCGTCGAGGCCGAGGCGAACGGCCAGGTCTCGCGCCACTGGCGGGTCAACGCCAGCCTGACGGTCAACGAGGTCGAAGTGCGCAAGGACAACTCGCTGGAAGTCGGCGGCCGTCTGCTGAACACGCCCGCCATCACCGCCAGTGTGCTGACGATGTACGAAAACGTGCTGGGCAACGGCGACCGCTATGGCCTGGGTGGGGGCGTGACCCACGTGGGCAAGCGGCTGGGTGAAGCCCGCACGCAGGCGCAGGCCAACGAAGGCGCGCCAGCCTTCATGCTGCCTGCCTATACCGTGGCGCGGCTCAGCGCCTACTGGCGCGTCAATCCCAAGATGAAGCTGTCGGTTGACGTTCATAACCTGTTCGATAAGACCACCTACGTCAGTTCCTACAACCGTCTGTGGGTGGCTCCGGGCGCGTCGCGCACGGTCATCGTCGGCCTCCATGCAAATTTTTAAGGAGACCCCATGAACGCACTGCTTCACGCCGTCGCGCCTCGCCAGAAAGAGCCCGTGCTCGAAGCCCGGGCCGTCACCGCGGGCTATCGGGACAAGACCATTCTTCATGGCCTGGATCTGGCCGTCCATGCCGGCGAAATCTATGCGCTGCTGGGGGGCAACGGTGCAGGCAAGACCACCACGCTAAGCTTGCTGCTTGGTCTGATCGCCCCGTACTCGGGCTCCCTGAACGTCAACGGGATCGACCCGTCCGCCGAGCCGGGACTGGCGCGCCGCCACCTGGCCTACATCCCGGAAAACGTCGCGCTGTACGAGCACCTGACGGCCCGGGAAAACCTGGCCTACCTGCTGGACCTGGCAAGGCAGGAGGGTGCACACGCTGCCATCGGGCCTGCCTTGACGGCGGCCGGGCTGGCCGAATCAGCCTGGGACCGCCGCGTTGCGGGCTTTTCCAAAGGCATGCGGCAAAAGGTGGCGATCGCGCTGGCATTGGCCCGGCGCGTGCCCGCCTTGCTGCTGGACGAGCCCACCTCCGGCCTGGATCCGCAGGCCACGGCCGAATTCCATACCGCCCTCCAGGTGCTGCGCGAACGGGGCGTGGCGATCCTGATGGTGACCCACGACTTGCTCAGCGCGGCCGACGTGGCGGACCGCATCGGGTTTCTTTCCAAAGGCTGCCTGTCCGAAGTCGTGAGTTCGGCAGGCGCCGAACGATTCGACGTCCGTGCGCTGTATCGCCGCTACACCGCCGGGAGCGAGCCATGCGCGTCATCTTCCTGATCGCCCGCGACGCGTGGCGGCACATGCTGCGCGACCGCGTCGCCGTGGTCGGCGCGCTGCTGTTGCTGGTGCTGACGGTCATCGCCGCGGCCACCTCGCATGAACGCCAGCGCGACGCGATGGCGCAGCGCGAGCGCTACCAGGCGGATGTCGATCAGCAGTTCGATGCACAGCCCGACCGGCATCCGCATCGTATGGTGCACTACGGACAATTCGTCTTCCGGCCGCTGAGCCCGCTTGCCGCATTCGACAGCGGCATCGACGCCTACACGGGCACCATGATCTTCCTGGAAGGTCACCGGCAGAACACCGCGAACTTCGGGGATGCAAGGCAATCGTCGTCCTTGCTACGCTTCGGGCAACTGACGCCTGCATTCGTCATGCAAACGCTGGCGCCGCTGCTGCTGGTGTTTCTGGGCTTTGGCCTGGTCGCGCGCGAGCGGGCGGCGGGCACCCTGCGCATCCTGATCACCCAGGGTGTCAGTGGCCGTCAGATCGCCGCCGGCAAGGCGCTGGCCTTGCTGGGCGCAGCGGCTGCGGTGCTGCTGCCGGCCGCCATGGCGTTGTTCTTTCTTGCCTTCGGTGATGTGCAGGCCATGGTGTCGGCAAGCCTGCTGACAGCGGGATATACCTTGTGGCTGGCGATATGGGCGCTCGGAATCGTGGCCGTGTCGACGTTGTGCGCCCGGCCACGTGATGGCCTGATGGCGCTGTTGGCGGTATGGGTCACGGTCGTGATCCTGCTGCCGCGCCTGGGCGCGGCATGGGCCGACGCGCGTGCTCCGTTGACGACACGCTTCGAAACCGACATTGCCATTGCACGTGACCTGGCCGCCATTGGCGACAGCCATCGTCCGGACGATCCGCACTTTGCCCGCTTCAAGGCCGATGTGCTCAAGCGCCATGGGGTCACCCGGCTGGAAGACCTGCCGGTCAACTACCGGGGACTGGTCGCCATCGAGGGCGAGCGGCTGACCAGTGCGCTGTTCAACCGTTACGCGACGGCCTCGTTCGAGCGGCAGGCGGCGCAGAGCGCCACGGTCGATTCCCTGGCGTGGCTGGCGCCAACCCTCGCCGTGCGGCGCCTGTCGATGACGCTGACGCAAACGGACCTGCCGAGCTATCGCCGATTTGTCGAACAGGCCGAGGCCTATCGCTATCGCCTGGTGCAATCGCTGAACCAGATGCAGGCCGAGAAAGTGGACTACGTCAACGAACGCAAAGGCGCCGGGCCGACGCGTATTGCGCAGTCCAACTGGGAAAGCATCCCCGACTTCGTGTTCGACGCCGAAGCACCGCAAACGGTGATTGCGCGGGCAGGGCAGCCGGCAATGGTGCTGCTGGTCTGGCTGCTGCTAGCGGGCGGCGCGCTGGCGGCAGCCGCCAGGACGTTGGACGGTCGCGTGTCATCCGCGATGCGCCGCGCCCGAGTGCCAGACACCCGTTCCACGGAGGCTGCATCATGAGCATGCTCAAACATGAATGGCGCTTGCTGATGCGGTCACGGCTGACCGTCGCGGCATTGCTGCTGTTGCTCGTGCTGACCGCGTTGGCCGTCGGCGCCGGCATTGCCCAGGTCAGAACCGAAGCCGCCACCATCGCGCGGCTCACGGCGATGCACGACACGGCCGCGTCCACTGCCCGCGACCCCACGCACGGTGGGGACGCAGGCTACGTGGCGTACTACACCTTCTTTCCGACCTGGCAATCACCGTCGGCCGCCAGCTTCCTGGCTGCTGGCATGCGCGACGTATCGCCCTATGTGCTGCGCGTGCGGGCGCTGGCCTTGCAAAGCCAGTTGCACGATGGCGAGACCCTGAACCCGGAAGTCACGGTGCTTGGCCGGTTCGACCTGGCATTTGTGTTGACCTATCTTGCGCCCCTGTTCGTCATCGCCTTGCTGCACGACCTGGTATCCGACGAACGCCAGTCGGGGCGCTTGCGGCTGTTGCTGACCTTGCCCGGACCCGTCGCCGCGTTGTGGTGGCGGCGCGCGGCGCTACGTTACCTGGCCTTGTTCGCGTGCGTGGCCATGCCCGTCATCGTCGGCAGCGGGGTACAGGGCCTGCCGTTGCCTGCGGTGGCAGAGGTGCTGACCGTCGTCGCGGCCTATCTCGCGTTCTGGGTCGGCCTCGCCCTGATCGTGGGCGCGCGCCCCTGGCGCGCCGCCACGCACGCCATTGCGCTGATGGGCGTGTGGGCGGTGCTGACCCTGGTCTTACCGGGTCTGGCAAATCTTGCCTCGTCGCGCGCCGCGCCCGTCGGCCAAGGGGTCGACCTGACCCTGACCCAGCGCGAGCACATCAACGCCGCCTGGGACCGGCCGCGCGACGAAACCATGCAGGCGTTTTTCCAGACGCACCCGCAGTGGTCCGCCACCGCGGCGCTGCCGGAAAAGTTTCATTGGAAGTGGTACTTCGCCTTCCATCAGCTCGGTGATGAAGCCGTCGCGGCCGATGCGCAGGCCTACCGCGACGGGCTGCTGACGCGTCAGACGTGGTCGGAACACCTGGGATGGGTATTGCCGGGCGTGGCAGTGCAAGTTGCGTTGCAGCGATTGGCCGAGACAGATCTGCGGGCGCAACTGGCCTATCAGGACCGCGTCACGGCGTTCCACGATCGGTTGCGGGCGTTCTACTACCCGTTCGTGTTCAACGACGTTCGTTTCACCCGGCATGACGTGGCCAGGCTGCCCCGGTTCGGTGAACCCGTCGACACGCCGTTGGCGTTGTCCACCGTCGATGCTCCGGGGGTCGAAGTGGGTAGGAACGACGCAAAAAATGCCGCGACGGCTGATGTGCCCGGCTGGGCACGCGTCGCGGCATCGGGACTGCTGATGCTATTGCTGGGCGGACTCGCAATCCGCCGAGTCAGACTGGACTAGGCAGGGCGCAGGTCAGACCTTGATCTCACCATCGTCCTCGCCATCCCAGTAGTGGATGCGCGAGGCGTGGACCTTGATCATCACGACCCCTGGGGTGTCGATGCCTTGCTCGAACCAGCGATCCAGCTCCTTCGTCCAGTGAGCTTCGAATTCCGCCTTGTCGCGGATCAGCTCGGCCTGGCCTTCCACGCCGATGAAAATCGGCGGCTTGCCCAGCAATCCTTTGCTGCCGCTGAATGACAGGCCGACTTGCGGGTCACGCTTGATGTCATCCACCATCCGCGACTTTTCCCACGTGAAGTAGTAGGAGTCGCCTTCGTATTCCACATCGCCGTTGTTGCTCATGGGCCGGGCAGCAATCTCGCCGCCTTCGGCGCGGGTATTGAGCATCGCGAAATCAATGCCTTGCATCTTCTTCGACAGGTCAGACAGGGTCCAATCAGACATGGCAGCTCCAGGAAAGGGTGGCGCGCAGCGGAGGGTGCCGCGGCAGCCGGTGATCAGGGGGTTCGCTGAATCGCGTCAGGGCGCCATTCATGCGAAGCGTGCCTGACACTCAGCAAGCGCCGCTCCCGACTGTTGAGCCATCCGCATCGGGCGCTGGACTCGCTCGGCGCCGCCCCCACCGTGTTCCCTTTTGTCCTGGAGTGCGCGAGTCAATCGGGCCGGGGCAATTCGGTGGACATGATGGGATGGTCCCGAAGCCAGGTCCGCAGTTGGCCACGCGTCCCGCCCTCGGCAACAATATCGGTCAACGTGGCGGAAAGCGCCTCGCCGGTAAGCGTTACCGTCTGGCTTACATTCCTGACCGTTCCGTCCGTGTAGTCGACTTCGACATCGTCCCCCGTCTTGAAGGGGAACGCCTGAATGTCGACCCCCGTCATGACGGCGACGCCTTTCGCCACGGCACCTCGCATCGCCTTGTAGGGCATGCTTGTGCAGATGACCGACAAACCCAGCGATGCCATGGCGATAAAGCCTTGCAGATGCGGTTTGCCACAGCAGAAGTTGCGTCCCGCAACAATGATGTCGCCGGGCCGGACTCGATCATGAAAGGCCGGATCGATCTGGCGGAACAGTTCCGGGACCAGGATGGACGGATCGTCAATGCGGCGGATCGCCATATCGAATGGAATCAGCCCTTCGTCCAGGGGAATATCGTCGCCAAAGACATGGCAGCGGCCGCGCCGCAGCAGTCGCGCTGTCATCGTGCACCCTTAGGAGATAAGGTCAACGAACGGCTGTCTGCAATGCAGCCGGCAATGGCCGATGCCGCGACTGTGACCGGACTGCCCAGATAGGCCTGCGCGGTCTTCGATCCGAAGCGGCCAGCGTGGTTGGTGGCAGCAGTCGAGATCGACGTCTCGCCATCGGCCAGCGGGCCCATGACTCCGCCTGCGCACGGCCCGCACCCCGGCGGCAGCACGATGGCGCCTGCCGCCTGGAACACCTGCAGCAGGCCATCATTCGCAAGTCGCTGCACGGTCGCGACCGTGCCTGGCACCACAAAGAAACGAACATGACGTGCCACCGCGCGGTCACGAAGCACCGCCGCGGCACTGGCAAAATCCTCGTACATGCCCGAGCCACAGGCGCCAAGGTAGGCATGATCGACATGTGTGCCAGCCACCTCGTCAACGTCGACCCCGAACTGCGGTCCGCCGGGCAGGGCGACTTGCGGCGCCAGATGCGAGATGTCGACGTGCAGCGTGGCTTCGTAATGCGCGTCGGCATCGCCAGTCACTCCAATCCCGCCTTTGCCAAGATCCGAGGCCGTTGGCGTGAACCAGACATTGGCAACGCCAATTTCGGTCAAGGAGTTGCACAGGGCGACCCGGCCTGCCAGCGGCAGCCGCTCCACGTAGTCGCCCGAAAATTCGATAATGCGATTATCGTGCGCGGCCGGGAGCTTGCCTGCGGCGAACAGCGTGCTCAGGTGGAAACCGACGTCGCGCGCCATGACGCCTGCACCTTGCTGTCCTTCAAGCAGGATTCTGACGGTATGCGGCACCTGTTCCCACACACTGCCCGTCGCCAGGACGGACACGATTTCCGCTCCGGCTGCCACGGCCAACGCGCCAACTGCGCCGAAATTGGTGCAGTGCATGTCGTAGCAGGACAGGAACATTCCGGGACGGACCAGGCCCTGTTCAAGGGGAAACAGGTGCCCGTGCCCGCCACGGCCTGCGTCGTAGAACTGGGTGATCCCCCATTCACGAGCGATGCGGCGGATGCGCGTGCCCCGCAGCGCGCTGGCCGGACTAGCGTAGGCGACTTCATGGTCCGTCACGAACACCACACGCTCAGGCCGCCAGATCCGCTTGTAGCCAAGCTGGCTGAGCTCGTTGTATGCGGACTCGACGTATCCATCGTGGATGATGACCAGTTCGGGATCGGGAGACACCACGTCGCCGGGGCGGACGGACAAGACGCCGCTTGCCGCGGCCAGCACTTTTTCAGCCGCCGTCATGGGCGCGCGAGCGGGAGAAGGGAAAGGGGCGTTCATGCCTTTTGCGTCCAATAATCGTACAAAGCGTTTGGGGGATCAGCCCGGCTTGCGCTGGATGATGTCGGCATACGATCCGCCTGCCTGCACGATGGCGTGAGCCTCGCGTTCGAACCGCAGCCTGGCCGCCAGGGCGGCATCGGCCGCCTCAAACCCGCCTTGCGCAAGGATCACCACGCCGTCGTCGTCGGCGCACACCAGGTCGCCGGGGTGCACCACTTGCCCGCCTATGCAAACGGGCACCTGCAGCGCGCCGCGCTGGCCGCGCCGCCATCCGCTGACAACCGTGCCCGCGGCAAACACCGGAAAACCGAGCTGGCGAATGTCCACAATGTCGCGCACATGCCCGTTGCTGACCACGCCGGCAATGCCGCGGCGCTGTGCGATGGCCGTGCCAGTTCCGCCCCACGTACATGCCGTCTGGGCGGCACCAATGTCGATGACGATCACGGAACCAGGGGGGGCGGTGTCGGTCGCCTCGGTAATGTCGTCGCCATAGCCGGGCGGCGCCCGCACGGTGAATGCCGGGCCGACACACAACACGTTGGACACCATCGCTCGAATGCAGGGCGCCACGTCTCCCCGCTTGCCAGCGGCCTCGTAGGCAGCGGCTGCCGATCCGGATCTGAGGCTATCCGCGAGCCGGCTCATGACCGGACGTGTCATCGCTTCGGTTTCGTCCAATGGCTTGAGCTTGTTCATTCTTTCGGGATCCGAGCGGCCGATGCAATGTCCTGCCAGCGTTTCACGTCGGTGCGCAGGAAGGTCCCGAACTGTTGCGGGCTGTTGGCCGGTGCGACGGCAATATTGGCTTTTGCGAGGCGGTCCTGCATGGCGGGCGAAGTGATGATCGTCACGATCTCCTGATTCAGACGGCGGGCGATGTCGGCCGGCATGCCCTTCGGCCCGAGCAGGCCCACCCACCCTTCGATGACGAAGTCCTTCAGTTCCGGAACCGCTGACTGCGCCGCCGCGGGGATCCCTGGCAGTTGCGGGGTAGGGGCTGCGCTGGCCACAGCAATCGGCTTCAGTCGGCCAGACTCGAAATGGGGCTTGGCCGACAGCACGGCGTCGAACATGAACTGCACCTGTCCGCCGATCAGGTCGGTCAGGGCCTGGGGACTGCCCTTGTAGGGCACGCCCAGCACGTCCACACCGAGCCGCGACAGGAACGCGGCCATGGTCAGATGCTGGATGGTTCCGGTGCCTGCCGTGGCGTAGCTGTAGGACTTCGGATTCTTGCGGATCTCTGCGACGAAATCTTCCAGCTTGCCCTGCGGGAAGTCGGCGCGCGTCAGCAGGACCATGGGCGAGACCGCCACCTGAACAATTGGGGTGAAGTCTTCCACGATGTCGAAGGGCAGCGACTTGTAGATGGCCGGGCTGATGGCCGCGGACGTCGACGTCATCAGCAAGGTGTAGCCGTCAGGGTCGGATTTGGCGACGTAGCTTGCGCCCAGTTGCCCAGCCGCGCCGACCTTTTTTTCAACAACCACCGACTGTCCGAGCTTTTCGGAAAGCTGCTCCGATAAAAAGCGGGCTGCGACGTCGGACGAGTTACCTGGCGGGAACGGCGCGACGATGCGGATAGGCTTGCTGGGGTACGCCGGTTGAGCCGACGCCATGAATGGACTGACCGTCATCAGGGCGGCAATGGCGAGTCGGACAACGGTGCGTGGGGCGGCAAACCGCCATGGAAATGACGAGGCCTGGGGCATGGAATGTCTCCTGTCTGGCCGGTCACGGTCATGGCGCGCCGGCATGTTCGTTCAGGTCGCCGGCGTCTGCCAGGGCCTGATGAGACAAAGTGTAGGAGCGGTCTGCAAGCACAACAATCGCGATTATCGAAGCGATTACGAAGGTTTTCCGTACAATCGCCCGTCGGTTTTCAAAAGGGGATGGGCGATGACACGACCGGTCGATTGGCGCACCCACGTCAACCTCAAGCTGTTGAATACCTTCTTGCTGGTGGGCGAGGCGCAGAGTTTCCGCGGCGCTGCCGATCGTGCGCATCGTTCGGGCTCGGCGGTCAGCAGCCAGATACGCAAGCTTGAAGACCAGCTTGGCGTGGCCCTGTTTCATCGGACCACACGGCAGGTTCGCCTGACTCAGGAAGGCGAGCAACTGCTGGTGTGCGTGCGTCGCGCCCTGCACGACATTGAAGAAGGGTTGCAGCAGATCCAGGAATCGGCCGATATCCAGCGTGGCCGCATCTCCCTGGCCTGCGCGCCCACCGTCGCGGGTACCCGCCTGGGCAGCGTTCTTGCCGCGTTCGAGCAGCACTATCCAGGCATCCGCGTGTCGGTGCGCGAAATTACCGCCGCCGCGCTATTCGAAAGCGTGCGCCAGCGTGAGGTGGACTTCGGAATCAGTGTCGTGATCGACAGTCCGGAATTCCGGTTCCAGCGGATCCTGACGGACCCCCTGTATGCGTTGGTGCCGCGCAGCCGCATCCCGCGCGATCGAAAGACCATCACCCTGAAGGCTCTGTCGGCCATGCCGTTGCTGCTGCTGGAGCAGGGGACGGCGCTGCGCAAGAACGTGGAGGATGCGATGGCCGAACAGGGCTTGACGGTGCAGACGCGCTACCAGTTCATCCAGGCGCAGACCTTGATTTCGATGGCGTCGGCCGGCCTGGGAGCGGCGGTCTTGCCGAACATCGTCATTCCCGCCCAACTCGATCCTTCCGTGCAGAAGCTGCGGATCGTCGATCCGCCCCTGGTGCGGGAAATGGCCGTGGTTACCTTGCCCGGCCAATCCCTGTCGCCGGCGGCGTCGCGTCTGATCGAGTTGTTGCAGCAGATGATGAGCGCGTCGTGACGCCCCCTCAGTGCTTGCCGCGTCCCGGCTTGCCCTTGGCCGCGGCGGCCGCGGCAACGCGTTGCTCGAACAGGGCCTCGGCGTCCTTGACGGCGTTGGCTACCGTTCGCAGGTCGGGGTTGTCGTCGTGGGGAATGAAGTAATCCGCCGCCTGGGCGCGGACGACGCACTTGATGGCGGCGGATTCGGTCAGGTCGTGGTTCTCGGTCAGCAGTGTGGCGACTTCGTCCAGATATTCTTCGTAGGTCATGCGGCGGCTCGTAGGGCGATGATGGCGGGAGTGCAATGCCGCCATTATCGGCCATCGCGGCGCGGGGCGCTGTCAGCGCGTCATTCCTGCAATTCGATGCGCGCGTCGCGAATGATCTTCGACCATTGCGCGGTTTCGTCGGTCACGCGCTTCTGGAAGGCAGCGGGATCGGACGCCACGATTTCCATGCCCAGGTCTTCCACCTTCTGCTTCACGGCGGGCTGGGCCATGACGGCGGCGGCATCCCGCTGGACCTTGGCAACCACGTCGGCAGGTGTGCCGGCGGGGGCGATCATGCCGATGAAGGCCTGCACCTCAAAACCCGGAAACTGTTCGGCGACCGCTTCAAATTCCTTGTAGGGCGCCGACCGCGTGGCGCCGGTCGTGGCAAGAAGCTTCATGCGGCCGGCCTTGACGTTGGGCATAAGCGAGAACAGGGGGTCGATCATCAGCATGACCCGGCCGCCGATCACGTCGGTATGCGCAGGCGAGCTGCCTTTGTACGGCACATGGGTCAATTCGACGCCGGCGCGGCGGGCGAGCAGTTCGCCTGCCAGGTGGGACGTGCCGCCGGTCCCGGGGCTCGCAAAGGTGACGGTGCCCGGATTGCGTTTGGCGTACGCGATCATTTCCGACAAGGTGTTGAACGGGGCGTTGGGCGTGGCGGCGATGGCGAGCGGCACGCGGATCAGCTGGGTGATGGCGACCAAGTCTTCGTTCCGGTACATCATCTTTTTCTGCAGGCTCGGGTTGATCACATAGGCCGAGTTGATGATGCCCAGGGTCTGCCCGTCGGGCGTGGCGCGGGCCGTTGCGGCAACGCCGAGCATGGTGCTTGCACCCGGTTTGTAGTCGACGACCACGGGCGCCTTCCAGGTCTCCGACAGTTGCTGGCTGACGATACGCGCCAGGATGTCGGTCGGGCCGCCCGGGGGGAAGGGAACGATCATGGATACCGGGCCGTGCGGATAGTCGCGCGCGGTCTGCCCCGCGGGGCTGGCGGCCAGACAGGCGGTGCTGGTCAGTGTCAGGGCCAGGGTGGCCACGAAGGCAAGCGGGCTTGCCCGGTGCAACAGCGTCTTGAAGGTCATGGTGGACATCGAGGTCTCCTCGGTGGAAAGCGG
The DNA here is from genome assembly GCF_013408655.1 of Pigmentiphaga litoralis. Classification (NCBI taxonomy): domain Bacteria; kingdom Pseudomonadati; phylum Pseudomonadota; class Betaproteobacteria; order Burkholderiales; family Alcaligenaceae; genus Pigmentiphaga; species Pigmentiphaga litoralis. The sequence continues at coordinate 684,355 of NZ_JACCBP010000001.1, forward strand.
GTCGTTGTAGTTGTCGTCGTTCTTGGCACCGTTGCGCGGCTTGATTAGCCCGGGCGGTGTTGCGTGAGCAACCTGCGCCATTCGCGGTAGGCATCGTGAAAACACGTCTCGTCGCCCAGGGCGCGCGACCCCAGACTCCAGTCCGCATTGGTCAAGCCCAGCTCTTGCGCATACTTGTTCGCCGCCGGTGCGCCTTCCGGATTGATGCCGCGCAGGTGCCCGGCGGTCCATCCGGCGGCCATCGCCTTGAAGCCGGCCTGGCTGTGTTCGTAGATGACGTTGTCGTCGGGCGTGGCCAGGCCGCTGGGGTTGAAGAAGTCTTCGTAATCGCGGATGCGAGCGGCGCGCAGGTCGGCGTCTTCCCCCACCGGCGCCAGGCAGTGCGTGTGCATTTCGGTCTTGTCGACGGCCAGTGGATGGAGCACCCGCAACATCACACTGGTGACGTTGTCAACGATCTGCAGATTCGGAAATATCGTCACATTGCGCGCGGATCCTGCCCATTTTGCGCGGAGTTCCGAGATGTCTGCGACATAGCCTGCGCGGCGGCGCGCCAGCAATTCGGGGGATGCCCGGCTCTTGCCGCGCCACATGACGGCATGACCGCGTCCAAAGCTGAAGGTGCCCTGTTCAGCCGCATCGGCAGGCGAGGGCGGCATGCCCCCGGCAAAAGCGTCGGGCTTGCGGCGTGCCAGCAGCTCGACATACGACGCGTGTGTGGACGCGAAGTGGTACATGTCCAGCGAGTTCTCGATCTGCAGCTTCCAGTTGGCATTGAAGGTGTAGCGGATGTCGCCCGGCACGTATTCCAGGCCTTGGGGCGCCTGATCCAGAATCAGGTCCAGAAAGAACCTGGCGTCCCCCAGATGCGTTTCCAGCGGCGGCACGTCGGGCGACAGGCTCGCGAACAGAAAGCCACGGTAGTTGCCGAAGCGCGCGACCGGCACGAGGTCGTGGTTGTCTTTCGCAAACCAGGCCGGGTAGCGGCCTTCGGCCTGGTCGGTCACGAACATGTTTTCGCCACCGCTGCCATAGACCCAGCCGTGGTACCGGCAGGTGTGCGTCTTGCGATTGCCGCTGCGCTGCGGGCAGACCACCATGCCCCGGTGCCGGCACGAGTTGAGCAGGCAGCGGATCTCGCCATCGCCATTGCGGCTGACGATCACCGGTTGGCGCCCCAGGGTGACGGTGAAAAAGTCGTGGGGCCTGGGCAACTGGTTTGCCAGTCCGACAAATACCCAGGTCGATTCGAAGATATCTTGCTGTTCGCGTTCGAAGACGTGGGGATCGGTGTAGGCGTCGCGATGCACACGAAACACCTGCTCGGCGGGCCGGTCATCCAGCAGGTCGTTGATGTCGATATCGGTCGTGCCGTTCATCGCGGCAGAAGAGTCTGGAGTACAGGGGGCGGTCATCGTATTTCCTGGCGCGTCAGACGCAATAGAAGTCCAGCACGGTCGGGACGTTATCGTTGATCAACACAATCTTCTTGCGGGCAATGCGCAGTGCGCCGTCCACCTCGGTCAGCAGGTGGTCGTAGCGGCAGGCCATCACTTTCAGGCCGTCGTTGCGCAGGTCGTAGATCTGCGTCACGCAGTTCGATTGCACGCGCCACCGGGCGGGGCCGGAAGCCGTGCCGGCGGTGGTGCCGGTGGCAGTGGTGTCGGCAATGGCGGCATCGGCAGTATCGGCAACCGGGCTGACGATGACGTTGCTGATGCAATGGAGGGTGCGCGGCAGCGGCATCGACGCAACCGACTTGGTGCCACTGGCGCGCTTGACGCGTTCTTCAAGACGGCCACGCCCGGCCGCGTGCATGAAGGACACTTCGGTGGCCGGATCTTCCGTCGTCACGTGATCGTCTTTCCAGCTGGGAATCCAGTACACGGCGTCGTCGGCGTACAAGGCCAGCCAGTCCTGCCAGCGCTGCTCATCAAGGCAGAGCGCTTCGGCGTAGACAAACGCCGCAGCAGCATCGGGTGAAAGTTGGGTTGTCGGCATGCGGCTCAACTTCGTCATTCAGATGCGTGCGATTAGACGAGCCGCAGTGTGACAAGTAAAGTCACACTATCTTATGGATTCACAAGCAGCAGTTATGAACGTTTCAGCACGCCAATTGCGCTGTTTTCTGACCCTTGCCCGGCTGCGCAGCTTTACGCGGGCGGCCGAACAATTGCACATCAGCCAGGCGGGCCTGAGCGCCATGATGCGCGACCTGGAAACCCAGTTCGGATGCCGCCTGTTCGACCGCACCACCCGCGTGGTCGCGCTGACGCCCGAGGGCGCACAACTGGTGCCCAGCGCCGAGCGGATGCTCAGTGAACTGAACTTTGCGGCACTGCGCATGGGCAACACGGCGGCAGCGGCGAAGCGGCAACTGTCGGTCGCCGTGTCGCCGGTGGTGGCGTCCAGTTTCTTTCCCGAGGTATGCGAGGACTTTGCGAGCCAGCATCCCGACGTCACGGTCAAGCTGCATGACGTGAACAAGGAGCAGATGCCCGCCATGATCGAGAGCGGCGAGGTCGACGTGGGCTTCGGATCCTTTCTGAATCCGGCCGCCGGTATCGACCGCGTTGCGCTGTTCAACTGCCACCTGCTGTGCGTGGCCCAGCCCGGACGCCTGACACTGACGCACCGCGCGGGGGACGCATTGCCGCGCACGCGCTGGAAGCAGTTGCCAGACCTGCCCATCCTGGCGGCCCCTGCCACCGATACGACGCAAATGTTGATCGATGCGCAATTGGCGCAGATCGGCCGCGCCAATGAAGAACGGCCGACCTATCACAGCATGCAGCTGATCATCGCGATGGCCGCAAGGGGTTTCGGGGTCGGCATCGTGCCTTCGTTCGCGCTGCCCGTCGCCTTGCGTTTTGGTGTGGAGGTGGCGCGCCTGCAGGCGCCGCTGGTCGATCTGGCGTTCTACCGGATCGTGCGCAAGGGCCGCGAACTGCCGCCCACGGTCGCGCCGTTCGTGCAGGCCGTGGTCAGGACAGCCAAGGCCATGTGCGCGCTGTGACAGTGCGCGGTGAAGGTGCGCACGTTGAAGGTGGGCGCGGTGAAGGTGCCCCTTGTAAAGGGGTTCGTCACGCGGCGGCTGTGCCGTATGGTTGCGGACGTCAACTGGACGGTCTTGCGCGGCCCTCGGTGAAGTAGGGGCTGGGCGGTGTTGTCCGAAGGATCTCTTCGATCATGCGCTCAAGCGGCGCGGGTTTGGTCAGACTGGCCTTGAAGCCCGCCACCAATGCACGTTCATGGTGGTCCGCGTCGGCAAAGCCGGTCATGGCAATCGCCTGCATCCGGTCCTCGCGTGGCACGCCCAGCGCCGTTTCGCGCTCCCGGATTTCCCGCAGGACGTCGTAGCCGTCGGCATCGTCGTCCAGCATGATGTCGCAGAGCAGGGTGGTGGGCCATTTCGAATGCGGGCGTGCATCAAGGAAGTCGAGCGTTTCGCGCGACGAGGCCGCCAGGTGCACGTCGGCGCCAAAGTCGCCCAACAGCAGTTCGAGTGCATCGCGCGACTCTTCTTCGTCATCAACAATGAGCAGCGAACAGCCCCGCAAAGGCTCGCGGTTCACGACCGGTGCAGCGGCCGCGGGCGTGCTGTCATCCAGCGGAAAGTCCAGCTCGGACTCGGATAGCGCGGACGCCGCCATGTCCACGGGCGGCGGCGGATCCATGACCGGCCGCAGCGGCAACACGGCGGCATAGGCCGCGCGGCCATCGATCTGCATCAGTGTCAGGCTGCCGCCAAAGGCCGCCAAGGTGGCCTGCGCATCGTCGGCGGCCTTGGCCGACAAGCGCGGCAACTCCGTGCCCGATCCCACAATGCTGAGCAGCGCCTTGTTGTCCTGCCGTTCCAGCCGGAGTTCGATGCGATCGCCGGGCGACGCCTGCATGATCTCGCTGCGCGCGATCGTGGCAATGGCGTCGCGCAGATCGGCGCGGTTGGCGGTTGTTCCTAGCTCCGGATCGGTCACCACCGTATGCAGATCCACGTGCCGGTCGGCCAGCTGTTCCTGCAGTACCTCGGCGACGCCATGCGTCAACTCGTCCAGCGCCACGGCTTCGCCCGACAGCTTGCGCTGCGTATGCTCCAGTTCGCCTTGTTGACGTTGCAAGGTCCACATCTGCGTGTACACGCCGCCTTGGGCAATCAGTTCGTCATGCGTGCCTTGTTCGACCACCCGGCCATGTTCCATGACCAGGATCCAGTCCGCGTCCACGACAGTCGACAAGCGGTGCGCAATCACGATCGACGTGCGCCCATGCGCCAGCCGATGCAGCTCGTTCTGGATCGCCCGTTCCGACCGGGTGTCGAGTGCCGACGTGGCTTCATCGAACACGATCACGCGCGGGTCCTTCAGGATCGCGCGCGCGATGGCGATACGTTGCCGTTCACCGCCCGACAGCCGCACACCCCGTTCGCCGACGCGGGTGTCGTAATGGTCCGGCAGGCGCTCGATGAATTCATCCAGTTGCGCCGCGCGCGCAGCCCGCACCACGTCGGCCCGCGTCGCAGAAGGCGTGCCGTAGGCGATGTTGTAGGCGATGGTGTCGTTGAACAGAATCGTGTCCTGCGGCACGATGCCGATCGCCTGCCGCAAGCTGCGCTGAGTGACCTCCCGCAGGTCTTGCCCATCGATGCTGACGGTGCCGCTGCTCGGCTCATACAGCCTGAACAGCAGCTTGACCAGGGTCGACTTGCCCGACCCGCTGCCCCCAACTACCGCAATCGTCTTGCCGGAATACGCGCGGAAGCTGACGTCATGCAGGATGGGCCGGGTCGGCTCATAGCCGAAGTGCACATGGTCGAACACGATGTCGCCCGTCGCGGCGCGCAAGGGTTGAGCATCGGGCTGATCCACGTCCTCGCCAGGCTTGCCTTCGGCCCGCAGGATCGCGAACATCCGCTCGACGTTCACGATCGCGTCATTGGTCTCGCGGAAGACAAAACCCAGCGTGTTCAGGGGCATGCAGACCTGCAGGATATAGGCGTTGACCAGCACCAGGTCACCCACCGTCATGCGGCCCACCGCCACGTGCTGCACCGCCAGCAGCATCACCGCCGTGATGCCTGCGGCAATGATCGCGCTTTGCCCGACATGCAGCGTCGTCAGCGCGCGTTGATTGCGCTGGCGGGCATCCACCCACTTTTCCAGCACCTGGTTCAGTCGCGCCGTTTCGGTGTCTTCGGATGCGAAGTATTTGACCGTGTCGTGGTTGAGCAGGCTGTCGACAATACGACTATCGGACTGGGATTCCAGACTGTTGACCTCGCGCTGCACCAGCATGCGCCGCCGCGTAAAGATGTTGGTCCACAGGCCATAGCTGACGAAGGTCGCAAAGATCGCGGCGATGAAGCCCATCGTGTAGTTGCTGGCCATGATGACCACGATGCTGCCGATCTCGACAAGTGCCGGCAGGATCGTGAACAGCGCCACGCCAAGCAGGAACGCAATGCCATCCGACCCTTTCTGCACGTCGCGCACGATCGCGCCCGTCTCGCGCTTTGCATGAAATCGTGCGCCCAGCGCATGCAGTCGGGTAAAGGTGCGGGACGTAAAGGCCGCCACCGTTCGCTGCGTCACGATGCTGAAGACAACGTCGCGCGCTTCGCTCAATGCATCCGACAGGAAGCGCAGCAGTGCGTAGGCCAGCACGAGGAATACCGGGAAGAGCGCAAGCTGGGCAGGGTGGGCCAGGTCGTCAATGACGCTGCGCAAGACCAGCGGAACCGACACGCCCGCCAGTTTCGCGGCCACCATCAGGGCAGTCGCCGTCAGGGTCTGGAAGCGAAATTTCCAGATGGCGTCCCACAAGTCGCGCAGCAGCTCGCGGTTCATGCTCGCGCGCATGAGCGGGCTGGGATGCTGAGGAGGGCCCGACGAGCCGGAGCCGTTGGCTGAGCCAGGGCCGTGTGGGGCGCCCGGCCCATTCGTTGAACCAGCCCCGGTCGGCGCGCCCTGACCACCCGACGGCGTGGCGCCAGACGGGCCGCCCCCAGCGGGCGAGCCACCCACTGGGCCAGGCGTGATGCCGGCCGGGTCCGAGCCGGGAGAAGAGGAATCAGGTTGGGAAGCGCTACTCATCGGTAAGCCATCGGACGCCTCGCGAGCGAAAGACAATAAGCGTCGCAGCGCGCTGCACCGGCGTGCGGCTACCGATGGGGCCGCGCTGCTCGGCCTCTTGCCAGCAAGCTTTGCGCCCGGCTCTTCAGTGTTCGCCTATGCCTGACTGTTGGCCAAGGAGGCCAGTAGGGGTGCGCCCGCAGGCCTTCTGTGTAAAGAGAGCCCCTTATCACTGCGGTTATTCCTGCCCCGCAGACCGCAGCCTGGCTTCGGTGTTCACGATATGAATGCGAGCGAACTGCCGAGCCATGTCGGGGTCACCTTTTTCGATCGCCGCGAACACCTTGGCGTGTTCCTTTTGCGCCTGCGCGCCGCGGCCTGATACCTTCGACGAACGGCGGCGCGAGACTTCGATGTTCTTGCGCAGCAGCACAGCCATGAAGTCAAAGAAGAGGATGTAGTTGTCATTGCGCGTCGCGCGCGCGATGGCACGGTGAAAGCCCAGATCGGCTTCGACGCCCAAGGTCACGTCGCCGGTCGCGATCGCTTCTGCCATGGCATCGAGCGCTGCACGAATGTCGATCAGATCCGTTGCAGTGCGGCGTTCAGCTGCGAGGGCGGCAGCTTCGATTTCCACACCGCGGCGCAGTTCGACTATCCCCAGAATCTGTGCGGTGTCATGACCGGCTGCCTGGATCCGCAGCACAGACAAGGGCGCATTGGCGATGACCTGGAGACCACGGCCTTGCTTGCTCGAGACGATTCCTTCGGACTTCAACCGCGAGACGGCTTCGCGCAGCACCGTGCGCGACACGCCGAATCGGTCCGCAATGGCCTGCTCGGGCGGCAGCACATCCCCGACGTGGTATTGCCCACCGGTGATCTCGTCCATTAACCGCTGGGTAATGCGGTCGGTCAGGTTAGGTTCGTTGCGGGGGTGGACATCAACTGCCGAGGCCATGCTTGTCTCCTTTGTAGGATAATAACATTGGTGATCTCGTCAAATTGATGACGGAACGTGTTCGCGGACCCCGCCGCCGGGTACCCGAGCGCCGCGTCAAATCTCCGGTTTACCTTCCACCGCTTCCTTGCGCAGCAGCTCTTTCTTGCGCTCGATTCCCCAGCGATAGCCGGCAAGGTCCCCGCCCATCCGAACCACCCGATGGCAAGGGATCGCCACGGCCAGCCGATTCGCGCCACACGCCTGCGCCACCGCACGCACCGACGACGGGGACCCGATGCGCGACGCCAGTTCGGTGTAGCTGATCGTTGTGCCGGCCGGGATCTTGCGCAGCGCGCGCCACACCCGTTCCTGGAAAGCCGTCCCACGAACATCGAGCGGCAAGTTCAGCCCCAGGCCGGGTGCGTCGACCATTCCGACCACTTGCGCCACCCACTGCTCGAAGGCAGCGTCCGCGCCAATCAGTTCGGCCTTTGGGAATTGGTTATGAAGGTCGCGCAACAACAGTTCCGGATCATCGCCAAGCAGGATCGCGCAGATGCCGCGCCCGCTGCCCGCCACCAACACGGCGCCCAATGTGGTCTGGCCGATCGCGAAATGAATCTGGGCATCGACGCCGCCCGCACGAAAAGCGCGCGGACGCATGCCCAGCCGGCCGTCCGATTCCTGATAGAAGCGGCTGTGCGAGTTGAAGCCTGCGTCGTAGATCGCCTGGGTGACCGTGGATGCCTCGCCCAGTTGCTCGCGCATGCGTTGCGCACGAAAGGCCGTCGCGTACGCCTTGGGCGTCAGGCCCATTTCCTGTTTGAACAGACGATGCAGATGAAAGCTGCTGATGCCGGCGTGGGCGGCCAGGTCGGCAAGGGGAGGTGGGGTGTCGGACTGTTCGATGAGGCGGCAGGTCTGCTCGACCAATTGCAATCGCCGTTCTGCTGCCTGGCTGCCGTCGGCGCTTGCGCGCCGGCTGGGCCGGTAGCCTGCGGCTTCAGCCGCGGCCGGTGTGTCGAAGAATTCGACATTGTCGCGGCGGGGAATACGGGCGGATGAACTTGGCCGGCCGTACACGCCGGTTGTGCGGACGGCAACCACGAAGCATGCGTCGGCAGCGCGGTCGCGGCTGATCACGGCGCGCCAGCGGGCCTCGTCGCCTGCATAGCGCGCGGCGTCCACGGCGTCAGCACCCGCGACATCGGCACCCGCGACATCGGCACCCACGGCATCAGCACCCCGGGCATTGGCACCCGCGGCATCGGCACCCACGGCATCAGCACCCCGGGCATTGGCGCCCGCGACATCGGCACCCATGACATCAGCACCCACCACGTCAGCATCCGCTGTGTCGGCATGCTCGACACCATGTACATCAAGGAAACGGGAAGAAGTCATGACAGGTCACCGAAAGGTCGATGCGTTCACTGTAGGTGCGCGGCCCCTGAGGCGCAGCCCGTTTCTTGCGCTTGAATTCGACAACGAAGCGAGGCGTGAAGACCCGGGCGCATCGCATCGATGCACGACGCGGCCGCACAGGCCAACAGCAGACGTCTACGACGCACCCACGACCTCCCAGCCACCGCCGCACCACCGCGCCCCACCACCTACTTCACCTGCTGCTTCCCCAGCTTGCGCGCCAGCGTCCGCCTATGCATTCCCAACCTGCGCGCCGTCTCGGAAATATTGAAGCCCGTCTCGGCCAAGGTCTCGTGGATCTTTTCCCATTCCAGCGTCTTGATCGACGTGGTCCGGCCAGTCAGTTCCACCTCGATATTGCCCTCGGCGCGTTCAAAGGCCGCTTCAATATCGTCGGTGTTCGACGGCTTGGCCAGGTAATGACAGGCCCCCAGCTTGATCGCTTCGACCGCGGTTGCGATGCTGGCGAAGCCGGTCAGCACGACGATCAACATATCAGGATCGTGCGCATGCAGGGCCTGCACGCAGGCCAGGCCCGACGCCTCACCCTTCAGTTTCAGATCGACCACGGCGTAGCCGGGCGAATGATCGGGCAACAGGGCAACGACGTCTTCCAGGCTGGCGGCGTGCAGCACCGTGTAGTCACGGCGCTCGAACGACCGCCCCAGCGTGCGGGCGAACGCGGCGTCGTCTTCGACGATCAGCAGGGTGCGGTCGCTGATGGCGGTGTCGGGTGCGTCGTCGTCAATCGGCATCGATGCCTTCTTCCTCTTCGTCCAGCGTAATGGCCGCAAGCGGCAGGGTCACGGTCACGAACGCGCCGCCGTCTGCACGGTTCCCGGCGTCGACGCTGCCGCCGAGCGTGCGCGCCACGTTCACCACCAGGAACAGCCCCAGGCCACCCCCCGGCCGGCCTTTGGTGGACTGATAGGGCGTACCGAGTCGTTGCAGGATGCCCGGCGCAAATCCCGGGCCCCGATCGGTGACGGTCAGTCGCAACATGTTCTCGTCGCGCACGGCTTCCAGGCCGACCCAGGTCGGCGAGGCTTCCAGGGCATTATCCAGCACATTGCAGACCATCTGTTTGATGGCCGAGTCCGACACGATCCGCAGGTCGTCGCCAAACCGGTTGCGATAGTCCACGGACGACACCGATCGCGTCACCTTCCACTCATCCACCAGATTGTCGAGGAAGGTGCGCATGGTGGTTTCGGCGGGCGAATCACCGCGCGCTTCGCCCGCCGACAGCAGGATGCCGCTGACGATGGACTTGCAGCGCAAGACCTGCGCCTGCATCTCTTCAATCTCTTGCAGCATGTCGGGTTCGGACGTAAAAGAGGGCAGGTGGGCCCAGTCGCCAAGGATCACCGACAGGGTCGCCAGCGGCGTTCCCAGTTCGTGCGCCGCGCCCGACGCAAGCAGGCCCATGCGCACGATGTGCTCTTCTTCAGCTGCGCGCTGGCGCAGGTCCGCCAGTCGCGCATCGCGGGCGCGCAGGTTGGCGCTGATGCGGCTGATGAACACCACCAGCAGGGCGGCGTTCAGCGCAAAGCAGAGCAGCATGCCCTGGATGTACGGGCTCCACAGGCCGCGGTCGTGGTCCAGGGGCAGGGCAAGCGGCCGGCCGAACAGGGCCAGGCCCGCAAAGCAGGCGCCGGTGATGGCAACGATGGTCCAGGTCGACCAGGCCTCGAGCAGCACCGCGGCTAGCGTGACCTGCAGCAGATACAGGAAGACGAAGGGGTTGGTCGCGCCGCCGCTCAGGTAGAGCTGGCCGGTCAGCATGGCAACGTCGACCAGGACGGCTACCAGCAGTTCGGCATTGGTGACTTCGGGATGGGTGCGCAAGCGCAGCACACTGATGGCATTGAATAGCACCAGGCCGCCCAGCAGCCACAGCATGGGCTTGAGCGGGAGCGGGATATCGAAGCCGAAGTGAACAACCAGGATGGTGGCGAACTGCCCGAGCGCAGCGATCCAGCGCAGCTCGATCAGCTGCTGCATGTTCTTGCGTCCGGTGGTGTCGTTCATGCCGCGGCGCGTGGCGGCCGGCGGCTGCGGGCTTTGCAGCAGGGTGACTGTGTCAGTCGGAAAGTGGGGCATCTTCGCGTTCTCCGTTCGCGCGAAGTGTAAGCGGTTCCTGTTGCTGGCGCAGGCGCCGCTCGTCGCGCGCCACATACCAAGCCGCGAAGATCACCATCAGCATGAGGCCGTACCACGTCAGGGCATAGACCAGGTGGCTGTTTGGAAAACGGATGACGGTCAGGCCGCCAATGGGCCACGACCGTTCCCCGTTGGCGCCGGGCGGTGTCGCCGCAGCGTCGATGAAGTAGGGCGCAACGTTGGTCAAGCCGCGAGCAGCGGCAATGGCCTGAACGTCGCGCGAGAACCAGCGGTCGCCGGCGGGATCGTTGTCCCGCAGGAAGCCGCCTTTGGGCTCGGTGATGCGCAGCAGGCCGGTCACGACCACGTCGCCGGAGGGTTCCGCGCCGCGAGTGGTGCGGTCCCGGCGTTCCGGCGAGACGAAGCCGCGATTGATGAGCACGGTGGTGCCGTCATCGCGCAGCAATGGCGACATGACCCAGAAGCCGCTGCCGACCTCGGTCACGGCCTGGACGAAACTTTCGCTGTCGTGTTTGAACTGGCCGCGGACTTCGACATGGCGGTATTCGTCGTCCGCCTTGTTGACCGCCGGCCAGCGGTCTTTGCCGGGGGCCGCCACGGCGGGCGCATGCACCCGCTGGTCGACCCGTTCGATCAGGTCCAGCTTCCAGGCACGCCGATAGACCTGCCAGGTGCCAAGCGCAGCAAAGCCGCCGGCAAGGATCGCGGCAAGGAGGGAGAGGGTGACAAGGAAGGTAAAGGATCGCGCGCGCCGCCGGGCGGGGCCCGACGGGGCGGCGGGTGCCGGCCCAGGAGTCGGGCCGGCGGAGGGCGTGTGTTGCGGGTCAGTCAAGATCAGGGCATGTTGTTCATGTCATGCAGCATGTTCGGCATCATGTTGGTGTTCAGATGGAACATCACCCAGATGGAACCTGCCAGGGTAATCACGACAAGGACAATGGTGAAGATCAGCGCCAGCATCGTCCACCCGCCTTCGGAGCGGGCGTTCATGTGCAGGAAGTAGACCATGTGAACCACGATCTGCACGGCGGCGAAACCCAGGATGACCAGGGCGGTCGTGCCCGAATCCTGGAACTGGCCGGTCATCACGATCCAGAACGGGATCACCGTCAGGATCACGGCCAGCACGAAGCCGGTCATGTATTCCCGGAAGGTGCCGTGGCTCGAGCCATCGCCATGATCGTGATCGTGGTCGTCGTGACCGTGATGGCCGTCATCATGACCATGCGCGTGGCCGTGCGCATGCAGGGTATTGGTGTCCGCGCTCACGGCAGCACTCCCATCAGATAGACAAAGGTGAACACGCCAATCCAGACCACGTCCAGAAAGTGCCAGAACATCGACAGGCAGGCCAGGCGGCGGCGGTTTTCTGCGATCAGGCCGTGACGCTTGACCTGGAACATCAGTGTGACCAGCCAGATGATGCCGAACGAGACGTGCAGGCCGTGCGTACCCACCAGGGTGAAGAACGACGACAGGAACGCGCTGCGCTGTGGCGTCGCGCCTTCGTGGATCAGGTGCGCGAATTCATACAGCTCGAGGCCGATGAAGACCGCGCCCAGCAGGCCGGTCAGCGCCAGCCAGCCCAGCACCGCGTTGACGCGCTTGCGGCGCATCTCGATCATGGCGAAACCATACGTGATCGACGACAGCAGCAGCATGGAGGTGTTGATGGCCACCAGCGGCAGGTCGAACAGGTCGGCACCCGACGGGCCGGCCGCGTAACTGCGGCCCAGCACGCCGTGCACCGCGAACAGACACGCGAAGATCAGGCAGTCGCTCATCAGGTAGAGCCAGAAGCCCAACCCGGTGGCGTTTTCGACGTGGTGCTCGCCTGGCACGTAGAACCGCAGGTTGTCCGGCGAGCTTGCGTCGCCGGTCGCAGGGATAGCGTGTGAATTAGACATATTGGGCCAGCAGTCGGGTACGTTCCGTCTCGACGCGCAGGACGTCTTCGGCGGGGATGTAATAGTCGCGCTTGTAGTTGAAGGTGTGGACGATCGTCACGATCAGCAGGGCGGCAAACGAGATGCCGGCCAGCAGCCACATATGCCAGATCAACGCAAAGCCCAGCACCGTCGAGATACCCGCGAGGATGATGCCCGCGCCGGTGTTCTTCGGCATGTGGATCGGCATGAAGCCTTCCGAAGGGCGCTTGTAGTTGCGCTGCTTCATCTGCCACCAGGCGTCGCCTTCATGGATTTCCGGGGTGAACGCAAAGTTGTAGGCAGGCGGGGGAGACGAGGTCGCCCACTCCAGCGTACGGCCATCCCACGGGTCACCCGTGTGATCGCGCAGCGCTTCACGGTTGCGGAAGCTGACGACCAGCTGGATCAGGAAGCTTGCGATACCCAGTGCGATCAGGACAGCGCCCACGGCGGCGATCTGGAACCAGATCTGCAGCGACGGATCCGTGAAGTGGCTCATGCGACGGGTCACGCCCATGAAGCCCAGCACGTACAGCGGTGCGAAAGCCACCCAGAAACCGATCAGCCAGAACCAGAACGAGCACTTGCCCCAGAACGGATCGAGCTTGTAGCCGAAGGCCTTCGGGAACCAGTAGTTGATGCCTGCCATCAGGCCGAACAGCACGCCGCCGATGATCACGTTGTGGAAGTGGGCGATCAGGAACAGCGAGTTGTGCAGCACGAAGTCAGCCGGGGGAACAGCCAGCATCACGCCGGTCATGCCACCGATCACGAACGTGACCATGAAACCCACCGTCCACAGCATCGGCACTTCGAACTTGATGCGGCCACGGTACATCGTGAACAGCCAGTTGAAGATCTTCGCGCCGGTCGGGATCGATATGATCATCGTCGTGATCCCGAAGAACGAGTTCACGCTTGCACCCGACCCCATCGTGAAGAAGTGATGCAGCCAGACCAGGTACGACAGCACGGTAATCACGACAGTGGCGTACACCATCGACGCGTACCCGAACAGGCGCTTGCGGCTGAAGGTCGACACGACTTCCGAGAACACGCCGAACAGCGGCAGGATCAGGATGTACACCTCGGGGTGGCCCCAGATCCAGATCAAGTTCACGTACATCATCGAGTTGCCGCCGAAGTCGTTCGTGAAGAAGTTGAATCCGGCGTAACGGTCGAGGGACAGCAGGGCCAGCACGGCGGTCAGCACCGGGAAGGCGGCAACGATCAGCACGTTGGTGCACAGCGCGGTCCACGTGAAGATCGGCATCTTCATCAGGCCCATGCCGGGCGCGCGCATCTTGACGATGGTCGCCAGCAGGTTGACGCCTGACAGCAATGTTCCGACCCCCGCGATCTGCAAGGCCCAGATGTAGTAATCCACCCCCACGTCTGGACTCTGCGCGATGCCGGACAGCGGCGGATAGGCCAGCCAGCCGGTACGGGCGAATTCACCGACGAACAGCGATGCCATCAGCAGCACGGCGCCGCTGGTGGTCATCCAGAAACTGAAGTTGTTCAGGAACGGGAAGGCCACGTCGCGGGCGCCGATCTGCAGCGGCACAACGAAGTTCATCAGGCCCGTCACCAGCGGCATCGCCACGAAGAAGATCATGATGACGCCGTGCGCCGTAAAGATCTGGTCGTAGTGGTGCGGCGGCAGGAAGCCGGCGTTGTCGCCGAAGGCGATCGCCTGCTGGGCCCGCATCATCAGCGCATCGGCAAAGCCGCGCAGCAGCATGATGATGCCCAGGATCATGTACATGATCCCGATCTTCTTGTGGTCAATGCTGGTGAACCACTCTTTCCAGAGGTAGGTCCAGAGCTTGAAGTAGAACAGCACGCCCACGAGCGCCAGGCCGCCCAGCAGCACGGCGGCGAAGGTGACCAGCAGGATGGGCTCGTGGAAGGGAATCGCCTCCCACGAGAGGCGGCCGAATATTAGCTTGGTGAGATCGAGTTGTTCAGACATCTTGGGTACCGATGCGGAAAGCGCGGGAGAGAATTACAGGAAGACGATCGGTCACAGGGGCACGCTCGCGTTCGCGGAGCCCGACAGGTCGGTCGGGGTGCACATGGCGCCGACATACGTCTTGGCCTTGCTGTCGTCGATACCCAGGCGCTTGCGCGACGCGGTGTCGAGCTTGGCGACGTTGTACGCACCGGCCATCCCGAGGCCGCCGCGCTGGTCAACGGCCATCATGTCCTTCATGCACATGCGGTTGGCTTCGACGCAACGGTTCAGGATCGCGTCGTACAGGCCAGGGGCCACCGTGGCGAAATACTTGACCGGATCACGTTCGCTGGGCTGTTCGAGCTTCAGGTACGCATCGCGGGTCAGTTCGCCGGCATTGCCTGCTTCGGCCTTGGCCTTGGCGACCCACTTGTCGAAGTCGCCTTCGCTGACGCCGTGGAAGCGGAAACGCATGCCCGAGAAGCCCGCGCCGCTGAAGTTCGCCGAGAAGCCTTCGTAGTCGCCAGGGTGGTTGATCACCGCGTGCAGCTTCGTTTCCATGCCCGGCATTGCGTAGATCTGGCCAGCCAGGGCAGGGATGAAGAACGAATTCATCACGGTTGACGAGGTGATCTTGAACATGATGGGCCGATCCACCGGCGCCGCCATTTCATTGACCGTGGCAATGCCTTGTTCCGGGTAAAGGAACAACCACTTCCAGTCCAGGGCCACCACTTCGACGATCAGCGGCTTGACGTTCGCCGGCAATTCGCGCGTGGCGCTGACCCGATCCAGCGGTCGGTAAGGATCCAGCTTGTGCGTGCTGACCCAGGTCAGCGCGCCGAGCGCGATGATGATGAGCAGCGGTGCAGCCCAGATCAACAGCTCGAGCAGGGTGGAGTGGTCCCAGTCCGGCTCATACGTCGCTTCTTTGTTGGACGCGCGGTAACGCCACGCGAACAACAATGTCAGCACGATGACAGGTACGATAATGATCAGCATCAACACTGTTGAATAGATGATCAGATCGCGTTGCTGGGCGGCGATGTCGCCGGAGGGGGAGAGCAGTACCGCGTTGCAGCCCGCCAACATGGCGACGGCGGGGAGCAAGAGCAGTCCGCGAAATTTCTTGAGGGTGGGCATTGCCGGATTGACGAAAACGTACCTTGGGAAAGGATGCAAAATGTACGCTTACCCGGGCGCTGCCGGAATTGGACATTTTGTCCTATGGCGGCCCGGGGCAGACAATGCCATCCTACGGCCGTTCGCGCATTATTGGCGCAATCTCATTCCGAATCACTGAGCAAGCACGATGTCCAGCACCACTACTGAGCACCACGCCGAGCCGCACTCCTCTCAACTGGAGAACGACGCCCGGCTGGTCACCACCAGCCACTCCAAGGTCGCCCCGGGTGAAATCGCCATTGGCGTGATCATTGGTCGGGCGTCCGAGTATTTCGACTTCTTTGTATTTGGCATCGCTTGCGTGCTGGTGTTCCCCACCGTGTTCTTCCCATTCGAAGAACGCCTGGAAGGCACCCTGTACTCGTTCGTGATCTTTTCGTTCGCGTTCGTGGCCCGCCCGATCGGTACCGCGCTGTTCATGGCGATCCAGCGGCGATGGGGGCGAAGCGCCAAACTCACGGCCGCCTTGTTCCTGCTGGGTACCGCCACCTGCGG
The DNA here is from genome assembly GCF_013408655.1 of Pigmentiphaga litoralis. Lineage (NCBI taxonomy): Bacteria > Pseudomonadati > Pseudomonadota > Betaproteobacteria > Burkholderiales > Alcaligenaceae > Pigmentiphaga > Pigmentiphaga litoralis. The sequence goes on from NZ_JACCBP010000001.1 coordinate 700,480, forward strand.
CATGGCCTTCCTGCCGGGCTACGCCTCGCTGGGCAGCGCCTCGATCATCCTGTTGGCCTTGTTCCGCGTCCTGCAGGGCGTGGCGTTTGGCGGTTCGTGGGACGGCCTGCCGTCGCTCCTGGCGCTGAACGCCCCGGCCAACCGCCGCGGCTGGTACTCCATGCTTGGACAGCTGGGCGCACCGATCGGTTTCATGATCGCCAGCGCGCTGTTCCTGTATCTGTACGCCGAACTGTCGCTGGGTGACTTCCTTGACTTCGGATGGCGTTATCCCTTCTTCGTGGCCTTCGCGATCAACGTCGTGGCGCTGTTTGCCCGTCTGCGCCTGGTCCTGACGCAGGAATACACGCAGCTGATGGAAGAAGGCGAGCTGGAACCCGTGCCGGTGACGGAACTGGTCCAGGCCCAGGGTTACAACCTGTTCATCGGCGCGTTCGCTGCCCTGGCCAGCTATGCACTGTTCCACCTGGTGACGGTATTTCCGCTGTCATGGATCGCATTGCGTTCGTCGCAGTCGATTACGGACGTGCTGTTCGTGCAGGTGATCGGCGCCTTCGTGGGCATTGGCGCAACGATCGCGTCGGGCCTGATCGCCGACCGCATCGGTCGCCGCACCACGCTGGGTATTCTGGCGGTGCTCATCGGCATCTTCGCGGTGTTCGCACCGTGGCTGATCGATGGCAGCCCGCTGGCGCAAGACGCGTTCATCCTGATCGGCTTCGCGCTGCTGGGTGTGTCGTACGGCCAGTCGTCGGGTACCGTGACCGCCAACTTCCTGCCGCGCTTCCGTTACACGGGTGCCGCCCTGACGTCGGACTTCGCCTGGCTGATCGGTGCGGCGTTTGCACCGGTGGTGGCATTGGGTCTGTCGGCCAACTATGGTCTGGCTTACCTGAGCGCCTATCTGCTGTCCGGCGCGGCGTGCACGCTGCTGGCACTGCGGATCAACAAGAATTTCGAGGCGCGCGACTGGTCGTAAGATCGATGCGGTTTTGAAAGCTGGATGAAAGCCGGCCGGTTCTGTTGCAGAGCCGGCCGGTTTTTTTTGTGCTGGCGGTGTTTACCTTCGGGGGTCAGCGTCGCATCTGCAGGGCGGCTTCGATCGCCGGGCGGTCGTCGGCGGGCAGTGATTCCGTCAACGTGAGGTCGCCGCCGATCACCGTCGCGACCGGCAGTCCGTCATTGAACACCAGGCGATTGGTGGCCAGGGACGGGACCTTGTCCCCGGGCAGCACGGTGCCGACCAGGTTGACCGGGTCGGAGGCGGACACGGCGACCAGTGTGCCGTCCAGGGGGCGGTTGCGGACGTTCCGCAGCAGCGGAATGGCCTCAGGCAGGGCGAACTGCTCGCCTGACAAACCGCCCACGAAACGCCCCCCGCGGATCTCGCCCCGCGCTTCCATGCGGTGGAACACCTGCAGCAGGTCGCGCCAGGGAGGCAACCAGTCCGGTTCGCGTTCCAGAATGCGCCAGAAAACCACACCGTAGCGACGCAGGAGTACGTTGGCGATGTGTTCCAGGGTGGCTGGATCGGTGCGGGGGCGGCGGGTATTGGCGAAGTGCTGCGAGGGATCCCGGGCCGCCGGTGTCAGGGCGGTGACGGCATCATCGGCGTCGACATCCGCGCTGGACGGCGCCCCCGCCTTGCGAAGCGCCGCCCAACGGCCCGCTTCGTCCATGGTGGCGGGGCGGAAACCGCCTCTGCCACGGCGTTTGCCCGGGCTGATGCGCTGCGTGGCAGGCAGCAGCAGCGCACGCAGGCCTGCAAAGCTGTCGGCGTTGACGAGGCCGGCGGACACAAGCTCACCCAGGGCGTTTTCCAGTTCGGTCGGCAACAGGCGGGCGTCGGTCACCAGTTCGTCGAAAAACATCGCGCCGTGTTTCAGTAACGCTTCATGGACTTTGCCGGCGCGCGGCGAGACGTCGGGGTTGCCCACCAGGGTCGGCAGCGCGGTCCAGGTCGCCAGGTGCCGTCGGGGCAGCAGGACGATAGGCGTGCTACGGACCGGTCCGCCCGTGGCGTTCGACTGCCCGGCCAGCCGGGTCCAGACGACTTTGCCCGCTCGGCACAGGTCGTCCAGCCACGACGGCGAATAATCTGTGACGCGGGCGGGCAGCAGCTGACCTTCCCAGGCGGCGGCCGCGGCGTCGAAGCCTTCCAGCTGCGCGACCGCTTCGGAGACCGCTTCGGGGCCTTGCAGGCGGGTGTCGGGTGTCAGGTGCTGCCATTCCAGCAGGAAGCGCATGAAATCCTGCCGCTCGACGGGCTCGATGTCGCGACGCAGGCGGCGGATGGTATAGCGGTGGATGCGCGCCAGCAGGTGGCGATCGCACCATTCTTCGGCGGTGGCGTCGGGGGTGAAGCGGCCGCGCAGCACCGTGCCGTTGGCTTCGAGACGGGCCAGGGCGGTCCGTGCGGTGGACAGGTTCAGCGACAGCGGGGCGGCCAGTTGCTCTGGCGTGACAGGGCCGATGCCGGACAGGCGGGCGCGGAGGAGGTCGGTGATGGCGTCGTCGACGGTGTCTTCGTCCGGAAAGCCGGTTTCGTCACTTGAAGATCGGTCGGAGGAGCCGGGAGTGAAGGCGTCGGGGTAGATCAGGCGAAACTGTGCGGCGCGTTCGATCGGCGCCCAGAGGGCCGCATGTGAGGCGGACGGCTCGGCAGTGGGCCCGGGCTCGATAAGAAATGCCCGGCCGCTGGCAGCCAGCGCAAGCAGCCAGGGCGTCCAGGCGCCATCAGGCTCCGCTTTTACCGGGGCCGCTTTCACAGGCTCCGCTTTCACAGGCTCCGCTTTCACAGGGACCGGTGACGCTGCCAACGTCGCTCGGTCTTCAGCGTCCCCCACGCCGCTACCCCGCAAGGCCTCCGCTTGCGTCACGCACCCCAGCGCCATCAAGGCTTCGTGCATTTCATCGGCATTACGCACGTGCGGCCAGGCTTCCGCCAGGACATCGGCGATTGCCTGCGCGTCGAGCGCGCCCAGGTCGTCCGGTGACGACGGGTCGGTCCAGCGGCGGTTGCGGACGGCCTGCGTACGGCGCTCTTCCAGCGGCGCATCATCCAGGAAGGCATACGGATGCGCGTTCAGGATCTCCATGGCGAGCGGAGACGGCGCGGGCAGGTCGCGCGCGATCAAGCGAACCTCGCCTTGCTCGATCCGTCGCAGCAGCGCCAGCCAGGCGTCGCTGTCCATGGCGTCATGCAGGCAATCGTCCAGGGTTTGGTCGACCAGCGGATGGCTTGGGATGTCACGCTCTCCCACCACGTTTTCCAGGCAGGCCGCCTGATCCGGAAAGACCGACGTCAACAGGTCGTCGCTGCGCATCCGCTGCAACGGCGGCGCCACTTTCCGGCCGCCGGTAAAGCGTGGCAAGGCCAGGGCTGTTGTGGCATTCCAGCGCCACCGCACGTTGAACAGCGGCGCGTCCAGCAGGGCCTGGATCAGGACATGTTCGGCCGTCTCGCTGCGCAGGTAGCGCCACACCTCGTCCAGCGCAAAGCTGTGCTGCGTCGACAAGGACAGCACGATCGCGTCTTCGGTCGCGGCTGCCTGCAGCTCAAAATTGAACGCTCGGCAAAAACGCTTTCGCAGCGCCAGGCCCCAGGCACGGTTGACCCGGCTGCCGAATGGCGAGTGGATCACCAGCTGCATGCCGCCGCTTTCGTCGAAGAAGCGCTCCATGATCAGCGTGTCCTGGCTGGGCAGGGCGCCCAGGGCCGAGCGGGCACGGGCCATGTAGTCGACGATCTGCGCCGCGGCCGCATGGGATATGCCGACGTCGTCGACCAGCATGTCGATCGCCGCATCGAGGTTCGGCGCAGATGCTTGCTGATGTGCCGCTTCGCTTACCGCATCACAGCCTGCTGCGCGCGCTGGCTCGAATGCCGCTCCATAGCCGAGTTCGCGTGTTGCTTCGTCCAGTGCGCCGTGTGCCGTCTCGCTTTCTGCTTTGTTCGACGTGCCGTGCGCTGCCTGCTCTGTCCGGTTGTCCGAAACTCCCAATGACCGGTCAATCGCCGCGAGCAGCCGGCCCACGCCCATCGACAGCTCGTCGCTGCGGCCCGGCGCCTCCCCCAGCCAGAACGGGATGTTCGGCGCCGCGCCATGGGCGTCTTCGACCCGGACCTTGCCGCTTTCGACCTTCACGATCCGGTATGACGTGTTTCCCAACTGGAAGACATCGCCGGCCAGGCTTTCCACCGCAAAGTCTTCATTGACCGTGCCGATCGACAGGCCCTGCGGTTCCAGCAGCACCGAAAAATCCGCACTGTCTGGAATCGTTCCGCCCGACGTCACCGCCGTGAGCTTGCCACCCCGCCGGGCACGCACGGTGCCAGCAACCGAATCGCGATGCAGGTAGGCGCCGCGCACGCCGTTGCTGCCGGTGTACCCCTCGGCCAGCATGCGGATCACCGCGTCGAAGCTCGTGCGCGACAATTTGGCATAGGGCGCCGCCCGCCGCACCGTCTCGAACAGGTCGGACTCGGCCCATTCCCGCGACGCCACCTCGGCCACGATCTGCTGCGCCAGGACGTCCAGCGGCGCTTGCGGAATGCGCAAGGTATCGAGCTCTCCCCGCCGCACACAGTCCAGCAGCGCCGTGCACTCGATCAGATCATCCCGGGACGTGGGAAACAACCGCCCCTTGGGCGTGCCGCCCACATGGTGACCCGAGCGCCCGACACGCTGCAAAAACGCCGCAATGCTGCGCGGCGACCCGACCTGGCAGACCAGATCGACGTCACCGATATCGATGCCCAGTTCAAGCGACGCCGTCGCGATCAACACCCGCAATTCCCCGCGCTTAAGGCGCTGCTCCGCATCCAGCCGCGTCTCCTTCGCCAGACTGCCGTGGTGCGCCGCCACCAACTCGGGCCCCAGGCGATCCGCCAGATGCCGCGCCGTCCGCTCCGCCATCCGCCGCGTGTTCACGAACAGCAGCGTCGTTCGATGCAGCACGGTCAGTTCCGCCATCCGGTCGTAGACCCGCTCCCACACATCATTGGCCATGACGGCTTCCAGCGGCACCGGTGGCAGTTCCAGCGCCAGGTCCCGTGGCCGCCCGTGCCCGATGTCCACCACGGCACACGGCCGATCTGCGCCGACCAGGAAGCGCGCCACGGCATCCAGCGGCTTCTGCGTGGCCGACAAGCCGATGCGCACCGGCGGCGCGGCGCACAGCGCGTCCAGCCGTTCAAGACTCAAGGCCAGATGGCTGCCCCGCTTGCTGCCCGCCACCGCATGGATCTCGTCCACGATCACCGTCCGCGTCGTCTTCAGCGTCGCCCGGCCGCCGTCCGATCCAAGCAGCACATACAAGGACTCCGGCGTCGTCACCAGGATGTGCGGCGCCCGCTTGCGCATGGCGTTGCGCTCCTGCTGCGTCGTGTCGCCCGTGCGGACCGCGGTGCGGATGCCGGGGGCAGGCAGGCCAAGCTTGATCAGCTCATCCGTGATGCCCTGGAGCGGCCGTTCCAGGTTGATGCGGATGTCGTTGGACAGCGCCTTGAGCGGCGAGATGTAGACGACGGTGGTTTCGTCGGGCAGGGAACCCTTGTGCTCGATTGCGTCGCGCACCAGGGTGTCCAGCGCGGCCAGGAAGGCGGTCAGCGTCTTGCCAGACCCGGTCGGCGCGGCGATCAGGGTGGACTGGCCGGATTGAATGAGCGGCCAGGCCTGTTGCTGCGCGGGGGTGGGTTCGGTAAAGGCGGAGGTGAACCACGCGGTGACGGCGGGGTGGAAGCTCTCGGCAAGGCGGAAAGGGCGGGCGCACATCGTTGATAGGTGGAGGCGGGGGCGGCATTGTCAAGATGAGCAATCGTCCAGTCTTGCACCTTTCCAATCACGTTTAGACAGCCGTTTCGTAAATACTCACCGAAAAGTATTAACTCTTATTGTTTCTAATGACACATAACGTTACTATCGCGCACCCATTCTCCCGAGTTCAAAATGAAAACTATTTTCCTACCGGTCGTAGCGTCTATTGTCGGCGCGTTGGCACTTGGCGGATGCGCCGTTGAACAGTCGCGCACGCTTGAGGTTAAGCAGGTGGCATCTGCGAATACCGCATATACGGGCGTCCAGAATCCGGTGGCGGTTGGCAAGTTCGATAACCGTTCCAGTTATATGCGCGGACTGTTTTCCGATGGCGTTGACCGGCTGGGTGGTCAGGCGAAGACCATTTTGATTACTCACCTTCAACAGACAGGGCGTTTCGCGGTGATGGATCGCGACAACATGGCCGAGACACGTCAGGAAGCAGGCATTAACCAGCGTTCACAAACCCTTAAAGGCGCCAGCTTTATCTTGACTGGCGATGTGACGGAGTTCGGTCGCAAGGAAGTGGGCGACATGCAGTTGTTCGGGATCCTGGGCCGTGGCAAGGAGCAAGTCGCCTATGCAAAAGTGAATGTGAACGTTGTGGACGTTCAAACTTCGCAAGTGGTTTTTTCAGCAGTCGGTGCGGGCGAATACAGTTTGTCGAATCGCGAGATTATCGGCTTCGGCGGGACGGCAGGTTATGACTCCACCCTGAATGGCAAGGTGCTGGATCTGGCGATCCGCGAATCGGTCAACAAGCTGGTCGCAGGGATCGAATCGGGCGCATGGCGGCCTACAAACTAAGCGATCGCCATGACCATTTCGATTAAAACCGCGCTGCGTGCCGTCGCCGCGCCCGGCATTTTGCTGCTTGCGACTGCGTGCGTGCAACAGCCACGCCCCCTTTACTACTGGGGTGGTTATCAAGAGCAGGTTTACGATTACTTCAAGAACGCGGGTGGCGGATTCGAGAAGCAGATCATTGCCTTAGAGGCGGACACTGAGAAAGCCCGAGCGACCGGCGCCCAATTGCCGCCGGGTTTTCATGCTCACTTGGGGCTGCTTTACGCGCAAGTTGGCAAGGAAAATCAGGTCATCCAGCAATTGGAAACCGAGAAAACTCTTTATCCCGAATCGGCCAAATATATGGACTTTCTGATCGCTAGATACTCGGGTTCGGGAGAAAAGAAATGAACGTACGGTTTTGTAAAGCGACTCTCGCAGTCTCCTTGCTTTCACTGAGCGTCGGTTGTGCGGCTCCGGCAAGGTACGACTACACCGCATACCGTGCGAACCGGCCGGCGTCCATTGTCGTGCTTCCTCCACTCAATAAGTCGATGGAAGTCGCCGCTAGTTACGGGGTCTTGTCACGGGCAACGGCGCCATTGGCTGAGGCGGGTTACTACGTGCTTCCGGTTGCACTAGTCGACGAAACATTGAAGCAGAACGGCCTGGCAATGCCAGACGACATGCATAACGCTCCGCCGACGAAACTGCGCGAAGTATTCGGCGCTGACGCCGCGTTGTACATGGAAGTCACGAAGTATGGAGCTACCTACGCGATCTTGGCCAGCGACGTCACCGTCACAGCGAATGCCAAAATGATTGATCTTCGGAGCGGAGACGTGCTCTGGGCAGGTTCTGCCAGTGCGTCCACCGCAGAACAGCAGAGCCAAAGCGGTGGCGGGCTGGTCGGACTTCTTATTGTTGCGGTCATCAACCAGATCATCAACACGGTCGCAGACGACCGGAGCACGCAGATGGCTGCCATTACCAATCAACGCCTGCTTGGCGCTGGGCAGTTGAACGGTCCGCTTTATGGCCCGCGTTCGCCAAAGTATCAAAGCGACTGAGGCAGCGACGATTCAGGAAGGCTTTCGCCCTTCCTGAATCAATCTCCCGTCGTAGTCCGCTCCACATCAATCAGGTCCTGCAAGCGGCTGGTCGCATGCGCCGCTTTCATCTGCCGCCCGACTTCGCCAGGCGCCATGTACGGGTTGGGGGTGTCGTTCGCCAGGGATTCGTAGGACTCCTTGACCGCCTTGTACATCGCGGCGAACGCGGAGCCGGACGACGCGGCCAGGCGGTAGCCGAGTCCGGCCAGGTCTGTACGGGACAGGGCGAACGTGGAAAATCCATCGCCGGGCGCGAAGATCATCAGTGGGGCGGGCAGGCGTTCGCCGAGGTAGCGCATCTGCTCCGGGTCGCGGGTGTGGACGAACAGCATGTCGGCGCCGGCCTTGTGGAAGGCTTCGGCGCGGCGCAGGGCGTCGTCCATGCCGCCGGCGCGGATGGCGTTGGTGCGGGCGATGATCAGGGTGTCGGGGTTCTTGCGGGCGGCGGCGAGTTCGCGCAGCTTCTGGACCATCAGGTCGGTATCGATGAGGCGTTCGACGCCGAGGTGGTGGTGCACGCGGCGGGGCAGGTACTGGTCTTCGACTTCAAGCGCCGCATAGCCAGCGGCTTCGGACAAGGCCATGGTGCGGTGCATGTGCACCGGGTCGCCCCAGCCGCCGCCGGCATCCAGTACTAACGGGATGTCACAGGCCGAACGGATGTCCAGGCCGAGTTGCGCCATTTCATGCAGGCTTAGATTTGCCTCGGTCACGCATTTGAGCCAGCCGAGCGACCCGCCACTGACGTACGCGGCGTGAAAGCCCGCGTCTTGCGCCAGGCGGGCCATCATGGGGTTCAGCGCGACGGGGGCAACGATCAGCTCGTTGCCGGCAATCAATTGTTTGAGCGTGTTCAAGTTTGTCTCCGTGATCGTTTTTGGGGATGACGACGGGTGTTGGATGTCGGGCGCTGGCATAAGCGTGTCGGCATGGGGGCGGGTTGCCGCGGGCCGATCCCGGTCCACCTCGTGCCCGGAGTCATTCCACGGTGATGCCGCTGGTCTTGATGACGTCGGCCCACTTGCGCGTTTCCTGCTGCATGTAGCGCGCGAACTCTTTCGCGTCGCCCTTGAAGGGTTCGATGCCTTGCGCGGCGAGCTGGTCGCGGACTTCCTGGCTGTCGGTGGCGGCGTCGAGCGCGCTGGACAGTTTCTGCACGACCGGTTGGGGTGTGCCGGCGGGTGCGACGAGACCGAACCAGATGCGCGTTTCGTAATCCTTGACGCCGGCCTCGGCGACCGTCGGCAGGTCGGGCAGCAGCCTGGATCGGGCCAGGCCGGTGGTGGCCAAAGCGGTCAGTTTGTTGTCTTTGACGAAGGCGAGCACGGTGGGTGCGGGCGCGAACATGACGGGGACCGAGCCGGCGAGCAGATCGGTGATGACCTGATTGCTGCCTTTGTACGGCACATGGGTCATTTTGGCGCCGGTGGACATGCCGAACAGTTCACCCGACAGATGCGACGTCGTGGCGACGCCGGATGACGCAAAGAAGATCTTGCCGGGTGTGCGTTTGGCGGCGGCGATCAGGTCGGGTACGGACGTGACGCCCAGGCTGGGCGCCACCACCAGGATGCTTGGCACGGTGGCGGCCAGCCCGACCGGCGTGAAGTCGCGGAACATGTCGACCGGCACGTTCTTGAGCAGGGCGGGGTTGACCGAATTCGAATTGCCCGCCATGAAGAGTGTGTAGCCGTCGGGCGCCGCGCGCGCGACCTGGGCGGCCGCAATGTTGGTGCTGGCGCCGGGTTTGTTCTCCACAACCATGGGCTGGCCGAGCAGGTCGCCCATCTTGTTGGCGATGATGCGGGTGGCGACATCGGTCGCGCTGCCGGGCGGAAAACCGATGACGATCTTGACGGGATGATCGGGGAAGGGCGCGTCAGCGGCGTGGCCGACGGCAAGCACGGACGCGGCAAGGCCCGCGGCGATGCCAAGGCAAAGCTGTCTCATGATGCATGTCTCCTGTGGCGCAGGCTCTGCGTCCCGCTACGGCGGATTATGGCGTTTTTCTTAGCCGTGTCAGCAATTTATTATGGGGGCCTGAAGCATCCACCAAGGAGGTCACCATGGAAACGAATCAACTGCATCGCGGCCGGCTGATCGATCATCTGCAACTGGTCGTGGCGGATCTGGCAGCCAGCCAGCGTTTTTACGGGGCAGTGCTTGCCGTACTGAACGTGCCGATCGGCGGCACGGGGCCGGGCTATTTCTGGGCGGACGAGTTGTTCGTATCGTCCGCTGACAGCGAGGCGGCGCAGGGCAAGCTGACCGGCCGTCATCATCTGGCGTTCCAGGCGGACGGCACGGCGATGGTGGATGCTTTCTACCAAGCCGCGCTCGCCAACGGCGGCACGGACAACGGCGCGCCGGGCTATCGGCCCTACCACCCGGGCTACTACGGCGCGTTCGTGCTGGACCCGGACGGCAACAATATCGAGGCGGTTTTCCACGGCGCGGCGACGCGAAGCGCGCCGTCGGTGACCGTCACGTTCTGAGTGGCGCGGCACTCACTTGGCGTGCCCATCGCGTTTCAGTCAATCCGCTTGCAGCACCGACAGGATGTTCCCGGCCGGGTCTTTGAACCAGGCGATGACAGGCCCGCCGTTGTCGCGGCTGATGCCTTTGGCGTCGGTGCGGATCTCGGGCTGATCGTAGTGTTCGAAGACGACGCCTTTCTTGACGAGGGCATCGACTGCCACGTCCACATCGGGCACCGCAAAGTTGAGGAGGGTGAACGTGGCCGGTACGTGGTCCGCCTTGGGGTAGCAGATGACGCTGCTGCCGCCGGGCAGGCGGATCTGGCCGATGCCGTTTTCTTCGGCGGCGTCCAATTCGAGGACGTCGCGGTAGAAGGCGATGGTGCGAGCAACGTCGGGGGACGAAAAGCCGCCGAATGCGTGGCTGTGGGCGAGGATGCCGGGCATGATCGATCTCCTTGCGCGCGGGGGCGCTTGGCATGCGTTGTGGATGGCGACCTGTGCTGCGGTCAGTACTACGACGATCGGCTAATACGATAATCGACAAAGCCGCGCACGCGACATTCAGCCACGAGCCAGCCGCCTGGGCCTTGGCTTTCCGTTCACGGGGCGGCCGCCATCTCGCTCGGCGGCTTGCAAGAACTCCACGAAAGCCGTGGCCGCTGGCGACAGCGATACGCCTGCCCGGTGCACGATGGCCACGTCGCGCTGCACCACCGGTTGTGCCAGCGGTTTCCACGCCGTGGTCTGGGCATCGGCCAATGCGGTGGCGTAGCCCGGCACGATCGCGACACCCAGACCTGCTCCGACCATCCCGATCAGCGTGCCTACATAGGTCGCTTCGAAGGCGGGCACCAGGCTGATGCCGGCATCGGCGCATCCGCGTTCGGCCAGGTCGCGAAACACGCTGCCCCGCGGGAGGGCGAGGATCGGCACGTCGGCCAGCTGTTTCCATCCCAGCATGCGGACCTGGGCGAAGGCGTGGTCTTTCGGGAAGACGGCGACCAGCGATTCACGAAACAGCAGGATCCGGCCCAGATCGGGTTCGTTGTCATCGAAGGTGCCGATGCCGATGTCGGCCGCGCCGCTTTTGACGCGGGGCAGTACTTCGTCGGGCAGCGAGTCGCGCAGGGCGAGTTCGATGCCGGGGTAGCGCTTGCGGAAGCCAGCCAGGATGCGAGGCAGGTAGGTGCTCGACAGGACCAATGGCGCGGCGACGACGACGCGGCCTTTCTGCTGCGCAACGAGTTGGTCGACGTTGGCAATGGCGTGGGTCAGGTCATCCAGGATGCGTTCTGCACTGGCCAGGAATTCGAGCCCGACCGCGGTCGGGCTGACGCTGCGTGTGGTGCGGTCGATCAGGCGCGTGTCGAGCACGCTTTCGAGCTCGCGTATGAGCAGGCTCAATGCGGATTGGGTCAGGTGCATGGCCTGTGCGGCTTTGGTGAAGCTGCCCAGGCGCGCGACATGAACAAAGGCCTGCAGTTGGCGAACGGTCAGATTCATGAGCTTGGCTCATTGAAATATAAGAAAGATTCGTTTGAATTATAAATGCCCGCGCCATGTAATGGCGTTGCGGCTGGAACGCATACAACGAGCAGGGCGCATCGACGCCTTGCCGATCAAGGAGACGACATGAACACTCGACACGCAGGGATCGTCGTGGCTGCGGCCATGGCGCTCGCACCGCTCGCCGCTACGGCCCAGGACGCCTTTCCTTCCCGGCCCATCAAGATCACGGTGGGTTTTCCGGCAGGCAGTTCGACTGACGTCGCCACGCGTGTGATCGCGAACAGCCTGGCGGACACCTTGGGCCAGTCGGTGGTGGTCGAAAACAAACCGGGTGCCAGCAGCGACATCGCGGCCCGCCAGGTGGCCGGGTCACCGCCCGACGGCTACGCCCTGTTCGTGGTCACTATCGCCAATGCCATCAACACGAGTTCGAAGAGCACGTCGTTCATAGACGTGACGCGCAGCTTCTCGCCAGTCGCCATGATGGGCAATGTCCCGAACGTGTTGGTCGCGCATCCGTCGCTCAAGGTCAAGACGGTGCCCGAACTGATTGCCGCCGCGAAGGCCAAGCCGGGCGGCATCACGTTCGCCTCGTCGGGCAATGGCACGTCGCCCCATCTGGCGGGGGAGCTGTTTGCATCGATGGCGGGCGTTCAGCTGCTGCACATTCCGTACCGCGGCAGCTCGCCCGCCGTGGCCGACCTGCTTGGCGGGCAGGTTGCGATCATGTTTGGTCCGGCATCGACGGTGCTGCCGCACATCCAGGCCGGAAAGCTGGAGGCCCTGGGCGTGGCCAGCCCGGCAAGAACCGCCACCTTGCCAACCGTGCCGACGATTGCCGAAGCGGGGCTCAAGGGCTTCGATTCGTCAGTGTGGTTCGGATTGGCGGCGCCGGTGGGCACGCCCGAGGCCGTGACGCGCAAGCTGGTGGAAGCGGTCAAGGCCGCCGTCAACGCCACTCAAGTCAAGGCGCAGTTCCAGGCGCAAGGCATCGAACCGGTTGACGCGGGCCCCGCGCAGTTCGGCCGCTACATCGGCACGGAAGTGGACAAGTACGCCAAGGTCATGCAGGCCGCGGGCGTGAAACTCGATTGATTATTGAAGGAGTCGAATGATGGCGAAGGTCACGATTGCAGAATGCCGTACGTTTTTTCTTGCTGTGACGGAGAAGGCGGCCGAGATGGGCGTGCCGCTGTCGATGGCGGTGGTCAGCGCGGAAGGGCACTTGATCGCGCTGGAACGGATGGACGACGCGGGCTTCATCACGCCGGATACGGCGCGCGCCAAGGCCTATACCGTGGCGGCCTTTCGTTCCATGAGCCCGCGCTTCCAGGACGGGCTGATCATCCAGCAATGGTTCAAGGAACGTAACCCGCAGATGATGATGAATGCGTCGGTGTTCTCGAACGGGCAGATCGTGGCGTCCGGGGGTTGCGCGCCGATTTTCAAGGGCGACGAGATGGTGGGTGCCTATGGGATCAGTGGGGCCACGTCGGACCAGGACGAGATCATCGGCCAGTACGCGCGCGCAAGAGTCGGCTGGAATCACAAGCCCGAGAACGACGACACGCCGGAGTCGGTCAAGCAGCACATCAATGAAATTTACGGGAAAGTTGGCTTGGACAAGCGGGCACTCTAAGCGGCTGATGGCAACAGGCGGACCGCACGATCCGGCGGCATCCCAAGCTGCAGCGGGCTTTCCAGGCGGATCGTCTTGCTTTGGTCATCTGCGGGAACGATACTTGCTCAGCCGCCATGCCACCGCGCAGTGCAGGGTGCAATGCGCGGCCCCACCCGTTTTCCCAAGGAGCAGTCCATGTTTTCTCTCATCGGCACCATCATCGTAGGGTTTGTCGTTGGTCTTATTGCACGCGCGGTGAAGCCGGGCGATGACAAGTTGGGCTGGGTCATGACGATCGTGCTGGGTATAGCCGGTGCACTGGTTGCCGGATATCTGGGCCGTGCGCTGGGCTGGTACAACGAAGGCGAACCGGCAGGCTGGATTGCTTCGGTCGTCGGCGCGGTCATCCTGCTGGTGATCTACGGCATGGTGCGTCGCCGCGCGTAAGCGAGCAAGGCCGGTCGCCCTTGGGCGACCTGGCAGGTAAAAAAGGGAGGCTTCGGCCTCCCTTTTTTTGTTGTGGCTCACCACTCAGGCGTTCCCGATACCGCGCCGCCGTGTCGTTGTTCAAAATCGTTGATTCTCGCAACGAAGCCGCGTCCGGGCTTCACATCGTTTGCATCATTGCCTGCGATGCGGTCAGCAGATATCATTTTCCCGCCATGGACATCAGCAAACTCGATCTCAATCTGCTTCCGGTGTTTGAAGCGCTGTATATCGAACGGAACGTGACGCGTGCGGGTCGGCGTGTCGGTCTGTCGCAACCTTCCATGAGCAATGCGCTGGTCCGGCTGCGCACGCAGTGTGGCGATCCGCTGTTCGTGCGGACGCAGGCCGGCATGGAGCCGACGCCGTTTGCCACGGACCTGTCGGTCACTGTGCTGCGCGCGCTGGAACTGGTGCGCAACGGCCTGGAGCAGGCGACCGGGTTCGATCCGGCGACCACCACTCGCAGCTTTACCTTGCTGATGTCGGATTTTGCGCAGTTCCTGGTGCTGCCGCCGTTGGTGGCGCGCCTCAAGCGGGAAGCGCCGGGCGTGAACCTGCATGTCAGCAACATTCCGCGCGAGCAGTATCGCGGTGCACTGGAAAGCGGCGATGCCGATCTGGCGGTGGGCAATCTGCAGGAGCTGCAAAGCGGCTTCTATCAGTCGGGCTTGTGGGTCGATCAGCACGTCTGTGTGATGGGCCGGGACTTTCGCAAGGCTGGTCCGAACATCACGATGGACGAATACATTGCCGCGCGGCATCTGGTGGTGTCGGCCAATCGAACGGACCTGGGTATCGACCTGGAACTGGACAAGCACGGCAGCCGGCGCGACGTGGCGTTGAGTGTGCCGAACTATCTGGTGCTGGCGACGGTGCTGGCGCAGACCGACCTGGTGGTGACGGTGGCGGAGGTGATCGCGCATGCGGTGACAGCGTCCAAGGGGGTGACGTGGTGCCCCTTGCCGTTCGAGACACCGCACTCGCACATTCGCCAGTTCTGGCACGCACGCTTTCACAACGACACGGCCAATACCTGGTTGCGCAGTCATATCGCGGCCTTGCAGATCGGCGCCACGTTGCGCAAGGTCGGTAACGAAAGCCGGTCGGGCGGCGCCGCCGCGTGAAGCGGCGCGGCGCTTACTTGCCGAATTCCAGCGACACGTTCGCCTTTCTGGCGATGCCTTCCCAACGGGCGTATTCGGCCTCGTTCAGGCGCGCGAAGGCGTCGGCGTCGAGCGGCCGCGGCTCGAACCCGGCGGCTTCGACCTTGGCCTGCATGTCCGGCGCTTTCAGGCCGTCGGAGATGTCCTTGCCCAGCTGCGCGACGATGGCCGCCGGCATCTTCGACGGACCATAGATCCCCAGCCAGCTCGTGACCGAAAAGTCGGCGACGCCTGCTTCTCCCATTGTCATGACATTGGGCAGATGCCGGGACCGGTACGAACTGGTGACTGCCAGCGCCTTGAGTTTCCCTGCCTTCAGCAGCGGTAGCACGGGCGGCAGATTCGAAAAACAGAAGTCCAGATTGCCGTTGACGGTGTCCACCAGGGCCTCGTTGCTGCCCTTGTAGGGTGCGTGCATCAGGCTCAGGCCGGCGGTCAGCGCGAACAGTTCGGTGGTCAGATGGGATGAGGTGCCGAGCCCGTTGGTGCCGTAGCCCAGCGGCTTGGGCGAACGTTTGGCGTAGGCAATGAGTTCTGCCACGCTGTTGGCCGGATGGGACTGGGCCACCACCAGGACGTTGACGAATTCCGCCACCTGGGCAACGGGAACGAAGGACGCCTTGATATCCAGCGGCAGGTTGCGCACCGTGACCGGCAGGATGACGTTGCCGCCCAGGCCGCCCACGATCAGGGTGTAGCCATCGGCCGGCGCATGGGCCACGTACTGGGCGCCGATGACACCGCTGCCCCCGGCACGGTTTTCAATGACGGCCGGCTGGCCGTACTTGCGGAAAAGAATGTCGCCCACGATGCGCGCGGCGACGTCGGTCACGCCGCCGGCCGTGTAAGGCACGACGATGCGCAAGGGCTTGGCCGGGAAGGTGCCCTGGGCTGACGCGGGCAGGTTCCAGGAAAGGGCTGCCGCGCTGCCGATGACTTTCAATAGGGTTCGACGATCCATGGTGCCTCAGGGTGAAGGTGCGTGATGTGCCGCGGCGGCTAGCGGATGAACTGGTCGACGTAGTCCTCGCCCAGGCCGACTTCGCGGTAATGCTTGCGGCACATGTCGATCTTGTTGAAGACATCTTCATACCCGACCTGGCGGCCGGCGTCATCGAGATAGATCATGGCGCCGCTGACATTGAAGAAGGTAATCATCTCGTCGCTTTCGTTGTCGGCGTCAACCACCAGGGTGTGGATCTCGCCCGGGGGCTCGAACGCAAACGTGCCGGCGGACGCGACCCAGTCGTGTTCCAGGTAGCGCCAGGAACCCTTGATCACGTATGCGAACACGGGGGCGGGGTGGATGTGGCGGCTCAATACGCCCGAACGGCGGACACGCAACAGATTGCACCAGCCCCCTGACAGCGTGTTGAAGAACAGCGGTCGGAACCAGACGTTGGGCGCCTGGAGCACCCAGACACGTTCGTCGGAAGGAATGGCTTCGATGGCGACTTCCGGCTGGATGCCGGTCATCTGCTGCAGGATCTGACTCATGGCAATGCGTGTCCTTGAAGTTACGTGGCCCAATGAGCGCGCGTTTCCAAGAGCGCGCGTCGTTGGTCGTTCCGTCTGCGATCAGGCAGCGCGGCGTTGGGCAGCAGCCCAGGTGTCGGGGTTGACCATGGCCTTGGGCTGCGTGCCCGCCATGGCGTCGAGCAGGTTGGCGACGGCCAGGTCCATCATGGCGCGGCGGGTTTCGACGGTGCCGCTGCCTACGTGGGCCTGCAGCACGACATTGGGCAGGCTGCACAGCGGACTGTCGGCGGGCAGGGGTTCCTTTTCCATGACGTCGAGCCCGGCGCCGGCGATCTTGCCTTGCTGCAGATGCGCGATCAGCGCCGCTTCATCCACCACCGGACCGCGCGCGGTGTTGATGAGGTAGGCGGTAGGTTTCATCATGTCCAGTTCGGCCTTGCCGACCGCGCCGCGGGTTTCGGGCGACAGCGGGATATGGACGCTGACCACATCCGACTGGCTGAACAGGGCGTCGCGCTCCACATAGGTGGCCAGGCCTTCGGCCTCGGCGGCTTGGTCGCGCCGACGGTTGTGATAGACAACTTTCATGTCGAATGCCTTGGCGGTGCGGGCCACCAGCGTGCCGATGCGGCCCATGCCAAGCAGGCCCAAGGTCTTGCCGGCAATGTCCATGGTCAGGGGCGCGGCGCCTTTGGTCCATGCACCACTGCGCACAAAGGCATCGCCGGCAACCATGCCGCGCGCCAGGCAGATCAGCAGGCCGATCGTCAGATCGGCGACCGCGCGGTCCAGCACGCCCGGGGTGTTGCAGACCAGGACCTTGTGTTCGGATGCCATGGGTACGCTGATGTTGTCGAAGCCGACGGCGTAGTTGGAAACCACGCGCAGCTTGGGCAGGGCAGCCAGCTGGTCCTTGCCGATGGACGTCTTGAGGGTGCACAGCACGCCTTCGACCAGGGCACGGTCAGCCTCGGGAACGGCTTCGCTCAGGGAAGCGCCGGGGGGCACGTCGATGATTCGGCACGCGGCGGCGACTTTGGCGCGCAAATCGGCGGGCAGGGTGGCGCTGATGACGACGGTAGGTTGGGATGACGACATGGTTCCTCGCAATGAAGGGGAGTGAATCGGTAATACCGTTGTTTGTGTCAAACAACCGGTTGCTTGAGTGAGTGAAGGTGGGTCAGGGGGCCGTATAGGCCGTCTTGACGGTGGTATAGAACTCGGCGGCATAGGTGCCTTGCTCGCGCGACCCGTAGCTGGATCCCTTGCGGCCGCCAAACGCCGCATGGTGATCGGCGCCGGCGGTCGGGCAGTTGACCGTGACCAGGCCAACCTGTGCCTGGCGCTTGAAGTGCGTGGCATGCTTGAGCGAGCCGGTGCAGATGCCGGCGGACAGGCCATATTCCGTATCGTTGGCCACGGCCAGGGCTTCCTCGTAACTGTCCACCAAGATGACCGCAGCCACCGGCCCGAAGATTTCTTCGCGGCAGACACGCATGCTGTTGTCGCAGTCGGTGAACAGCGCGGGCGAAAAATAAAAGCCGTCCGTATCGCGGCGCAAACGCTCGCCACCGTGGACGAGGGTTGCGCCTTCGTCGCGGCCGATCCGCAGATAGTCTTCGTTTTGCTGCAGCTGACGGGCATCGACGACCGGGCCGATGTCGGTGCCGGGCAGCAGGGCGTTGTCGGTGCGCAGGCTGTCCATGCGCGTCTTCATGGCCGAAACGAAACGATCATGGATGCCGCGTTGAACGATCAGGCGGCTGGATGCCGTGCAACGCTGGCCGGTCGAAAAGAAGGATCCTTGCACCGCGCAGTCCACGGCGCGATCCAGGTCGGCATCGTCCAGGATCACGAGTGGATTCTTGCCGCCCATTTCCATCTGCACTTTGGCCAGACGGCGCATGGCCGCCTCCGCAATACGCTTGCCGGTTGCGGCCGACCCGGTAAAGCTGATGGCTGCCACGCGGGGGTCGTCCAGAATGGCCTGGCCCACCACAGTGCCACGGCCCATGGTCAGGTTGAAGACCCCCGGCGGCACGCCATGGCGGCTGATGATATCGGCCAGCGCCCAGGCGCAGCCGGGCACCAGCTCGGCGGGCTTGAGCACGACGGTGTTGCCAAAGGCCAGTGCGGGTGCGATCTTCCAAGCCGGAATGGCCAGCGGGAAATTCCAGGGCGTGATCAGACCGACCACACCGACGGGTTCGCGGGTGATGTCGACGTCGACACCCGGGCGCAGCTGCGGCAGCCGATCGCCGCGCAGGCGGACCGCTTCGGCGGCAAAGAAGCGGAAGATAGTGCCCGCGCGCCACGCTTCGCCCGTGGCCTCGGCCAGTGTCTTGCCTTCCTCGCGGGCCAGCAGCCGGCCCAGTTCGTCCTTGCGGGCGATCAGTTCCGTGCCGATGGCGTCGAGCATGTCGGCGCGCTGCAGGGCGGTCGTGCTGCCCCAGGCCGGCGCGGCGGCTTCGGCGGCGGCAATGGCATCGTCCACCTGCGACAGGGTGGCTTGGGTGTAGACCCCGACCACGTCGGACGTGTCCGACGGATTGATGTTGCGGGTGATGCCGTCACCTTCGACCCAGTGTCCGGCAATGTAGTTGGCGTGCATGGCGACTCCACGAGAGACGTTAGGGAAGGACAACCTCGATCAGCTTCGGGCCCGGTTCGGCCATGGCGCGGCGGAAGGACGCGCGCAGTTCGGCGACGGTTTCGACCCGGTCGGCGTTGACGCCGAAGCCGCGCGCAAGATGCACCCAGTCGATATCGGGGCGCGACAGATGCAGCAGGTCGGTCACGGCCGGGCTGACCAGGTCATAGCCATTGCGGCGCATCTCGTTGATCAGGATGTTGTAGCGGCGGTTCGATGCAATCAGGATCGTTGCATCGACGCCTTCGCGTGCCATCGACCACAGCGTCTGGATCGTATAGAGCGCGCTCCCGTCGGACTGCAGGCCGATGACCTTGCGATCGGGCGCAGCAATGGCGGCGCCGAATGCGGCGGGAATGCCTTGGCCGATGGCCCCGCCTGTCAGCACGATGGTCGAATGGCGCTGCGCTTCGGCTGCGATGGCGTTGAACGGGAAGGCCAATGTCTGGCCCTCGGCCGACACGATGGCGTTGGCAGGCAGGTGAGCCGCGACGACGCGCGCGGCCGATTCGGCGGTCAACGTGTTGTCGCGGTCGTGGTCCTGCGCGGGCGGGGGAGCCTGGACGGACTGCACCGGCAAACGCAGGGTCTCGGCCAGGGCCCGCAACACCCCGCGCGCGCCTTCACTGCCGCCGCACAGCGGAACCGTGCGGGCCGGGTCGCCCAGGAAGCTGGGATAGCCTGGCGCGCCAAAGAAGGCGACTGGCCGTTTGGCGCCGATCAGCGCCACGCAATCGAAGCCGAGCAAATAGGGATGCGCCTGTTCGGCCGACGGGTTGAAGCGCCGGATGGCCGGCAAGCCGCCGCCATGTTCGCTGCGGGCGGGAAAGGTCTCGCCCACGATGTCGACGTGGCCCAATGACCGGAATCGCAGCGCTTCGATCAGTGCCGCTTCATGCAAGGCATCGGCGCCCAGCAGCAACAGGGTGCGTTTGCCCGCGGCTATGCCGGCCGCCACACGGTCGATCGCTGCGCCATCCATGGGCGCGTCGATGGGCTTGGCGACGGCGGCGTGCAACGGTGCGTCCATGGGCGCGGCTTGCAGATCCATGGGCAGGATAAGGCTGTGAATGCCGCCGCCCGGCGCCACGACGTTGTCGAGCGACTGGCGGGTGACGGACGCCAGCGATGCCACCGAGTCGGCGCGATACACGCCCGCGGATACCGGCCGCGCGAGCGATTCGATGTCGCTGTTCAGCGGCGGGTCGGCCTCGATGTGCCACGACATGTGTTCGCCGATGACGTTGTAGATGGCCGATCCGGCGCGACGGGCGTTGTGCAGGTTGGCGATCGCATTGGCGAAGCCCGGGCCAAGATGGGTCAGCGTCATGGCCGGCTTGCCGCTGATGCGGTAGTAGCCGTCGGCGGCGCCGGAACAGACGCCTTCGAACATCGTCAGGATGGGCCGGACGTCGGGCACGGCATCCATTCCGGCGACGAAGGGGAGTTCGGTCGTGCCTGGGTTGGCGAAGCAGACGGTCAGGCCGGAGGCGGCGGCGCTGCGCAGCATCCAGTGGGAGCCGGTCTGGGGGCCGGTTTGCGTGCCGGTTGGTGGGCTTGCCTGCATGGTGCATGGCTTGCCTGCGGGCATGCCTGATTCGGAGTGATCCGATGCGGCGGAGAGGGTCGTCATGCGGTGTGCTCCCGGCGCAGCACGTTGGCCAGCGCGGTGTCCAGAATGTCGAGGGCTTCGTTGAAGATGCCGACCGGCGTGTTGAGCGGAAACAGGAAGCGGATCGCGTTGCCGTAACTGCCGCAGGTCAGCAGGATCAGGCCCGCATCCAATGCCTCCATGCGCAGCGCCTGGGCCAGCGCGGCCGATGGCTTGCCGTGCTCATCGCTGAATTCCATCGCGATCATCGGCCCGAGGCCGCGCACGTCCGTGATCTCGGTATGCCGCTCCTGGGCGCGGGCAAGGCGTTGGCGCATCGTGCGCGCCAGCAGGTTGCCGTGCTCCAGCAGCGCTTCTTTTTCGAACACGTCCAGGACGGCATGGGCCGCGGCGATGGCCAGCGGTGCGCCGGCATAGGTGCTGCCCAGGCCGCCGGGTGCGGGGGCGTCCATCACCGACGCGCGGCCGACGACGCCTGACAGGGGCATCCCGCCCGCCAGGCTCTTGGCCACCGTCGTGATGTCGGCAGCCACGCCAAAGTGCTCCATCGCGAACATCGTGCCGGTGCGGCCGACGCCGCACTGGATCTCATCGGCAATGAGCAGGATACCGTGCGCATCGCACAGCGCGCGCAACTGACGCATCAGGCTGACGGGCGCGGGATAGAAGCCGCCTTCGCCTTGCACGGGTTCGATGATGATGGCCGCGACGCGGGACGCTTCGACGTCGTAACGGAACAGGTCCTGGATCGCCGCCATCGTGTCCGCCACGGCGGCACCGGTGCCGTCGGCAGGGAAGGGGGCGCGATAGACATCGCCCGGCAGCGAGCCGAAGCCGATCTTGTACGGCGCGACCTTGCCCGTCAGCGCCAGGCCCATCATCGTGCGGCCATGAAAGGCGCCGTTGAAGCTGATGATGGCAGGGCGGCCCGTCGCGGCGCGGGCGATCTTTATCGCATTTTCGACCGCCTCGACCCCCGTGGTGAAGAACACCGTTTTTTTCGGGAAGTCGCCGGGCACCATGGCGTTCAGGCGTTCGGCCAGGGTGATGTATTCCTTGTACGGAAGCACTTGGTAGCAGCTGTGCATGAAGCGGCGCGCCTGGTCTACGACGGCGGCTTCGACGCGCGGATGGCGGTGGCCCACATTCAGCACGCCAATGCCGCCCGCAAAATCGATATAGCGCTTGCCGTTCTCATCGAACAATTCCGTGCCCTGCGCATGCGACGCATACACGTCGGTGGCAATGCCCACGCCGCGCGGGCACGCCGCGTCTTTCCTTTCGTTCCAAGCCACGCTCACGACCTTCTCCCGATAATCGTATTTAGATATTTGTCCTGCCGACCGATTCCCTGCTGACCGCCGCCCTGCTGACCCGTCCTCTACAGGCCGAGCTGTTCCGCCGGGACGCGCACGACGATGCCGTCCAGGCTGTCATCCATCACGATCTGGCAGGCCAGCCGGCTGCCTTCCGTGCGTTCGGGCACGATGCCGAGCAGGGCACTTTCCGATGCATCGGCTGGCTTGAGCCGCGCCAGCCAGTGGCCATCGACCTGCACATGGCAGGTGCCGCAGATCGCTCCGCCACCACATTCGGCGTCGATGCCCGCGATCTCGTCCCGCCGCGCGCCCTCCATCAGCGTCCATCCTTCGGGAATGTCGACCGTTTCGCGATCGCCATCGGGGTGTTCAAAAATCGCGCTAGGCATGCTGGGGCTCCGTAAGCAAAGGGGCACACGCGGGTGTCTCGGCGGACAGCGGCGCGGCGATCAATCGGGTTTTCTGGACGAAGTCGATGGGGCTGTCGACCGCTTCCACAGCGCGCAAGACGCCGTGCTGGAAACGTTCGACGACCCAGCCGCGGTCGGTATGGGTGACGTGATCGTCGATCGGCGCATCAAGCAGAACGAGGCCGGCCATCTGCAGCCGCTTGCCGCATTGCTCGGACCAGAAGGTGGGCGGGCGCAGCGCGGCGACGGGCTTGCCGGCCAGCTGCGCGGCTACCGTGCGCGCCTGGAATAGCGCGTTCTGCACGCTTTCGATCCGGCAGCGCCGCTGGCCATGCTGGCTATGCGCGTTGGCGCAATCCCCGATGGCATAGACGCCGGGGGCGGAGGTCTGGCACAGCGCGTCGACTTCGATGCCGTCGTGACACGCGATGCCGGCCGCCTCGGCCAGTTCGGTATTGGGCAGTGCGCCGATGGACACCAGCAGCAGGTCGGCATCGAACTGCGCGCCGTCCAGCGTTGCGGGGGGGTGCGCCGCGCCACCATTCACGGTCACGCGCCATTGGCCTGGCTGGCCTTCACAGCCAACTACCGAGACACCCGTGAACAACTCGACGCCCGCATCCCGATGCAGGGCCGCAAACCGTGCTTCGGTATAGGGCGACGCCTTGCCGGCCATCAGCCGGCCGTTTTCGAGCACCGTCACGTGCAGGCCGAGCTTGGCCGCGGTGGACGCGATCTCCAGGCCCAGGTAGCCCGCACCGATCACGACCAGGCGTTGGCCGGGCACAAGCTCGGGCTTGAGCCGCAGTGCGTCGTCCAGCGTGCGAATGGCGTGGACTTGCGCCGCATCCATGCCGGGCAGCAGGCGGGCGCGGCCACCGGTGGCAAGGATGCATTCGCTGTACCGCAGCGACTCGCCACCCGCCAGGTCCACCGTACGCGCCACCGTATCGAGCCGCGTGACACGTTCGCCGCGGCGCAGGGTGATGCGCGCCTTGTCGAATGCGGCCATGGGCTTGAGTTGAACGCGCTCAATATCGAGCGCGTCCGACAACATCGCCTTGGAGAGCGGCGGCCGTTCATAGGGCAGGTGGGGTTCGTCACCGATAAGAAGGATGTCCTGCGGCACGCCTGCCTGCCGCAGCGCAAACGCGCATTCGACACCGGCATGGCCGGCTCCAATGACGATGACGGGCAAAGGGTTCATGGGGCACTCCACAAAAGACGGAAGACTTCACAGCGGCATGACGTGACGGCCGCAAGGCCGGGCGACCCTGGGTGCTTGCGGCGGCGCCGAGGTACGGGCGCGAGCCGTCCCCGCCCGCGCCCGGTGGCGCGGGAGATGTCATGTCTCGAAACAGCGGATCTGCAGCCAGATGCCTGGCCGCCGCGGCGCCTAGAAAAAGACGGTCAGCGCCTTGCCGAGCAGCACCGTCTGATCCAGGTA
The DNA here is from genome assembly GCF_013408655.1 of Pigmentiphaga litoralis. NCBI lineage: Bacteria > Pseudomonadati > Pseudomonadota > Betaproteobacteria > Burkholderiales > Alcaligenaceae > Pigmentiphaga > Pigmentiphaga litoralis. Next base: position 724,376 of record NZ_JACCBP010000001.1, read on the forward strand.
GATCTCGCGGCGCCGCACCTGCAGGCCGTGTTCGGTGCGCCGCAGCGTATCGACGCGCTTGCCGACGAACCACGCCACTTCGCCTTCCAGCCGGTTCTGATACACGATGAAGCGGCACTTGCTGCGCACCTCATTGGCCGCGAGCGTCTGCCCTTCGGGAGCGCCCAGCAGGCGCACGTTGGTGATCAGGTGCGAGGTCCGCGAGGCCGGTTCTTCGGCCCAATGGATGCCCGTGTTGATCTGCGCGACGCGCTGGCGCAGTGTCTCGATGCCTTCATCGAACCAGGCGACGTCCAGCCCTTCGCGGGTGTATTCCTGTTCGCGGGCATCCCGCCGGACGTTGCGCACGACCGGCATCCAGTAGCGGATGTCATCGGCAAGCAAGGCCAGCCATTCGTCGTAGCGGCGTTCGTCCAGCAGGTCGGCTTCGCGATAGAAGAACTGCTCGATTTCCTGTTGCACCGAGGCCGGTTCGATGTCCAGATAGGTCTGTGTCATGTCTCGTCCTCAGTCGTTGGCGCCGGCCATCAGCTCGGTCCACGACGTGCCCGCCATGAATGCGGCCCATCGCACGTAGTAGTTGCGGTTGGTCTCTTCGGTGAATTCACCGGTGGTGACGGCGCCCTTGAGTCCCGGTACCGGCTGTTCGTGGCCCATGCCCATCTGGTAGTTGTAGGCCAGGGTGCGGGCAATGGTGCCGGTGCTGGATTCGGTGGCATAGCACCAGTTTTCCATGTCGTCGGACTCGGTCATTCCGCCCGGGCCGGAATAGCGCAGGTAGTAGGCGCGCGCGGCTTCCTTGACAGCGGCGGGGGCATCCTTGTCCACCAGATAGATGCGCCACATTTCGGTTTCGGTGGCGCTGATCGGATGGAAGACGGCAATCGTGCGCGGCTGGCGCCCATGGATCGCCATGTTCGGGAAGATGGTGCCCACGCTGTGCAGCACGCGCATCTTTCCACCCAGGCGGTTTTCGCGGTCTTCATAGACCTGGCGGTAATAGGCCTCGACTTCCGGGTACTTGCCATACAGCGGCGCGTACGGATTTTCTTCGGTGTAGGGCGCGCGGCCGACCAGACCATGGCCCAGGTTCTTGAACGAGATGGACACGCGGTTGGGGGTGGGATCGCGGCGTCCCTTGCCCCCGGGTCCGATGCCGACGATGTCGACCGAGCGATGGCTGATGTCGTGGTACAGGTCGGCGTTGAAGTTTTCGGCAGCGGTTTTCCAGTTGCACGGGATGCGCCACTTCTGCACGCCGCCGATCATTTCCGATCCGCCTTCGCGGCCATCGCGATGGTCCAGCGCGAAGTCCAGGTAGAGCTTCATGTCGCCCAGGTAGTCTTCGAATGACGGTGCGTCGGCGTCCCACGTGGCCCAGATGGAGCCCTTGTAGTTCACCAGCTTGGCGACGCTTTTCAGGCCCCAGGCTTGCTTGTCGAGTTCGGAAAAGTAGTGGGTCTTGTAGCCCGGCACGCCGACCAGTTCACCGGCCTTCTCGACCAGGCGGCCGTCGGTGGAATAGCTCCAGCCGTGATAGGGACAGGTGAACGTGCGGTTGTTGCCGTGGTCATAGCGGCACAGTTTCATGCCGCGATGCAGGCAGCTATTGAGCAGGACCTGGATCTCGCCCTGACGATCGCGGGTCAGGATGACGGAGTCGGTGCCCATGCGGCTGACGAAATAATCGTCGGGATTCGGCACCATGCTTTCGTGGCCGACAAAGAGCCAGGCACGGCTGAAAATCTGCTCCATCTCCTGCGTAAAAATGGTGTCGTTGACGTAGACCTCGCGGCTGACGGTGCCGGTTTCGCCGTCGACGAGGTTGCGTAGGGACGCCTGGCTCATGCTGTTTCTCCGTGATATCCGACGGATGACGATGCGACTGTCATCGTGCTGTCGTACTGGAGGCTAAGGTAGGCCGGGCGCCTGGCAGTGTCTACGCATCGCCCGCCATACCCTCTATGGCTGGCGCGAATGACGGTGCGAAAACCGCGCTGCAGCGCGGTCCGTTCATCGGGTGGGGATGTCCTTGATGCCCGATCGGCGTGCAATGAACCGGGCAAGGCCAGGCCCGATCAGCAGGACGACCACGAAACGGCCGGTCTGCATGGCCATCACGAATGGCATGTCGACGTTGCTGGACGCCGCGATGATGGCGACCGAATCGGCGCCGCCCGGACTGGTGGCCAGGTAGGCCGTAAGGGGATCGATACCGGCAAACACCACCAGCATGACGGCGAATCCGCCGCATACGGTAATCAGCGTGACGACGGCGATCAGGACTTGCGGCAGCGTCTTCATGGCGTAGCTCAGGATGGGGCGGGTGAAGCGCAGGCCGATGCTCCAGCCGACCAGGCCGTAGGCCAGGGCCAGCAGCCACGGCGGCAGCACCAGCGTCATGCCGAATACGTTCTGCAGCACGATCCCCACCACCATCGGCACCAGCAGCGGCCCGGCCGGAATCCGCAGGCGCAGCGCCACCCACGCGCCGCCCGCGGCCAATGCCAGGGTCTTGGCAAAGTCCACCGGGTTGAGCGGGGGGAACCACAGGATATGCGCGACCGGCGCGGTGGCCGCGACACTGGCGTCGCTGACCCAGATGCGGGTCAGGGTCGACGCCACGATGGCGACCAGCACCACCCGCACGTACTGCATGAACGCAACCAGGCGGAAGTCCGCGCCATAGGCCTCGGCCATCAAGGTCATGGCCGACGCGGCGCCCGGGAAGGCGCCCCAGATCGACGTGGTGCCGGGCAGCACCTGCCAGCGTGTCATGAGCCATCCGATAATCACACTTGCGACGATCACCGATCCGACAGCCAGGACAAATACCGGCCAGTCCTTGAGCACTTCACCCAGCAGTGTGGCCGGAATGCTGTGCGCGATCATGCAGCCGATCAGCCCCTGGGCCAGCAGGAAGGGGCGCTTGGGCACGTTCAGCGTGCCGTCCACGTAGGCCACGATAATGGCCGCGATCATTGGCCCCAGCAGCAGCGCGGCCGACAGGCCGGCCAGTTCCAGCAGCGTCGCGAACACGATCGACAGCACAAGCAAGGCCGCCCAACGCTTGTACGGAACGCGGGGCTTGCCGCCAGGAGCAGGCCCGCCAGCAGGCGTGTCCGGGGTCGCGGTCAGGGAAGGGGGCGGGGAAACGTGAGGTTGAATGGGGGACATCGCGGCACACGGCTGTGCGAGAATGCGAGGATAGACTCGCAAATCAGGATTGTTGAGGATGGCCTCGCAAAAGTCAATCGCCGTTGCCACTGCGCGCGAACCCAAACGCGAACGCGGCATGCAGCGCGTGGCCGCGATCCTGGATGCCGGCGCGGCCGTGTTCGCGGAAAAGGGCTACGACGCCGCGACGATGACGGAAGTTGCCGCGCGATCGAATACGGCGATCGGATCCCTTTATCGTTTTTTCCCGACCAAAGAAGTCCTGGCGGATGTGTTGCTCACCCGCTACGGCGAACGTATCCACGCATCGCTCGATGCCATCACCGCCGATGCGGCCGGACTGGACGCGGCAGGCTTGGCCGATCGGCTGGTCGACCTGATGAGCACCCTGCGGTCCGACCGCGCCGCGGCCATCGCACTGATGGACGCCCGGGGCGATGCGGATGGTCGCCGCAGCCGCTTGCGCGCGGACATGCGCGCGAGCCTGGTCGGCATCCTGGCCGTGGCCGGCAAGGTGCCGCCCGCGCAGGGCGCGCGCGTCGCTGCCACCTTGCTCAGCCAGATGCGCAGTGTCGGGCCGCTGATCGACGAAGAGGCGGCCGGCTTGCCGGGTCTGCTGAACGAATTGCGGACCATGTTGCAGTGTTACCTCGCCCACGTGTTCGGCACGGCGGGCGCCAAGCGGAAGCCTTGACGATGTCGACCCCATCCCCCGCAACGACCGCCGCCGCCGGCACGACTGACAGCGCATCGGCCAGCGCAACGGCCAGCGCAACGGCCGGCGCCGATGCCGCGCCCGAGCCTTCGCAGCGGCGCAATCTGCACCTTCTGGTGGCCGCGCAGTCGCTGGGCGGTGCGTCGGCGCCCATCATCATTTCGCTGGGCGGCCTGGTGGGGCAGATGCTGTCGACCAACCCGGCGCTGTCCACCTTGCCGGTCAGTCTGTACAACCTGGGGGTCGCGCTGTCGACCATTCCGGCCGCCCTCATCATGCGGCGCATGGGCCGTCGTATGGCGTATCTGCTGGGCGCCATGCTGGGTCTGGTCTCCGGCCTGATCGCGGCCTGGGGCATCGCCCGCAGCGACTTCATGATGTTCTGCGTGGGCACGACCATGGCCGGTTTCTATGGCGCCTGCGTGCAGAGCTACCGGTTTGCGGCGGCGGACATGGCGGCGCCGGCCTGGCGTCCGCAGGCCATTTCGCGGGTGATGGTCGGGGGGCTGATCGCCGCGGTCATCGGACCGCAGGTGGTGATCTGGACCCGCGATGCCTTGCCGGCCGCGCCGTTTGCCGGCAGCTTCTTCGGTCAGGCGGCCCTGGCGTTGCTGGCCGTTCCGCTGATTGCGATGCTGCGTATTCCGCCGCCGGCCGCCGTGACCACCAGCGGGTCGGGCCGGCCGTTATCCGAAATCGCCATGACGCCGAAGTTCATGGTGGCCGTCACGGCCGGGGTCGTGACCTTCGGGCTGATGAGCTTCGTGATGACCGCCGCGCCGATCGCCATGGTCGGTTGCGGGCACACCGTCGGTGAAGCCGCGCTGGGCATCCAGTGGCATGTGCTGGCCATGTTCGCGCCCAGCCTGTTCACCGGCCGGCTGATCGCGGCCATCGGCAAGTACGCCATGACCGCGCTGGGCCTTGTGCTGATCGCGGCGGCGGCCTTGATGTCGTTAGGTGGCCTCGACCTGTTCAACTTCTGGGGCGGCCTGGTGCTGCTGGGGGTGGGCTGGAACTTCGGCTTCATCGGCGCAACGTCCGTCGTCACCGACTGCTATCGGCCGGAAGAGCGAGCCAAGGTGCAGGCCCTGAACGACTTCCTGGTGTTCGGCACGGTGGCCCTGTCGTCCTTCAGTTCGGGCCGCATGCTGGGCGCGGCCGGCTGGGATGCCATCAACCTGATGATGTTCCCGCTGGTGGCGGTGGTGCTGGTGATGCTGGGCGGCCTGCGCTGGCACGAAATGCGTGTGGCAGGCCGGGCGGCGTAACGGCGCCCGCCTTACAGCATCGGCAAGCCCCGCGGCTTCGCGCCGCGCGGAAATGCCTTGTCGATCTGGATGATCTCGTCATCGCTCAGCATGATGTCACCGGCCCCGGCATTGGCTTGCGTGTGATCCGCGGTGGACGCCTTCGGGATGGCGAAGACGTCATTGCTGCGGGTCAGGAAGGCCAGTGCAACCTGCCGTGCCGTGGCCCCATGGGCGTCGGCAATGGCCGCCAGCACCCGACCGCCGGCGCTGTCCGGGGACGGAAACGCGTCCTGTCCGAAAGGGCTGTAGGCCACGACCGCGATCTGGTTCTCTTCGCACCACGGGATGACGGCGTGTTCGATGGCGCGCTCTTTCAGGTGGTAGAGCACCTGGTTGCAGGCAATGCGGCCCGGACCCAACACATCGATCGCTTCTTCCAGGTCATCGACATCGAAGTTGCTGACGCCGAAGCTCAGGATCTTGCCCTCGCGTTGCAGGTCTTCGAAGGCGGCAAAGGTCTCCTCCAGAGGATAGGATCCGCGCCAATGCAGCAGGTAGCAGTCCAGCCGGTCGGTGCGCAGCAGCTTGAGCGAACGTTCGCAGGCGCTGCGCACGCCGCGTTTCGACGCGTTGGAGGGCACTACCTTGGACACCAGGAAAACCTCGTCTCGACGGCCATCGATCGCCTCGCCCACCAGCGCTTCGGCGTCTCCGTCGCCGTACATTTCGGCGGTATCGATGTGCCGCAAGCCCAGGTCCAGGCCGCGCTGCAATGCGGCGATGGCCTGGGGACGCGGCGCGAGTTCCAGGTTCCATGTGCCCTGACCGATGATCGGGACCTGGCGGCCGGTGCCGCCGAAAGGACGTTCTTGCATGATGGCTTCCTCAGCTGGACTGCGGCCGACATGCTAGCAGCGAGTCAGGGCGCGCTTCCAACGCCGTTACCATCGGTTGAAAGCGCGCCGCCTCAGACCTTGGGCGGCAGGGTGCGCAGGATCCGCGCCGTCAGCAACCCGGCAAGCAGTACCAGCACGCCGCCGACCAGCGCCGTGAATTGCAGTGCACTGACGAATGCCTCCCGCGCCACCAGCAGCAACGCGTCGGCGACCGGGCCGGGGGCGCCGTGCGCCGTGGCGACCGCGCCGCCCAACGTGGCGAGCGACGTGGCGCGATCTTCGGGCGACAGCGCTGCAGGCAGCCCATCGCTGACCGCCATCCGGTAGATGAGCGTGCCCAGGCTGCCGAAGATGGCAATGCCGAGCGCGCCGCTGAATTCGGCGCTGGTCTCGGAAATGGCGGAGGCCGACCCGGCGCGTTCCGGCGGCGCAGCCGTCACGATGATCTCGTTGCCGACGGTGAACACGGGCGCCATGCCCAGGCTCATGACGATCGTGCCGGCAATCAGGGCAGACAGGCCCCACGATGTGCCGGCCATCCACACCAGCGCAAAGCCGATCGACGATGACAGCAGCCCCCAGATCATGATGGTGGCGGGCGCGACATGGCGTGACAGCCGCGGCGAAAGCAGGGACCCGAATACGAAGCCCAGTGCCCAGGGCAGCAAGGCGACGCCTGCCATCAGCGGCGACAGGCCCAGCACTAGTTGCAGGTACTGGCTGATGTAGATGTAGACGCCGAACATGGCCAGGCAGGACAGGGCATAGGCCGTGATGGCCGCGCTGAACGGCCGGCTTTGAAACAGGGCCAGGTCGAGCAGCGGATAGGCCAGCGTGGTCTGCCGCCGGATGAACACCGTGCCGACGCCCAGGCCGACCGCCAGCAGCGCCAGTGGCAACGCGTGCAAGCCATGCTCGGCCAACTGCTTGAGCGCATAGATGATGCTGAGCACCGCGAACAAGGACAGGGCAACGCTGACCAGGTCGATGCGGCCGGCGTTCGGGTCCTTGTATTCGGGCAGCAGCGACGGCCCGACAATCAACAGCAGCGCCATCACCGGCAAGGCCAGCAGGAACACCGAGCCCCACCAGAAAAATTCCAGCAGGACACCACCGACCAGCGGGCCGATCGCGCTGCCGACTGAAAAGCTGGCGATCCAAACGCCGATTGCGAACTGCCGTTGCCGCTCGTCATGGAACATGTTCCGGATGAGCGACAGGGTCGAGGGCGCCAGCGTCGCACCGGCAATCCCGAGCAGCGCCCGCATGGCAATCAGCATGCCGGCCGAGTCGGCAAAGGCGGCCAGCGTCGAGGCCACGGCAAAGAAGGCGGCGCCGATCAGCAGGAGCTTGCGGCGGCCGATCCGGTCGCCCAGCGTTCCCATGGTGATGAGGAAACCCGCCACCAGAAATCCGTAGACGTCGATGATCCAGAGGAGCTGCGAGCTGGACGGATGCAGGTGTTCGCTGATCGCGGGCAGGGCCAGATTGAGTACGGTCAGGTCCATGGCATAGACCAGACAGGGCAGGGCGATGACCGCCAGGCCTATCCATTCCCGGCGGGTGGCGAGGGTGCGGGCCTCGGGCGACGGGGCCGATTCAGTGGGGGGTGCAGAGGTCATGACGAACACATTCAGGAAGGGGCGGCCACAAGCGTTCCGATGGCGGGACGCGGCGCGCAACCGGCAAGGGTGCCACATTTGAGGATGTCACACCAATATGGCCGACTCATGTCGGCGCGGCAGGGGGCTCCGTCGGCAGGGCCGCCGCCCGTTCGAGCAAGGCCGCGCGTTCGCGGGCATTGCGGGTCAGGTCCGCGGCGCACTGGAAGGCGGCCCGTGCCTCGGCATGCCGATGCAGGCGCGCCAGCAGGTCGCCGCGCACACCTGGCAACCACGGGTAATGGGCCAGCGCCGGATCGCGCGCCAGTTCGTCCACCAAGTCCAGCGCGGCCTGCGGACCCTCGGCCATGCTGACGGCCACCGCGCGGTTCAAGGCCACCACCGGCGATGGGGACCGCATCATCAACACGTTGTAGATCGCAACGATCCGCCGCCAGTCGGTGGCGCCCGCCGTGGCCGCGCGTGCGTGGCAGGCAGCCAGTGCGGCCTGCAACGCGTAAGGCCCGTCGGCGCCGCCCAGTGCCTCGGCGCGCGCCAGGGCCGCCAGCCCCCGGTGAATCAGCAGCGCGTCCCAGCGAGTCCGGTCCTGGTCGGCCAGCAGCACGGGCCGGCCCGCCGCGTCGACCCGGGCAGCAGCGCGCGATGCCTGCAATTCCATCAAGGCCAGCAACCCCTGCACCTCGCTTTCAGCCGGCGCCAGCCGGGCCAGCACGCGCCCCAGGCGGATCGCTTCGTCGCACAGCGCCGGACGCATCAGGTCATCGCCCGCGGTCGCTGTATAGCCTTCATTGAAGATCAGGTAGATGACTTCGAGCACCGAGGCAAGCCGTTCAGGCCGGGCCTGAGCATCGGGTACCTCGAAGGGCACGGCGGCGGCTGTCAGCGCCCGTTTGGCGCGGACGATGCGCTGCGCGATGGTGGGTTCGGGGACCAGGAACGCGCGCGCGATCTCGTCGGTGGTCAGGCCGCCCAGCAGCCGAAGCGTGAGCGCGACTCGGCCATCGGTGGGCAGCACCGGATGGCACGCGGTAAAGATCAGCCGCAGGAGATCGTCGCCCACGTCGTCCTCCCGGGCCGCGGCAACCTGGTCGGCCGGGTCCGGCGCCGACGCGCCATACAGCACTTCCTGCTCGTGGCCGTACTGCTCGTTCTTGCGCGCGTGCAGCGCCTGCTGGCGCAGCCGGTCAAGCGCGCGGTTGATCGCCGTCGTCATGAGCCACGCGCCCGGATTGTCGGGCACCCCGTCGCGCGGCCAGCGTTCGAGCGCGGCCACCAGCGCGTCCTGCGCCAGTTCCTCGGCCACGCCGACGTCACGCACCCGCCGCGCGACCGCCGCAATGACGCGCGCGGACTCGATCCGCCAGACGGCGTCGATCGCACGATGGGTGGCCGTGGCGTCCACGTGACCGGTCAGGTGGTGGCCTGGTGGTCGGGGCTGCCGGATGGCGTCCCGGCGGGTTGTGGCGGCTGCATTTCGGGCGGCGCGGCGCTCATGTCCATGAACATCAACTCCCAGATGTGGCCGTCCAGGTCGGTAAATCCGTGGGCGTACATGAAGCCGTAGTCCATGGGCGGCTGCGGTGCCGTGCCGCCGGCCGCAAGCGCCTTGGCCACCAGGTCTTCCACTTCCGCCCGGCTTTCACAGGACAGGCAGGTCAATACTTCGGTGCTGGTGTGGGCGTCGCTGATGGGCTTGGGCGTGAAGCCCCGGAATTTTTCATGCGTCAGCAGCATGGCAAAAATGTTCTCGCCAAGGATCATGCAGGCGGCGGTGTGGTCGGTAAAGCGCGGCTCGAAGGTCAGGCCCAGCGCCGCAAAGAAAGTCTTGCTGCGGGGCAGGTCGGCGACGGGCAGATTGACGAAAATGTGTTTGTGCATGGCGGTGTCCTGTGAAGGCAAGGGTGGGTCCAGCGGTGGCTGCGGGGTTGCTGTCGCGGTGGCTATCGTTGTGGCTATTGTGGTGGCTACATCGATGGCCGGGTCAGCGCGTCGGGCAGGTCTTCGGCTTCGTACAAGGGGCGCACTTCGATTTCGGCGCTGGCCCCCGCGCCCATCGGATTCGGGAAGCGTCTTGCCCATTCCATGGCTTCATCGCGTGAGCGTACCTGGATCAGCGTATAGCCGGCCAGCAACTCTTTGGTCTCTGCAAAGGGCCCGTCGATGACGGTGCGGCGATCGCCTGCGTAGCGGATGCGCCAGCCAACGGCGCTTGGCTTGAGCCCGGCGGCGTCGAGCAGGACGCCCGCCCTGGCAAGGGCATCGTGGTACTCGGTCATGGCGGCCATCATGGCCGTATCGCCGAACAGGGTGCTAGCTTCGGTTTCAGTCTCGGGCGTGGCCCGGACCAGGATCATGAAACGCATCGGGGTCTCCTGCAAGGCGGGAAGGTTCGCCTCTGCCCCTACGACGACCCACGATGACCGGAATCGACACGGGCTCGACAGGAAATGTGCGCCGCGCGAAAAAATTGTTTCAGTGGTCCGGTTCAGAAGTAGCAGGGCGCGACTTCGCGGACTTCGACCGTGCACCATTCCGCCGCCGGGCAGGTGCCGGCGATCTCGACCGCTTCATCACGGGTGGCGCAGTTGAGCAGGAAGAAGCCCCCGACCATTTCCTTGGCTTCGGCAAAGGGGCCGTCGATGAGGCGCTGGCGGCCATCGCGCTTTTGTACGCGGACGGCTTTTTGTTGGGAGACAAGGGATTCGCCGGCGACCAGCAGGCCGCGAGCGTGAAGGTCCGCACCGAAACCCAGCATGCGGTCGTACAGGGCACGACCTTCGGCCTCGGTGCGTTCGCTGCGTTGGTTGACGGGTTCAACGATCAGAAGCATGTAGGGCATGGCGGCGTGCTCGGCGGCAGGACGGGCCCCGATTCTTGCAGATTCCCGCGCGCCGCGCAGCCCCGGCCTGCGCCGAGGGCTGGCGGGCGAACTCAGACGCGCGGGGCGGCGTCCTGGCGAGTGTCGTCCTTGAAGCGGCGGAACAGCGTCGCGGCCAGGGGGCCCGAGATGTTGTGCCACACGCTGAAGATCGCGCTGGGCACGGCGGCCAGCGGCGAAAAATGCGCGGTCGCCAATGCGACCCCGAGGCCGGAGTTCTGCATGCCGACCTCGATCGAGATGGCCTTGCGTTTGGCCACGCTCATGCCAAAAGCCTTGGCCAGGCCATAACCGATCAGCAGACCCAGACCGTTGTGCAACACAACCACCGCGAAAATCATCAGTCCACTGCTGGCAATACGCGCCTGGTTGCCCGCCACCACGGCCGCGACGATGGCAACGATCGCCACCACTGAAATCAGCGGCAACACGGCGACGCCATGCTGGACGCGCTTGCCCAGCACATACTGTGCGGCCACGCCGAGCGCGATCGGCAGCACCACCACCTGGACGATGGACCAGAACATGGCCGCGGCGCTGACCTCGATCCACTGGCTGGCCAGCAGGTAAATCAATGCAGGCGTGACGATGGGGGCGACCAGCGTCGTCACCGATGTGATGGCGACCGACAGCGCCACATCGCCGCGAGCCAGGAAGGTCATGACGTTCGATGCGGTGCCGCCAGGGCAGCAACCGACCAGGATGACGCCCACGGCCACTTCCGGGGGCAGGTTCAGCGCCTGCGTCAGCAGCCAGGCCAGGCCCGGCATGATGATGAACTGGCCCGCCACGCCGATCGCGACGTCGCGCGGGCGGCGCACCACTTCACGGAAATCTTCCTTGGACAGCGTCAGGCCCATGCCGAACATGATGACGCCGAGCAGCGGCACGATGTACTTGCCCAGCCACGTGAATTGCGCTGGTGCAAAGAAGGCGATGATGGCAAACAGCAAGACCCAGATGGCGAAGGTATTGCCGACGAAACGGCTGAGGCGGGCGAGGGCCTGCATGGACGATTCCTGTGACGGGCAGACGCGCGCGGGTCGTTGAATGACCGGGCGCACGTGGGGAAGGGACGGACGGCAGTGGGCCGGTCCGGAAAGGGCGGTAGTGTACGCCGGGACGGCGCGGGCCGCAGGGCGCAGGGCGGACCGGACGGTGACGCGGGGCCGGGCGCCGGAACGCCGGCTGCCCGCTTCCTCAGCCCGATATCTTCCGCGCGGCGGTTCGTCGGGATGGCGCTTTGTGGGCGGAAGGCTTCGGCGCAGTGGCGCGCGTTGCAGGCGATGTTGGCGTCGCCGGTGGCGCTGCTGGCCGTTTGGTCTGTGCGGGTTGGGTCTGCGCGGGTTGGGTCGCCGAGGCTTTCTTTGCAGGGGGCGGTGTTGCGGGTACTTGCTCTGCAGCCGCTGTCTTGGAGGCTGACTTCTTGGGTGCTGCCTTCTTCACTGCAGCCTTTTTGGGTTCGGCCTTTTTGGCTGCGGTCTTCTTCGCCGCCGTTTTCTTCACCGCCGTCTTCGCTTCACCCAGCACGATCCATGTGGGTGCGTGGTCGCTGGCATGCGGCAGGTCGCGCACCCACCGGTCGACGCCGGCCGATTCCAGTCGTGGCGCCAGATCCTTGCTCAACAGCAGATGATCGATCCGCAGGCCCGAGTTCTTCTGCCAGTGCTGGCGGAAGTAATCCCAGAACGTGTAGATGCGTTCGTCGGGATACTGCGCGCGCAGCGCATCGGTCCAGCCCTGGTCCACCAGCCGCGCAAAGCACTCTCGGCTCTCGGGCTGCAGCAAGGCATCCTTGAGCCAGGACTTGGGGTTATAGATGTCGTCATCGGTCGGCACGACGTTGTAGTCGCCCGCAAGCACCACCGGATGGCCGCTGTCGAACAAGGTCTGCGCATGCTTCAGGAAATGCTCGAACCAGGCCAGTTTGTAGTCGAACTTGGGGCCGGGTTGCGGATTGCCATTCGGCAGATACAGGCAGCCGATCAGCACCCCGTTCACCGCCGCTTCCAGGTAGCGGCTGTGTTCATCCTTCTCGAAGCCGGGCAAGCCGCGCCGGGTCTCAACCGGGTCCGTATCGCGCGCCAGGATCGCCACCCCGTTCCACGACTTCTGGCCATGCGAGATCACCCCATACCCGGCAGCCCGGATCTCGTCCGCCGGAAACGTCGCGTCCGTCGTCTTCAACTCCTGCAGACACGCCACGTCCGGCGCCTCCCGCCCCAGCCACTCCAGCAAAGCCGGCAAGCGGGCCCGGATCCCATTGATGTTGAAGGTAGCAATCTTCATGAAGGCGCCAGCCGATAGTATGAAAATACGATTGTGCCGCCAGCTCCCCGCCAATAACACAGCAACGTGTTACCCCATGCATCGCCCCGGTAGACCCCCGAAACACCATGACCACCACCGATGGGGGGGTTATCGAACCATCAAATTGCCGCTATCCTCCAATCACGACACGCAAGCACACACTCCCCCCAGGGACGCCGCGGATCCGGCTCTTCCGGTCCGCTGGTGTCGCCCCTGGGGGAGGCGCAACGCGCCAAGGGGGGTATCTCTATGCCAGACCGTACCGCATTGATTCCTGACAAGGCGATTGATCACATTATCGGACCGGCTTCGGCCCCCGTCGTGATCATCGAATATGGCGATCTTGAATGTCCGAACTGCCGCACGGCACACGGGGCCGTCCACCAGTTGCTCAAGCGCCGCGCCGACGACGTCCGTTACGTGTTCCGTCATTTCCCGCTGCTGGAAGTGCATCCCCATGCCGAACTTGCGGCCGAAGCCGCCGAAGTGGCGGGCGCGCAGGGCAAGTTCTGGCCCTATGTGGATATGCTGTTCGAACACCAGTCGCATCTGGACCACGCGCACCTGATCACCTACGCAGAAACGCTTGAACTGGACATGCTGCGGTTCAAGAGCGAGCTCGATGACCACGTGTACCTGCAGCGGGTGCAGGAACACATTGCGTTGGGCACGGCGCTGCGGGTGCGCGCCACCCCCACGTTCTACATCAATGGCGTGCTGGTCGATGTGTCCTTCGGCATGGACCGGCTCGAACGCGCGATCGACGCCGCGGTGGCCGCGTCGCGCTAGCAGCGGCACCCTACCCCGGCCCTACACGCCGGGCATCCCGGAACATTCAAGGACACGCCACGCATGGGTCTCACACCAGGTTCCGACTTTTCGCTTGCCGACTCCGTTCCGTTGGCCGAGCCCGTCAGGACGTCGACGAGCGCCTCGCGACGGCCACAGATGTTCCCGATGCTGTCCTCGGCCGACATCGGCCGGCTGTGCCGCTTCGGCCACAAGCAGCGCTGGCCCGATGGCGCCGGTATGTTCGAGGCGGGCAATGCCGCGACCGGCATGTTGGTGCTGCTGGAAGGCAGTGTGCAGATCACGCAGTACGACGGCCTGGGGCATTACGCCGATGTTGTCGAGCAGGGCCCCGGGCAGTTCCTGGCTGAGATAGGCCAACTGGCAGGGCACCCGTCGCTGGTGTCGGGCCGCGCCATTGGCGATGTCGAAGCCCTGGTGATCGATCCGGAAAGCCTGCGGGCGCTGGTCGTGGCTGAAGCCGATCTGGGCGAGCGGATCATGCGCGCGCTGATTTTGCGGCGGGTCGCGCTGCTCGAGACCAATACCGCGGCGCCCGTGCTGGTCGGGCCGCCGGGGCACGCGAACATGGTGCGGCTGCAGGGCTTTCTGGCGCGCAATGCGCATCCCCACGCCGAACTGGCGATGGACGATGTGACCGCGCTGAAGCTGCTCAAGGAATACGGGCCGACGGCCGATCAGTTGCCGCTGGTCGTGTGCCCGGACGGCACCGTCAAACTGAATCCGTCCGAAGCCGAGCTGGGTCGATGCCTGGGCCTGCTCCCCGATCTGTCGGGCGACAAGGTCTATGACATTGCGGTGATTGGCGCGGGCCCCGCCGGGCTGGCAACCGCGGTGTATGCGGCATCGGAAGGCCTGTCAGTGCTGGTGCTCGACGCCTACGCGTTTGGCGGGCAGGCCGGCGCCAGTGCCCGGATCGAAAACTACCTGGGTTTTCCCACCGGGATTTCGGGTCAGGCCTTGGCGGGCCGGGCCTTTGTTCAGGCCGAGAAATTCGGCGCCCGCATCGCTGTGCCGGCGGTGGTGGAAGGGCTGGACTGCAGCGCCTGCCCGCGCCGCATCTTCATTGAAGGCAATCCGACGGTGCAAGCCAAGGCTGTCGTGATCGCCAGCGGCGCGAAGTACCGGCATCTGGATGTCGAGAACTTTGCGCGCTACGACAATGCGGGCGTGCATTACTGGGCATCGCCGATCGAAGGCAAGCTGTGCCACGCATCCGAAATCATGGTGGTCGGTGCGGGCAATTCGGCGGGCCAAGCCATCGTGTATCTGTCGAGCCAGGCCACCAAGGTGCATGTACTGGTGCGGGGCGCGTCCATGGAAGCAACCATGTCGAGCTATCTGGTCGAGCGCATCCGCGGGCTGAAAAATGTCGAAGTGCATCTGCGCACCGAGATTGTCGGTCTGACGGGCGAAGACGGTGAGCTGACCGCGGTCACCTGCCGGCATCGCGACACCGGTGAACAGCGGCTCACCCCGGTGCGCCGTCTGTTCCTGTTCATTGGCGCGGACCCGAACACTGACTGGCTCAAGGACTGCCCGGTGGCTCGCGACAGCAAGGGCTTCATCCTGACCGGCGCGCCTTCCGAGGATCCGACGGCCCGCACGCCGTCTCCGCTGGAGACCAATCTGCCGGGCATCTTCGCGGTCGGTGATGCGCGCGCGGGGTCGACCAAACGGGTCGCGGCGGCGGTGGGCGAGGGCGCCGGGGTAGTGGCGCAGATCCATGCCTATCTGGCGACGCTGGACGAGCACGCCATGCCGATCAAGGCGCAGGCGCCCGCGCAGGTGAAGGTGCCGGAGCAGGTAAAGGTGCCGGAGCAGGAACAGTCCAAGGTGTAGATGTCGGCACCGCAATCGATGCCGATGTGGATGTAGCCGTCGCTACGATGCCGGCGTCGGCGTTGATTCCGTTGCCGTTGTCGCGGGGTCCCCGAGCAGTCCGATCAGGGCATCGACGTTCGGCGTCCGCGCACCGCGCCGCCACACCAGCCAGGTCTGCGCTTCGCGAAACGGTGATGCGAGGCGATGCGCCATCACATTCTGGCTGCCGTACATGGTATTGAGCATGCTCAAGGGAACCAGCGCCAGTCCGCCGCCAGCCGTCACGCACGCCAGCATGCCGTGGTAGGACTCCATTTCGAAGATCTTGCCCGGACGCACGCCGTCGGCCGCAAACCAGTTTTCAAAGTGCCGGCGATAGGAGCAGTTGGGCCTGAAGGCATACAGCGTCGCGCCCGCCACATCGCTGGCGCGCGCGATGGGCGCGTGCCGCTTGGGCGAAATGACGACCATCTCTTCCGGGTACACGGCAATGCCGTCGAGCAGCGGATGGCCCACTGGCCCGTCGGTGAACGCGGCGGACAGGCGGCCTGCCAGCACGCCGTCGATCATGTCGCCTGACGGTCCGGTGGACAGGTCCAGTTCGACCTTGGGATAGCGTTGATGGAAAGCCGCCAGCACCGGCGGAATACGCACGGCTGCAGTGCTTTCCATGGCGCCCAGCGTGAAAGTGCCGCGCGGTTCGCTGCCCATCGCGGCCTGCCGGGCTTCTTCGGTCAGGTCCAGGATACGGCGGGTGTAGTCCAGGAAAGTATGGCCGACCGACGACAGGCGCAGCCGCAGCTTTTCGCGAATGAACAGGTCGACACCCAGTTCTTCTTCGAGTTGCTTGAGGCGGGTCGTGACGTTGGACGGCACACGATGCAGGCGTTTGGCCGCCGCGCTGATGCCGCCTTCTTCCGCCACGGCGCGGAACACTTCGAGTTGGGACAGGTCCATATTCTTCCGGAAAGAATGTTTCTTTCCTTATTTTTCAATTTTCAGGAAGGTTGCACAAGCTTATCGTGGAGCCTGACCTCTTGTTCCGGAGCTTTGCATGTCGTCCACCCCTGCTTTTGCCTTGTCCATCAACCCCGCAACGGGTGAAGAGTTCGCGCGGTACCCGATCGAGTCGCAAACGGAAATTGATGCGTCCCTGAATCTGGCCGTGGCCGGCTACCGGGCCTGGAGCGCGATGCCGGTCAGCGGACGCGCCGACGTGCTGCGGCGTTTGGCGAAGGTGCTGCGCGCCGATATCGACGCCCTGGCTGCATTGGCCACCAATGAGATGGGTAAGCCGATTGCGCAGGCGAAGGCCGAAGTTGAAAAGTGCGCGGGCCTGTGCGATTGGTACGCGGAACACGGTCCCGCCATGCTGAACGATGAAAGCACCGCGATCGGCAAGGACGCCTATGTGTCCTACCTGCCGATCGGCGCCGTGCTGGCCGTCATGCCCTGGAATTTCCCGTTCTGGCAGGTGCTGCGCGGCGCGGTGCCTATCCTGTTGGGTGGCAACGCCTATGTGCTCAAGCACGCCCCGAATGTGATGGGCTGCGCCTATGCGCTGCAGTCGGCGCTGAAGGAAGCGGGCTTGCCGGACGGGGCGTTCAGCGTACTGAATGCATCGAATGATGGCGTGTCGATGGCCATTGCGGACCGGCGGATTGCCGCGGTGGCGGTCACGGGCAGCGTGCGCGCGGGCTCCGCCATAGCGTCGCAAGCCGGGGCGGCCCTGAAGAAGTCCGTGCTGGAATTGGGCGGCGCCGATCCCTTTATCGTATTAGCGGACGCAGACCTGGACGGCGCGGTCAAGGCGGCGGTGACGGGCCGCTTCCAGAACAATGGCCAGATCTGCATCGCGGCCAAGCGCATCATTCTTGAAAAGCCGATTGCGCAAGCCTTTACCGAGAAGTTCGTGGCGGCGGTCAAGGCGCTGAAGGTGGGTAACCCCATGGACGCTGATACCTTCGTCGGCCCGATGGCCCGGTTCGATCTGCGGGACGAGTTGGCCGGACAGGTGCAGGCATCGATCGACGGCGGCGCGACCCTGCTGCTGGAGGGCGGCAAAGTCGATGGCAAAGGCAACTACTTTGCGCCGGTGATTCTGTCGGATGTGCGTCCGGGCATGGTCGCTTTCGACCAGGAGTTGTTTGGCCCGGTTGCTTCCCTGATCGTGGCCGAAGACGAAGAAGACGCGCTGGCCCTGGCCAACCACAGCGAATTCGGGCTGAGCGGCGCCATCTGGACCACGGATCGCGAAAAGGGCAAGGCGTTTGCGCGGCGCCTGGAAACGGGCGGCGTGTTCGTGAATGGCTTTCCGGCGTCCGATCCGCGCATCCCGATCGGCGGCATCAAGCACAGCGGCTATGGCCGCGAGCTGTCGCACTTCGGGATGACGGAATTCCTGAATGCGCAGACGGTGTGGGTGGACCGGAAATAGGCAGCGGTCTGACGATCGATCGCGGCCTGCAATGAGGCCGCCGTTGAATGATCGAAGGCGGCCCGCAACAAGGCAGCGGGCTAACGATCAAAGGCGGCCCGTAACGACGCGGTGTCTTGCGGGCCGGCCTGCAGCAGCAGGATCAGCAGCAACCGCGCCTTTTGCGCGCTCAGGTCACCGCCCGGGATCGCGCCTGCGTCGAAGGTCGTCTTGCCACCTCCGACAAAACCGTACAGCGGCCGCACCCGGCCATTCGGCACCCGTGACGTGATCACGACGGGCACGCCCCGCTTGATCGCGTGCACTACGGCCTCGTACATCGACACATTCATATTGCCCATGCCCACGGCCTCGACCACGATGCCAGCCACACCGCGTTCCACGGCGTAGCGGATATAGGTGCCATCCGCGCCGCCATACATCGGAAAGATATCGACCTTGGGAAATGTGGTGGCCGTGACCGGCACGGTCATCCGCCGCAAGGGCGCGCGTGAAAACACCACGCGGTCATCCCAGACTTCGCCCAGGAACCCTGCATCGCCCGACTTGAAGGTCTCGACATTGCCCGTGTGCGTCTTGGTGACGGAACGCGCGGCGTTGATCTGCTGGTTCATTGCGACCATCACCCCTTTGCCCCGCGCTTCGGGAGCGACGGCGATGCGGATGGCATTGAGCAGATTGCGCGGTCCGTCGAAGTCGGCCGCCGACGCATTGCGCTGCGCGCCGACCATGACAACGGGCTTGTCCGACACGACAGTCAGGTCCAGCCACCATGCGGTCTCTTCCATGGTGTCGGTGCCCTGTGCGAGCACAATGCCGGCGACGTCGGGCCGATCCAGTGTGTCCTGCACCCTGCGCGTGAGCGTGCCCCACCATTCCGCGTTGAAGTAGTTGGCCGACATGTTGGCGACGTTGTCGACCTCGATCTCGGCATGGGTGGCCACATCGGGGATGGTCAGCAGCAGATCGTCGCCGGTGATGGCCGGCACGATGCCACCCGTGGCCGGGTCGATCTTCATGGCGATGGTGCCGCCGGTGGCCATGAAGACCACGCGAGGCAAGGCTGTGGCCGGGCTGTCGGGAAGCATGGACACGCCGCGCAAAGCGGGCAGCAGGGTGGAAAGAGGGCGCATGAAGGCTTCCATGAGGGGTCGGGCAGGTGGGCCGCGGCGGTGGCTTCAGCCGCGCGCAGGGCAGGTCAGGCAGGCGGTGACTTCGGCCGCGAGCAAGGTCATTTGGGCAGGCAGTGGCTTCAGCCGCGCACAGGGTAATTCTGGCAGGCGACAACTTCAGCCCCGCGCGGGGTGATTCGGACAGGCGGTCGATTCTAGCAAGTGCGGTCTGGCCGGCGTCCCGACGTCAGTGCTTCGTTTTGTCTTTCTGCAACGTCTGCCGCAGCTTGGCCACGTCGCTGGTCGTGACCGGCTTGGCCTCGTTGCCCCAGGCGCCCCGCACATAGGTCAGGGCCTGCGCAATCTGCAAATCAGTCAGGCGTTGCCCGAAGCCGGGCATGTCCTGTCGCGGCGGGCCGGTCAGGGTGACGGGGCTGCCGCCGCCTTCCAGGCTCAGGCGGATCAGGGATGTCGGATCTTTCGCCAGAACCGATGGATTGCCCGCCAGCTTGGGGTAGCGGTCCGGCACGCCACGTCCGTTGTCCTGGTGGCATTGCGCGCAGAAAGTACGATAAACCGACAATCCTATCGTCTCGCGGTCTGCCGTGCGGTCGCCGTCGGCGGGTCCGCGCGCGGTGGTGCGGGTCGCGTCGAAGGCGCCAGACGGGCGTTTGGGTGGCAGGCTCTTCAAGTATCTGGCGGCGGCGCGGTGGTCGTCTTCCGTCCAGTGCTGCAGGCTTTTTTCGATCGTTTCGACCATGCTGCCGTAGGCCGCGCTGCCATCGCCATGACCCGTCCGGAAGAAGCGGACCAGTTCGTCTTCGCTGACGCGGCCCAGTCCCGATCCGGGGTCGCCCGTCAGGTTGGACGCATACCAGTTTTCGTTGATGGCGCCGGTCAGGTAACGCCAGGACGATTCGTCGCTGCCGCGTTCCTGGAAGCCTGCGCCGCGCGGGGTGTGGCAGGTCCCGCAGTGTCCAAGGCCCTGCACGAGGTAGGCGCCGCGATTCCATGTCGCGTCGCGATCCGGCTTGGCTTGATACACGCCGGACGGTGCGAACGCCCATTGCCACAGGGCCAGCAGCTTGCGCTGGTTCATGGGAAAGGGCAGCGCGGTCTGGGGGGCGGGCAGGGCAACTGGCGCGACGCCATGCATCATGTAGGCGAACAGGGCGCGCATGTCGTCGTCGGTGATTTTGCTGTAGGACGTGTAGGGCATGGCGGGATAGAGCCGCTTGTTGCCGGGCGCGATGCCCTGGCGCATGACCTTGGCGAAGTCATCAAAGCTGTAGCGGCCGATGCCATAGGCGGGATCGGGCGTGACGTTGCTGCTGATGATCTCGCCAAAAGGCGTGCCCAGGCTGCGTCCGCCGGCAAAGGGCTGGCCGTTGTCACGGGCGGTGTGACAGGCGGCGCAGTCGGCAACGACCGCGAGATACTTGCCGCGGGCAATCAGTTCGGCGTCGGGACCCGCACTCGCCACTGCCGGCTTCCCGATCAGCAGGACGCCAGTGATCAGGAGGCAGAGCATGGCAAATGGAGTGGGGCGAAAAGTCATGGTCATGTTTGTCTTGACGCCGCCGGTCACCGGGGCGCGTTCAGCAGGTAGGCGGCAATGTTGCGGGCGTCGGTCTCGTTGACGCCGAGGTCGGGCATTGCGCTGCGCGGGTCCAGCGCCTGGGGATGCTGGATCCAGGCGATCAGACCGTCGGGGGTATTGGGGATATGGCCGGCAAGGTAGGCGCGGTCCCCCAGGCCTTTCAGCGAGGGGCCGACCGTGCCGTGCGCGCCCGGCACGCCGCCGATGGTGTGGCAGGCGCCGCAGCCGTAACGCGCAATGGCGTCCCGCCCGGCTTGCGGAAAGCCGTGCGTGGCGATGTCGCGTTCCGGCAGGCTGGGCTGGCACGCCGAAGCCACCAGGCACACCGCGAAAATGACCACGCGCCGTATCATCGGCTTCCCCTCGCGGATCGCGCCAGCGGCACCGCATGCCCGGCGGCCAGGGCCGGCGTGCGCCGATCCAGCACGTACCGCAACGCGATGGCCAGCCCTGCCAGGAAATACGCCAGGCCGCCCGGTACCCACATGATCAGCCCGCCCAGCTGCTGGTCCTGCAACGGGTCGAACCCAAGCGCCGTGGTGGGCGTGACATAGATGGGATACCAGAGCCCCGGCGCCAGCGTCAGCAGTGCGCCAAGCGCGCCGGTGTGCAGCATGGTCGTGAAGACTGACAGCATGGCGTGGCCATCGCCGGTATGGCCACGCCGGCCCGGCAGCACTGTCCACCAGAAGAACAGTGCACTGACGAAAAAGCTGGCGTGCTGCAGGGTGTGGATGCCGGGCCGGGTCAGGGCGGCTTCGAACAGGGGCGGTGCGTGCCAGGCCCACAAGGCCAGTGCGTGGAACGCCCAGGCCACTGATGGCGACGTCATCCACCGCCAGCTGCCGCGCACGCCCGGCGCGTGCAGGCCGTGGCCGATGGCAGGCCGCCATGACGATGGCAGGGCCCACATCCACACTGCCAGCGGCCGGCCTAATACGAGCAGGGGCGCGGCCAACAGCATCAGCACTTCGTGCTGCACCATGTGGGCCGAAAACAGGGCGGCGCCCAGGGCGTCGAGCGGTGAAACCAGCGCCAGCACGGTCATGGCCCAGCCCAGCACAAAGGCGCCGAACTGGCGAAGGCGAAACCCGCGCGCCCGCCGGCTGCGGGCGCGAAGCCGCAGATACCCGGCCAGGTAAAGGCCCAACGTGACGACGAGCAGCACCACGACCCACGGCTCGAACGTCCAGCCAATGTCGGGAACGCCGGTGGCATCGGCCGACAAGGTGTGCGCGCGCGCGGCGGCAAGCGGTGCCATCGCGAGCACGAGTGCCGCCACCGATTGCACGCGACCGCATGCCCAGGACCGGTGTCGCAGTGTCGTGCGACCGACCCCGTTGCGCGCTCCGGTAGACCGGCTGCTCGCCGGTCCGGCGACCTTGCCGCAAGCCGGGCCATGACCTGCAAAGGCGACAGGCGATGGCGTCATCATCGGCACGCCGACAGCAACAATGGCGGAATCGACAGCGCCAGCAGCGACAGCGCCGACATGGCCCCGACACACGTGCCCACCAGCGCCAGGAAGGGCCGGTTGCCCGACACCTGGGCGCTGGCCGGCGCGCCCGCCCGCCAGTCGCGCCATGCCAGCACCGTTGCGATCACCGTGAACACGAAGGCGATCAGGCTGCAGGCGAGCAGCGCCGCGTTGGTCTGCCAGCCGCAGGACACGGGCACCAGCGCGTACATGATGGTCAAGGCGGTCAGGGCCGCGGTGGGGGCGCCCAGCAGGGCCAGGAAGGTGGGCATCATCGTCTCCTACCACCGGGGCGCCCAGTAGATGACCGCATAGATCGGAAGCCAGCTGACAACCACGAAATACCAGTAGGCGGCGTTCTCGCTCACATCCACGTAGCGCTTGCCTTCGAGCGGACCGGTGTACAGCAGCACCGTGAGCACCGACGTATCGATGGTGTCGGTAAGCAAGTGCACGGTGTGCAGTCCCAGCAGCAGCCACACGATGGACCCGTAGGCATTGAGCGTCCAGCTCACATTGAGGGTCGCGAATTCGAACGCGCGCACGGCCAGGAACAGGATGGCCGACAGCAGGCAGACCAGAAGCCAGTTGCGGGCGCGCACGCGGTTCAGGCGTTCGGCTTCGCGTTTGGCGAAGTGATTCGGGATGGCGCTCAGCAGCAGGATGACGGTGTTGACCGTGCCCCACAGCAGGTCGGGCGCAATGGCGTTGATCGGCCAGTCCGCCGACAGGCTGCGCAGGTAGAAGTAGGTCATGACCGCCAGCGCAAACACCGTGCTTTCGATCACCATCAAGCCCAGCGTGGCCCACCACATGATGCTGCGGTGGCCGAAGGCATAGGTGGGCAGGTCCCGCACGTTCAGGACGTCGCGCGCAGGCAGGCCGTCGGGTGTCCAGGTGGCCGAGTCGCTGGCGGGCAGGTCGTGCGCGGTCATGGCTTGCGCTCCAGGAAGACGGCGCGTTGGGTGTTGAGCCGGTTGGGCCAGAACCAGATCGTCATGGCGATGGCGGTGGGGATAGTGCCCCACACCACGGCCCAGGGTGTGTAGACCGATCCGATGAACAGGGCGGTCGTTGCCAGTGCACTGACGAATGGCCAGATGGACGGCGACGGAAATACCGGACAGGAGTCGGGCCGCGCGTCGATCACGCTGGTCACCAGCACCTGGCGCGCGTTGGCCGCCAGGCCCGCGACCCAACGGGGGCTGCCGGCGGGCTCCCACAAGGGATTGCGGCCATGCACGACAGGCATCACATCGAAGTTGTGCGGGGGCGGGGGGCTGGGCATGCTCCATTCCAGCGTGGCCGCGCCCCAGGGGTTGTCGCCTGCCAGCGCGCCATGCCGCCGGCTGCGCAGCACGTTCACGATGAAGACCAGGATGCCGGCCGCAAGCGTCCAGGCGCCCGCCGTGGCCAGCAGGTTCATGCCCTCCCAACCCATGTCGGGGGCATAGGTCCAGATGCGACGCGGCATGCCTTGCAGTCCCAGCAGATGCATCGGAAAGAACGCGACGTTGAAGCCGACGAACATCAGCCAGAAATTCCAGCGGCCCAGCGTCTCGTTCAGCATGCGGCCGGTGAATTTGGGAAACCAGTAATAGAACGCGCCGAATAGCGGGAATACCGCGCCGCCCAGGAGCACATAGTGGAGATGTGCAACGACAAAGTAGGTGTCGTGTACCTGCAGGTCGAGCGAGACAGAGCCGAGCATCACGCCGGTCATCCCGCCCATGACCAGGATCACGAAAAAGGCCAGCACGAACCACAGGGGCGTCTTGAAGTTGAGGCGCCCGGTGGCCAGGGTGGCAAGCCAGCAGAAGATCTGGATGCCCGATGGCACCGCGATCATCAGGCTCGCCGCGGTAAAGAAACTTTTGCCGAGCTGCGGAATGTCAGTGGCGTACATGTGGTGGACCCAGAGCCCGAACGCCAGGAAGGCCGTGGCGAACAGGGCCAGCACCATGGCCGGATAACCGAACAGCGTGCGCCGCGCGAAGGTCGGGATGATTGCCGAGATCATGCCAAGCGGTGGAATGAAGATCAGGTAGACCTCTGGATGACCAAAGAACCAGAAGAGGTGTTGCCACAGCAAGGCATCGCCGCCCCGCGCCGGGTTGAAGAACTGGGTGCCCACCAGCCGGTCCAGGATCAGCGACGTGCTGCCCAGCATCACGGCCGGCATTGCAAACAGCACCATGAACTGGGTGATCAGCGTGGCCCAGACGAACAGCGGCATGCGATTGAGCGACATGCCGGGCGCGCGCATCTTGAAGATCGTGGTGATGAGGACGATGGCTTCGAGCAGGGCCGCGGTTTCGGTAAAGGTGATCATCTGCGCCCAGATGTCCACGCCCTTGCCGGGCGAGTAGTCCGGTCCGGCCAGGGGGACGTAGCTGAACCACCCGGCGCTGGACGCCGACCCCAGCAGGAACGACCCGTAAAGAAACGCGCCGCCCAGCACGAACACCCAGAAGGCATAGGCGTTCATGCGCGAAAAGGCCACGCTGCGCGCGCCTATCATCAAGGGCACCAGATAGGTCGCGATCGCCTGCATGACCGGCACGGCGAACAGGAACATCATGGTCGTGCCGTGCAGCGTGAACATCTGGTTGTAGAGGTCGGGGTCGACCAGGCGCAGGTCCGGCTTTGCCAACTGGATGCGCATTGCCAGCGCGATCAGTCCGCCCAGCACAAAGAATACGAACGTGGCCAGCATGAAGCGGCGGGCGATCGTCTTGTGGTTGATCGCGGCGAAGAAGCCCCGAATGCCCGGCGGGTCGTCCCAGGTATCGGCCAGGCTGCGCCGGACCGCGGCGGGCGCGTTCGGGCCGTCCTGCATCGACGGGATGGGAGAGGCCTTCATTGCAAGGTCTCCAGATAGCCGAGCAGCGCCTGCAGTTCGTCGGGCGGCAGGCGGTTGATCGGCATCATGGCGCCGGGCTTGAGGGAATTGGGGTCGATGATCCATCCAGCCAGATTGCCGCGGTTGTTGGGCAAGGTGCCGGCGGCCAGGGTGGGGCGGCTCGCAAGATGGGTCAGGTCCGGTCCCAGCGTGCCGCTTGCCCCGGTGCCGCGAATCGTGTGGCATTGCGCGCATCCGCGATCAAGGAACACCGCCAGGCCACGTGACGTGTCAGCCAGCCGGGGATCGGACGCGGGTCGGGCAGCTGGGAAGCTGCCTGGCGCCGAGGGCGCAAGCGAGTGGGGGGTGTCTGCCGACAGGGGGTCGCGGGCCGGCAGGGCCTGCTGGTCGGCCCAGGCCGCGAACGCTTCCGGGGTATCGGCCTTGACCGAGAACGCCATCATTGCGTGCTGCTCCCCGCAGAATTCGGCGCACAGGCCACGGAATTCGCCGGCGGTGTCGGCGCGAAATTCGATGGTGGTCGGACGGCCCGGGATCATGTCTTTCTTGCCATGCAGGCTGGGCACCCAGAACGTGTGGATGACATCGGCCGACCGCAAGGACACGATGACGGGCCGGCCAACCGGAATGCGCACCTCGTTTGCGCCCGTGAATGCCGGGCGATCACCGTCCGCGGCATAGCGCGTTTCCCACCACCATTGGTGCCCGATCATTTCGATATGCAGCGCATTGGCGACCGGCAGGCGGGATAGCGCCCGTTCGGTCACGACATCCGCCACGACCAGTCCGACCAGCAACACGGTTGACACTGCGGTTGCCCAGATCACGGCGCGCGTGGGCCGCTTCTCGGTGGCATCGCCGTTGACGACAAGGGGGCGCGTCTGCGCGGTGGCGCGCGGTGAACGCAGCAGAGCGACCAGCAGGACCGCGAGCACGCAGGCGAACACGCCTCCGCACACCAGCAGGGTCAGATGCCAGAGGTCGGCAATCCTGGAGGCCTGGACGCCGGCGGGTTCCAGGGCGTGCATCGCCGGCACGGCCAAAGCGGTTGCAGGCGTCAACAACAGAAACAGCGCGGCGGGGCGAATGATGAGGCTCGACTAAGGGATGGACAGGGACGTGATCCGCCGGGTCCCGTGTCATGGGGACCGCAGCGCATCATCAGCCAGGGGGCGGCAGCTGCTGCTGCTTTCCCCGATGGATGAGATTGAAGCGAGTTTCATGCCAAATTACGGCTGAGCCAGCAACCGATCAACGACGCGACTCGCGCTGCGCGCTGCTGTCCAACGCGACTGCGGGGCGTGTCATTTCTTGCTCAGCATTGCAAGGGCTTCCGCGTAAATCCCCTCGTGGCAAGGGGGGCGGAATGCGGCAAATGGCAGCCCGCCGTGCGCTCCGGGCGGTTGAGCCTGGCGGAACGCTTCTTGCATTGAACGGTTGACGCATTGATATGGGCGCGCTCGCGTCCATCCTCCCCATCCCCCGTCGTACCAGGACATTCGATGCCCCACCCGGCCCTCGACCGCATGCACAAATCCTCCGGCCGTGCGCCGGCCATCACGCCCCGGCGTGCATTGGGCTCATTGATCGTTCTGGCAGGTCTGGCCGTCCTGCTCACCGACCTGTACCAGTTCCTGGTCGACCAGAACCCGAGGGTACATGACGCCTTGCTTGCGGGCAGCGTCGCCGCCTTTGCGACCGCGCTGGGTACGGTGCCGGTGTTGCTGTCGCAGACCTTCTCGCAACGCATTTCGGACACGATCATGGGTTTTGGCGCGGGCGTCATGCTGGCGGCCTGTGCCTTTTCCCTGGTCATTCCGGCGCTGGCGTCGGCGCAGGATCTGGGCGCGGGGCCGTGGGGCGCGGGCAGCATCGTCGGCGCGGGCATCCTGATCGGCGCGGCGATGTTGCTGCTGCTGGATCGCGCCGTCCCGCATGAACACTTCGTGAAAGGACTGGAAGGCCCGACGGGCCGGGCCATGAAGCGGGTATGGCTGTTCGTGCTGGCCATCACCTTGCACAACCTGCCCGAAGGCATGGCGATCGGCGTGGCCTTTGGCGGCACCGATGCAGTGGGCGCGCAGGCGCTGGCCACGGGTATCTCGATCCAGGACATGCCCGAAGGTCTGGTGGTGGCGACGGCGCTGCGCGGCGTGGGCTATGGCAAGTGGAGCGCGGTGGCGCTGGGGATTGCGTCCGGCCTGATCGAGCCCATTGCCGCGGTCTTTGGCGCGGCGGCCATCGGCATCTCGGCCGGCCTGCTGCCTTGGGGGCTGGCGATCGCCGCGGGCGCCATGCTGTTCGTGATCAGCCACGAGATCATTCCCGAATCGCATCGCCAGGGACACGAGACGTCGGCGTCGATCGGCCTGATGGTCGGATTCGTGGTCATGATGCTGCTGGACACCGCC
This sequence comes from Pigmentiphaga litoralis, assembly GCF_013408655.1. Lineage (NCBI taxonomy): Bacteria > Pseudomonadati > Pseudomonadota > Betaproteobacteria > Burkholderiales > Alcaligenaceae > Pigmentiphaga > Pigmentiphaga litoralis. Next base: position 751,761 of record NZ_JACCBP010000001.1, read on the forward strand.
CTTGGCTGATCCTGCGGCCAGACAGGCTATGGACGAGCAGGATGCCGAATACATGAGCACGCTCAGCATTGAGCAAGTTGCATGATCACCCGATAACGCCGCAGTACAGCGATCTTCCTGGGCCGGGAATGCCAGTTGCGAATTCATCGCTACCCAAACCCGCAACTCAAGGAGAAAGCATGTTCGCCCACAATAAGCGTCTGCAATACACCGTTCGCGTCTCGGGTAGCAATCCCGGCCTGGCCAACCTTCTGCTGGAACAATTCGGCGGTCCCCAAGGCGAGCTGGCCGCGGCGTGTCGATACTTCAACCAGTCCATCGCCGAGGATGACCCCGGCCGCAAGGATATGTTGATGGACATTGCCACCGAAGAACTGAGCCACCTGGAAGTGATCGGCAACCTGATCGCCATGTTGAACAAGGGCGCCAAGGGCAAGCTGGCGGAAGGTATCGACAAGGAAGCCGATCTGTATCGCTCGCTGCAGCGGGCGGGCAACGATTCGCACGTGACGCAGGTGCTCTATGGCGGTGGTCCGGCCTACATCAATTCGGGTGGCCAGCTCTGGAATGCCGGCTACATCGATTCGATCGGCGACCCCGCCTGCGACCTGCGCTCGAACATCGCGGCCGAGGCTCGCGCCAAGATCATCTATGAACGCCTGATCAACCTGACCGACGATCCAGGTGTCAAGGACGCGCTGGGCTTCCTGATGACGCGTGAAGTCGCGCATCAGCTGTCCTTCGAAAAAGCGCTGTATGCCATGGAGCCGAACTACCCGCCGGGCAAGCTGCCGGGCGATCCCCGCTTCACGCGCACGTACTTCAATCTGTCGCAAGGCGAAGGCGATGCCAGCGGTCCGTGGAACAGCCCGGAAAACTTCAACGTGGTGTCCAACTGGGAAGACCAGGGCGGCTTCGATGGCGGCGGCACTGCGACCACGACGCTGACGGCAGACGAAGAAGCCGCCGTCACGGCGATGGCCCTGCGGACGAAGTCCGATCCGAACAGCAACCCGACGACCGGCGCGGAGCTGGGCGCCTCGGCCACGGTGACCGGTACGGTCGACCCGCTGCTGAAGTCCTGACCTGTCGACGCCGCGGCAGGCGAGACCGTTCGGCCCGCCGCGGCTGCCCGATTGCTATCCCCCATCCTTAAATTGCAGTGCTCCCTTTCAACTAGGTGTTCCATGGTCATGACTCTTCCCCGTTTTCCGCGCGTCGTTCGTACGCTCGCTTCCGCTGCCGCTGTTGGCGCGCTCATGTCGGCGTGCGCCATGCTTCCTTCACAGATGGCCGTGCCGGCCAGTGCATCCGGCCCGGACCTGGACGCGCTGTTTGTCAGCCGTGCCGCCCAGACTGACGTGATGGAGGTCACCGCCAGCCGGATGGCGCTGCAGCGCGCCACGCGCCCGGAAGTGCGCCAGTACGCGCAGAGCATGATCAACGACCACACCCGGACAAGCTCGGAACTGCAGCAGATCGCGTCGCAGATCGGCATGCCGGTGGATGCCCGTCCGACTGCCATGGATGAAAAGAAGATGACGGCGCTGTCGGCCGCGCAGGGCGAAGCTTTCGACAAGGCCTATGTGAAGGTGGTCGGCGTACAGGCCCATACCGAGGCCGTCACGCTGTTCAAGCAGGAAGCCTCGAAAGGCTCGAACCCGGCGTTGAAGTCGTTCGCGACGCGCACGCTGCCGGCGCTGCAGCATCACCTGCAGATGGCCGAACAGCTTGAAAAGACGGTGAACTGAAGACCAGCTCTGCCGCCCGCAGTGGGGGCAGTGCTGAAAAAAAACGCCGCCGGCAGGTCCTGCCAGGCGGCGTTTTCATTGTGCCGACGGGTCAGCCGCCCCGTCGCCGAGCGATCCATCCGATCAGGCGGTGCGCACCTCTATCTTGCGCGGCTTGGCGGCTTCCGAACGCGGAATGGTCAGCGTCAGCACGCCGTCTTTCAGCTGCGCCGAAATGCGGGACGCATCCATCTCGCGGCTCAGGCTGAAGCTGCGTTGATAGACCGGGTCGCGCAGTTCGGTGTGCAGGATCGTGAAGCCTTCCGGTACATCGATGCGGGCTTCGCCTTCGATGAACAGACGATCGGATTCGGTGCGGATTTGCAGGCGGTCGGCCGACACGCCCGGCAGGTCGGCGATAAGGGTCACGCCGTCGGCGGTCTCATAAATGTCCATGTGCGGCATCACCGTCGAGCGGGGGCGTGACGGGGCCTGCACCTGGCTGGACCGGCGGGCATCGGTGCTGACGTTGGTGCCCTGCGTGTTCTTGGCGACGGCGATATCGGTGGTCTGAGTCATGGTCATCTCCTGGATTCAACAATAGGTCGTTCAATGCAGATCGATCACGTACCGGTTGTCATTGCACCGGGATCAGGCGCGGCTTGGACGATTCGCGCTTGCGCACCGTGATGCGCAGGCATCCATCGACGTAGCTCGCGTCGACCGCATCGGGGTCGGCGTCCTGCGGCAGTTCCACCACGCGGCGGAACGCGCCGTGGCGGCGTTCCTGGGCATACACATTCAGGCCAGCCACGTCGCGGGGGATCGCGCTCTGGCGTTCACCGGCAATGGTCAGCAAACCCTTGTCGATGGTGACTTGCAGGCTGGCTGCGTCCACACCCGGTACGAACGCAACCAGTTCGACTGCGTCGGGTGTGCTCCCGATGTTCAACGAAGGAAAGCCGCGGCTGTAGGCCCGGATGTCGGACGAGACGCCCAGGCTGCGGAAAATGTCGTCCATTTGCGAACGGATCGCCTCGAAGTCAGAGGCAAAATCCCGTGCGGAAGTCAGAGTGGCCATCGTTGTTCTCCTGAAAAAGTTCACGGCGGACATCCTGGCTGCCTGGCCGCTGCATGGTGAAGCGGCGGTGCCGGTGACGTCGTCAGTCCAAATCTATTGGCTGCGCGATGGCTTTCAAGAGGGCGAAAAGCGTCCGCAAATCACGTCGTTGTAAGCGACTGTAACGCGCTTGAGGGTGCGCCATGCGCGGCGCCGTCCCAGGGCAGGGCGCGGCGCAGATCGCGCTGCAGCGCCCCAAGCCGATGGCGCGGCACGAACTCGCCGATGCGCATGCGCGTCGCGCCCTGGCGCAGCCACAGTGTGGCGCTCTGGGGGTCGCTGGTGCGTTCCAGATCGACATGGACCCAGTTGCGATTGAAGACCTGACGGGTGCTGTTGCCGCCACGTTCCGCTTCGACGACCACGCTGCCGTCGTCCATCAGGGACAGCGTTTCGCCGTCGCGGGCGTGCCGCATGTAGCACAGGCCCGCGAGCGAGACGGCCAGCACATCGACCAGGCAGAACAGGGTAATGACCCACAGGCCGTAGGCCAGGGCGCCCGCGCCCAGGATGGCCAGCACGCCATCCAGGCTGGCGATCCCCGCCAGGCACTGGCCTGGGGAGACACAGCAATTGCGGCGCAGGGTCCAGCTGCGTTCGACACGGGCCTGCGAAAGAGGACTGGGCGGCATGGCAGACGGCTTCCGTTCAGAAAGGATCACCCGGACTGGGGCTGGCGGGCACGGTCACTTTACCGTGGGCGGCGTGGCGAAGGAATGGTGGGGTGCGGGCGACGGAATCGTCCACTCGAGCCCCTGCGCGCCTTCCCACGGGCTGGAAGGCGCGGCCTCGCCTTTGCCTGCATAGCAGCGCAGCACCACATACAGGAACAACAGCTGGGACAAACCGAACCAGTATGCGCCTATCGACGCGATCTGATGAAAATCGGTGAATTGCACCGCGTAGTCGACATAGCGGCGCGGCATGCCGGCCAGACCCAGGAAGTGCATCGGGAAAAAGCTGATGTTGAACGAGATGATCGAGAACCAGAAATGGACCTTGCCCAGCCGCTCGTTGTACATGCGGCCGGTCCATTTGGGGAGCCAGTAATAGGTGCCGGCGAACAGCGCGAACAAGGACCCGGCGACCAGCACGTAATGGAAATGCGCCACGACGTAATAGGTGTCGTGCACCTGGATGTCGATCGGCGAAATGGACAGGATCAGGCCCGTGAAGCCGCCGATGGTGAACACGAAGATGAAGCCGATCGCGAACAGCATCGGCGTCTCGAAAGTGAGGGACCCACGCCACATGGTCGCCGTCCAGTTGAAGATCTTTACCCCCGTGGGTACCGAGATCACTGCCGTCGCATACATGAAGTACAGCTGTCCCGTGACCGGCATGCCTGTCGCGAACATGTGGTGCGCCCATACGATGAACGACAGCACCGCGATCGCCGCCACGGCGTAGACCATGGACGCGTAGCCGAACAATTCCTTGCGCGAGAAGGCAGGCACCACCGCCGAGATGATCCCGAACGCGGGCAGGATCATGATGTAGACCTCTGGATGACCAAAGAACCAGAAGATGTGCTGGTACAGGACGGGATCACCGCCTCCGGCCGCGTTGTAGAACGACGTGCCGAAGTGGCGGTCGGTCAGCAGCATGGTGACGGCCGCGGCCAGCACCGGCATGACCGCGATCAGCAGGAAGGCGGTGATCAGCCAGGTCCAGCAGAACAGGGGCATCTTCATCAACGTCATGCCTGGCGCCCGCATGTTCAGGACCGTGACCACGATGTTGATGGCGCCCATGATGGACGAGGCGCCCATGATGTGGATGGCGAAGATCGCCATGTCCATCCCGGGTCCCATCTGGGTCGAGAGCGGCGCGTACATCGTCCAGCCCGCCGCCGTGGCGCCCCCGGGTGAAAAGAACGACGCGGCCATGAGCATGCCGCCAGCCACCAGCAGCCAGAAGCTGAAGTTGTTCATGCGCGCGAAGGCCATGTCCGACGCGCCGATCTGCAGCGGAATCATCCAGTTCGCAAAGCCCACGAAGGCCGGCATGATCGCGCCAAAGATCATGATCAGTCCGTGCATGGTCACGAACTGGTTGTAGAGCTCGGGGCTGAAGAACTGCAGGCCGGGCTGATAGAGCTCGGTGCGGATGAAGAGGGCGAGCAGGCCACCTTCAAGCAGGGACACGAACGAGAAGATGAGATACATCGTCCCGATGTCCTTGTGGTTCGTTGCGGCCAGCCATCGCCGCCAGCCGGTCGGGACATCGTGGTCGTGATCGTGCGCGTGCGCAGGGTCGTGGGCCAGGCCGGCCGGGTGGCTGGCGCCTGAGTGAGGAAGGCTCGCGCTCATGGATTGCCTCTTGCAGGGTGGATGGAGAGTCGGGTCGCGTCGGGCGTGTTTAGCAATGCGTGTGCCGCGCGGCGACGATGGCCGAGGCCGGGTGACCCTGCGACCCGGCCCTATGCGGGCTTCGTGTGTCTTCGCGTTTTCGCATGAGCGAGGCTTGTTCATCCGCAGCACGCCTTGCTGATCGCTCGCAAGGGGGTACGGCGCTTGCTTGGGCTGCCACAACCATGCGGCGCGGCCGCGCAGACTTTTCAAGGACATGCATGAGTGCAACTCCCCATCGTGTAGTGATCATCGGCGGCGGCGCGGGCGGGCTGGAACTGGCCGTTCGGCTTGGCCGGCGTTTTGGCAGGGACCAGGTAACGCTGGTAGACCGCACGCCTTCCCATATCTGGAAGCCGTCGCTGCATGAAGCCGCGGCGGGCACGCTCGACATTCATCGCGAAGGCCTGTCTTACGCGATGCTGGGCCAGCACAACGGTTTTCGTTTTGTGCTGGGCGCCTTCAGCGCGCTGGACCGGGCGGCGCAGCGGGTCACCATCGCGGCGTTGAATGATGCGTCGGGCGCCGAAGTGCTGCCCGAACGGCAGCTGCCCTACGACACGCTGGTGCTGGCCGTGGGCAGTCACGGCAACTTCTTCAATACGCCGGGCGCCGAGCGTTTTGCCCTGTCACTGGATTCGACCGCGTCCGCCGAACAGTTCCGGGTCGAACTGCTGAAGGCGGTGGCGCGTGCCGATGCCAAGGCCGTGGACGGCAAGGCAGCCACGGTTCAGGTCGTGATCGTGGGTGGCGGGGCAACCGGTGTCGAGCTGGCGGCGGAACTGCACGAGGCCGGGCAGACCCTGTCGGACTATGGGTCGTCCCGGCCTGACCGGCAGGCGGAACTGCGCATGACCCTGATCGAAGGCGGACCGCGCGTTCTTGGGCCGCTGCCCGAGCGGGTGGCGGTGGCGGCCACGCAGTTGCTGACGGAGCGCGGCGTGGCGATCCACACTCAGTGCCGTGTGTCGGAGGTACGGCGTGACGCCGTCATCGCGGGCGACAAGGTCTTTCCGGCCGACCTGGTAGTGTGGGCCGCGGGCATCAAGGCGCCGGCGTTTCTGGCGACGCTGGGGTTGGCCGTGACGCCGCTGAACCAACTGGTGGTGGATGGGCAGCTGCGCACCGAAGATCCGGCGATCTTTGCGTTCGGCGATTGCGCGGCTGCGCCGTGGGAAGGCGGTAGCAAGACGGTGCCGCCGCGGGCGCAGGCCGCGCATCAGCAATCGTCCTATCTGTACGGACTGCTGCGCGACCGGATGCAGGGGCGTCCGATGTCGGGCAAGCCCTTCCGTTTCCGCGACTTCGGCTCGCTGGTGTCGATCGGGCATAGCGAAGGCGTGGGCAGCCTGATGGGCGGCCTGTCGGGCCCGAAGATGCAGGTGGAAGGGTGGATCGCCCGGATCATGTATGCGTCGTCGCACTGGTCGCATTACGTGACGGTGCTGGGCCTGTGGCACGCGCTTCTGCGGGGACTGGCGCGCACCTTGAACCGGCGTTCGCAGCCGCGGGTCAAGTTGCACTGATCACGCAGGCTTCGCGACCATCAGCCAGAAGATCGCCAGGAAGCAGAACAGGGCCGGCACGCCCAGCGCCACCCACCATTTGAAGGCCTTCCAGTACGCGGCGGGCAGCGGCACGCTGGCCCGGTAGGCCAGCTGCGACAGGTCGCGCAAACGCATCTGGATGCGCACGACAGGCAGCCAGCAGGCGATCGCTATCGCATACAGCACCAGCGATACCGCCACCCAATGCGTCGACATCGGGATGCCCATGATGTGCAGCAGATAAAAGCCCGTGACCGGTTGCAGGATGGCGGTCGTGGCGGTAAAGATCCAGTCGGCGATGACCACGTAGCGCGTCACGATGGCGATCGCGCGCACGTCCCGGTGCAGGGTCACGAAGAACAGGTAGAAGGCCGACCCCACCCCGGTCCCGAACAGAAAGGTGGACGACAGGATGTGCAGCCATTTGACGATCAGGTAGTCCATCGGGTCGCGCCTTGTTCGGGTAGGGGGTCTTCAAGCTGATACAGCAGCAACAGTGCCGCCAGCATGGGCAGGTTCTTGAGGATCGGGCCGTAGGGATGCAGCCAGAACTCGGGCAGCCATACGGTGATGACCACGGTATAGAACGCAATCAGGCCGAACTGCACCACCCACAGCAACTGGCGCCTGCCGCCGCGCAGCGTGAAGATCAGCAGGCCAAGGATCAGGTCGACCAAGGCTGCGCTGTATAGCAGCACGCGGGCGAAGTCGCCCTCGGCGCCCAACCGTGCCAACAGGGCCAGGCTGTCTGCCTCCGGATACAGGCCGAAGGACACCATGCCCGTCCAGATCCAGACCAGCGCAATGGCGATACGCAGGCAGGGCAGGGCCCAGTTCAGCGACGACTGGATGCGGACGGCGGGGGCGGTGCGCGCGGGGATGAACTGATCGGCGCCGCGCGGGGCGCGACCCAGCAGACGGGTGATGGAAGTGGGGTCGCCCACATTGCCGCGTTCCAGCATGTCCAGCGTATCGGCGTCCAGCAGGCTGCCGGGCAGTCGTCCGGCCAGTCCGGCTACCGTCCGCAGCAGGGACACCGGCAAGGGGACCACGGGCGCCGCCGGCGTGATGCGCATGGCCCGTCGCAGCGTCGCGAGATAGTCCCTGAGCGTGACGGGCGACGGTCCGACCAGGGGAACCACCTGCGACCCGGGGGGCTGTGACGGGGCTGCCGATTCGATCAGCGCCACGATCGCATCGATGGCGTCGGCTAAGTGGACCGGCTGGATCTGCTGCCTGCCGCCGCCTGGCAGCGCCAGCACCGGCAGACTGGCTAGGGTGTCGAACAGGCGCGCACTGGCGCCGCCCGGGCCATAGACCAATGAAGGCTGCACGACCACGCTGTCGATCGGCAGACGCATCAGGTAGGCGTCGGCGCTGCGTTTGCTCAGGTGGTAGGCGCTTTGTGCGCCGTTGTCCGCACCCAGGGCGGAGATCTGGATCACCCGGCGCACGCCGGCCAGCACGCATGCGTCGAATAGCGCGATCGGGGCATCGACATGCAGTGCACTGAAGGTTTGCGTGCCGTGTTCCTGCAGGATGCCGACGGTGTTCACGACCACATCCACGCCGTCCAGTGCCGACCGCCATGCTTGAGGCGGCGGGCGATCGGCAAAGTCCAGGGGAAAGGTGCGAACGCGGGAGTCGGGCTGACCGGCTGACGGGCCGGGCAGTGGCGACCCGCGTCGCGGGCAGATGAGCGTGTGGCCACGGGCGAGCAACGCGGTGGCCAGGGCTTTGCCAATAAAGCCATTGGCGCCGGTCAGAAGTAGGTGCAAGCGCAGAACCCTCGGGAAATGCGGCGTTCGATCGGAAGCGAACACGCGGCGCGCTTGTTGCTGAGCAACCTTCATACCCAGCAGGATGGCCGGCGTCTATGCCGCCTTTGGCGTCGGGCTGGGCCTGGCCAGCTGGTGGTTGCATCGGCGCTAGCGGCACGGCGCTTGCTCGGCATTGGGAGTCTGCCGCGTGCGCCGGGGAGTGCAAGCGCGCAGCGTTGCATAAGGAAAGCCACGCCATGTTTGAACCAAGAAACTCCACCGTGTCGGACGAGGACCTGCTTCGTCTGCTCGAATCGCTCACGCACAACGAAACTTCGGCGTTCGGTCCCGTTGTGTTCGATCCCCGCAATCCGGTCCACCGCGAGGCGGTCAACCGCGGGCTGGCCGTTGCGCGCCCCTGGCCGCTGGTGCTCAAGCACGACAGCGAGCGGCAGTGTCTGCTGGTCAACGTCACGACCGGCTGGCAATGGATGCGATCGCATCGGCCAGCCAGCCACCATCACGCTTCCATGGAGCGCAGGCAATGAAGTTTGGCTACCACGCATCGCACGAACAATTCAGCCCGCAGGACCTGCTGGCGCATGCGGTGCATGCCGAAGCCGCCGGCTTCGACTGCGTCATGTCGTCCGACCACATCGCACCGTGGAGCCGGCGCCAGGGCCAGTCGGGCTTTGCGTGGGCCTGGCTGGGCGCGGCCATGCAGGCGACGACCTTGCCCTTCGGCATGATCACCGTGCCGGGCGGGTGGCGCTATCACCCGGCCATCACGGCCCAGGCGGCGGCCACGCTGGCGTCGATGTTTCCGTCGCGGTTCCAGTGGATGGCGCTGGGCAGCGGCCAGGCGCTGGGCGAGCACATCACCGGGGACCGTTGGCCTGCCAAGGCGGAGCGCAACGCACGGCTGGAGGCCGCCGCGGGCATCATCCGCGAATTGTGGACGGGCGCAACGGTCAGCCGCGACGGTCCGATCCGGGTGGATGAAGCGACGCTGTACACCTTGCCCGACACGCCGCCGCGCCTGATGGGCGCCGCATTGACACCTGCCACCGCGCGCCGGGTGGCAGCCTGGGCCGATGGTCTCATCACCGTCAACCAGCCGTTGGCCGACGTGGCCGCCATCGTCCAGGCGTTTCGGGAAGGCGGCGGTGAAGGCAAGCCCATGGCGCTGCAGGTGCATGTGTCCTACGCACGCACCGATGCCCTGGCGCGTGACCATGCGTTCGATCAGTGGCGGTCCAACACGCTCGGGGCGGCGGCGTCGGAGACGCTGCGCACCCCCGATGAATTCGATGCCGCGAGCCGTTACGTCCGGCCCGAAGATCTGGACGATCACGTGCTGATCTCTGCCGACGTCGGCCGGCAGGCCGACTGGCTGGCAGAGTACGCCGCGCTCGGCTTCGAGGAAATCCTGCTCCACAATGTGGGCCGCAATCAGCGGGAATTCATCGATGTGTTCGGCGAGCAATTGCGGCCGGCGCTGGACCGCGCCGTATCGGGCTCGGCGTCCTGACAGGTCAGCTCGCGCATGAAGTGATAGAGCGCGGCGCCGGCGTCCGGTTGATTGTCTTCCACTGACAGCATCCGGATGCCCCACTGCGCCAGCACGTCCCGCGCGACGGGGTTCGCGCGGTGGGAATCGGCGCCCCATTGTCCAAATCGCCGTGCAATTTCACGATCTGGCGTACACCGTCTTCGGCGCGCGCCAGGTCGTCGGCGCTTGCGATCTTGATGTAGGGCGTCGGGTAGGCGTCATGCGCCGCTTCCAGCCAGCGGTCGTAATTGGTCGTGTAGATATGGGCGAACCGGCTGCCCGCAATCAACCGGTGGATGGGTGAGCGCGACACGTCAATCGCCGGGTGATGCCACTCGCGTGCCATCCAGTCCATCAGGGCGTCATTGCCTTTCTTGATCTTGTAGTACTCGGCCAGCTGGCGGAATTCGCCGTAGCTCTGGAACTGGGTGGGATCGATGTCGAGCTGGCGCGCCATTTCGGCCACCAGTTGCGGGAAGGTCGGCAAACCCAGGCCCGCCGACACCCCTGCGCCGGCAAACAGGATCAGCCGCCCCTGCAGGTAGGCGCTGCGAATGGGCTCCGCATCGAACGCAAGGCAGATGTCATCAGCAGCAGGGTAATCGTGACTCATGTTGGCAAGCAGTAGTGGGGCCGTCCGTTCAAGCAAGCCCTGTGCCGGAGAGGGCGACCCAGGCTGTCTGCTCTGCCATGTGGGCATGCGGCTTGCGGCTTCCTGACGACAGCAGCTGGAAGGACGGCGCCCATGGATGGAGGCAACGAGACAGGACACGCTACAGGCAGATCGGCGGACGACCGTATCGCCCGGGCGGTGCTCAAGAGCGCAACCGACTTTGCGATCATCACGCAAGGCCTGGACATGCGCGTGACGAGCTGGAACGACGGCGCCGTGGCCCTGATGGGCTGGTCCGAGCGCGAGATGCTGGGCCAGACGACCGCGCGCATGTTCACCGATGAAGACAATGCGCACGGCGTGCCCGACCGCGAGGCGGAGCAGGCGCGCAAGACCGGGCGGTCGGAAGACGAACGCTGGCACCGCAAAGCCGATGGGTCCTTGTACTGGGGCTCGGGCATCATGATGCGCTTCGAAGACGAGGCGACCGGCGAACACATCGGCTACCTCAAGATTCTCAGGGACCACACCGAACAGCACGAGGCCGCGGCCCGTGCGCATGCCCGGGAAGCCCAGTTCCGCGCCCTGGTCGAGAAGTCGCCGCAGATGACCTTCTTTGCGACGGCCAGTGGCCACTTCACCTACATCAACCCCTACTGGTACGACTACACCGGCCGCGCCCGCGCCGCCGTGGCGGTGGACGACTGGATCGAGGCCGTTCACCCGGCGGACCGGGCAACGGTCATGGACACGTGGCAACGCGCGTTGGCGACCGGCCAGGGTTGCGAGCTGGAGCTGCGCTTTCTGCGGGCATCGGATCGCACCTGGCGATGGTTCAAGGCGCAGGCGGCGCCGCTGCTGGATGACGACGGCGTGATCGAAAGCTGGCTGGTGATTGCGTTCGACATCGACCTGGTCGTTGCGGCGCGCAACGATCTGTCGCGCAGCCAGCGCCGCCTGGAAAGCACGGTGGCGGAACGGACGGCGGAACGGGACCGCCTGTGGCGCCTGTCGAATGACCTGATGTTTGTCATGAATTTCGATGGCATGGTGCAGTCGGTCAACCCCGCGTGGACCCGGCAGCTGGGCTGGGCAAGCGAAGAGCTGGTCGGCCGCGACATGCTGCGCCTGGCGCATCCGGACGACATTGGCGTGGCCGCGTCGGTGCTCGCGCGGCTGCGCAAGGGCTTCCCGGCGCCGCGTTTTGTCTGCCGCTGCCGCCACAAGGACGGCACCTATCGCACGCTGGCCTGGACGGCGCTGCCAGGGGAGGGCGTCATTCATGGCCTGGGCCTGGACCTGACGGCCGAAACCCAGGCGCTGGCCGAGCTGGAAGTTGCGCAGGATGCGCTGCGGCAGGCGCAGAAAATGGAGGCGGTCGGGCAACTGACCGGCGGCATCGCCCATGACTTCAACAACCTGCTGGCCGGCATTCTGGGTGCGCTCGAGATCATCCAGCGGCAGACCGCGCGCGGAGTCACCGACATCGACCGCTATGTGCGCATGGCGATGGCGTCGGCCAATCGCGCGGCGGCACTGACGCACCGGCTGCTGGCCTTTTCGCGGCGGCAGCCCCTGGCGCCCAAAAGCCTGGATGCGAGCGCACTGGTGCAAGGCCTGTCCGAATTGCTGATCCGCACGCTGGGCGAAAACGTGCGGCTGGACCTGGTGACGTCGCCCGACTTATGGCGTACCCGGTGCGATCCGCATCAGCTGGAAAACGCGATCCTGAATCTGGCGATCAACGCGCGGGACGCCATGCCGGAAGGCGGCACCGTCACCATCATTACCGAGAACCTGGACCTGCAGGCCGACGATTACAGCTGGTACCCGGCGGTGCCCGCGGGCCACTACGTGGCTTTGACGGTGACCGACACGGGCGTCGGCATGACGGCCGAGGTCGCCTCCAAGGCGTTCGAGCCCTTCTTTACGACCAAGCCCTTCGGCCAGGGAACGGGCCTGGGCCTGTCGATGATCTATGGCTTTACGCGGCAGTCCAACGGCTACATCAAGATCTTCAGCGAGCCGGGCAAGGGAACGTCGGTGCGGCTGTATCTGCCGCAATGCGACGCCGACGATGAGGAGCAGCCTGCCGACGTACCCGTGACGGTCGAGCCACGCGCCACCGCGCCGGCCACCGTGCTGGTGGTGGAAGACAACCCCGAAGTGCGCGTGCTGGTGGTCGGCGTGCTGACCGACATGGGCTTCGAGGTGCTGCGCGCGGACGATGGAACGGCGGGCCTCGCGTTGATCGAAGCGACGCCCAAGCTGGATCTGGTCGTGACCGATATCGGACTGCCTGGCCTGAACGGCCGGCAGATGATCGACGCGGCCCGCACGCGTCGTCCGGACCTCAAGGCCCTGTTGATGACGGGCTACGCGGAAAGCGCGGTTGCGGCCAAGCAGGAGCTTGGACCTCACACCGAGCTGATTACCAAACCCTTTGCCATGGATGTACTGAGCGAGAAAGTCGTTGCCATGCTCGCGGCAACGGACACGACCGAGGAGACCCCATGACCACCCCTTTTTCTCGTGACGACCTGATCCTGCACCAGGAAATTTCAGAAACGGACGCTGCCTGGGACGCCAATCTGGTGGCGTGCGCGGTATCCACTCCCGATCCGGACAACGACAGCACGTCGAGCAAGCTGTGGCTGTTCCCGCTGGACGGCACGCCGCCGTCGCCCTTGACCACGGGCGATTCGACCGACACCATGCCGCGGTGGCGGCCGGATGGCGAAGCCCTGGGGTTCGTATCGGACCGCGCAGGCGCCGCCCAGGTGTTCATGCTGCCGCGCCATGGCGGCGAAGCCACGCAGCTGAGCCACCTGCCGGGAACCGTATCCGCATTCGAATGGAGTCCGGACGGCAGCCGCGTCGCGGCCGTGTGCGCGGTGTCGGTCGACCCGCGCCTGCGCGGCGAACGCACGCCAGCGGATGCGGAACTGCCCGGATCCGATGCCCCGCAGGTAGCCTGGAAACTGCCGTACAAAAGCGACGGGATCGGCTACCTGCTGAATGTCGAGATGCACCTGTTCGTGGTGGATGCGGCAAGCGGCAAGGCCAGGCGCCTGACCGACGGACCGTTCGATGTCCGCAGCGCGAGCTGGTCGCCCGATGGCCGGCAGATCGTGTTCGTGCGCACCCGGGAAGGCGACGAAGCGCATCGCACCGACGTGTGGATCTGCGATGCGGGATCGGGGGACGCACGGTGCCTGACCGCGTTGTCGCAGGTGCTGTATCCGGCGTGGTCGCCCGACGGCAAATGGATCGTCTTTTCCGGAACCGCGCAAGACGGCGATGCGCAGGTCGGCCTGTGGATCATCGATGTGGCGTCGGGCGACGTGCGCCCGTTGGGCGACCCGGATATCGAACTGTCCACCGAAAGCGACAGCGTCCAGTTCCTGCGTGGGGATTCGAGCCGCGTGCTGGCGTTGGTGGCCCGCCGCGGCGTGGTGGAGCTGGTCAGCATCCGCGTGCCCGACGGACAGATGACACCGCTGGTACAGGGCGACCGGCACCTGTCCAGGCTGACGGTGACGCGCGACCACCTGGCCTACACCGCGCATTCGCCCGTGGCCGCGGTCGAGCTATACCAGAGCGCGCATGACGGCAGCCATGAATCCGTTGTGAGCGCGCTCAATGCGTGGTGGCAGGAGCGCACCCTGCCGCACTTCGAGCGCCGCACGTTCACGGTGCCGGATGGCGACGGCGGCACGGAACAGATTGAGGGTTGGTTGTTGCGGCCCAAGGATGCTCAGGGGCCGACCCCGCTGCTGGTGGACGTGCACGGCGGGCCCGCCAGCTACACCCTGTTCGACTACAACCCGACGGCGTACTGGTCTTTGTTGTGGTCGCAAGGCTGGTCCATCCTGGCCCTGAACGCGGTGGGATCGGCCAGCTTTGGTCGCGCGTTTGCGGATCGGCTGCGCGGGCGGTGGGGTGAACTGGACCTGCCGCAGTACCTGGCCGCGATCCGGACCCTGCAGGATGAGGGACTGGCCGATGACCGGCTGATGTTGTCCGGCAAGTCGTATGGCGGCTACCTGACGTCGTGGGCGATCGGGCATACCGACATGTTCCAGGCCGCGGTAATCATGGCCCCGGTCACGAATATCGAAACCCACTACGGCACGTCCGACAGCGGCTTTTATTCCGACCCCTATGCCATGCGCGGCGATCGCCGCCATCATCGCGAGACCATGCGGCGGCTGTCGCCGATGCAGCACGTTGAAAAGGCGTCCACGCCCACGCTGATTCTTCAGGGTACTGACGATGAGCGGTGCCCGAAGTGCCAGGCGGAAGAGCTGTTCGTGACCTTGCGGCGTGACGCGTCCTGCGCCGCCGAACTGGTCCTGTATCCGGGGGCCAGCCACAAGTTCACAGCCTCGGGCAAGCTGTCGCATCGCCAGGACGTGATGTCCCGCATCGCGTCCTGGGCCACGCAGTGGGTGATTGAAGGCGACCCCCAGCGGCCGCACGATGAACAGCGCAAGGGCGAACAGCGGATGAAGGATACGGCCGACACCTGACACGCAAAATAAAACCGCCCGTCAGGGCGGTTTGCTTATACGCACCCGGTGCGCGGATCAACGGTTCTGATCGTTGTTGCGGTTCTGTTCGTTGTTGCGGTTTTGCTCGTTGTTGCGGTTCTGTTCGTTATTCCGGTTCTGCTGATTCTGCTGATTCCGGTTCTGTTCGTTGTTCTGATTCTGCTGGTTCCGGTTCTGTTCGTTGTTCTGGTTTTGCTGGTTGCGGTTTTGTTCGTTTTGTTGCGTCATGGTCTGTCTCCAATGTTTGACTATCGTGCGGCTCTTGCCGCGTCATTCATCGAGCAATCTGCGTACCTGCCAGACCCGTCGAACGCGCGCCCACGCCGCACGCATCGGACTTGTCCTCAGGCTGAGTAGCGGACTCGGCGATAGATCGGTCAGTACGTGACTCGGCATTGGTCTGAAACTTGCGGCAGGGCTGGCTCATCTCCCGGAGCCCGCTGCATGCCTTCCGACCCACGCGTGCTTGATCTGGACGTCATCGTGATTGGCGCCGGCCTTGCCGATTTGTCGTGTGCGGTGCGGCTGACCGACCGGGGCTTGCGCGTCGGCATCGATCGCCTTGCTGAACGTGCCGGTCGAACAGTGTTCGGCAGCGGCCTTGATTCGCGTGTTCGCGCAAATGATCGGCCATAACGACGCGGCCTTCGGCTTTCCCAAGGTAGGGCTCAGCGATCGGTATGTGCCGCAGGCCATCGATGTCATCGAGCAGGGCGGCGGTTGCGTGATGCTGGGTCGTGGCGCGGCGCAGTTGTTGTGGCGCGATGGCCGTGTCACCGGTGTACGGACGGATCGCGGGGACGTGATGCAGGCGCGCGCGTGCGTGCTGGCGGCGCCGCCCTCGGCGGCCGCCAGCCTCCTGCCTGGCGAGGCGCCCGCACGCATGGCCGCCGCACGCATGCAGCCATCGCCTTACATCAGCACCTATCTGTGGTTCGATCGCCGGATCACCCATGAGCGTTTCTGGCCACGCCGCGGGTCACCGGGGAAGAATGCCCCGGCGGGTTCGCAGTCCGGACCGACAACGGCCTCCCGGTCCTCCTAGGCCGTCAGGTTGCCGTGGTCGAACCTACCTGTACGGGTGCCACGGACGGGTCCAGCGTGTACACCCCGGTCAGCGATGCGCAAGCCAACACGTGGCCTTCCATGGCGGCGACCACATCGTTGCCATAGAACAGGGTTGGCACCGTCAACGATTCGATGTCCAGCGCATACAGCGTGAAGCAGTATCGGTGCGGCTTGGGGTCGTTCCAGGGCGGGCAGGGACCGTCGTAGCCGTAGTAATAGCCTGCCATCTCGGGATCGTTGGTGAACCGATGGGTCAGGTCGTTCAGCCCTTCGCGCGCGGCCATGTCATCTGACAGCTGGCTCTTGCCGCGGCGGTAGACGCCGATGGCGTAGGCACCTTCTTCGATGTCGCCCGTATCGGGGGGCAGGTCGATCAACACCCAGTGGTAGAAAGGGCGGCGCGGCACATCGCCGTCCAGGGTGATGCCTTCCCGGTCGGCCAGCGACAGGTCTTCCGGCGAGTCCAGGTCGGCACACAGCAGCGTCAGGGATCGCGCGTCCTCGGGCACGTCAATGAAGGTGAACTGCGGGTTCAAGTTGTCGCCGGGAATCAGCGACTGCGGGCCCAAGTTCTTGGCGAACGCATACCGATCGGGCATCGGTTCGCCGTCCATGAAGGAGAGGCTGGACAATTTCACGGTGGGGGATCTCGAAGGAAGGAAGTCAGTCGGCCGTGCCGGCGCCGCGGATGGCGTCCACGTAGGCACGGCCCATTGCGAGTGCGTGATCGGCCGCGCGCTGACTATCGCCGAGCACACCGGCCGAAGGGATCGACTGCAGCAGCCAGATCCGCCCGGCGGTACCCGGCGGATCGCTGCTCAGCATGAAGCGGGGAAGAAAAGCGTCGCGCGCGGCCGCCACGGCTTGCGCCCAAGCGTTGATCCAGTAGCCGCGATAGGCGATTTCGCGCCGCGCCAGCTTGGCCGTCGCCTGCAGCACAACCTGCGCGGCGGGGCGCTTGCCCGGCGGAGCAGGGGGGTCATTTCTCGGCATGTGCAGCCTCGATGGACGACTCCGTCTCCTCGTCCGCGTCGGAGCTCGCATCGGATTCGGCAGCGGACATGCTGCCCCCGGCTGCCTTTTCCTGTTGCTGCTTGCGCGTGCGATGCCCTGCGGCGCCGGCGGCCCGCGCCTCTTCCACGCTGAACCGGTGTGCCTTGCCCAGGCGATGGGCGGTCTGCCCGCCCAGCGAGGCAATCTCGCGTTGCCGTTTGGCGTCCATTGCGGCGAAGCCCCGCGGCTTCGAAGGTTTTTGCGTTTTGTCGTCAGCCATGATTGCCCTGTCGGATACTGATAAAGATGCGGTGATGAACGATGCTCACGCTTTCTCGCAAGCTTCGTTCCGCGTCCGGCAGCGCCCCGTGGCGGGTGGCATGCGGCCGCCACGCCCGCGCAACGTGCGCAGTGCTTGCTGTTCCGTAACGCCATAGGGAATGCGGCAAGGTCCTTGCTGATGAGAGGGTGTCACTTTCAACAGAAGGATTACCGCCATGACGTTTGATGTCACTGCCCGACCGGATGCGGAGGGCGTCAGTTTCCGGATGCACTTTCCCGATGGGCCTGGCGACGCGCGCGTTACCGCCCTGGTCTTGAAGGAATACTTTGGCGCCTCAGGATCGCCCGACACGTTGCTCGAGGCCTACCGCGCCAACTTTCGTGCGATCCACGCCGTCGCCCAGCAGAAGGCCCTACGCGGCGGCCAAGCTGGCGTCACGGTTGAGACGGGTGACCTGAAGGAGTGGGAAATCAAAGGCGCTGCCGGGGTCGATTGACCCGGGCCGCGCCCGTCTTACAGCGTGCGGCCAGACGACTTGATAAGGCCGCCGTCCTTTTCCTTCAGCACACTGGGCGAATCATCCTGCGGGCTGAACAGGTCGGGCGAGTCCTCGCGGGGATCGGCTTCGGTTGACCCGTTGTACTGCGTCGCCTTTTCGCTGTCGGGCTGCTGCGAGCCAGGGCGTCCGCCGGTGGTGCCCTTCGATTCTGGAAAGGCGTCCTGCTGGTCCACGGTTTCGGTCGGATTGTCATAGGACCGATGCGGATTGTGGGGGTCTTTCGTTTCTTTGGTCATAGCGATACTCCAGGTTGAACTGCGACGAGCTTGCAGTGAGTCGTGCGGTAAGGCGTGCAATTGGTTGGCAATTACAACTATTTGTCCTTGCCCGCGGTGTTGTTGGCCGTCTTGCCCGACCCCAGTGAATTGCCGCTACCCGCGACCGGTGACTTGCGGGGATCGTCCATGCCGTTGTTGGCGGGGGCGTTGTCCTGGCGTGCGGTGCTTTCCCCGGCACGCGCGGCAGGCGCGGTGGTCTGGCCGGCGCCTTGCGTGGCGGTGTCGCGGGCGTCCTTGTCTTGATCGGCTGGCATGCTGTTCTCCAGGAAATAGGTCATTTCGGGGCGCCATGAATGCGCGCTCTTGCTCGTATGCTGCAAGTCGCGTACCCGCTGGCGCGTGGCAGGGCGCATCCCGCGCTGTCAGGAATAGCCCTTGCAAGCCTTCGCAAGCCTCCCCGGCCACGTGCCGGGGCTTCGCTTCCCAGGAAGCTTTCCGCTTACGGAGAACACCAATGCCCGATTCGAACGATCACTTCATGGACTGGCTGCGCGACGCCCACGCAATGGAAGAGCAGGCCGAACAGATGCTGACAGCCATGTCCGCCCGGATCGAGACCTATCCCGAAGTCAAGCAGCGCCTCGACCAGCACATTGAAGAAACCCGCAACCAGGCGTCGCTGATCGCGCAGTGCATCCAGCGCCGGGGCGGCGATACGTCCACGGTCAAGGACATGACCGGCAAGGCCATGGCGATGATGCATAGCTTTACGGCCGCGATGTCGTCCGACGAGATCATCAAGGGTTCGCTGGTCAGCTATGCGTTCGAGCACTTCGAGATCGCGACCTACAAGTCGCTGATCGTGGCGGCCGAGGTGGCCGGCGATACCGAAACGCAGCGCGTCTGCCAAGCCATCCTGGTCGAAGAAGAAGCCATGGCCAACTGGCTGGCGGACAACATGCCGATCCTGGTCAAGCGCTTCCTTCAGCACGCCGACACCCCCGGGTTGAGCGAAAAGCGCTGATGTCCATCTGGAGCACACCATGAGCACACAACCTGAACAACAGCAGAATCCGCCCGGCGTCGAAGCCGAACTGCAGCCGCAGGCGGACCATGGCGAGAGCAGCTATCGCGGCAGCGGCAAGCTCGAAAACAAGGTCGCCGTCATCACCGGCGGCGACAGCGGCATCGGCAGGGCAGTGGCGATCGCCTTTGCGCGAGAAGGCGCCGACGTCCTGGTCAGCTTCCTGGACGAAGAGGAAGATGCGCGCGAAACGCAGCGCTGGGTCGAAGAAGCCGGCCGCAAATGTGTCCTGGTACCCGGCGATATCGCGGTACCGGAACATTGCCGCAGCATCATCCGCCAGGCCGTCGAGGCCTTTGGCCGCATCGACATCCTGGTCAACAACGCGGCCTTCCAGATGTCGCACGAGTCGCTGGAAGAGATCCCCGACGACGAATGGGACTACACGTTCAAGACCAACATCACCGCGATGTTCCACCTGTGCAAGGCCGCCGTGCCGCACATGAAATCCGGATCGGCGATCATCAACACGACGTCGGTGAATTCGGACATGCCCAAGCCGACGCTGCTGGCCTACGCGGCCACCAAGGGTGCCATCGCCAACTTTACGGGCGGGCTGGCGCAGCTGCTTGCCGAGAAGGGCATCCGCGTCAATTCGGTGGCGCCGGGGCCGATCTGGACACCGTTGATTCCGTCAACGATGCCACCCGATCAGGTCAAGAGCTTCGGTTCCGAGGTCCCGCTGGGCCGGCCGGGGCAACCGCGCGAAGTCGCGCCGGTGTACGTGTTCCTTGCGTCCGACGAGGCTAGCTACGTCAGTGGCGCAAGGTATGCGGTTACGGGAGGCAAGCCTATTCTGTGACCGGCGCGGCGAATCGGGCTCCGGTCAGCGGTGCTCCGGCCAGCGGTGCTTCGGCCAGCGGGCCGAAGCCTGCCGGCCGCACGAACAGATCGTCCACCTGCTGCAGGCTGTCCAGAATCGCCAGGCACGTTTCGCGCATCTCGTCGGTCGGCGCCAGCAGGTCAGGCACCATCACCACCGGCATGCCCGCGGCGTGCGCAGCCCGCACGCCGTTGTAGGAATCTTCCAGCGCCAGGCACCGGCCAGGGGCCTTGCGCAGACGCCGCGCCGCTTCCAGGAAGAGGTCGGGCCGGGGCTTGCCCGCCGCCACGTCATCCCGCGTCACGATGTGATCGAAGCGGTCAAGGATCCCGGCCGCAGCCAGATGATGGCGCGCCTTGTCGCCTCCGGACGAGGTCGCAACCGACCGGGGAATGCTGCAACGGTCCAGGCCGTCGAGCAACGCTTCCACGCCGGGTTGCAAGGCCAGCGCGCCCGCATCGATCTGCGCGGTCATCTCACGTGTCGCCAGCGAGAAAAAATCGTCGGCCGGGGCGTCTTCGCCGTACCGGTCGTACAGCAGCTTGCGCGATCCATCCGCCGCGATGCCGATCAGCGACGCGCAAAAGGCCTCGGTCATGGGCAGGTCCAGTGCCTGCCCGGCCCGCATCAGCGCGAGACGGGCCAGCGTTTCGGTGTTGAGCAGCAGGCCGTCCATGTCGAACACAAAGGCATCGATCGCCAGGCCGGCAGACGATGCTGCCGCAAAGGGCGGGTTGGGCAGGTAGACGGTCAAGAAGGTTCTCCGAAAAGTGAGGTGCGGGCCGACGGTCGAGTGTCTCACGCAAACAGCGTGCCGTCCGCGAGCTGCCGGGCATGCGTGTTGCTCGTCTTGAGGGGTAGGACTTTCAAGGAGAACATTGATGAAAACAATCTGGGTTCTGGTGGCGGATGAAGCCATTGCGCGCATCTTGCGCTGGCCTGAAAACGGCGGGCAGCTCGAGCCGGTCGAAGAATTGACCGACCCCGACGCCCATGCCTCTGGCACGGATCTGCGTCGCGACGCCTATGGCAGGCGTTCCGGTTCGGCCACGCATCAAGCTCGGCAGGATACGCCGCATCGCTTGCAGGCCGTGTCCAGCGTCACGTCGTCGGCGGGCGAAGCCGAGCAGCATGTCGAAGCCGGACAGTTCGCAACGCACGTGGCCGAGCATCTCGGCAAGGCAGTGCAACAAAAGCGGTTCGATGAATTGCGGATCGCGGCCGCGCCCCGTTTCCTTGGCGCATTGCGCAAGGCCTTGCCCCCGCAGGTCGCAAGCCTGGTGACGACCGAACTCAACAAGGATCTGGTGCATGCCCAGAACGACGAGCTGACCCAACGATTCTTTGGCGAGAAGACGGCCTGACGCGTTCACAAGGCGGGGCCGGCGGGATCCTGCCGGCCTTGCCGCAAGGGCAATCTATCGCGGCCTGCAATCACGCCGCGCGCGGCCTGAGTTCGTCCTCGCCGATGGCGTCCTGCAGGGACGGTACCTCGGGGATCTGCACCGCGGCGGCTTCCGTGGCGATCTCGGGCACAGGGGGGCAATCGCCTTCAATCGTCTGCAAAGCCCACAGCTGGCTGAACATGCCGCCCGCATTGCGCAGTTCGTCCAGCGTGCCGTCCTCGATCACATGGCCGTCGGCCAGCACCACGATACGGTCGTAGCGCGATAGGGTCGACAGCCGGTGCGCGGCCGCCACGACCGTGCGGTCCTTCATCAGATCGATCAGTGCACTGTTGATCAGCGCTTCGGACTGGCTATCGAGCGCCGACGTGGCCTCGTCCAGCAGCAGAATCGGCGCGTTCTTGAGCAGCGCGCGTGCAATGCCGATTCGTTGCCGCTGCCCGCCCGACAGCGACGCGCCGCGCTCGCCGACGATGGTCTTGTACCCATGCTTCAGGGCACGTATGAATTCATCGCAATGCGTTTTTCTGGCGCAGGCAATGACTTCTTCCTTGGTGGCATCGGGCCGGCCGTAGCGGATGTTTTCGAGCACGCTGCGGCGGAACAGGCTGATGTCCTGCGGGACGACGCCAATGGCCTGGCGCAGGCTGTCCCGGGACATCTCATTGATCCGCTCGCCATCGATCAGGATGCAGCCGCCCCCCACATCGTCAACCCGCTGCAGCAAGGACAGCAGGGTCGACTTGCCCGCGCCCGATGGCCCCACGATGCCGACCTTCTGGCCGGCCGGTATCGTCAGGTTCAGATTGTTGAACACCTGCCGGCCGTCCGCATACGCATAGCTGACGTTGCGCAGTTCGATGGTGCCGCGCGCGATCGGCTTGTCGGACAGTTCCGGCAGGTCGGGCTGGTCGTGCGGCTGGGCCACCACGTTCAGCATTTCGGCGATGACGCCGAATTGCTGCGCCGTGCCGACCAGGGCCAGCGCCAGGTCGCGCGAGCCGTGCAGGATACGAAAGGCCAGTGCACTGATGACCACCACGTCACCCGACGTCACGTTGCCGGCCTGCCATGACCGCAAGGCCCAGGTGAGCATGGTGCCCGCCATGATCCACAGGCAGATGTCATGCAGCACGCGCGCCTTTTCCAGGTACATCCAGCTGCGCCGCTGTGCGCGGGCTTCGACGCCGAGTTCCTTCTGCAGCCTTTCGGTTTCGCGATGCCGGGCCGAGAAGGCCTGCACCACCCAGATGTTGGAGACGGCATCCACGATTTCGCCGCCCACGCGTGAGGCCTGTTCACCGAATTCCTGATGCAGCACGCGCCCCCGGCTGCCGAAAGTGAAGATGACCCCGGCGACCAGGGCGACAAAGCCGCTCAGCGCGGCCGCCATGCGCCAGTCGATGGTCAGCAGCACGACCACCGCGCCCAGGAAGTCGACGCAGGGCGGCACGATGTTCCAGGTCAGCGTCCCCAGGATGGAACCCGACGCCTGGGATGTTGACGTGATGCGGTTGCCCAGCGCGCCCGACAGATGCTGCCGGAAGTACTTCATGGAATGCCCGGTCAGGTGCTTGAACAGGTCCACGCGCATGTCGACGCACGACGCGATGATCGTACGGCAGCCCAACCAGCCGCTGAGCCGCCACAGGATGCTTTCGACCCCGATCAGGGTCAGGAACAGGATCAGCGGATGCCAGACGTCGGCGGCCTGGCGGTCGGTGCCTGACATGGCATCGACGATCAGCTTCATGCCGTACTGGACCGCCACCGCGCAAGATCCGGCGGCCACGACCAGGGCGGCCAGGGTCAGAAAGCTGCCCCGCCGCCCCTTGACGTAGTTCATGAGGAACGCAGCAGGGGTTTGCGCAATGGGCACCTGCGCAATGCTCGAGTCGGACATGGGGCTTCCTGGTGGACTCAGAAGTTGCTGGCCGCTTCGGCGGCGTGATGGGGAAGGTTGGGGGCAATCAGGTCGGCAAAGCGGGCGCGCTGCACGGCCAGTTCGTGGGCAAGCGGGAAGTCGAGGGGGCGCAGGAAAGACGGGTCGGGCGAACCGAAGAGTCCCGTCGGGCAATGCCGGTCATCAAACGTTTCGGCTACCAGCACCGGCCGGGCATACCGCGCGTGGACACCGGCCAGCAGCTCGCGCATCGGCCGGTAGTACGGCTGTCCTTGCCAGAGCGCGCCTTCGTGCAGCGTCCACTGGTTGTGCGGGTAATAGTTGACACCCACAACGTCCAGGAAGTCGGGGTGGCCGCCCAGTTCGGGGCAGACCCGGCCCGCCAGCATGTCCCACGCTTCGAACTGGGCCAGCGTCGCGGCCTCGGCCAGGGGGGCTTCTGCGGCATCCAGCGCCGTCACATGGATCATCGGGTCGACGGCAACGAAGCGTGCGCGGCCGTCGACCGTGCGGATGGCATCCATGGCCGCGATGGCCGCGCGCACCAGCTGGCGTTTGAGTTCGCCACCGCGCTCGGCGGCCGCCGCAAAGCGCGCGAACCGTTGCGGAAAGACCGGGCTGAACGGATCAACGTGATCCGGGTAGCCGTAATGGCACAGATCCCAGATGACC
Organism: Pigmentiphaga litoralis; assembly: GCF_013408655.1. NCBI lineage: Bacteria > Pseudomonadati > Pseudomonadota > Betaproteobacteria > Burkholderiales > Alcaligenaceae > Pigmentiphaga > Pigmentiphaga litoralis. Next base: position 775,996 of record NZ_JACCBP010000001.1, read on the forward strand.
TGGGTGCCCTGCATCCGCGCCGCCTGCAGCTGGGGCAGCAGGCTGGACCAGTCATACTCGCCGGGTCGCGGCTCGATCAGATGCCAGCGCAAGCCATCGCGGACGGTAGTCAGGCCGTGCCGCGCCGCGGCGTCGTAGTCGGCCAGGGGGTGACGGGCATGGCCGGTGGACTCGAGCAGATCGAGTCCTCCACCTTCCGGTAGACGATGCGTTGAACACTCGAATCCGCCCTGGAAAAAACTCCGGAACAGCGATCTCAAGGGTCGCTCCTGAAATAGACAGACTCAGGCCCCAACGCAATCGATGTTCCCGGCAAAGGTTGCAGGCGGGCAGCGAATCGCGCGCCACGGGCGCGGCGCGCTGCTCACGCTTTACTCTTGCACGCCACGGCTGACCAGAGCTTGCAAGGCATGAGCGCGCTTGCTCATCCAGCCCCCAGTACGCCTGACCAGAATGCGCAGTCGTGCCGCTGCGCGAAGTCCGCGCTCTGACGCACCGGGCCGGGCGCCAGAATGCGCACCAGGCCTTCTTCGCCAAACGCGGGCCAGTCCGACGCCGGGGACGCAGGCGGCTGGCCGTGCGCAAACCGTCCCCACGCCGTCCGGATGGCGGTCGCCAGCGCCGCCTGCCCGGCATCAAAGTCGGCCGGATCCGCCAGGGCCCATCGCGTGCCGAACACGTAGGTCAGTTCGCCGGAGTGATAGGCGCCCATCGGCCCGCCCTGCATCATGGCGGGCAGGCTGATCGGCGCGCGGTCATCGGCAAATTCATAGCCGTAGACTTCGCTGCGCGGCCGCAGGGCCTGACGCAGCGCATCCGACGGACACGCCAGGCGGGCGTCGGTCCAGACCCCCGCAAAGGCAAGACGCACGGACCCCTGGGTGGCTTCGGTGTAGCGGGCCAGCACCTGCGCGGCCTTGGGGCCGAACTGCTGCTGGATGCGCGTTTCGAACGTTTCCTGGTTGCGGGTGGTGATGGCGAACAGCCGCCCTTCGTCCCGATTCGTGCCGACGATGACCGGCACCTGGGCGTACCGGCCCTGTTCAAAGGCGACATCGGGCCGCAGCGGCACGACGCCGTCGCCCCATACGGGACCCCAACTGGCCGGGCCGACGATGCCGCGGCGGGTCGACGCGGTGCGCACCAGGGTCCGTGCCGACACCTCGCGCAGGCAGGCCAGGGCAGCAGCCGGATCGGTGCAACCGACCTTGGCGGCGTACGCCACGCCATCGGCATCGGCCTCGGCGACAGGCGCCATCGACACCGGATCGACGCACGATCCGCTTTGCAGGATGGCCCGCTGGAACAGCCGGGACGCGCCCGGCGACGTCAGTTGATAGCAGGTGCTCCACGCGCCCGCCGATTCGCCGAACAGCGTGACCCGCGCCGGATCGCCCCCGAAGGACGCGATGTTGTCGCGCACCCAGCGCAGGGCGGCCTGCTGATCCATGAGCCCGAAATTGCCGGATCCGCCCGATGGCGATTCCGCGGTCAGCGCGGGGTGGGCCAAAAAGCCAAGCGGGCCCAGCCGATAGTTGATGGTGACAACCACCACGTTCTGTTCGGTCGCCAGCCGGCTGGGGTCGTAGTTGTCGCCCGCCCCCAGAACGAAGGCGCCCCCGGGCAGATAGGCCATGACGGGCCACGGATTGCCGGCCGCAGGCGGGGCGGCGGGCAGGTAGACATTCAGAAACAGGCAGTCCTCGTCACCAAAGGGCAGACCGCCGCCTTCGCCCGCGCCGGGATTCAGGCTGATCGCCTGCGTGCAGGCGGACCCCAGCTTGCGGGCGTCCCGCGGGTCGGACCAGGACGCCGGCGGCTGCGGCGGCTTCCAGCGCAGATCGCCGACGGGTGGCGCGGCGTACGGAATGCCCAGGAACGCCGTTCCAGGCGCAGCGGACGCTCCCACCACCGGTCCGGACCGGGTCTTGACGGTGACGGCCTGCGCCGAGTCGGCATCGACGATGTGCGGCACCTTGCCGGGCCGCACGTTGCACCCCGCCAGCATCAACGAGATCATGACAAGAGGCACGGGCCACACCAACGTTTGCAAGAGTTTCATATCGGTTTCCGCCGCAGTGCGGCAATGGTGGGAGCATGAAGTGGGCGACCTGCCCGGCGGCTGGCTTGGGGAAGAGTAACTGGTATGGCTTTGTTCGAAACGTCGCTGCTGCTGATGCTGGCAGCGATCCTGCTTTTGCAAATATCGCGCCGCTGGCCGGTTCCCTATCCCACGATGCTCGCCATGGCTGGTGTCGCCGTCGCCGCGATGCCCTGGGTGCCCCCCTTTGAAATCGAGCCCAGACTGGCGCTGGCGCTGTTCATTGCGCCGGCGCTGTTCGACGCCGCCTACGATTTTCCGCCCCGTGCCTTGCTGCGTTACTGGCTGCCCCTGCTGGCGCTGGCCGCCATCGCGGTATTGTTGACGACTGGCGCGGTGGCGACGGCGGCGGTGTGGTTCGGCGGCCTGCCGGTGGCGGCGGCGATTGCGCTGGGCGCCATCGTGGCGCCGCCCGACGCCGCGGCCGCCTCCGCCGTGCTGGGGCGTTTCACCCTGCCGCGCAGCACTCTGACCGTGCTGGAAGGCGAAAGCCTGTTCAACGATGCGGTGGCGCTGCTGATCTTTACCTGGGCGGTGACCACCGCATCCAGCCCCGGTCTCTTGAACGACATCGCGCCATTGCTGGTGCTGGAGGCGCCCGCCGGGATCGTGCTGGGCATCGTTTTCGCCAAACTCTATGTGTACTGCGCGCCCCGCCTGGCCGGTACGCTGGGCGGAACGCTGTTCGAATTCGTGATGACCTTTGGCGTGTGGGTCGTGGCGGACCGTCTGCACCTGTCGGCGATTCTGGCCGTGGTCACCTTCGCCATGATGGTGGCGCGCGATGCGCCGGACCGCCAGGCCGCGCGCGACCGGCTGCACTCCTATTCGGTCTGGGGCGCCACGGTCTTCATGCTCAATGTGCTGGCCTTCCTGCTGATGGGCATGCAGGCGCGCACCATTGTTGGCCGTCTTGCCCCCGGCGAGTTGGGTCACGCCATGCTGTTCGCGGGCGGCGTGCTGGTCATCGTGATCGTGGTGCGCATCGTCTGGGTCATGCTGTACAACCGCGGCATGGCGGCCTGGGCCCGCGCGCACCAATGGCCGGATGTCCCGTCAACCGGACAAGGCTTGCTGGTGTCATGGTCCGGCATGCGCGGGCTGGTCACCCTGGCCACGGCCCTGGCGTTGCCGGGCGATTTTCCGGCGCGCGACCTGATTGTGCTCAGTGCACTGACGGTTGTGCTGGGAACGCTGGTGCTGCAGGGGCTGACACTGGGGCCGCTGATCCGCCGTCTGAATTTTCCGAAGGACGATGGCTACGACACCGAGCTGGTGACCGCCCGTCGCGCCTTGCTGGACGCTGCGCTGGCGACCCTGGGCGACCGCCAGGACATTGCGGCCAAGCACTTGCGCAAGGCCTACCAGGCCGAGCACGCCGTGGAAGAGGGCGGACATCAACCCGGCGACATGGAAGAGATCGACGCATTGCGGCACAAGGGGATCGAGGCGCGGCGCAACACCCTGTCGCGCTTGCGGCGCAGCGGGCGGATCGACGAAAGCGTCTTCCACGCGCTGGAATTGGAACTGGACTGGGCCGAAGTCGCGGCCATGCGGTCCGAAGAAACCGAGATCGTTCAGGGCTAGCATAGAGGCTGTCCGACCGACCCTTTGAACCCTAGCCAACACACTACCGATGACCCACGTCTTCCATCGCCAGCTGCGTCACCCCTTGCCCGAAGCCGTGTCCGCGCGCGGCCTGACCATCACGGACCGGGACGGAAAAACCTACCTGGACGCCTCGGGCGGCGCGGCGGTTTCCTGTCTGGGCCATGGCCATCCGGAGGTACTGGCCGCCATGCGCGAGCAGATGGACAGCCTCGATTACGCCCACACCAGTTTCTTCACCACACGTGTGGCCGAAACCCTGGCGGACACCTTGATCGCCAGCGCGCCCAAGGGCATGTCGCAGGTCTATCTGGTGAGTGGCGGGTCGGAAGCCATGGAAGCCGCGCTCAAGATGGCACGGCAATACTTCGTCGAGATCGGCCAGCCGCAGCGCCGTCACTTCATTGCGCGCCGCCAGAGCTACCACGGCAATACCCTGGGCGCGCTCGCGGTAGGCGGCAATGCCTGGCGGCGGGCGCAGTTTGCGCCCCTGCTGATGGACGTGACGCATGTCGCGCCGTGTTATGCGTACCGCGACCAGCGGCCCGACGAAACGCCCGAAGCCTATGGACAGCGACTGGTCAGCGAACTGGAAGCAGAGATCCTGAGGCTGGGCGGGGACACCGTCATCGGCATTTGCGCCGAACCCGTCGTAGGCGCCACGCTGGGCGCGGTGCCGCCCGTGCCCGGCTACTTCAAGGGCGTGCGCGCGCTGTGCGATCGATACGGCATCCTGCTGATTGCCGACGAAGTGATGTGCGGCATGGGCCGCACGGGATCCTTGCATGCCATCGATCAGGAAGGGATCGTTCCGGACCTCATGGCGATCGCGAAGGGCCTGGGCGGCGGCTACCAGCCGATTGGCGCCGTGCTGGTGCAAGGCCGGATCTACGAGGCCTTCACGCAGGGCTCGGGGCAGTTCATGCATGGCCATACCTATCTCGGTCATCCGGTGGCCTGCGCCGCGGCGCTGGCGGTGCAGCGTGTATTGCAGCGAGACGGGCTGGTCGAGGCGTCGCGGGTTCAGGGCGCGGCGTTGGCGCAGCGTTTGCAGGCGGCGTTTGGTCACCATCCCCATGTGGGCGACCTGCGGGGCCGGGGACTGTTCCAGGGCGTCGAGTTCGTGCAGCACAAGGAAGACAAGCGCCCGTTTGCGCCGGGCGCAAAAGTCCATGCCCGCGTGCGGGACGAGGCGTTGGCGCGCGGCCTGATGGTGTATGCGATGGGAGGGACGATCGATGGACAGCAGGGCGACCATGTGCTGCTTGCGCCGCCCTTCACGGTCCAGGATGCTGATCTCGATAACATCGTGATGCGCCTGGCGGATGCCGTCGATGCGGCCATCACGGGCGCGGGCCGCTAGATAGCGCAGGTCACAAGCAAGCGCGCAAAAAAAAACGCCCGGTCTCGCAAGCGGAGCCGGGCGTTTTTTCTATCTTCGGCTGACTCGTCCCTCAGTCAGTCCCTGCCTCAGTTACCCAGCGACTGGCGCAGGCGCTGGCCGGCGTATTCCTGGGCCTGGCGCGCCTTGACCACCACGGCCGCCGTACCGAAGAACTCATGGGTCACGCCCGAATAGTCCTGGCGTTCGACCTGCACGCCGGAATTACGCAGGGCTTCTTCCAGCATCGATCCGTCATTGCGCAGCGGATCGATCGCCGCATTGATGATCGTGACGGGCGGAAGGCCGGCCAGGCGGGCGTTGACCAGGTCCAGACGCTGATCCTGCTTGTCGATCGGCGAGGCCAGCAGTTTGTCCAGGAACCATTCGATCATCGGACGGTTCAGCGGCTTGGCCGCGGCGTTCGCGACATACGACGGCGTCAGGAGGCTGCCCGTCTGCGCGACGGGGTACACGGCCAGCACATGGCGTGGCTGCGTGACGCCGGCGTCGCGCGCGGCAATGGCCGTCGCCACGGCCAGGTTGCCGCCCGCGCTTTCACCGGCCAGCGCCAGGCGCTGCGGATCGCCGTTCAGGGTGCCGGCGTTTTGCGATACCCAGCGATAGGCGGCCAGCGCATCGTCCCAGGCTGCCGGGAACTTCACCTCTGGAGAACGGCGATAGTCCACCGAGACCACGATGGCGTTGGCCTGCTTGGCAATGCCGCGCGCGCCAGCGTCATACACCTGCTTGTCGGCAATCACCCAGCCACCGCCATGAAAGTAGGTAATGACCGGGAACGGACCGGCGCCCGACGGCGTGAATACGCGCGCGGGCAGCGGACCGGCCGGGCCGGGAATGGTCGTGTCGCGTGACGTGACGCCCGGCACAAGGCTAGCCGGATCGGTCGATCTGCCCTGCTGGCGCAGCACGGCGTCGACCGCGTCGGCGATGGTTGGCTGGGCTCGCGCTTCGGACACGGAAATCTTTTCGATTGCCTTGGGGTCCAGGTTCGAATAGGCATCCAGCACGGCCTTCATGTCCGAATCCGCGCGCAGCGCCGCGCCCGCGTTCGCAACCGCATTGGCCAGGGGAGAAGGGCGATCGGGCGGGGCGCTGCACGCGGCAAGCGTGGCCAGCGATGCCACGACGGTGGCCATGAGGGCAGGTCGCAGGACGGAACTACGGGCGTTGCGGGTAACGGTCATGAAGACACTCCGGAATCAATGGTGAACCTACCATTGAGCAAGTAGCGATCCCGGGCGGCAAGCCTCACGAAGACTCATCTACCCCTGCAACAACCCCACCGTGCCGGCGTCTTCCTTGCCCCCGAAATACCGGTCCAGACACGCGCGGAACACCGGATCTGCGCCGGGGACGCGTGCAAACAGCGTCAGGCTGGAATGCAGCTTCATCGTGTCGGGATTGCCAAAGATGGCGTGCGCGGTGCCGCCTTGCTGAGCCAGCACGGAGCTGGCTGCGGCGACCAGGCGCGGGCCAAGCACCGGATGATCAAGATAGGCGGCCGCCATGTCCAGGTCGCGAATCGCGTAATGCTGAGCCATGTCGCTGCGGCCCAGCCCCGCCAGCTGCGGGAACACGAACCACATCCAGTGCGTGCGTTTCCGGCCGGCGCGCAGCTCGGCCATCACCGTATCCACGACGGGGCGCTGCGCATCGACAAAGCGTTGCAGATCGAAGGGGGAATGCAAGGGGGTCGCCGTCATGGCTGCTCCTGAAGGAAAGGGAGGGGGAGATCGATGCCGGGTATCGACCCGTTGGCGGCCAGCCTGTCCATCAGGCGGCGCGCGTCATAGGGCGCCTGCACCTTCTTGTCATTGTCGAAGTAGCAGTACACGTCGCGCCCGGTAGCGCGGCGGGTGGCCTTGGGTCCGACGCGGACCGCGTCGTCGGGCTCGCGCCCCGCGCCCCATGCCGCCAGCCTGTCGGCCCACCGGTCCAGCGCATCATCGCGATAGGCGCCGCCGTACAGGGTTTCGGTGCCGTGCAGTCGCAAGTACAGGAAATCCGTGGTCACGTCCTCTGCATACGGCCAGTCCGCGACCGCGTCGGAGATGACCCACGCAGCGCGATAGCGTCGCAGCAGCCGCATGAACGCGGGATCAAGAAAACTGGGATGGCGCACTTCGATCGCATGGCGCAAGCGCCGGCGGGGCTGGGGTTCCAGCCACGGCACCTTGACCCGCGTGTCGTGGCGGTGGGCGAAATCCAGCGCGGCATCGGTATCGGCGGGCAGCAATTGCAGGAAGCTTTCGAACGCCGCGGGATCAAACGGATAGGTCGGTGGATACTGCCAGAGGATCGGGCCAAGCTTGGCGCCCAGCCGCAAGATCCCCGACGCAAAGAAGTTGGCAGTCGCAACGATCGCGGTGTCGCCGCGAAAGCGCAGCATGTGGGTCAGGTAGCGGGGGCCCTTGACAGCAAAGATGAAATCGTCGGGCGTGTCGTCATGCCATGTCGCATAGCTGACAGGGCTCTGCAAGGAATAATGCGATCCATTGATCTCGATGGTCGGCACGTGGCGCGACGCAAACGCCAGCTCGCGCCGCTGGACCAGGCCAGGCGGATAGAACACGCCGCGCCATCCTCCGTACCGCCATCCCGACAGACCTACGCGTATGCTGGCCATATGCCTCCTTGCCGAGCAGAACCCCAACCCACTGTCTTGCACAGCCGTGGGCATCGCATCGGTTACACGAGCAGCAACTTCCGCGCCGCGTTGCGGATCTGCACCCATAACCTTGTTGGCGTGGGCGGCACGAAAGCGTGTCACCGTGTGTAAGTGAAGTGGGCAACGCGCAAGCTTGGAAATAGGGTGCTCTTCCAGGCCCGAAATGCTCTCATTTATGTGAGAATCCGTGAATCGTTCACCCGCGCGCCTGTCGTAGAACAGGTATGCGCATTGCCGAGATGCTCGATGACCCCAGGCAGCGCCAGCCTTGCCGAGACTGCAGAGCAACCGCGGACAATTGCCCCCGGCAGCCGGCCGTATCGTGTGGCCGGCGTGGGTGCGTCCGTGCCTGGCCTGGATGCGCTGGCGGGCTTCCTGCACGCCGTGCCCGCCAACACGGAATTCTGCTTCGTGGTCGTGCTGGATGTGCCGGCTGAGTGGGACGGGCAGGCCAGCCTCGATGCCTTGAAGGCCCTGTCGGCATTGCCGGTTGAACTGGTGGCCGAGAGCCGATCTTTTGAAGCAGGCCGGGTACTGGTGGTGCCGACCGACAGGGCGGGTTCTGTCACGGCAACCACGTTGCAGGTTCGCCCGGTCGCCCGCACTCGCAAGCGCCGTGTGGCCATCGACCTGATGTTTCGCAATCTGGCGTCGGTGTTCGGCGATCAGACGATCGGGGTGCTGCTGGCGGGCGATGGCAATGACGGTGCTGCGGGTCTTGCGCACATTCGGCACGCGGGCGGCCTGGCGTTGGCGCAGGCCCCGTTCGAAGCGGGCTGCGACGAAATGCCGCGCCACGCGATCGTGGCAGGCGCCGTGGACATGGTGCTGCCCGCCGCCGACATGCCGGCGTCCATGCAGCGGTTTGCATCTGCCGCGCCAGGCATCCTGCTGCCGTCGGCCCTGGGCCGCAACGACGTGCGTGCGCCCGCCACCGCGTATCCCTTGCCCGGTTTTCGAGCGATCCTGCGCACGCTCACACAAAAGAGCGGCCGCGACTTCCTGCAATACAAGACAGTGACTGTCCTGCGCCGCATGCAGCGGCGCGCGCGTTTGCACGTTGTGACGGACCTGGCGGGCTACGCTCGCATCCTTGACACCAATACGGAAGAAGCCGCCGCGCTGGCGCACGACATCCAGTCCACGGGCACCGCGTTCTTTCGCGACCCGGCGGCTTACGCCGTGCTGGAATCGACCACCCTGCGCGGGCTGACCAATGTGCTGCGCGCCACGTCCGACCTGACCTTGCGCGCATGGTGCGTGGGTTGCTCGACGGGTGAAGAAGCCTATTCGCTGGCGATTGCGCTTGCCGACGCGGCCGGCACCGACGCGTCCGATCGCTTGCGCATCTTTGCCAGTGACGGCGATCCGGCGTCCATCGCCACCGCGCGCGCAGCCACCTATCCGCTGTCGATCGCTGCCGATGTGGGCCGTTCCCGCCTGAGGCGCTTCCTGCAAGAATCAGGCGACAAATACCAGGTCAAGAAAGTCGTGCGCGAACGGGTCGTGTTTGCCGTGCACGATGTGTTTCGCGACCCGCCGTTTTCGGGACTGCACCTGATCGTATGCCGCACGCTGCTGCCGGAATTGAAGGCCGACGCCCGCGATACCCTGCTGCGGGCCTTCCACCGTTCACTGGTCCCCGAGGGCTATCTGTTCGTCGGTCCTGAAGGCGTGGGGGAGCAGGGCGAAGTGTGGTTCCGGCCGGTGGACGGGACGCACGGGCTCTATCGCGCGCGGGTCAACGTGCCCGGTCAGCGCTCGCCGACGCTGGCCCTGGTCAGCGCGCGAGGCAACCCGCTGGAATCCGTGGCCGACACATCCGAAGGCACGCGCAAGGTGGTGTATGCCGAGGTGCATCGGCGCGCCATCGAACGGTATTCGCCACCCAGCGTGGTCGTCACGGCGGACTACGAAGTGGTGCACCTTTCGTCGGGCGCGAATCGCTACCTGCGTGAAGCCGACACCGAGTCCGGTCCGCGCCATTTGCTGGCGCTGGTCGGCGCAGCGTTGCGCCGCGAACTGATCGAAGCCCTGACACGTGTCATTGCCACCGGCCAACCCGCGCAGTCGCGCCGCGTCGCGCTGGGTGACGAGACGCCGGGCGCGGTGATCCGCATCACGGTGCGGCCCTTCCATGACGACCAGAGCCGGCAGGACCTGATGCTGGTGGTCTTTCACGAAGTCACGGATGCCGCGCCGGCGGCGTCGGGCAACGCGGTCGTCTCGCTCAAGCGGTCCGACGGCGTGGCGGCCCTGGAAGCGGAGATCGCCCATCTGCAGGAACGGCTGGCCGATGAGTCGCGGCGGGCGCGCCGTTCCAACGAACGCCTGCTGACGTCGAATGAAGCGCTGGAGGCGGCCAATGACGAACTGCGGATGTCGACCGCCGCGCTCGTGGCGGGCAAGGAAAGGCTGCATGCGATCAACGAGGAACTGACCACGGTCAATGTCGCCTTGCGCGAAGCGGCCGAAGAAACCTCCGACATTCATGACGACCTGCAGAATCTGATCCGGTCCAGCGACCTGTCGGCCGTTCGCGTGGACCGGTCGCTGGCCGTGCAATGGTTCACGCCCCATGCGCGCCAGGTCATGGACGTTGCGTTGTCGGACCGGGGCCGTCCGCTCGCGCAGATGACGCATCGGCTGCAATATCCGGAACTGGCGGCTGACGTCGCCCGCACCGTGGCATCGACCTCACGGATCGAGCGCGAAGTGCGCAGCACGGACGGCGCCTGGTTCCTGACCCGCGTCGTGCCTTATCGCACGTTCGACAATCTGGTCGACGGCGCCGTGATCATCTTTGTCGACATCACCGAACGCCGCCTGGTCGAAGCGCGTGTCAGCGCGGCGCAGGCCCGCATGCGGCTGGTGGCCGAAACCACGCAGGAATACGCCTTCATCGCCATGAACGAGGCGGGCATCATCACCAGCTGGAACGTGGGGGCCGAACGCATTTTCGGATATACCGCCGCCGAAATGCATGGCAAGGCGTATGGCTCGATCTTTACCCGCGATGAACAGGAACTCGGCATTCCTGAACGGGAGTTGACGCAGGCCAGACGCAGCGGCCATTCGTCCGACGACCGCTGGCGCTACCGCAAGGACGGCAGCCGGTTCTACTGCAGCGGCGTGCTGTATCCGCTGACCGGGCAGGGCACGCCGGGCTTCGCAAAGATTTCCCGCGACCTGACCACGCAGCATCGCGAGCAGACCGCGCGCGAACAGGCCTTGCAGCGCACGCTGGCGTCCAACGAATTGAAGGACGTGTTCTTTGCAATGATGTCGCACGAACTGCGGCATCCGCTCAATCTGATCCAGCTCAACATGGAACTGCTGGGGCGCGGGCCCGACGTGATGGGCGTGCCCGCCGCCGGCCGTGCGGTGGATGCGGTCAAGCGGGCCGTGCGGGACCAGGCCCGCATCATTGACGAGCTGCTGGACATTGCGCGGATATCGACGGGCAAGCTCAAGATCACCTGCACGCCGGTCGATTTTGCGGCGCTGGTGGCGCGCTGTGTCAGCGGGGTGTCGGCCGATGCCTCGGCCAAGGGCGTCCTGGTCTCGGCGTCGGGCATCAACGCGCCGTTGCTGCTGTCCGCCGATCGCACCCGGCTGGAACAGTCGGTCGGCAACCTGCTGGCCAATGCCATCAAGTTCACGCCGCGTGGCGGCCATGTGTTCGTCACGTTGGTTGACGATGGCAACGAAGCGCGGCTCGACGTGGCCGACACCGGCATCGGCATCGCGCCGGAAAGCGTCGACTCCATCTTTACCTTGTTGAGTCAGCTCGACGCGCAGCATGCCACGCGCACCACGTCGGGCCTGGGTGTGGGATTGGCGCTGTCGCGTCACTTCGTCGAAGCCCATGGCGGACGATTGCAGGTGCGATCCGACGGGCCAGGCAAGGGCGCGACCTTCACGATCCGCCTGCGGCTGTCCGAAGACCCGGTGGCGCTGGAAGCCGCGGCCACGCCGGCCCTGCAACGGCTGCAGGGCGTGCGGATCGTGCTGGCGGAAGACTCGCGCGACGCGCTGGATGCATTGAGCCTGCTGCTGGAAGACGAAGGCGCCAAAGTGCTTGGCGCCACGACCGGACAGGCCGCGCTGGACCTGCTGCAGGATGACGACATCGACGTGCTGATCGCCGATATCCGGATGCCCGGCATGGATGGCACGGAACTCATCCGCAGGTTGAGGAAGGCACCGCGCAATGCCGGCATTCCGGCGATCGCCATGACCGGCCTGGGCGCGCATGGCAGCGCCGAGCCCGGCACGCTCGAAGGCTTTGACACCTGGTTGTGCAAGCCTGTATCCGTGGATCGCGTCGTGGCGGCCGTGCTCGAACACTTGCAGTAGGCGCAGGGCGAGCCCCCGCGCGAGGCGTGTCTGTCAGGTTCCTGACGGTATGAATGTTGCTGACCGTGACCGTCAGTCATCCAGAGGGAGGACACCATGAAGGTGATCCGCATGCTTGCCAGCGGCGCAATGGCCGCCGCCGCTCCATTTTCGGTCATGGCGCTTGCCGCCGTGCCCCTGTCCGCGGCCGTCGCCGCGTCATCGTCGCAACACGGTTCGTCGCACTCCGGTCCGTCGCAGCATGGGTCGTCCGATCCGGGGTCGGGCGTGAACGGCAGCAGCGGCATCATGGGCCAGACCCCCGAGCCGCCGGCCGCCACGTCCGCGCCGCGCCGCCCGATGCCCACCCCCCGCACCGACGCCGCCCCGGCCAATCGGCCGCAGTCCGGCGCGACCATGACGAATCCGCCGGGCAACGCCCCGTCCGGCAATCCGGCCATTACCCCTCGCGATACCCCCGCGCCGTCAACCCCGCGTTGAGCGCGCGTCGTTCATCGGCGCACACGGTGGCGCCCGGTCATTGGCGGTCAAGCCCGCCGCTTCCAAGGAGCCAGGTTTGGAACACCCCCTTCGATTCACGCGGCGCGAGGTCCTGAAGGCCTTGCTGGCAGGCGGGCCGGCCGCGGCTGCCGCCGGCCTGCCAACGGGCGCCAGCGCTGCCCAGGCACCTGCCACCAGCGCAGCCGCCACGACCGCACCGGCTGCGGGCACGCCGCCCGCGGCGGCCTCGGGACCCTATGTGTGGCGCTTCTTCAATGCCAAGGAAGTCCGCGCCGTGGAAGCTGCCATCGACCGCCTGATCCCGACCGATGCGCTGGGGCCGGGCGCGAAAGACGCCGGCGTGGCGGTGTTCCTGGACCAGCAGTTGGCGGGGGCGTGGGGCAGTGGGGACCACTTCTACAAACAGGGTCCGTTCGTGGCCGGCAAACCGCAGCAGGGCTACCAGCTGTCGTTCACGCCCGCGCAAATGTTTCGCGCCGGGTTGGCGAGTCTGGACCAGGCGGCTGCCAGCAATGGCAAGGGCGGATTTGCCGATCTGGACGCCGCCGCGCAAGACCAGTTGCTCACGCGCATGCAGGCCGGCGAGATCAAGACCACGCCGCTGCCGTCGGCCGTGTTTTTCGCCGCCTTGCTCGACGCCACGATGGAGGGCTATTTTGCCGACCCCGTCTACGGTGGCAATCGCGACATGGCGTCCTGGAAGCTGGTGGGCTTTCCGGGCGCCTATGCAAGCTACATGAGTGACGTGGAACGCCACGGCGTGGCGTGGACGCGCCCGCCGATTTCGATTGCCGATGCCGCGCACGGTGGCCACGGAGGACCCATGCGATGAGCAAGACACTGCCAGCCAAGGACGTCGTGATCGTGGGGGGAGGGTGGACCGGGTCCATCATCGGGAAGGAGCTTGCGGCCAATGGCCAGAGCGTCGTGGTGCTGGAGCGCGGACAGCCGCGCTGGCCATCGCCCGATTTCCAGGCGCCCACCGTGCACGACGAGTTGAAGTACACCCGCCGCCACGAGCTGCACCAGAACACCGCGGTCGAAACCTTTACCTTCCGCAATACCCCCACCGAGCAGGCCTTGCCGATGCGCCGGTGGCAATTCGCGTTTCCGGCGACCCATGTGGGCGGCGCGGGCAATCACTGGTCGGGCGCCTACTACCGCTTTGACGAGACCGAATTCAAGTTCCGCAGTCACTACACGGAAAAGTATGGCGCGAAGATCCTGTCGGACGACATCACGCCGCAGGACTGGCCCTTGACCTATGACGAGCTGGAGCCCTACTACGACCGCTTCGACTACCTGATCGGTGCGTCGGGCTACGCAGGCAACCTCAACAAAAAGCTGCAGCCCAACGGCAACCCGTTCGATCCGTGGCGATCCCGGCAGTACCCGAACCCGCCGCTCAAGGTGCCGTACGCGTCGGCCCTGTTCGGCGAGGCGGCGGCCAAGATGGGCTACCACCCCTATGTGCAGCCGTCCGCGCTGGTGAGCCGGCCGTACAAGAATTCCGAAGGCCTGAACATGAACGCCTGCGTGTACTGCGGCTTCTGTTCCAACTATGGCTGCGAGCATTTCGCCAAGGCGTCGCCGCAGGTGTGCGTGTTGCCGGCGGCGATGAAGCTGTCGAACTTCGAACTGCGGGCCAACGCCCATGTGCTCCGCGTCGAACTGACACCCGACAAGAAGAAGGCGCGTGGCGTGACCTATGTGGACGCGTCGGGCGAAGAATGTTTCCAGCCCGCCGAGATGGTCTTTCTGTGCGCCTTCGGCATCCACAACGTGCGGTTGCTGTTGCTGTCGGGCATCGGCAAGCCATACGATCCCGCCACGCGCGAAGGGGCGGTGGGCCGCGCCTACACGCACCAGACGACGTCCAGTGTCAACCTGTTCTTTGACGAGAAGGTCAACATCAACCCCTTCATGGGCGCGGGCGCCGCGGCTGTGACGATGGACGACTTCAACTCCGACAACTTCGATCACGGACCGCTGGGCTTCGTGGGCGGCGGCTACATCCAGATCCAGGTGGTGGGCGGCGCGCCCATCGGCTATCGGCCGGTACCCAAAGGCACGGCGGGATGGGGCGGTGAATGGAAGCAGGCGGCCAAGCGCTACTACAACCATTCCATGCCCATCACGATCACGGGCGCGGCCATGTCGACACCCACCGGTTACCTGAGCCTGGACCCCACCTACAAGGACGCATGGGGCCTGCCGCTGCTTCGCATCACGTATGACTTTCCGGACAACGACATCAAGATGTCGGCCTTCCTGACCGACAAGGCGTTCGAGATCGGCAAGGCCATTCGCGGCGTGACCCTGGCCGAGGCGAACCCGCGGGTGCGGCCCTACGGCGCCACCACCTACCAATCGACCCATCTGACTGGCGGCGCGCCCATCGGCAGCGATCCCGCCACCAGCGTCGTGAACCGCTACGGGCAGTGCTGGGACGTGCCGAATGTGTTCGTGACGGGCGCGGCCCTGTTCCCGCAAAATTCTGGCTACAACCCGACCGGCACCGTTGGCGCAATGGCCTACTGGACGGTCGATGCCGTAAAGAATCAGTACCTGCCGCAACCTGGCCCCCTGGTGAAGACATGAGCAACCCTCTCAAGCCCCTGGGCATTGGCGTGGGCGGCGCGGTGGCCGCCACCGCTGTCTTCGTCGGCATCATGCACCTTGCCTTCTCGACCAGCCTGATCGACGGCAACCCGCGCGCAGGCGATGCGCCTTCGGGGCCTGCCACCACGGCCGCCACGGCGCCGCCCGGGTCGCCGCCGCCGCCCGCGCCGGATCCGTCCGCGGCGCAGGCCAAAGCCCCCGCGCCGCGCGAGCGCACCGGCACCGACTTCGTGGTGGCGAAAGCGCGATGGGAAACGATACTGGACCAGGGCGGCGCGGCCGACCAGGGCGAAAAGATCGCGAGCGCGGGCAGCAGCACTGGTGCGGCGGCGTGCGTGACCTGCCACGGCGCGCAAGCCGCCACGGCGGCGTCGTCCTTCCCGCGATTGGCCGGGCTGTCGGCCGAGTACATCGCCAAACAATTGACGGACTACCAGGACGGCGCACGCGCGCACCCGATCATGTCAGGCATTGCCAAGACGCTGTCCGAAGCGGACATTGCGTCGGTGGCAAAGTACTACGGTGCGCAGGCTGCGCCGGCCGTGCAGGCCGCGGCCCCCGGCGACACGCCGTCGGCAGGAGCAAGGCTGCACACCGGCGGCGACATGGAGCGGGCCTTGCCGGCCTGCGCCAATTGCCACGGCATGGACGCACGCGGCGCCGGCCCGTTGATGCCGGGGTTGTTCGCGCAGCCATCGGCCTACATCGCCGCGCAGCTCAACGCGTTTCGCGGCAACCAGCGCGCGAACGACGATCAGGGCGAGATGCGATCCTTCGCCTCGCGCCTGAGCGATTCGGACATCGCGTCGCTGGCCGACTACTATGGCTTGAAGCCCTGAGCTTTTTTCTGAACGAGGACAGTCTTGACGAGGAATGACACCATGAACCCAACGAGCCCCGACGCCCGCGACATCATTGCCGAACTCGGCGTCGTCAACCCCGTGGATGTGGACCACGAGATCGAGCGGCGCGTGGCCTTTCTGTGCGATTACCTGGTGAACGCGCGTGCCCGCTGCTATGTGCTGGGCATCAGCGGCGGGGTGGACTCCCTGACGGCGGGGCGGTTGGCGCAGCTGGCCGTCGAACGTGCGCGAGCCGCCGGGCACCCCGCAACGTTCTATGCCATGCGCCTGCCGTATGGCACACAGGCTGACGAGGCGGCCGCGCAGGCCAGCCTGGATTTCATCCAGCCTGACAAGCGCCTGACCGTGGACATCAAGCCCGCCACCGACGCCATGCGCGCCGCGCTTGAAGCCGGTGGCCTGGTGTATCGCGACGAGGCGCATGCCGATTTCGTGACCGGCAACACCAAGGCGCGCCAGCGCATGATCGCGCAGTACGCGGTGGCCGGTGCCCAGGAAGGCCTGGTGATCGGCACCGATCAGGCGGCCGAAGCCTTGATGGGCTTTTTCACCAAGTTCGGGGACGGCGCGGCCGACCTGATTCCCTTGAGTGGACTGTCCAAACGCGCGGTGCGCAACCTGGCGCGCAGGCTGGGCGCGCCGGAAGAGCTGGTCATGAAGGTGCCGACCGCCGACCTGGAAACGAATTCGCCGCAAAAGCCCGACGAAGCCGCGTTCGGCCTGACCTATGAGCAGATCGACGACTTCCTGGAAGGCAAGCCAGTGGATGCCGCGGCCAGTGAAAAACTGATCCGCGTGTATCGCGGCACCGCGCACAAGCGCGCGTTGCCGGTGGCGCCCTGATCTGACGGCGGTCTAGTCCCGCCGCTGGGCGAGCATCCATGCGCCCAGCACGCCTGCGGCGGCGATGACGCCCACTGCCGCCGCCGTGCGCGATATCCCGCTGGTCGCCCGCCAGCCGCCGTCGATGGGGCTGTCGGGCGCTGTCGATGTGAACAGCGTGCCATCGGTGATAGGTGATGGCGCGGCACGGCCAAAGTATTGTTCGAAAAGGGCGCGCGTGATGCGGCGGGTCAGGGCGGGCAGCAGTCCGTTCGCAAGGCGGGCTGCCCTGGCCACGTTGCCTACCGTCATCTGCGTGCAGGTGGGATCGGCAATCGCCCGCAAGATGGCCGACGCGACGCGGCGCGGGTCATACACCGGCTTCGGGGCCTTCAGTTTCTTGCCGGTGTAATTGGCGCCATGCGCAAATCCCGGTGTGTCGATCACCGACGGAAAAATGTCGCAGATGCGGATGCCCGTATAGCGGGACAGCTCCGCACGCAGTGCTTCCGAATAGCCCCGCAACCCGTATTTGCTGGCGCTGTACGACACGGCGTAAGGCGCAGGCGACCACGCGCCAAACGACACCACGTTGATCAGGATGCCGGTGCCCTGTTGTTTGAAGTAGGGCAGCACGGCGTGCGCGCCATGCAGATAGCCCAGCAGGTTGACCTTCACCACCTGGTCATGTGCCGTGACCGGCGTGCGATCGAATTCCCCGACCGCGCCAATGCCTGCATTGTTGATCCAGACATCGATCTCGCCATCGCCAAAGGTGGCGGCGGCCTCGGCCAGGTCGCGTACGGCTTCGGCGTCGGCCACGTCAGTCGGCACCACCCGGGTCAGGGCGCCGAAGCGCCGGCATTCGCGCGCGACGACGTCCAGGGCGCTGCGGCGGCGCGCGGCCAGCACGAGCTTGACGCCGGGCGCAGCCAGCAATTCGGCGGTCGCGCGTCCGATGCCGCTCGATGCGCCGGTGATCACGATGGTGGTGTTGCGAGGAATCATGGGTCGCTCCAGTCAATAAGCCGGCATTTCGCAAGCGTCATTCCCGAAGGACGGCGTGGCATGCGGCTTGCGGGTCATGGTTGAGTTCACACCTGGAGACCTCCCATGATCTTTTCTCATTCAGCAACGCGCATCAGCCCGATGCGCCGCCTGACCTTGCGTGTGGCCACCAGCGCCGTCTGCCTGTTTGCCCCCGCCCTGGCCTCGACCGCCGCCGAACTGTCCAAGGCGGATGCCAATCTGCTGCAGGCCGCCGCGCAATTTGGCCGCTTCGAAATCGAAGCTGGCCAGATGGCCAGTGCGCGCGCCACCACCGATCCGGTACGGGAATTTGCGCGTACCGTGACGCGCGATCACCTGCAGGCGGAAACCGAATTGAAGGCGCTGGCATCGGTACGCAAGATGTCGCTGCCCACCGAACCGTCGGCTTCGCAAAAGAAGCTTCTGACGTCGTTGGGACAAAAGAACGGCAAGGACTTCGATGACGCCTATGTGCGCGAGGCCGGGCTGGCCCAGAACCGTGAGGGCATCGCGCAGCTGGAAAAGGCCCAGCCCAACGCCAAGGACCCCGACATCCGGTCCGTGATCGAACGCGGCCTGACCCTGATGCGGCGCCACGTGCAACTGGCGGAAGCGGCCGCCAGGCCCGGCGGCCAACAGCCGACCGGGACCCGGCATCAGGGTCTGGGCGAGCCCCGCAATCCGGTCCCACGAACGACTGCGCCCGATGAGTCGGCGCCGCCCGCCGAACGTCCACGGCAGGACCGCGAACGCGGGACGGCCGTGCCGACCCGCTGATTCGCGCTATTCGATATCGGGCGCCAGGGCCATCGGCGTGGGCGCGGCGGCGCCCGCGCGACCGACGGGAGTCGACGTCTTCAGGCTTTCGGGCCGAGCCTGCGGCGTCATTGCACCCGCCGCGCCGGTGGCGCCCATGGGCGTGTTCCGCAGTCCACGCGCGACGCCGCGCATGCTGTCCGGGTTCGACGGAAAGCCTGAACGGGTCGAGTAGTCCACGGTCCGTCCCTGACCCATCGGCTCGTAGTCGATGGCCGTACGCAGGTCGAGCGCGGTAATGGTTGCGACATTCAACAATGCGCCTTGCGGCCGGCCCGATGCAGCGCCGTGGGCATCGGCCTGCGTCAGCAGCGTGCCCATGTCCAGGACATCGCCGCCAAGGCGTGCCCACAACCAGGGCCGGGCGTTGCGGTTGCTCAGCAGCCCGACGCCGCAAATGATTTCTCGGACGCCGTAGCATCGCATCAGCGACGGGCTGGCGTGCACCCCGCACAGGCGCGCCATGGTGCGGGGCATGATGATCTCTGCCAGCCCCAGTGCGAGGCTGAACCAGCCCAGTCCGCGCGCGGTGCGCTGGGCGCGATAGGCAGACGGCAATTGCGCCGGGTCCACACGAATCTGCATGATCTTTCTCCTTGCTGGATTGCGGCCCTAGCGCCGCCTGCGGGGTTTCGCAAGGTGCGTGCCGACCGGTGGCGGCCGCACACCGGAATCGATCAGCGCGCCGCCAGCCACGCGGCGCAGCCGCCCCAGCCACCCGCCGCCACGACCCACGCACCGTCGGTGTAGCGCGGCATGCGGCGGGCCCCCACGGGGACATTCATGAGCCAGACGGTGCCATCGTTGCTGGTATCAACGATCGCGGCGCCGTAACGCTGCGCGAAAGCGTAGGCCGACCGCGCGCCCTGGCCCGGCAGCGTCACCAGGGTGACCTGCCCGGCGCCGCCTTCGCCGCGGTCATCCAGGGCGTTGACCGGGGCCAGGTTCAGCACGGCGGCGGCAAGGACCAAGGCGCCCAAGGTGCCCCCCGCTGCCGCGCCGCGCGACGGGCTGCCGGCTGCAGGACCCGATGGCCCCTTGCGCGCCAGCAGCCGCCAGCCCCAAAGGCCTGTCGCCACGCCAAAAACGATCAGCCACCCCAGGTCCCAGATCCAGGGCGTCGCGGCGTCCATCCTGACCCGATGCAGGCCCAGCACCCAATGCACGACCACCACATCAAGGATCTGCCAGGCGGCAAAGCCGATGACCGCATAGCCTGCCAGCGCCGTCGCGCGTGTCCGGGCGAGCGGGTCGCGGTGGCGCAGCAGCAGCCACAGGCCCGCCAACGCAATGGCATACATCACCGCGTGAAAAGCGCCATCGGCCAGGATCTGCGTGCCGATCGCCGCGAACCGCCCGCCTTCCAGGCCGCTCAGCAGGTGATGCCATTGCAGGATCTGATGCAGCAGGATGCCGTCGAAGAAACCGGCCAGTGCAAAGCCGAGCAGGAAGGCGCCGCGCCGAATCGGCGCCGCAACGGTCAATGGGAACGAACATCGCAATGCAGCGGACATGCACACTCCAGTCAGAAAGCCGCGCAAATGCTGGCTGCGCGGCGGGGATGTCTGCAAGTGCAAGGACTGTGCCGTTGCGTGGAGATGGGAAATGCCATGGCGCACGGCACAGCAGTTGCTGAAGCACAGGCTTCCCCGACCCAGACAGGTGACTCATGGACCTTGCACTCTCGACCATTTCCCCCGGCGCCACGCGCATGATCCGGCTGGACCACAGCCACGTCCTGGTGACCTTCCACCGCTACAAGATCGACACCAATCCCCGCGTCAAACAAGGACTGGTGGACACCATCTGTACGGCGCTTGAAATCCACGCTCAGCTGGAAGAAGAGATCTTCTATCCGGCGATTCGTGAAGTGACCGACAACGAAGCGATCCGCAAGAGCGTGCCCGAGCACGACGAGATGCGGCGCCTGATTGCCAGGCTGCGCGGCATGGAGCCGACCGATCCGGCCTACGACGATACGGTCATGGAGCTGATGCGCGACGTGCTGCACCACGTGGCCGATGAAGAGACGATTCTGCTGCCAGAAGCCGAGCGCATCCTGGCTGATCGGCTGGGCGAGCTGGGCGCCGCCATGACCAAACGCCGCATGCAGCTGGTGCTTCCGCGGTCGGGCGAAATCGCCTGTGACATGGCCCGGTCGATTCCCACGCCGGTGTATCTGTTGGGCGGGATCGCCGGGTTGGCCTGTCTGGCCGCCTTCGGCATGATGCGCCGGGACGACCGCAGCTGGCGCTGATCAGGCAGCCCTGATCAGGCTGCGCTGTTCAGCTTTCCCTGATCAGCCCGCGCTGCTCAGGCTCTGCTCGCGCTGCAGCAGCGCCTGCCGGTGGTAATGCGGCAGGCGCTCCAGCGCATGCTCGGCGGTTTTTTCCCGGATCTCGCGGCGGTCGCCGTCGAAGCGGCAGCAGGTCGAAAACACGGCGACCTCGCCGCCGCTCAATTGAAACGCCCAGGCCAGGCATTGCGTTCCTGCCGGGATGGCGGGATCGGAATCGTCGACCACACCGGTGTCGGCAATCGCCACGTTGGCCCGGCTGCGCGCCAGCGCGCCGCGCGCCATGGCCTCGGCCACCGGTTCACTGGTCAGGTTGTTGCGGCGCAGGGTTTCCTGCGGCACGCCCAGCACCTCGCGTTTGGCGTCGGGCGAATAGGTGATGTAGGCGCAGTCCAGCGTTGCGCCCGCGCCCGGTATGTCGGCCAGATTCGCGGCGATCAGGCCTGCAGTGCAGGATTCGGCCGTCACCAGCACAAGGCCGTGGCGGCGCATGTAGTGGGCAGTGGTTTCACAGGAATTCATAGTGCGTGGGTCCCCCAGGTCTGTTGCCGTCTGTCGCGGCGTTCAGCGTTCAGCAGGGTGTGTGCCCGGCGATGGTGCATGCTTGGGCGTCGCCCTTGCACGCAAGCCCTGCTCATGTGTCACTCAGCTTGCTCGTCCGGACGCGGCGCCTGCAGGTGGTCGGCCAGGCGATCAAGCAAGGGCACCTGGCCGGCGATGAGCTTGCCTCGCGCGGCATCAAGGTCGAACCAGGCCGCGCGATCCACTTCCGGAAAGCTGGCCATCCGTCCGCTGCGGGGCGGCCATTCCATCTCGAACGTCATGCTGTGCGCGGCGGCGGCGTCCAGATCGCCTTCCAGCGCAAAGGCCCGGACGCGCTTGCCGCTGCGCTGACGCACTTCGCCCAGCGGGATCAGATCGCCCTCGGGCCGCGTTCCCAGTTCTTCGTGGAATTCACGGCGCGCGGCCGCGGCGTCGTCTTCGCCTTCATCGACTTCGCCTTTCGGGATCGACCATGCGCCCGCGTCCTTGTTGCGCCAGAACGGGCCGCCGGGGTGGACCAGCAGCACTTCCAGCCGCCCGTCGCGCACGTGGTACATCAGGATGCCCGCGCTGGTGATCGCCATCGGTCAGCGGGTCAGGCGCTCGAAACGGATGCGGCCGTCTTCCAGCGTGCCTTCGAACATCGCCTGCGGCCGCACCCACAGGCCGCGTTCGTGCGGCCACAGGTGCTCGTACACCGTCAGGGTTTCCAGCGTTTCGGAATGGCGGGCGCTGCCGACCACACGGTACAGGCCGCCCTTGTAATGGCGGTGGGTGGCAAGTTGGCGGGCTTCGTCTTCGGTCATCGTGTCGGTCTCATCAGGGTGGAAAGCGGGTCGCAAGGGCCCCGCCCGATGGTAGCAGCAGGGCGGCGCGCGGCGCGACGCGTTACCCTATGGGATTGACGGCGCGTCGGCGCGCCGGATTTTTCTTGAATGCCCCACATCATGACAGCAGATTCCCGATTGACCCGCCTTGAAGCGGGCATGGTCATCCCCTACGGCGGCGACCGCTACACCACGGTATCCGACGCCCTTGCCACGGCCTTCCAGCCTGGCGACCGCCTGCAGGTGGTCCAGCGCACGGGCGCGTTGCTGCACATTCCGGCCGCCGTCCAGCACCTGGTCGAAGACGCCGTATCGGCCGCGGCCGATGCCTTTCGCGAATTGCCGCGCGCCGCGCCGGGCGCCGTGGCGTCTTTCTATGACCGCTTTGCCGACGCGCTGGAAAACGAGGCGACCTGGCAGAGCATCGTCGACGCCAACCAGGCCGACGTGCGCCGCGCGCAGGACCGGGGACGCTCGACCACCCGCCTGACCGTGTCCGACCGCATGCGCGCCGACATGATTGCCGGCCTGCGCAGCTGGGTCGCCATGACCGGCATCAGCCCCATGGTCGGAAAGGTCGATCACCCTGACTGGACGGTGGAATCGGTACGCGTGCCATTGGGCGTGATCGGCTTTGTGTTTGAAGGGCGGCCCAATGTCTTTGCCGATGCGGCCGGCGTGCTGGCGACCGGCAACGCCGCCGTACTGCGCATTGGCAGCGATGCGCTCGGCACCGCCCGTGCAATCGTGCGCCACGCCTTGCATCCGGCGCTGGCCGCGGCGGGGTTGCCGACCGGCGCCGTGACGCTGCTTGATGCCGAAGACCGCGCCGCGGGCTGGGCGCTGTTCAGCGACCGCCGCCTGGCGCTGGCCGTGGCGCGCGGGTCGGGCCATGCGGTGCTGGAACTGGGCAGCGTGGCGCGCCAGGCCGGCATCCCGGTCAGCGCGCATGGCACCGGGGGCGCATGGATGGTTGCCGATCCCACGGCGGACACCGCGCGCTTTGGCGCGGTCGTGCAGAACTCGCTGGATCGCAAGGTCTGCAACACCTTGAACGTGTGCTGCATTCCGGTATCGCGTGCTGCGGAACTGGTGCCGGTCTTTCTGGATGCCTTGCGCCTTGCCGGATCGGCACGGGGTCAGGACGCGCGCCTGCATGTGCTGGCGGGCAGCGAAGCCTATCTGCCGCACGAAGTCTTTACGCAGCAGGTCAAGGTGCAGCGGGCCGAAGGCGCGTCGCAGGAACCCTTCGCGACGCTGCTGCCGGAAGAGGCACTGGGTCAGGAATGGGAGTGGGAAGACACGCCCGAGGTCACGCTGGCGATCGTGCAGGACGTGGACGAAGCCGTTGCCCTGTTCAACCGGTGGAGCCCGCGTTTCGTGGCCAGCCTGATCGCGGCCGATCCCGCTGCGCACGCCCGCTTCCGGGCCGACATCGATGCGCCGTTCGTGGGCGACGGGTTTACTCGCTGGGTGGATGGGCAGTATGCCTTGGGCCTGCCCGAACTGGGGCTGTCGAACTGGGAAAACGGCCGCTTGCTGGGCCGGGGCGGCGTGCTGTCGGGCGCGGATCTGACCGCCTTGCGGCTGGTGGCGACCCACCAATCGCCTGCGCAGCACCGCTGATCCTGACCTGACCGATGTCGCTCAGGCGCCCAGGTCGGTCGGGAGCTTGAGCACCGCGGCTGCCTGGGCGCCGCCGGTATCCACTTTCAGCAGATCGTCGCGGGGCAGGGCGGCAGGGCCCGCCTTGGCGCTGCCGCGCTGCACCAGGGTGCTGAGCAGCTCCGCGATCTTCTCGATCGAGGCCGTGTAATCCGGATGGTCGCCCTGGATGGCGCTGGTCGGCATGCCCGTGCTTTCCGCTTCGTCGGGCCGCTGCACGATGCCGACCCCACCCGCCTGATGAATGGCCGCCATCCCGGCGGTGCCGTCCGCCCCCGCGCCGCTCAAGACCACGCCGATGACCCGATCGCCAAACGCCCGCGCGGCCGACAGGAAGAGCGCGTCCGCGGTGGAACCGTTGACGGCCGCAGTCGGGGTCTGCCGGAGCGTGCCCGGTGGCACGACCGTCAGGCGGTGGCTGGGCATGGATAGATAAATGGTGCCGGGTATCAGCCGCTCGCCATCCTGCGCACAGGTCACACGTAGCTGGCAGCGGCTGCCCAGGCGATCGGCGATCCGCTGCGGGTCTTGGGAGCCAGTGTGCATCACCGCGACGATAGGCGCCGGAAAGTCCGGCTTCAGCAGATGGGCGATGCGGCTCAGGGCGTCAAGACCGCCCAGGGACGCGCCTACAACGATCACAGATGTTGCGTCGGTCATCATGGCTCCGTCACTCGGTGTCTGGGGGAAAGACGGCGACATCTCGATGGCAGCGCCTTCCTTCGTTAATCGACTCTATGCGGAAATCACAACGCTGGCAGATCTTTTCATGTCGGTTTGTAAATGCTGGAGCGGCCGCTGGCGCGGCTCGGGCTGTCCGAACACGACTGACACAAGGTGCCATCCGGCGCGTAAGGGGTTGACCATTCTGCCGCCCGACCGCTCCCGGGATGCGATGCGCCTGCTGTCCCTGCCTCATCCCTGTCATGGACGGGATTCCGGGTGGTCGATTCAGTCGCGCACGCCGTATTGGCGCTGCCTCTGGCGGGCTTGCCGTGGGTTGTTGCGCCTCGTCACCAAAGCGTCATGTGTATCGGCTTAGGCACCCGCGGCCACGAATTTGGCACGCGGGCGGATCATTTGCCCGGCGCGCCGTTGTTCCTGCACATGGGCGACCCAACCCGCGGTGCGCGCCAGCATGAACACTGCGCCGGTACTGTAGCGAGGCAGCCCGATCGCTTGGGCTACCGCCAGCGCACCCAATTCATGCCGGGGTGGCAAGCCCATGTCTTGCGAGACCTGGTCGACAAAATCGAGCAGCATACGCAGACGCTTGTTGCCGTCGGACCGTTCGCGTGCAATGGCCAGCAAGCCCACCGCGCGCGCATCGCCCTCGGGGTAAAGCGGATGGCTGAAGCCGGGAACGCCCAGCCCCTGCTGATGCAGGGCCACCGCGCGTTTCATCAACGCCGGACGCGACGCGCCGGCATGCAGGAAGTCTTCGATCCGGTCATAGTTGCGGGACAGCTCGACGCCTGAAGCACTGCACAGCGCCGCCGATACGCAACTGTGCAGCGATGCACCCACCGAGGCCGCCACCCGCGCAACGAACGTGCTTGACGACAATTCGTGATCGGCAAACAGCACCAGCACCACCTGCAGGGCATGCACGTTCGCCGCATGCGCATCGACACCCATGGCTTCCAGCAGGCGCTGCGCGACCGACCCGCGCCCGCCCCGATGAAAGCTGCGCGCCGGGCCGATCATGCCGAAGCATCCTGCCATGGCGGTGATGATCTCGCGCGCGGCGTCTTGCGTCTGACCACCCACGATGCGTTCTTCGACCGTGCCGCGCGCCAACCCGAGCCGCAGCACGACCATGGCCAGGATCTCGGCCAGTTCGCCATTGCCTTGCGGCACGCTCAGCACGGGGGCGATCGCCGTTGCGACTGACGGGGGCAGGGCACGCCGCGGCCACGCGATATCCGGGTGCCACAACCCTGTCCACAGCAGTTCGGCCACGGCTTCGAAGCTGCCGCCACTGACTGCCAGGTCCATGGCGAGCCGGCCGCGATAGCGTGGGCCCTCGGGCGTCAGTTCAGTAATCGAGGTCGGCACCACCGGCTCGCCCCATTGCAGCGCCGCGCCCGCGACAGCCCCGTGGCCAGACCGCGCCATCGAGCGGGCCTGGACACGCAGGATGTCGTCTCGCCGGTAGAGACGTTCCTTGGTGCCGACCTGCTTGACGCTGCGGATCAGCCCCTTGCTGACATAGGCGTACAGCGTCTGGATACGGATGCCGAGCAGGGCGGTGGCTTCAGCCGAAGTCAGGTAGATCCGGGCGGCATCATCAGGCGGCATAGGTTGAACGTGCAATCAAGATTGATCAATGTGAAGTTCAATCTTACAGTGCGTTCCACACCCATAAGACCGGAGACCCGCATGACTCTTCCCGTGCCCAGCCCTGCCGCCACCGTCAGGCGCGACATTCCGCAGCCTTCCCGCAGCGAGGGCATCTGGGGCAGCGACGCGCTCGCCGAAATGATTCGAAGCCTGGACATTCCGTATGTCTGCCTGAATCCCGGCTCGAGCTTTCGCGGCCTGCACGACAGCCTGGTGAATTACCTGGGCAACCAGAAACCGCAGATGCTGCTGTGCCTGCATGAAGAACATGCCGTGGCCATGGCGCATGGTTATGCCAAGGTCACCGGCAAGCCGCTGGGCGCCATCGTGCACAGCAACGTCGGCCTGATGCACGCCACCATGGCCATCTATGACATCTGGTGCGATCGCCTGCCGGTCGTCATCATGGGCGCCACCGGCCCCGTCGATGCGGCCCGCCGCCGTCCATGGATCGACTGGCTGCACACCGCGCAAGACCAGGGCGCGCTGGTGCGCCACTACACCAAATGGGACTGCCAGCCGGCATCGGTGGGCGCATCGTATGAAGCGCTGCTGCGCGCCAAGCAGATCGCCGAAACCGCGCCGCCCGGACCGACCTATGTCTGCTTCGATGCGGCCATGCAGGAACAGAAGCTGGATGCGATCCCGCCGCTGCCCGATGCGTCCCGTTATGCGCCGCCGCCCACCACCTATCCGGATCCCAAGCTGGTGGATCAGGCGTTGGCGCTGCTGAAGGGGGCGAAGAACCCGATGATCCTGATGGGCCGCGCCACACGGGACAAGGCCGCCTGGGACCGCCGCGTGCAACTGGCTGAAACGCTGAACGCCAAGGTGCTGACCGACCTGAAGACGGGCGCCGCCTTCCCGACCGACCATCCGCTGCACCTGGCGCCCCCGGGCGTCTTCCTGTCCGGCGACACGGGCGCGCTGCTCAAGCAGGCCGACGTGGTGCTGAGCCTGGACTGGGTCGACCTGGCGGGCACGCTCAAGCAGGGCTGGGGCAATGCGCCCGTCGGCTGCAAGGTCATCCAGGTATCGGTCGATCAATACATCCACAACGGCTGGAGCATGGACCACCAGGGCCTGCCGCCCGCCGACATCTACCTGGCCTGCGGGATCGAACCCGTGGTCGAAGAACTGCTGGCGCGACTGGACGTCAAGCCGGCCAGCGACTACACGCCGGCCGAGTGGGCCAAGCCTGCCGCCGCGGCTGATGGTTCGATCAGCATCCACGCGCTGGCCGCGACGCTCAAGGACGTGGTCGGTGACGATGACATCTGCCTGATGCGCCTGCCGCTGGGCTGGGCCGGCGACATGTGGCACTTCCGTCATCCGCTCGACTACCTGGGCGGCGACGGCGGTGGCGGCATCGGGTCCGGACCGGGCATGTCGGTGGGGTCGGCGCTGGCCTTGAAGGATACGGGCCGCCTGCCCGTGTCCATCCTGGGCGATGGCGACTTCATGATGGGCAATGCGGGCCTGTGGACTGCGGCCAATGCCGGCATTC
Source organism: Pigmentiphaga litoralis (assembly GCF_013408655.1). NCBI lineage: Bacteria > Pseudomonadati > Pseudomonadota > Betaproteobacteria > Burkholderiales > Alcaligenaceae > Pigmentiphaga > Pigmentiphaga litoralis. Next base: position 803,971 of record NZ_JACCBP010000001.1, read on the forward strand.
CGATGCTGATCATCACGGCCAACAACCGGTCCTTCTTCAACGACGAAGTGCACCAGGAACGCGTGGCCAAGGAACGCGGCCGCCCGGTCGAAAACCGCTGGATCGGCCAGCGCATCGATGACCCGGCGCCCGACCTGGCCATGATGGCGCGCGCCCAGGGGCTCAAGGGTGTCGGCCCGGTCACCGACCCCGCCAGCTTGGCCGACGTGCTGCGCGAAGCCATTGCCGCGGTGCGTGAAGGCGCTGCCGTGGTGGTGGACGTGCACGTGACCGCGGGCTACAGCCCGTCCATGGCCGCCGGCATGACCCGCAGCCACGACGAATGAACCGATACGAACGAGGCCTTTCATGAGCAGCACCGTGTCTACCGCCCCCAAGAAGGGCAGCATCGATCCCGCCACCGTGATCCCGACCCATCGCGACCTGTTCTACGGTGGCGAATGGCATGCGCCGGCCAGTGGCCGTTACGTGCCCACCCTGAACCCCGGCCTGAACCGGCAGGTGGGTGAAGCCGCCGACGCCGACGCCGCCGACGTCGATGCGGCCGTCAAGGCTGCCCACGCCGCCTATCCGGCCTGGCGCCGCATGAAGCCGATGGAGCGCGCCGCCATCATGCGCCGCGCCGCCACCGTGCTGCGCGATCATGCCGAAGAACTTGCGCTGATCGATGCCATCAACACCGGCAATCCGGTGTCCGAAATGATTTCGGACGCCAATATCGCGGCCGCCAGCCTCGATTACTTTGCGGGCGTCGTGATGGAATTGAAGGGATCGACGATCCCGATGGGCGACGACCGCCTGAATTACACGCTGCGCGAACCGCTGGGCGTGGTGGCCCGCATCGTGGCCTACAACCATCCCTTCATGTTCGTGGGCGCCAAGATCGCCGCCCCCCTGGCCGCCGGCAACACGGTCGTCATGAAGTCGGCCGAACCGGCGCCGCTGTCGGGCATCCGGTTGGCCGAACTGATCGGCCCGATCTTTCCGCCGGGCGTGCTCAACATCCTGAGCGGCGGCAAGGAATGCGGCCAGGCGCTGACCGTGCATCCGCTGGTCAAGAAGATCACCCTGATCGGCAGCGTGCCGACCGGCAAAGCGATCATGCGCAGCGCGGCCGATTCGCTCAAGCCCGTGCTGCTGGAACTGGGCGGCAAGAATGCCCTGATCGGCTTTCCGGATGCCGACGTCAAGGCGCTGACCGACGGACTGGTGCGCGGCATGAACTTCACGTGGGCGGGCCAATCCTGCGGATCGACCAGCCGCGCGTTCATTCACGCATCGATCTACGACCAGGTGGTGGAGGGCGCTGCCAGGCTGACGTGCGAACGGCACAAACCCGGCATGGCGACCGACTGGTCCACGACCATGGGCTGCGTCATCAACCAGACCCAGTACGACAAGATCATGAAGTACATCCTCTCGGGCAAGGAAGAGGGCGCGCGGCTGGTGATCGGCGGCAAGCATCCGGACACCGAAGGGCTGGCCGACGGCTTCTTTATCGAGCCCACCATCTTTGCCGACGTGAATGCCGACATGACCATCGCCCGCGAAGAAATCTTCGGTCCGGTCCTGTCGATGTTCAAGTGGGAAGACGAAGACGAACTGTTCGAGATGGTGAACCGCGTCGAACTGGGCCTGACTGCATCGATCTGGACGCGCGACCTGGTCACGGCCCATCGTGCCGCGCAACGTGTGGAAGCAGGCTATGTCTGGATCAATGACACCAGCAAGCATTTCCTGGGCGCGCCGTTCGGCGGCTACAAGCAGTCGGGCATCGGCCGCGAAGAATGTTTTGAAGAACTGCTGGAGTTCTCGCAGATCAAGAACGTGAACGTCAACCTGGCGCCGTGAGGTAAGCCCTTCATTGCGCCTTCTACCCGGGACGGGGCCGGGGCCCCGTTCCTTGCACGACCGCAGTCCACACAACGAGCGCACAGCGCCAGGCCCCTTGCGGGCCACCGAGGAGACAGCATGACCTTCATTCGCACCCTGATCGCCGCCGCGATCGGCACGGCCGTTCTGGCCAGCCCGTTGGCCGCAGTGGCCGCTGACGCCTATCCCAACAAACCGATCCGGCTCGTCGTGCCGTTCGGCCCGGGCGGCGGCACCGACATCGTCGGCCGGCTGGTCGCACCGTATCTGTCAGCCAAGCTGGGCCAGCAGGTCATTGTCGAAAATCGCGCCGGTGCCGGTGGCGCCATCGGCTCGAACCTGGTCGCCAAGGGCGCGCCCGATGGCTACACGATCCTGTTTACGGACACCGCGCGCACCATCGGCCCGTACATGCAGAAGGACCTGGCCTTTGACATCTCGAAAGACCTGCAGCCGCTGGGCCTGATCGCCGGCACGCCCTTGCTGCTGCTGGCCAATCCGAACATTCCGGTCAAGTCGTTCGCCGAACTGATCACCTATGCCAAGGCCAACCCCGGCAAGCTGAACTACGGCAGCTCGGGCAACGGCACGCCGCAGCACTTTGCCGTCGAACTGCTCAAGGCCGCCAGCGGTATCGACATTACGCACGTGCCTTACAAGGGCGCGGCTGCCGTGGTGACCGATGCGGTGGGCGGCCAGGTGGACCTGGCCTCCGCCACACCCGCGCCGTCGGCCGAATTCATCCGCACCGAGCGGCTGCGCCCGCTGGTGGTCATGGAGCCCAAGCGCCTGGCCAGCCTGCCCAACGTACCCGCTGCGGCCGAGAAGTATCCCGACGTGGTGCTGAGCATCTGGTTCGGCCTGATGGTGGCGTCGGGTACCGATCCGGCGATTCGCAAGAAGCTGGAAACTGCCGTGAACGAGGTGGCTGCAAATCCGGAGTACGTCGAAAAGCTGCGCACGGCGGGCTTCGAGCCCAATAGCGAAAACGCCGGGCAGTTCAAGGCGCGCATCGAGCGGGAACTGAAGGTGTTTGGAGACGTGGCGAAGAAGGCGGGGATCAAGCCGGAATAGGGATCCGGCCGGGGGCATCGGCTGCGTGGTCTATCCGGCCTGCGCCAGCAGATGGTCCAGCAACTGGCGAGCGGGCAGGGGCAGTTGATCCGGGGCCCGCACGCACACCACCACCTGCCGGCGCGTCCAGGCGTCGGTCAACCGCAGCCTGCGGATACCGGCCGCGCGACCCATCCGCCGCGCGGCCGCTTCGGGAACCACGGCCACGCCCGCGCCGCGCCCGACCATCCGGCAGATGGCGTCCATGCTGTCCAGCCGCACCCGATACGCCAGCGTCTTGCCCGCCAGCCTGGCGTGGTGCGTCAACAATGCGGCCATGGCGCCTTGCTCTGCCTGACCGATGAAGGGTTCGTCGAGCACGTCCGCGAATGCGACGGACCTGCCGTCAGCCAACGGGTGGTCCTTAGGCAGAATCAGCAGCAGCTGATCCGCCCTGAATGGCATCACGATCAGGCCTTGCAGGTCGGCCGCGTCCGACGCCACGCCGATGTCGCACATGCCGGTGCGCACGCCGTGGGCGATGTCGGCGCTGGTGTGTTCATGCACATCCAGCGACACCAATGGGTGCGCCACCAGGAAATCCGCCAGCACTTCGGGCAAATGTTCACTGATGGCCGCGGCATTGGCGCGCAGCCGGACATGGCCCCGCACCCCGTTGCCGTACTGGTTCAGCTCGCCCTTCAGATGCTCCATCTGCTGGGTAACCAGACGTGCATGATGGGCAAGCGTGCGCCCGGCAGGCGTCTCGGTCACGCCCCGCCGATTGCGAATCAGCAGCGGTTCGCCCAGCGCCGCTTCCAGGTCGCGGATGCGTTCGCTGGCAGACGCCAGGGTCATGTGCGACCGCTGCGCACCGCCCGTAATGGAGCCGGCTTCGCAGATATGAAGGAAGAGTTGCAGGTCGGTCAGGTCAAGGCGCATGGGCAAATCGTAGCAGGCCAGGTGGCAATGTCCTGGCCGCGACGCCTGCACGGCATGATCCGGATGAATCAGGCAAAGCCTGAGGCACCTTGCGCTTCTTCCCGATGCAGACCCTGCGCATGCCGAGCGCACAATGGCGTGACGTTACGGCCGATGCTGTCACCCCACCGGTCCGCCCGCCGTCATCCCGACCTTTTCTACCGAGTTCGCGCACCATGTCTGCTTTCTGGTCTCCCCTTGTGGCTGCCTTGTTTTCCCCTGTCGCCCTCGCAACCATCGTCATCTTTGGGGTGGCGGGCTGCGTGAAGGGCATCGTCGGATTGGGGCTGCCGACGGTCGCGATGGGTTTGCTGGCGTTGGTCATGCCACCTGCGCAGGCCGCGGCGTTGCTGATCATCCCGGCCTTCCTGACCAACGTGTGGCAGGCCCTGCCGTGGCGATCGGCGTGGCGCGTGCTGCGCCGCCTGGCCGGCATGCAGGTGGGCGTGTGTGCGGGCACGTGGCTGGCGGCCTGGAAGTGGGGAGCCCCATCGGGCGCCGGTGCGGCCTACCTGCTCGGTGGCGCGCTGATGGCCTACGGCGCGTGGGGGTTGCTGGCTCGGCCCCTGCATCTGTCACGGCAGACCGAGCGTTGGCTGGGGCCACTGGCAGGCGCAGCGACCGGTGCCATTGCAGCAATCACGGGCGTGTTCGTCATTCCTGCCGTCCCGTACTTGCAGTCGCTGGGCCTGACCCGCGACGAGCTGGTCCAGGCCATGGCCATCAGCTTCATGATCTCGGTGGCGGCGCTGGCGGTGGTGCTGGCCCGCAGCGCCGATATCTCGCTGGGTGTGGCCGGGGCGTCGGCGCTGTTGTTGCTGCCCGCATGGGTGGGGATGCTGATCGGCCAGCGCATACGCCATGCGTTATCGCCCACGGTGTTCCGCCGATGTTTCCTGGGCAGCCTGATTCTTCTGGGCGGCTACATGGTCGTAGCGCAAGCGATCAAAGGCTGACCTTGTGCGGTGAAGGCGTGCTGTGTCCGCTAGGCCTGTCGACTATCCAGCGTGTCGCGACGAACATCCAGCGCCACCAGCCGGTCGCGCAGCAAGCCCGGAAACCGCGCATACCAGACGGCATTCAGCGGAGACGGGTGGGGCAGGGGGCAGAGCGTCAATGGACAGGATGCTGTCGTGGACGTCTGCAACGAGACTGTCAGTGTGCGGACGAACCGGTCGTCGCGCGCCCAGAACGCATCCAGCTGCGCGCGCGTGTCCGCCGGCTGCCCGATGCCAAACCACAGGAACGCTTCGCGCCCCAGCGTGATCACGGTATCGCCGCGCCACACGTTCAGCAGCAAGTCGGCGATCAGCGGTTGGAAGCGCCGCTTGGCCGCCATGGACCAGGCTTTGTTGCCAATTGGCTTGTAGGGAACGGTGTTGATCCAGAAGAAGTCATCCGTGAGCGCGCTCAATGTGTCCATGTCGGCTGCGGCGTGTCCCGTCAGGTGTTCCTGAATCACGCGCCGCACCAGTTGGCCCCCCGCGCCAATAAACGGTTCGCCGCGCCGCACTTCGTCGCGGCCCGGATCCCGCCCGAAAAAGGCGATGCGCCGGGTGGGCGCACCCAGGCCCAGGATGGGATCCAGCGGATCCTTGCCGCTGGCGGTGTAGGCGTCGATGTCGATGCCCTGCAAGTCGCGGGCAGCGGCGCGAAAGGCGGCCAGACGGGCGGGGGTCAGGGGCATGTCGGGGGGCAGGAAGGGGGATCGAAGTCCGACATTGTGCCTGCGCCAATGGAATGCCTGCGCAAGACAAAAAAACGGCGCCACCCGAAGGTGACGCCGTTTCATTACTGCAGGCTACTGATTACAGGCTAAGGATTACGCGCCGACAGGCTTGCCGTCCGTGCGACGCACCACCACGGTCGACGACCGTGCCGGCAGGTTGGCCGAGGGCCACTTGCCAGTCGGGTGCTGGATGTTGATGAAGAACGTCGTCAGGTCCGGCGTGTAGGCGATGCCGGTGATTTCGCAACCGGTCGGGCCGGCCAGGAAACGCTTGGATTCGCCGGTCTTCTGGTCGATGTAGTACATCGAGTTATTGCCGAAGGTGTCCGTGATGTTGGCGCCGGTACCCGAGTCGGTCTGGACCCACAGGCGACCTTGCGGGTCAATGCGGATGCCGTCCGGGCTCGAGAACGTATTGCCGACGATGTTGCCCTTCAGGTTCGTGGCAGCGATCGATGGGTCACCCGCTTGCAGCAGCAGGTCCCACGTGAAGGTCGTGGCCAGCGGCGAGTTGCCGGCTTCCTTCCAACGGACGATATGACCGTGGGCGTTGTCGACACGCGGGTTGGCGGCGTCGACACGCTTGCGGCTGCCGTTGTTGGTCAGCGTGCACAGCACGGTGCCGTCCTGGCCGACCGTGATCCACTCCGGACGGTCCATCAGCGTACCGCCAGCCACACGGGCGGCCGACTTGGTGTTGACCAGCACGTCGGCTTGCGTGTTGAAGTTCACGACGGTCGATGGGGCAACGGCGCCCACGGCGACTTGCGTGAAGTTGCCCGGATCGGTCGCACCGACCACCAGGCCGTTCTTGCCCTGGGTCAGCTCGACCCAGTTGCCCGAACCGTCGCCGTTGAAGCGCGCGACGTACAACGTGCCTTCGTCCAGCAGGTTGGCGTTCGCGGCGCGGTTGGCCGGATCGAAAGCCTTGCTCGGGATGAACTTGTAGATACAGCCCGGCGTGCCGTCATCGCCCATGTAGAACGCAACGCGGTTGGCCGAGTTCGTCATGTAGGCGGTGTTTTCGTGGTCGAAGCGGCCCATGGCCGTGCGCTTCGTGGGCTGGACCAGCGTGCCCAGCGGATCGATTTCCACGACCCAGCCGTAGCCGACTTCCGGCTGCGTCGGATCCAGGTAGTTGTCGGTCGACTCTTCACAGGTCAGGTACGTGCCCCACGGCGTATGGCCGCTCGAGCAGTTGTTCAGGGTACCGACGACCGTGTTGCCCACGACCGATTTGGCCGGGCCGCCGACCTGGTAGACCGTGTTGCCGGTGTAGCGCTTGTTGTAGGTTGAGTTCTGCTTGACCGACCACTTGCCGTCGTCGGCACGCTGCACTTCAATGACCGACACGCCAACGTTCGACAGGGCGATCTTCTTCTGTTCCGCAGTGGCGGTGGCGGCGTTGTAGCTGCCGGCGAACAGGATGGCGGTATCCAGCGCTTCGTGGTTGATGGCGAGCAGGCCACCCTTTTGCGGATCAACGTTCGGGATCGCGTAGAAGTGCATGCCGTCATGCTGGCCACCGGACTGGCGCTCGGTTTCAGCGGACGTCTGGAAGGCGCCCTTGTAGCCGGTCGAGCCGGCAACGACCGGGTCACCGGCCGAGAAGATCACTTCGGCCACATAGCCGTTCGGAACGATCACGGCGTCAAATGCCGGCGCAGCGCGGTCGGTGACCTTGGCAATCGGCGTGAAGGTCACGCCGTAGTTCAGTGCGGGAGAGGTCGGCGTCGACGTACCGTTGTCGTTGTCGTCGCTGCCACCACAGGCTGCCAGGCTGGTAACGCCGAATACCGACAGCATCGACAGGCCAAAGCCGCTTTTCAGCATGGTGCGACGGCTAGGATTGGCCGCCACGATGTCTTCCAGCATCTGACCTTCAACGGTCACCACGCCTTGCTCGGCGCGTTTTTTGGCGCGGAACTCGTCTGTCAAATAGGACATGCAAACCTCTTAATTTGGTGGGGTAGGCTTCAGGCGATGCACTGCATCCGGCTGAAACTGACCGCAAGCTTAAAGAGGCAATATGACGATTCCGTGAATGTTCTCAGCTATTTGTCAGGATGATTCTGCTGCGACCGGTTCCGCGCACACGTCCACCCACTGCGCCCCGGTCAGGTCCGCCATGCGCTGCGGCGCGATGCGGATCGCGGAATGGATGTCACCGGCGGCAGGCAAGACCACGTCGTACGCCTGCAGCGCCACGTCGCACAGCACGGGCAGCGGCGTGGCCAGGCCGAAGGGGCATACGCCGCCCACGGGGTGGCCCGTCAGCCGCGCCACGTCGTCGGCTTCAAGAAAGCGGGGCTTGCCGCCCAGGGCCGCTTTCATTTTCTTGTTGTCCAGGCGGCGGTCGCCCGGGGTCACCACCAGCACCACCCGTTCGCCAATGCGCAAGGACAGCGTCTTGGCGATCTGGCCGGGCGCCACACCATGGGCTGCCGCGGCCAGGGGCACGGTGGCCGTGCTGGTGTCGAGTTCGATCAGGTCGATGTCGGGAGCGTGTTCGTCAAGAAAGCGGCGGACCGAAGCCAGGCTCATGAAACAGGTACTCCGAAAGCAAGGGTCAGGAAAGCCAAGGGTCAGGAAAGAAACGTGACGAAGTCATCAATCGCCGCGCGCTCGGTCGTCAGGCGGTTGGCGATGGCGTCGGGGTCGGCGTAGCCCAGGGCCATGCCGCACACGAAGGTCTCGTTGTCGGGCAGCGCCAGCTCGGCGCGGATGACCTCGTGAAAGCCGTTGAAGGCCGCTTGCGGGCAGGTGTCCAGCCCGCGCCCGCGCGCCGCCACCATGATGGATTGCAGGAACATGCCGTAGTCCAGCCAGCTGCCTTGCTCCATGGTGGTGTCGATGGTGAAGAGCAGGCCGACCGGCGCGTCAAAGAAGCGATAGTTGCGGCCGTGTTGTGCGTGCATGGCTGGCTTGTCGCCCTTGCCGATCCCCAACAGGCCGTACAGGTCCCAGCCGACCTTGCGGCGGCGCGCCAGATAAGGCTCGATCCACTGGCGCGGGTAATAGGCATAGGGCTCGGACTGCGCAGCCGCCTTGTGCGGATCGTTGTAGACGGCAACGATGGCGTCCGACAGTGCCGTCAGTCGGTCCCCCGTCAGCACGTAGACTTTCCAGGGCTGCACATTGCTGCCCGACGGGGCGCGGGACGCCACCTGCAGAATGGCTCGTACATCCGCCTCGGGCACCGGCCGCGGCAGGAATGCGCGGACGGATCGCCGGCTGGTAATCGCGGCGTCGACCACCGTGGCGGTTGAGGAAGCGTCGGTCGCGAAAGCGGAGGTCATAGGTCGGCTCGTTGGTTTTTACCGTGGTTGCCCAAATTCACGGCGGCCCGATGGGGTCACGTGGGGCCGGGCTTCGCAGCCCGGCCAGGGCGATTTTATCCACATGATCTGTGGATAATTTTTGGGCCGTCGGCCACTTGACTGTGGACGGACGGGCGCGCCATGCTCAACCGTTTGCGATCAGTTCTTGAGCCGGTAACCGGTGCGGAAGATCCACCGCACGCCCAGCATGCAGAGCAGAAGGAACACCAGCGTCATGCCGACGCTGGCGAACAGGCTGACGTCCGCCACGCCATAGAAGGCCCAGCGGAAACCGCTGACCAGATACACCACCGGATTGAACAGGGTCACTTTCTGCCAGAAGGGCGGCAGCATGTCGATCGAATAAAAGCTGCCGCCCAGGAAGGTCAGCGGGGTCACGATCATCATCGGAATGATCTGCAGCTTTTCGAAGCCGTCGGCCCAGATGCCGATGATGAAACCGAACAGGCTGAAGGTGACCGCGGTCAGGACCAGGAAGGTCACCATCCACACCGGGTGCACGATCTCGAACGGAATGAACAGCCTGGCGGTCACCAGCATGATCAGCCCCAGCATGACCGACTTGGTCGCCGCGGCGCCTACGTAGCCGATCACGATCTCGACATACGACAGGGGGGCCGACAGGACCTCGTAGATCGTTCCGGAATACTTGGGCATGTAGATGCCGAATGACGCGTTCGAAATGCTTTCATTCAGCAACGACAACATGATCAGGCCGGGAATGATGAAGGCCCCGTAGCTGATCCCGTCGATGGCCACCATGCGCGAGCCGATGGCCGAGCCGAACACCACGAAGTACAAGGACGTGGAAATGACCGGTGATGCAATGCTCTGCATCAGGGTGCGGAAAGTGCGCGCCATTTCAAAGCGGTAGATAGCGCGGATGGCGTACAGGTTCATGCGTCCCCCCGGACCAGGCTGACAAAGATGTCTTCAAGCGAACTCTGCGAAGTCTGCAGGTCCTTGAACTCGATGCCGTTCTCGCTCAACAGGCGAAGCAGGCCGGCGATTTCACTGCGCTGCCCTTCGTTGTCGAAGGTATAGATCAGCTTGCAGCCATCGGGCGACAGGTCCAGCCGGTAATGCGCCAGCGCCGCGGGCACGGCAGACAGCGGGTGCTGCAGTTCCAGCGTCAGCTGCTTCTTGCCGAGCTTTTCCATCAACGCCGTCTTTTCTTCGATCAGCACGATTTCGCCGCGGTTGATGACGCCGATGCGGTCCGCCATCTCTTCGGCTTCTTCGATGTAGTGCGTGGTCAGGATGATGGTGACGCCGTTCTCGCGCAGCTGGCGCACCATTTCCCACATGCCGCGGCGCAGGTCCACGTCCACGCCCGCGGTGGGCTCATCCAGGAACAGGATGCGGGGTTCATGCGACAAGGCCTTGGCAATCATGACCCGGCGCTTCATGCCGCCCGACAGCGCCATGATGCGGCTGTCGCGCTTTTCCCATAATGACAGGTCGCGCAGGATCTTTTCGATGTAGGCGGGATTGGCCGGCTTGCCGAACAATCCCCGGCTGAAGTTGACGCTGCTCCACACGCTCTCGAACATGTCGGTGGAGATTTCCTGGGGCACCAGGCCGATCTTGCCACGCGCCGCGCGGTAGTCATCGCGGATGTCGTGGCCGTCGGCCATGACCGTGCCTTCGCTCGCATTGACGATGCCGCAGATGATGCTGATGAGGGTGGTCTTGCCGGCCCCGTTCGGTCCGAGCAGGGCAAAGATTTCGCCCTGGCGGATATCGAGGTCGATGTGTTTGAGCGCCTGGAAGCCCGACGCATAGGTCTTCGACAGGTTCTTGACGGATACGACGGGCTGCACACGGGCTCCGGTCAACGAAAAAGAGAGGGCCAAGAATAGCAGCCGCAGCCGATCGCCCGCTTCAGCCCACGAAGGATTCGAACACGATGTTGCGTAACCACTGGTTTGCCGGGTCCTTGTGGAACTTGGCGTGCCAGAACAGGTTGATGCCGATCGGGGGCAGGGGCAGCGGGTGCGGCACGTGCTTGAGCCCGAACGGTCCGGCCGACCGCAGCGCGTACCGTTCGGGCACCGTGGCCAGCATGTTCGTGGTGCTCAGGATGTGCCCCACGGCCACGAAGTGCGGCACCGTCAGCAGCGCGCGCCGCGTGCCCTTGGATTCGATGATCTCGTCCATGCGCGCATGGCCCGTGCCCTGGGACACCACCACCACGTGGTCGGCATCAAAGAAGCGTTTGGCCGTCAGCTTCCTGCCGTCCACCTCGTGCCCCGCGCGGAACATGCACACATAGCGCTGCAGGAACAGGCGGCGCTGGAAAAAGCCGGTCTTGAGCTGGGGAATCAGCCCGACCGCCACGTCGACCTGGCCCGCCTCCATGGCGTCGGCCAGGTGATCGAGCGTGTTGCGCACCGTGCTGAGGGTGACGAAGGGCGCTTCGGTCGCCAGGCGGTCCATCAGCCTGGGCATCAGGTCGATCTCGCCCAGGTCGGTCATGCTGATCGTGAACTTGCGCGTGCTGGTGGCCGGATCGAAGGTGCTGCGCTGGTTCAGGCTGCTGTGGATGGCATTCAGGGCATAGGCGATCGGCTCGGCCAGCTGCGCGGCGTAGGGGGTGGGTTCCATGCCGCGCGCGGTACGAATGAAGAGCTCGTCGTCCAGCAGCAGGCGCAGCCGCTTGAGCGCATTGCTGACCGCCGGCTGGGTCAGGCCCAGCGACGCGGCAGCGGCCGACACGCGGCGTTCGGTGATGAGCCGCTGGAAGACCACCAGCAGATTCAGGTCGATGTCCTTCAGGTCCATGGGTATTCCCGGGGTCGCCTACGGTCGTGCCTGCGTTCGCAATCACGCCCGCAGCAGTATTCACAGCCGTGATTATCAAGATTCACGACATTCTATATATTAATTTTTCTTCGCTCTCTACACTGCGTCCATAAACACAACAATGCAAGCCGAGACAGCTTCATGGAACTTCACGTAGAGCCCCAGGGCAGATCCCTAACGTTCGAAGCCGGCGCCAACCTGCTCGACACGCTGCGCGCCAACGACGTGCCGGTGTCGTACAGCTGCATGAGCGGCCGCTGCGGCACCTGTCGGTGCAAGGTGCTGGACGGCGACGTGCTCGAGTCCGGTCGCGAGATCACCTACACCCGGCCACGCGGCGACACCGAAGGCCGTTACGTGCTGGCCTGCATGAGCGTGCTCACCCAGTCCTGTCGGATCGAGGTGCCCGAGGCCGACGAGGTCGTGACCCATCCGGCGCGCATCCTGAAAGCCACCGTGGCGCATATCGACCCCCTGGCCCACGACATCATCGGGCTGCGTCTGAAGTCCGCCAAGCCACTCGCGTTTTCTCCCGGCCAGTACGCCACCCTGCAGTTCAGCCCCGATCACATCCGCCCCTATTCGATGGCGGGCGTGGCAGGCGATGAACTGCTTGAATTCCATGTCCGTAAGGTGCCCGACGGCCGCGTGACCGGCTATGTGCATACCGACCTGAAGGTGGGCGATACCGTGCGCGTCAGCGGCCCGCTGGGCACCGCCTACCTGCGCCGCCGCCACGAAGGCCCCATGCTGTGCGTGGCCGGCGGCACCGGCCTGGCGCCCGTGCTGTCGATCGTGCGGGGCGCCCTGGCTGGCGGCATGACCAATCCCATTCACGTGTACTTCGGCGTACGCTCGGTACAGGACGTGTATTGCGCGGAGCGCCTGAGCGACCTGGCGGCACGCCATGCCAACCTGCGCACCCACATCGTGGTCGCCGCAGGCGCCCCGGGGGCGGGCATGCGGGGCGGCTGGGTGACCGACGCGGTCGACCAGGACTGGCAGGACCTGACCGGCTGGCGGGTGTACCTGTGCGGTGCGCCCCCCATGGTGGAAGCCGCCGCCTTGCTCGCCGCACGCAAGGGCGCGGCGCCGGAGCATATTCACGCTGATGCGTTCTACGCGGCAGCTTAGACACATGCATGACGCGTTCTACGCGGCAGCTTAGCCATTACAAGGAGACACGATCATGAATGCGCAAATCCAGATCGATGACACCGCGCGCCAACGCGCCGCCTACTACGACCGCATCTCTCAAAGCAGCCTGACGCCGCTGTGGGAAGTGCTGGGCGCCCTGGTGCCCAAGCAGCCGAATTCGCCCGCCGTGGGCGCGCTGTGGAAATACGCCGACATCCGCGACTACGTTATGGAAGCCGGCCGCCTGATCACGGCCGAAGAAGCCGAGCGCCGCGTGCTGATCCTCGAGAACCCCGCCATGCGCGGCAACTCGTCCATCACACAGACGCTGTACGCGGGCCTGCAATTGATTCTGCCCGGCGAGATCGCACCGGCACATCGTCACACCCAGAGCGCGCTGCGCCTGGTGCTGGACGGGGAGGGCGCCTACACCGCCGTCGACGGCGAACGCACCACCATGAAACGGGGCGACTTCATCATCACGCCGGCCTGGACCTACCACGACCATGGCAACCTGGGCGACACCCCGGTGGTGTGGCTCGATGGTCTCGACATCCCGCTGCTGCGTTTCTTTGACGCCGGCTTTGCCGAGCACGGCCATACCGTGGCGCAGTCCGAACTGCGGCCCGAAGGCGACGCCCTGGCGCGCTATGGCAACAACATGCTGCCCATGGATTTTCAGCAGACGTCCGCCCAGCCCACCAAGGTGTTCGTCTATCCCTTTGCCCGTACCCGCGAATCGCTGCTGTCGATTGCGCGCACGGCGGCCGATCCGCACATGGGCCACAAGCTGCGTTTCGTGAACCCGGCCACGGGTGCCTCGCCCATGCCGACCATGGGCGCCTTCGCCCAGCACCTGCCTGCCGGTTTCGAGACGCAGTCTTACCGGTCCACCGACGGCACGGTGTACGCCTGCCTGGAAGGTGAAGGCGTCGCCGAGATCAATGGCGAAGCGTTCCCCTTCCAGCCCAACGACGTTTTTGTGGTTCCGTCCTGGCACACCCTGCGTCTGCAGGCGCGCAAGGACACGATCCTTTTCAGCTATTCCGATCGCCCGGCCCAGCAGTCCCTTGGCCTGTGGCGCGAACAGAAGTTGTGATCCAGGCCGCGCGGCATCCATCCCGCGGCCATCGACATTCATTTGATTCGACCAAGGAGTCTTCATGACCTACGCCATTGCCCAACCGGCACAAGTTGCGCTCGACATCGTCGGCACCGACGATCAGTTTCCCGTCAACCGCGTGTTCTGTGTCGGCCGCAACTATGCCGCGCATGCCCGCGAAATGGGCCGGGATCCGGATCGTGAGAAGCCTTTCTTTTTCATGAAGCCGGCCAACGCCGTCGTGCAGGCGGGCGAGACCGAGATCACCATTCCCTATCCGCCCCAGACCAGCAACTTCCATCATGAAATCGAACTGGTGGCGGTGATCGGCACGGGCGGCAAGGACATCGCCATCGACCAGGCGCTTGAACACGTCTACGGCTACGCCGTGGGCCTGGACATGACGCGCCGCGACCTGCAGCTGGATGCGCGCGACAAGGGCCGCCCCTGGGAATTCGGCAAGTCGTTTTCCAAGTCGGCGCCGATCGGCCCCATTTCGCGAGTCAGCGACATCGGCCATCCGGACAAAGCCGCGATTGCGGTCACGGTGGACGGCCAGACCAAGCAGAGTTCCGACATCGACATGCTGATCTGGTCGGTAGCTGAATCGATCGCCTACCTGTCGCAGTACGAGACGCTGGAACCCGGTGACGTGATCATGACCGGCACGCCCGAAGGTGTTGGCGCAGTCAAGCCAGGTCAGGTCATGCACGGCACGATCGAAGGCCTGACGCCCATTACCGTGCGCGTCGCAGGCTGATTCCGTCACACCAATGGAGGAGACCGCCATGGAAACGACCGCAGCGAACGCGCCGGTATTCCCGAACGACCCCGCCTGGCAGGGCGAGGGATCAAGCCGTATTCCGTTCTGGGCCTACACCGACGAGGCGCTCTACAAGAAAGAACTGGAACGTTTTTTTTACGGCAAGCACTGGTGCTATGTCGGCCTGGAAGCCGAGATCCCGAACCCGGGCGACTTCAAGCGCACGGTAGTGGGCGAACGTTCGGTATTGATGACGCGCGACCAGGAAGGCGGCATCAACGTGGTCGAGAACGTGTGCGCGCACCGCGGCATGCAATTCTGCCGCGAACGCAACGGCAACAAGAAAGACCTGGTCTGTCCCTACCACCAATGGAACTATTCCCTGAAGGGTGACCTGCAGGGCGTGCCGTTCCGGCGCGGGGTCAAGCAGGACGGCAAGGTCAACGGCGGCATGCCGAAAGACTTCAAGACCGAAGACAACGGATTGAACAAGCTCAAGGTTGCGACGCGCGGCGGTGTGGTCTTTGCGTCGTTCGACCACGACATCGAAAGCCTCGAAGACTTTCTGGGGCCCGATATCCTGCGTTACTTCGACCGCCTGTTCAACGGCCGCAAGCTGACGATTCTTGGCTACAACCGCCAGCGCATTCCGGGCAACTGGAAGCTGATGCAGGAAAACATCAAGGACCCGTACCACCCGGGCCTGCTGCATACCTGGTTCATCACCTATGGGCTCTGGCGCGCCGACAACAAGTCGGAACTGAAGATGGACAGCCACCATCGTCACGCGGCCATGATTTCGACGCGCGGCAACAGCGGCGCCAAGAACGAAGTCACCAGCGGGGTCACCAGCTTCAAGGAAAGCATGGAGATCAACGACAAGCGCCTGCTGGACATCGTGCAGGAAGACTGGTGGAAAGGTCCCACGGCCGTGATGATGACCGTGTTCCCGAGCGTCATCTTCCAGCAGCAGGTCAACAGCGTGTCGACCCGGCATATCCAGCCGAGCGGCACCGGGGCGTTCGATTTCGTCTGGACCCACTTCGGATTTGAAGACGACACGCCCGAGATGACGCAGCGCCGCCTGATCCAGTCCAACCTGTTCGGCCCGGCGGGCTTCGTGTCGGCGGACGATGGCGAGGTGATCGAGTTTTCGCAAAGCGGTTTCGAGCAGAAGCCCTATCACCGCGCGCTGGCCGAACTGGGCGGCACCGAGGTCGGCAACACCGATCACATGGTGACTGAAACGCTGATCCGCGGCATGTATGGCTACTGGCGCGATGTGATGGAGGTATGACGATGGACCCGATGCACACCTTCCTTGCCGTGCAGGATATCTACACGGATTACACCGCCGCCGTCGACAACAACGATTGGGACGCATGGGCCGACCTGTTCCTGGAGACCTGCGAATACAAGGTCCAGCCGCGGGAAAACTTTGAACGCGGCTTTCCGCTCGCGACCATGTGGTTCCTGAGCCGCGGCATGCTGCGCGATCGTGGATACGGCATCAAGGAGACGCTGTTCCACGACCCGTACTACCAGCGGCATATCGTGTCGGCGCCGCGCATTTTGAGCGCCGAAGACGGCGTGATCGTGAGCGAAGCCAACTACGCCGTGTTTCGCACCAAGCTCGATGGCGAGTCGACCGTCTTCAATGTCGGCCGCTATCTGGACCGCCTGCGCACGACCGAAGACGGTCTGCGTTTCGAACAACGCTTTTGCATCTACGACTCGGAAATGATTCCGAACTCAATGATCTATCCCATCTGAGGACGCTCCCATGACGCAATGGCTGGATGTCGCGGCACGCGACGACATACCCGACGACGATGTGATCGGCGTGGATCTGGGCGGCAAGAGCCTGGCGCTGTACGGGGTCGAAGGCGAGGTCTACGCCACCGACAACATCTGTACGCACGGCCACGCACGCCTGTGCGATGGCTTCCTGGAAGGCCACGAGATCGAATGCCCGCTGCACCAGGGCCGCTTCGACATCCGTAGCGGCAAGGCCATGTGCGCGCCGCTGACGGAAGACGTCAGGACCTATCCGATCAAGGTCGAAGACGGCAGGGTGCTCGTCGAGCTGCCCTGACCCACCGCGCGCCGTCTGGCGCGCGTTGACAACAATCACAACTCAGGTACGGAGACTAGGCATGAACACCATGCAAGGGGTACTGCTGTCCGCAGCATTTACAACATTGGCCGCCACGGGCGCCGCGCAGGCACAGGTCAAGGTCGGTTTTTCGGCGCCATTGACCGGTGGCCAGGCCGCGGTCGGCCAGGATCAGATCGACGGCTTCACGCTCGCGGTCGAGCAGCTGGGCGGCAAGTTTGGCGGCAAGACCGTCACGGTCTTCAAGGAAGATGACCAGCTCAAGCCCGAGATCGGCAACCAGATCGTCCGCAAGTTCATCGAGAAGGATCGGGTGGATGCGATCGTGGGCCTGGGCTTTTCCAACGTCATGATGGCCGGCCTGAAGCAGATCGTGGATTCCGGCACGGTGGCCATCGCCACCAATGCCGGCCCGTCGCCCGTCGCCGGACCGGCCTGCGCGCCCAACGTGTTTTCGACCGCGTGGCAAAACGACGGCGCGGCCGAAGCCATGGGCAAGTATGTGCAGGACAAGGGCTACAAGCGGGTCTACCTGATGGCGCCCAACTACCAGGCCGGCAAGGACATGCTGCAAGGCTTCAAGCGCTTCTTCAAGGGCGAGATCGTTGACGAGGTCTACACGCAGGTGGGGCAGACCGACTACTCGGCCGAAATTTCCCAGCTGCAAGCCGCCAGGCCCGACGCCGTTTTTGTGTTCTATCCGGGCGGCATGGGCGTGAACTACGTCAAGCAGGTCAGCCAGGTCGGCCTGATGGCCAAGACGCCGCTGTTCTCGGTGTTCACGATCGACGGCACGACCTTGCCTTCGCAGCGCGACGCGGCGGTCGGCAGCATCTACACCGCGATGTGGGACGCCGCCCTGGCCACGCCCGAAAACAAGCGTTTCGTGGATGCCTTCCAGGCCCGCTACAAGCGCGTGCCCAGCGAATACGCCGCCACGGCCTACGACGCGGCCCAGCTGCTCAATGTGGCTGTCGCCAAGGCGGGCGGCAACACGTCCGACAAGAAAGCCTTTGCGGCCGCGGTCAAGGCGGCCGGGTCGGAATTCAAGTCGGTGCGCGGCCCGTTCAGCTTCAACACGAACAACCTGCCGGTGCAGAACTACTACGCCTTTGAAGTGGGCAAGGGCAGCCCGCAGCCCGTGGTCAAGGAACTGGGCGTGACCCTGGCGAACCACAAGGACGCCTACTACGCCAAGTGCGCCGCGCGCTAGGACACGGCCATGACCCTCAACCTGTTGCTGACGCAATTGCTGAACGGGCTGCAGTACGGCGTCCTGCTGTTCCTGCTCGCGGCCGGCCTGACGCTGGTGTTCGGGATCATGAGCTTCGTGAACCTGGCGCATGGCTCGCTCTACATGATGGGCGCCTACTTTGCGGCCAGCGCCTATAACTTCACGCAGTCCTTCACGATGGCCGTGGTCGCGGCGATCGCGGGCTGTGTGGCGCTGGGCATGATCCTGGAGCGGGTGGCGGTGTCGCGGCTCTATCACCGCGATCACCTGGACCATGTGCTTGTCACCTTCGGCATGGTGCTGTTCTTCAACGAGATCGTGCGGCTGATCTGGGGATCGCAGCCGTACTTCCTGCCGGTGCCGGGCTGGCTCGACAGCACGGTCGACCTGATGGGCATCACCTATCCGGCCTACCGGTTCGCGATCATCGCGGTCGGCCTGCTGGTGGCGGTCGGGGCGCATGCGCTGATGCACCGGACGCGGCTGGGCATGCTGATCCGCGCCGGGTCGCTCAATCCGCAGATGGTGGGCGCGCTCGGGGTCAACATCAAGCTGCTCAACGCCATCCTGTTCGCATTGGGCGCGGCGCTGGCCGGGCTGGCGGGTGTCATGGCCGGACCCTTGCTGTCCGTGCAGTCAGGCATGGGGGAACCCGTGCTGATCACGACCCTGGTCGTGATCGTGATCGGCGGCATCGGGTCGGTCAGCGGCGCGTTCTATGCCGCCCTGGTGGTCGGCGTGGCCGACACCCTGGGCCGGGTCTTCCTGCCTCTGATGATGCGGGAGATGATGGCGCGCGACATTGCCAACGCCGCCGGCCCCGCGCTGGCGTCCATGCTGATCTATGTGCTCATGGCCGTGGTGCTGGCCGTGCGTCCGCAGGGTCTCTTTCCAGTGGGGAAAAAATGATGGCTACCTCGTCGTCGGGCTGGCGTCTGCCGGTCGTCGTGCCGCTGTTGGTCTTTGCCTTGCTGCTGGCGGTGCCGGTGGCGTCGTGGGCCACGGGCGAAGTGTTCTGGGTCGCGTTCTTCGCCCGCATCGTGATCTATGCGATCGCGGCCACCGCGCTCAACCTGGCGCTGGGTTATGGCGGTCTGGTCAGCCTGGGGCATGCGCTGTTCCTTGGCGTGGGCGCGTATAGCGTCGCGATCCCTGCCTTTCATGGCATCGACAACGGATGGGTGCATCTGGCGCTGTGTATCGGCTGTTGCGCGGTGCTGGGCCTGGTCACGGGTGCGATCAGCCTGCGCACGTCGGGCATCGCCTTCATCATGATCACGTTGGCCTTTGCACAGATGGGCTATTTCCTGTTCGTCAGCCTGAAGCAATACGGTGGTGATGACGGCACCAGCATCGTGGCGACCAGCCGCCTGCTCGGGCTGGATCTGGGCGGCGTCTACACCGTGTACCTGGTGTCGCTGGCCGTGCTGATCGGACTGACCTGGTGGATGGCGCGTTTGCGTGTCGCGCCCTTTGGCATGGTGCTGCGCGGCGGACGGCAGAATTTTCGCCGGGTCAACGCGTTGGGCGTACCCGCGCGCAACTACCAGCTGACGGCGTATGTGCTGTCGGCGGTGTTGTGCGGCATCGCCGGCATGCTGCTGGCCAACCTGAACGCCTTTGCGTCGCCCAGCACCCTGTCGTGGGTCGTGTCGGGTGACCTGATCGTGATGGTGGTGCTGGGCGGCATGGGCTCGGTCTTTGGCCCCTTGCTGGGCGCGCTGGCCTTTATCGGCATGGAAGAGATCCTGAAGATGGTGACCGAATACTGGATGGCGATCTTTGGTCCGATTATCGTACTTGTCGGTCTGTTAGGCCGCGCGGGCATCCAGGGGTTTCTGGTGTCATTGAGCGAGCGGCGGTCACGCCAGGTGGCGTCCAAGGCGTCGCCTGCCGGCTCACTGCCGGCGGAGGTGTCGCCATGAACCCCGTGTTGCTGCAAACCGAGGCCCTGGTCAAGCGTTATGGCGGCCTGCTGGTGACTGACGCGGTGTCGCTCGACATCCGCGCCAATGAGGTCCACGCCATCATCGGCCCGAATGGCGCGGGCAAGACGACACTGATCAACCAGCTGTCGGGCGAACTGCGATCCAACTCGGGCAAGGTGCTGTTCGCGGGCAAGGACGTGACGGGACAGGACATTGCCCAGCGCGCCCGCCAGGGCCTGCTGCGGTCCTACCAGATCACGTCGATCTTCGAGGACTTCACGGTGCTGGAAAACGTTGTGTTCGCGGCGCTGGGCGCCAAGGAACACGCCTTTCGGTTCTGGCGCCCGATGCTGGGCCGCGCCGACCTGGTCGCACGTGCGCGGGAGGCTCTGGAAGACACCGGATTGTCGGGCCGCGCGGCGGTCTCGGCGGCATCCCTGGCCTACGGCGAGCGGCGGCAGCTGGAACTGGCCATGGCCCTGGCCGCCGAGCCGACGGTGCTGCTGCTGGACGAACCCATGGCCGGCATGAGCTCGCAGGAATCCGCCGCGGTGGTGGCCTTGCTGCATCGGCTCAAGCAGCGTTACGCCATCCTGCTGATCGAGCACGACATGGACGCGGTGTTCAAGCTGGCCGACCGGATCACGGTGCTGGTGTATGGCAAGACGTTGGTGTCGGGTACGCCCGATGAGATCCGCAACAATGCCGAGGTACGCGCCGTGTACCTGGGCGATACGGCTCATGCATGACGCCAGCCGCCTGAGGAATCCACGATGACAACACTATTGGAAGTGCGCGACCTGCATGCGTCGTACGGCAATGCGCAGGCCCTGTTCGGCGTGTCGTTCGACGTGCGCGAGGGCGAAGTCGTGACCCTGCTCGGACGCAACGGCATGGGGCGGTCCACCACCGTCAAATGCCTGTTCGGGCTGCTGCCCACCACATCCGGCAGCATGCATTTCGCAGGGGAATCGACCGTAGGCCTGCCGTCCCATCGCATCGCACGGATGGGCCTGGGGCTGGTGCCCGAAGGTCGGCAGGTCTTCAGCAATCTGTCGGTGGAAGAAAACCTGGTGGCCACGGCGCGCCTGGCCAAGGCCACCGGCGGCATGGCGAAAGCGGGCGGTCAGACGTCCTGGGGCCTGGACCGCGTCTACGGTTTTTTCCCGCGATTGAAAGAGCGCCGCGATAATCTGGGGTCGCAGTTGTCGGGCGGCGAGCAGCAGATGCTGGCGATCGGACGCGCATTGATGACCAATCCCCGCATCCTGGTGCTCGATGAAGCCACGGAAGGGTTGGCGCCATTGATCCGCGCGGAAATATGGCAGGCCCTGACCGAACTCAAGCGGGATGGCCTCGCCCAGATCGTGATCGACAAGAATGTCGGTGCACTGATGGACTTTGCCGACCGCCACTACGTGCTCGAAAAGGGCAAGGACGTCTGGAACGGGACGTCCGCCGCCTTGCGAGGCGAAACCCACATCATCCATACCTATCTTGGAGTCTGACCATGGCCCACGCCGCGCCAGCCACTGACCGTGTGCTGCACAACTACTTTCGCAGCTCGTCGGCGTACCGCGTCCGTATCGCCCTGAACCTGAAGGGGCTGCCCTATGACTACGTGCCTGTGCACCTGACCCGCAACGGTGGCGAGCAGTTCGCGCCGGCCTTTCGGGCCAGGAACCCGCATGCGCTGGTGCCGGTGCTGAATGACCAGGGCCACGAAATCCATCAGTCGATGGCGATGCTGGAATACCTGGAAGAGGCGTATCCCGAACATCCCCTGCTGCCGTCGGACCTGGGCGACCGTGCCTATGTACGCCAGCTGGCCATGCTGATCGCATGCGAAATGCATCCGATCAACAACCTGCGCGTACTGAAGTACCTGACCGGTACGCTGGGCCTGGACGAAGCGGCCAAGACGGCGTGGATCCATCACTGGCTGGGCCTGGGCCTTGCGGGGCTGGAAGCGGAGCTGTCGGCGTCCCCGCGCCGTGGGCAGTTCTGCTTTGGCGACACGCCGACGCTGGCGGACTGCTGCCTGGTGCCTCAGGTATTCAATGCCAAGCGGTTTGCGCTGGATCTGACGCCGTATCCGACCGTGACGGCGATTGTGGATGCCTGCGAGGCCGTGCCGGCGTTCCAGGCGGCGCATCCGTCGCGTCAGCCCGACGCGGAATAAGGGGAAGGGGGCGCCTGAAGGCGTTGCGGGCAGGGCGCCCTCAGCCTTCTTTCGCGGCGAGCGCCGGATAGCGCTCGTGCACCAGCTTGACCCAGTCCTTCAGGTACGCGCGGTAGTGCGATTCATCCTGCTGCCACATGCGGTTCACGGCCATGCCGCGGATCATGTTCAGCGTCAGGTTCAGCACCAGCCGCGCTTCCTTCGGGGTCAGCCCCGCGTCGCGAAACACGTCCAGCCACAATGCGTTGGTGGACTGCCGGTAATGGTCCATGACCGGCAGGATGCGCGCCATCAGTTCCGGGTCGGTCCGCGCCGCCACGATGGCTTCCAGCGCGGCAATGAACGGCCAGTCGAAATACACGCTCAGGCAGTCAGCAATGAAGCCTTCGATCGGCTTGCGGCCGGCTTCGGCACTGCGCGCCACGCGCTGCCCGCGCACAATCGCTTCGTCGTAGATGGCCGCGGTGGCGGCAACCACCAATTCCGCCTTGTTGGCGTAGTGATGCATCAACGCGCCGTTCGACAGCCCGGCCGTGCGCGCGACTTCCTTCGTGGTCAGGCCGCTGTAGCCTGACCGCATGAAGACATCAATGGTTGCGGACAGCAACTTTTCCTTGGCCTCGCGCGTGCGGTCTTCCTGCTTGCGGCGAGGGGGCAGGGCGGGGGCGGGCGAGGGCTGGGCGGGCATGCGGCGAGTATAGCCTCAGCCCTTCGGGTAATCACCGCGCCATTCGTCCGCAATAAAACAAACCGTTCACTCTGTATGTGATAGGATTTCAGCACATAACGATAGTGGAGGTGACACATGGCTTTCATCAAGAACGCCTGGTATGTCGCGGGCTGGGCCGACGAGGTCAAGGCTGGCGAAATGTTCCATCGGCAATTGCTGGGCGAACGCGTGGTGTTCTATCGCAAGGCGGACGGCACGCCCGTCGCGCTGCAAGACCGCTGCGCGCATCGCTTCATCCCCCTGCACCTGGGCAAGATCGTTGACGATCGCATCGAGTGCCTCTATCACGGGCTGCAGTTCGACTGTTCGGGCCGGTGCGTCAAGAACCCGCATGGCGACGGGCGCGTGCCCGAAGCGGCGCGCGTGGCGGCCTATCCGGTGCATGAGCGGCACGGGATGATGTGGATCTGGATGGGCGATGCGCCGGCCGACGCGTCCCTGATTCCGGACTACGGCGTGCTGGACGACACGGCGGCGTTCACGAGCAGCCGCGGGTATCTGCACATCCAGGCCAACTACGAGCTGATGGGTGAAAACCTGCTGGATCTGAGCCACATCACCTACCTGCACGACGGCTACCTGGGCAGCCCCGAGCAGGCGGGCGCCGACCAGGTGGTGGAAGAAGAGGGCGACCATCTGTTGTGCAACCGCTGGATGCCTTCCGTCACGCCGCCGGGCATCTTCAACATGCTGTACCGCCAGGATGGCAAGCCGGTCGACATGTGGACCCGGATGCTGTGGATGCCACCCAGCTGCTTCCTGCTGGATTCGGGCGTGCACGAGGCAGGCGCGGCGCAGCGCGAAGACCACGGCTGGTATTACGGCGTGCACATCCTGACGCCCGAGACCGAACGCACCACCCATTACCACTTTGCCGCGGCCATGCCGATCGGCACGCGCATGTC
The DNA here is from genome assembly GCF_013408655.1 of Pigmentiphaga litoralis. Lineage (NCBI taxonomy): Bacteria > Pseudomonadati > Pseudomonadota > Betaproteobacteria > Burkholderiales > Alcaligenaceae > Pigmentiphaga > Pigmentiphaga litoralis. The sequence continues at coordinate 827,849 of NZ_JACCBP010000001.1, forward strand.
CCCGGAAACGGACGAGAAGTTCCGGGCGCTGCGGCGTTACGCCTTCGAGATGCAGGACAAGCCCATCATCGACGCGCAGCAGGAAGCGATCGGCGATGCCGACTTCTGGTCATTGAAGCCGGTGCTGCTGAGCATCGACCTGGGGCCGGTGCGGATGCGCCGCGCGATTACGCGGCGCTTGCAGGCCGAAGCGGAACAGACCGCCTGACCGGGTTTTTTTGCACGACGACAACAGCGACCGCACACACGCTGCGATACGCCAACAAGGCAGGCAGGAGACAGGCATGACAGGAACGTGGAACAAGGCAAAGGGTGCCATTGCAGTCGCGGTGGCAGCCATGGGCTGTGCGGCAACGGCGGCGGGGGCGCAAGGGGCGGCGCCGGCTGCGGCCGCGGGTGCCGCGCCGATCCGCATCGGCTTCATTGGCGAGCTGTCGGGATCGACAGCGGGGGTGGGGCAGGATCAGCTGGACGGCTTCAAGCTGCTGGTGGAACGCAATGGCAGGAAGCTGGGCGGCTACCCGATCCAATTGATCAAGGAAGACAGCCAGATGAAGCCGGAGGTCGCCAACCAGGTGGCGCGCCGGCTGATCGAGCGCGAAAAGGTGTCCATCATTACGGGCGTGTCGTTCTCGAACGTCATGATGGCCGTGCACAAGACCATCACCGACAAGGAAGTGTTCCTGATCGGATCGAACGCGGGGCCGTCGCAGATTGCGGGCGCGCAGTGTTCGCCGTATCAGTTCATCACGTCATGGCAGGGTGACCAGGCCGCCGAAGCCATTGGCAAGTATGCGCAGGAAAAGGGCTACAAGCGGGTCGTGACGATGGCGCCGAATTACCAGGCGGGCAAGGACACGGTGGCGGGCTTCAAGCGTTTCTATACGACGCCGGTGGTTGACGAGGTCTACACCTCGTTGTCGCAGCTGGACTTTGCGGCGGAGCTCTCGCAAATCGCGGCTGCCAAACCCGATGCGGTGTTTGCGTTCTTTCCCGGCGGCCTGGGCATCGCGTTCGCCAAGCAGTATGCGCAGGCGGGCCTGATGAAGACCCTGCCGCTGTTGTCGGTGTTCACGGTGGACGCGCTGTCCTTGCCTGCCATCGGCGATGCGGCGGTCGGCATGGTCAGCGGCAGCTTCTGGGCGCCTGACTTCGACAATGCGGCCAGCAAGAATTTCGTGCAGGCCTTCGAGGCGAAGTACAAACGCATTCCGTCGAACTATGCGGCGCAGAGCTACGACGCTGCGCAGTTGCTGGATTCGGCGATTGCCAAAGTCAATGGCAAGGTCGACGACAAGAAGGCGTTTGCCGCGGCACTGAAGGCGGCGGACTTCAAGTCCGTGCGCGGGAACTTCCGCTTTGGCACCAACCACTTTCCGGTGCAGTCCATGCACGTCGTGCAGGTCGCAAAAGACGCGCAGGGCCGCAACTCGCTCAAGACCCTGGCCACGCCGTTGAAGGACTATCAGGATGCCTACCAGGGCTTGTGCAAGATGAAGAGCTGAACCACCTGTGTCGACGGTGACAAACCCGGTGCGGTCTGCGTCGGCGCGGATTTATTCGGCCAGCGCTGCCGCGATCTCCGGGAACAAAGGGCGCTGGGTGGGCACAGGTGACAGGCAGGCGTCGCGCAGGGCGATCATGCGTGCAAGCCGCGATGAGGCCTGCTTGTCGCCTGGCGCGGCGGCTTCCGGATCCACCTGCGCGATCAATTCTTCCAGCAGGCAACCAAACGCGCGGACTTCCAGGCGTTGCAGCGCCGTTGCACGCTGCGCGTCGCCCAAGGCATAAAACGACGCTGCGCCGAAGTCACCCAGCAGGCTGTCGCCTTGCGTGTTGCGCAGAATATTGTGGCCATACAAGTCGCCGTGCATGATGCCCAGCGCATGCAGATGCGCGGCGGCTGACGCAATGCCGGCGGCGATACGGCGGGCAGTCTCCACCGTGAACACGGTGCCCGGTGCGTACACGTCGCGCGTGCAACTGGCCAGGCTGGGCGGCCCCGCCAGGTCGGTAAAGCCCGGGTCGATCAACGACATGACCAGGCCCGGCGTGCCGGCCGGGTGGTCGGCCAGTGTTGCTTCCAGCGGGATCAGATGGGGATGGGCGCCGGCGGCGACGCAGGCCGCCATCTCGCTTTCGGGCGACCCGTCACTGGTCACCGCGCCCTTGTAGATCTTGACGGCGACGTTACGGGGCATGGCCGCCGCGCTGTCATGCGAACCGGTGTCCGCCATCAGGTCCGCCTGATGAATCACGCCCGACGCTCCTTGTCCCAGCACCTGTTTCAGGGCGAGCCGATTCCAGGACACCGCGCCGACCCGCGCCTGCGCCGCCACGGCCGCGTCATCCATCCGGCAGCACGGGTTGCCGGCGTACGCCAGCCACGACAGGCGCGGCAGGTCGAACAGCCAGTCGGGCAGGGATTCAAACCGGTTGGCGGCAATGCGCAGCAGTTCCAGCTTGTGGCAGGCCGCCATGCTGTTCGGCAAGGCCGACAGCCGGTTCCCGGCCAGCATCAGCTTCTGGATATCGGTGCAGTGGCCCAGCGCATCGGGAAGGGTGTCAAGATCGTTGTCGGTCAGGATCAGCCAGCGCAGGTGCGGCGGCAGCGACGCGGCGGGCAGATGGCGGATGCGGTTGGCCTTGAAGCCGACCATGGTCAGCGAGGGCAAGGTCCCCAGGACTTCGGGCACGTGTTCGAAGGCATTGTTCGACAGGAAGATGACGCGCAATTTCGTCAGTCGCGACAGGTCATGCGGCAGATCGCGCAAGGCGTTGTTCGACAGGTCCAGGATTTCCAGGCTGTCCGCCAGGCCATAGACCTCGTCGGGAATCTCGGTCAGGCCGGCCGACAGGCTCAGACGCTGGATGCCGGCAAGCTGGCCGGCGCGCAATGGGGTCAGGGTGTCCACGTATCGTTGCCAGGGGGAGGGCGGGGTAACCCGCGATGATACCCGGCGGGGGACCTAGTGGAGTTTTAGCGAATGATTCTCATTTATACTCCGTGGCTTGACCCTGGGAGCGCACCATGCCAATCACCGTCGACATGGAACGGATCATCGATGAACACGCCCGTCTGCTGCGGCATTACGGTCGCGTGCAGAAGCGCTGCTCGCGCCTGCTGCAGGAACGGCAACAGGCCATCGACGATCGCGATGCCGAGATCATGCGCCTGCGCGCCGCGGTGATCGCGCGCGACACGGCCCTGGCCTTCGCGCGCGAGGATCACGCCGCGCTGGCCAACAGCATTCCGGGCCTGCCCCGCCGGCTGGCGCTGGTGCGCCACATCGACATGCTGGTGCATCGCATCCAGGCCCTGACGCGCGAACGCGCCCGGGGGTGGGGGCAGCCGTGGGGGCAGCCGCGGGGCGCGGCGTCTGCCGTCGCAGCGGCAACTTCACCCGCGTTGCCGCTGCCGGCGATCAACGTGCGCAAGCGGGCGGTGCTGTGGATCGGACAGGACCCCGCCGACGGCATCGCCACGCGGCGCTGGATCGAAACGTCGGGCGGCCGCTTCCTGCAGCACGATGGCGCGGACGACGCCGACCCGGCCGTGCTCGAAGCCAGCCTGGTGCAGGCCGACCTGGTGATTTGCCAGACGGGGTGCATCGGGCATGGCAGCTTCTGGCGCGCGCAGGACCACTGCCGCCGCACGGGCAAACAGTGCGTCGAGGTCGCCGCGCCCCGGACCATTTTGGTGCGTGCGCGCACCTCCGCGTGACACGGCTTTCCAGCGCCGGATAGTTGTATAGAACAATCGTTCGGACGCAAGCTAGAGTCCGCCCAATCGAGGTTGCCATGCCTGCAGGCAACCGGTGAACCTGAAGGTATCGGGAGGGCGGCAAGGTGGAAAGCGTGGTAAGACATGCATGGTATGTGCTGGCGTGGTCCAGCGAAATCGGCCGCACGCCGCTGGCGCGCCGTGTGCTCGATGAGCCCATCGTGGCATTCCGGAAAGAAGATGGGTCGCCTGTTGCGTTGCTTGACCGGTGCGCGCACAGGCTGCTTCCGTTGTCGATGGGAAGGGTGGTGGGCGACACGATCGAGTGCGGCTATCACGGCCTGCGCTACGACGCAGCGGGCACCTGTGTCCACGTGCCCGGGCAGTCCCGTATTCCATCGACCGCCTGTGTGCGCCACTTTCCGCTGGTCGAACGGTACGGTGCGACATGGATCTGGATGGGGCAGCCCGAAGAGGCCGATCCGGATCGCATCATTCCCGTTCAGCGCTTCGAGGAAGACGGCTGGGCGGTGGTGTGGGGCGACTACCAGCGGCATGGATCCCACTACCTGAATATCGTCGAAAACCTGCAAGACCCCGCGCACACCACCTTCGTGCACCCGCGCACCATCGGCAATCCCGCTTCCAGCGACGTGCCCATCCTTATCGAAGAGGAAGACGACTTCATCGTCGCCTATCGCTGGACGGTGGATGCCGAACCGCCGCCCGCCGACCGCGTCAACGGCAAGTTCGCCGGCCTGACCGACCGGTGCCAGCGCTACATCTTCTATCCGCCCTGCGTGTCGCGGGTGGACGTGGTCACGATGGACGCGGGCCAGGCGCATACCGAGGCCAATATGGATCGCGGGCTGCGCGCCTACAGCTACAAATTCCTGACCCCGGAGTCCGACCAATCGACCCACTTCTTCTGGATGCATGTCCGGAACTTTGGTGTGGGCGATGCGGCGCTGGAAGCCCGGCTCGTTGCTGCGATGAGCGCGACATTCGAGGAAGACAACGTCGTCGTGACCGCCATCCAGCGCGAGCAGGACGCCACCGGCAAGCGTCAGCACACCTGGCTGGCCATCGATACCGGTCCGACACGAGCACGCCGCAAGATCGAAAAATTGGCCGAGGCCGAAGCCGACGCTGGCTTGCCCCGGCACGTGTCCGCCTGATTTGCCCACCGTACGCAAGCTTTCCGTCGTCCCATCCAAGGAGCAGATCATGTCGCATCTTCGTCTTTCCGCAGCACTGCAGGCGCGCGCCCGGCACTGGCTGATGCCACTGGCCATGGTTGCCGCCGCAGCCTGTCCGCAGGTCCACGCAGAATCGGCGGAACCTTATCCGTCCAAGCCTATCCGGTTCATCGTGCCCTTCACGGCGGGGGGACTGACCGACAAACTGGCGCGCTCGCTCGCGCACGAAATGACCGAATCGTGGAAGCAGCCGGTCGTGGTCGAGAATCGCGGCGGGGCAGGCGGCACCATCGGTGCCGACCTGGCCGCCAAGGCGCCGGGTGACGGCTATACGGTGCTGATGGGTACGCACGCCACGCACGCCATCAACGTCACGCTGCTCGAACCGCTGCCCTACGACGCCGTGAAGGACTTCAAACCTGTCACGCTGCTTGCGACCGTGCCCAGTGTGCTGCTGGTCAATCCGGCGTTGCCCGTCAATTCGGTGCAGGACCTGGTCAAGCTGGCAAAGAGCCGCCCCGGAAGCCTGAATTACAGTTCCCAAGGCGTGGGAACCTCAGGTCATATGGCAGGCGAATACTTCAAGATGCTGGCGGGTATCGACATGGTCCACGTGCCCGCGAAAGGCCCCGCGCAGGCGTTGGCCGATGTCATGGGCAACCATGTCGATATGGTGTTCGATTCGGTCGCGATCGGCATGCCGCTGGTGCGGTCGGGCAAGCTCAAAGGCCTGGCCGTGACCAGCCGCGAACGTTCGCCTTCGGCCCCCGACTTGCCGACCATGAATGAGGCGGGCGTGCCGGGCTACGAGATCGCCTTGTGGTTCGCGCTGTATACGCCCAAGGGCACGCCCGATGCGATCGTTGCCAAACTCAACCAGGAGATGCGCCGCGCGCTGGCGCAACCGGCCATTCGGGATACGTTCATCCAGGAAGGGGTGACGCTCGCCGCGACCACGCCCGACGAGCTTGCCGCGTTCCAGAAGGACGAAGCAAGCAAGTGGGGACGCCTGATCAAGGCAACCGGCGCAGGCAAATGAAGTCGGTGGATGACGCGCACCTCGGGGCTCACCACAGGTCGCTGAGTGTGGTCGCCGTAGCCTGACCGTGCAGGTGGCGGCGGCTGCCGCCACGATGGCGGTCGGCTCTCTCAGTCAATGCATATTCCTGGTTCAGGCGGGCCGCCGCCTCGGTCAGCACGTCGAGCGCGTGGTCGAACACCTTCAGTTCCTCTTCGCTCAATGAGGCCAGCACGCTTGCATTGATGGTCGCCGTTTGTGGAAACAGTTCGCCGTGCAGCTCGCGCCCCTTGTCGGTCAGCGCGACGCTGGCACGGCGTTTGTCGTCGGGCGACACGATGCGCGACACCAGTCCCTTGTCGACCAGATCATTGATCGCGCGCGACACCAGCGGGCGATCGGTATGCGCGTGGTCGGCCAGCGCGGAGGGCGACAACGGCCCGAAGTCGGCAAGCATCGCGATCAGCCGCCATTCCCTGCGCGTGATGCCGTAGCGCCCCTCGCAGATGCGGATGATTGGTGCGCCGCTGCTGCCGAGCAGGCGCGCCAGGCGATAGTTCAGCAGGTCGTTGCAGACAGTGGGGTGTTTGAAAGACATGGTCATGACCCCGGCTGGCGGAAGTTGTATAGAACAATCAATCGGTTGGGCGCTAGAGTCATTCTCCATAAAAAGCCTGACAGCGGCAAGACGTCCCGGGCCCTTGCACGCCGCCGTCCCGACACTGGCTTGCCCGTTGCAACGATGCTGTCTGGCCCCCACTGGAGAATGCCTTCATGACGACACCTCAACGAGACCGATCGCGGCCCATCAACGAGTCGCTGGTGTTCGACCTGCCCCTGTCGTGGGCGGGCTATCGCATCAACAAGATGTGCAATTCCCTGACCTCGCCCGAGAACAGGGCGGCCTACCAGGCGGATGAAGAGGCCTACCTGGCGGCCTATGACCTTAGCCCGGAACAGAAGGCGCTCGTACTGGCCCGCGATTTTGGCGGCCTGCTCGACGCAGGCGCCAACATCTACTTCCTGCTCAAGCTGGGCGTCGTCACCGGCAACGGTCTGTACCGCATGGGCGCATCCATGCGCGGTGAAACCTACGAGCAGTTCCTTGAAACACGCAACGATCACGGAGCGGTCTGACATGGGCACCCTCATTGCTGGAATCGGCACGTCGCATGTCCCGTCGATTGGCGGGGCGCATGACCGCGGCAAGCAGGCCACGCCTGCATGGCGGCCGCTGTTCGATGCCTACGTGCCCGTGCGCGAATGGCTGAAAGAGATCAAGCCCGATGTCGCGATCATGGTCTACAACGACCATGGCGCGGATTTCTTCTTTGACAAATACCCGACCTTCGCAGTCGGCGCAGCGGACAGCTACGCCATTGCAGACGAGGGCTTTGGCACCCGGCCGTTCCCTGCCATTCGCGGCGATCTGCAGTTTTCGCAGCACCTGTGCGAGTCGCTGGTGTACGACGAATTCGATATCACGGTGTGCCAGGAGATGCGGGTCGAGCACGGCTTTCTGGTGCCGATGCATTTGTGTTTCGACCACGACGACACCTGGCCGGTCGCATCGGTGCCGATTGCGGTCAACGTGCTGCAGCACCCGTTGCCCACGGCACGCCGGTGCCTGCGCCTGGGGCAGGCCATCCGTCGTGCGGTCGACAGCTATCCCAAGGACATCAAGGTCGTGATCCTGGGCACGGGTGGCATGTCGCACCAGCTGACGGGAAAACACTTTGGCGAAATGAACGAAGCCTGGGACCAGAACTTCCTGGACCGGATCGAAACCGATCCCGACAGCCTGGCGGCGTTGACGCATCAGGAATTCATGGAGCGGTTCGGTGCAGAAGGTATCGAACTCATCATGTGGCTGGTCATGCGCGGTGCCCTGTCGGCCGGTGCGTCGCGTGTGCACCGCAACTACTACGCACCGATGACGACAGGCATGGGCCTCATCACGCTGGAGGAGCGGCCATGACGCGGACAGACCGGACGCAGGTCGCGATCGTCGGGGGTGGCCCGGCGGGACTGTTGCTGTCGCACCTGCTGCATCTGGAAGGGATCGAGTCTGTCGTGCTGGAGCACCGAAGCCAGGACCATGTACAAAGCCGCTTGCGTGCCGGCGTGCTGGAGCAGGGCACCGTCGACACCCTGCGGGATGCCGGCCTGGGCGCGGGGATGGCGGCGCGCGGCATGCCGCAGACGGCGATCGATTTCCGATTCGGACGCCGGTCCCACCTGATCGACTTTACGCACGAGACCGGTGGCCGGCAGGTGATGGTGTACCCCCAGCACGAGGTCGTGACCGACCTGATCCGCGCCAGGCTGGAAGCAGGGGGGCAGGTGTGGTTCGACACGCCCGTCACGCAGCTGGACGACCTGACAACCAGCCGGCCGGTGGTGCATTACGAAGTCGATGGCGAACCCCATCAGCTGCGTTGTGACATCGTGGCCGGCTGCGACGGCTTTCGCGGCCTGAGCCGCGAGGCCATGCCCGCGGACGCGCGGACCAGCTACGACCGCATCTACCCATTCGCGTGGTTGGGCATCCTGGCCGAGGTCCCGCCTGCCGCCCCGACCGTGACCTGGGGCTGTCATGAATCGGGATTTGCGATGTTGAGTTTCCGTTCGTCTACCGTCAGCCGCCTGTATCTTCAATGCGCGCCCGACGACAAGCCCGAGAACTGGTCCGATGACCGGATCTGGCACACCCTGCACGAACGACTGGACGTCGACGACATGCCGCCGCTGATCGAGGGCCGCATTACCCAGAAGGGCGTGACCGGCATGCGCAGCTTCCTGTCCGAGCCCATGCAGCACGGCCGCCTGTTCCTGGCGGGCGACGCCGCGCACATCGTGCCGCCCACCGGCGCCAAGGGGCTCAACGCCGCGGTCGCCGACATCCGAGTATTGAGCCGCGGCATCCTTGATTTCTACCGCCGCGCATCGACCGACGTGCTCGACCAGTACTCCGCGCTGTGCCTGGAACGCATGTGGCTGGTCCAGCGCTTCTCGGCCGGTCTCTGCACCATGGTCCACCAGTTCCCCGGCCAAGGCGCCTTCGAACGCCGCCTGCAACGCGCCGACCTGGACACCCTGACCGGCACCCACGCCGGCCGCCTGGCCTTCTCCGAAAACTTCACCGGCCTACCTTACGCGATCTGACCCCGCTACCTCCTGTCACGCAAAAGCGCATGTTCCCACCAGGACACAGCGGATCTGGCTCCGCCAGTCCGCCAGTGTCGCCCCTGGGGGAGGCGCGCAGCGCCATGGGGGGACAAACACTTTGTCCTATTGACAGGTCAATTGAAAAACATGTGAAATGCCCGTGTCATGGCAGTGCCGTGACCGGTTGATCCCGCATGGGCGGGGCTCCCGATTTCAGGAAGACACTGATGATCCGAGGCATGGCGTGAGCGGGGCGGACCGGCCCAAGGTGATCGTTGTCGGGGGCGGCCCGGTGGGGCTGGTCACGGCAATGCGGCTGGGGCACTTCGGGATCGACGTGGTGGTGGTCGAGTCCGATGCGACCGTGTCGCGGGCATTGAAGGCATCGACCTTCCATCCGCCAACGCTCGACATGCTCGACGCGTACGGCATCACGCCGCGCCTGATCGAAGCAGGGCTGGTGGCGCCGACGTGGCAGGTGCGCATGCATGCGACCAGCGAATACGCGGAATTCGATCTGTCGGTGCTGAAGGACGATACGGCGCACCCGTATAGGCTGCAGACCGAGCAGTGGAAACTGGCCGAATACCTGATCGAACACATTCGCGAGAACCTGCCGAACGTTGAACTATTGATGGGCTACAAGCTGCTGTCGGTGGCGCAGGATGCCGAGTCGGTCACGGCACAGGTGCAGGCCGAGGACGGCACGCCGCGCACGCTGACGGGCCGCTATCTGGTGGGCGCCGACGGGGCGCGCAGCACGGTGCGCGATGCGCTGTCGTTGTCGTTTGAAGGGCATACCTTTCCTGAAACGACCGTGCTGGCGACGACGGATTTTCCGTTTCACGAACATATTCCGACGCTCTCGTACATCAATTATTGCTGGGCCGAGACGGGCACATTCAGCCTGTTGCGGCTGCCCGGTATCTGGCGAGTGAGCCTGTACCCGTGGGAAGGCGAGACGCTGGAAGAGGCGATCACCCCGCCGTCGATCGAGCGCAAGCTGCAGCACATCTATCCGCGCGACGTGCCTTATAACGTGATGGAGATCCGTCCCTATCGCATCCACCAGCGTGTGGTGGACCGGTATGTGCACGGCCGCATCGTGCTGGCCGGCGACGCGGCGCACGTGAACAGCCCGAGTGGCGGCATGGGCATGAATGGCGGTATCCACGATGCCTTCAATCTGAGCGACAAGCTCAAGCGGATTCTGGAAGGTGAGTCGGCTGACCTGCTGGAGCAGTATCAGCGGCAGCGCCGTCCGATCGCCATCAAGCACGTGCTGGAGCAGTCGGGCCGCAATCGGGCGCGCATGCAGGAACGTGGCGAAGAGAAACGCCGCGAGACCTTGCACGGGCTGATGCGCAAGGCGAATGACCCGGTGCAGGCGCGCGAATACTTGCTCGAAACCTCGATGATTACCGGGCTAAGGGAATCGAACGAGATCGCTTGATTCGGGCGCAATAAAAAAATGGCCGCGGCATCGGAAGATGCCGCGGCCTTTTTCATGGACGGTGGACGTTGAAGGCAAGTGCGGGGTGGAGCGGGGTGGCCGCCCTCATCCGGACACCTGTTGGCGTTCAAATCGCTCCCGCCAGTGGTCGCCGCGGATCCACGTTTCCAGCCGTGTCTGCTCAGGCGCCAAGGCGGCCACGGCCTTCCAGCCGAGGCACAGCATGCAGGACAGCACGGGAACTTTGGAGTGCACGTTGGCTTGCAGCAGAGGCCCGAGCGTGGGCATGCCGGTGCCCAGCATGACGATGGCGTCGGCATCGTCGGCGAGGCCTTCGAGCAAGGCGCCGGCGGCACCCGCCTTCATGGAGTAAATGGGATGGAACTGGCTGTCGTCCAATTCGCCGGATGCGACCTTGGACACGGTCAGGCCGCGTGATTCCCAATAGCGCACGCCGGCTTGCGTCAGCGAGGCGGGGTAGGGCGAGGCCAGCGCGATGCGGGTCGCGCCGAGTTCTTTCAAGGCATCGACCACGGCCGTGGCAGCGGTGAAGGCATGCACGCCGCGCTTGGCTTCGATCTCGCCCAGCACGCGGGCTTCGCGTTCCTTGCCGACCATATAGGACGCGCCGGTGGTGCCGACGGCAATCGCGTCAATGGGCGCGTTGGCGAACTGGTCGCAGGCGGTGTCCAGCTGGTCCACGTAGTCCACCAGGCGCGCTTCGATGCTGGACTTGTCGCTCATCATGCGTGCGTTGATGTGCGCGTAGCCGGCGGGCAAAAGAATGGCGTATTCCGGTTCGACGGTGGTATTGGCTTGCGGCGTGAGCAGGCCGACCAGGCCTTTGGGGGCGTATTCGACGGGCACGGGCGATCAATCCAGCTTGATGTTCGCGGACTTGATGATGGGCGCCCACTTGCGGTCTTCATCCTTGATGAACTGGACGAACTGGGCTTGCGGCGCGGCTACCGACACCAGCCCCTGTTCCAGCAGCTTGGCGCGGAAGTCGGCGTTGGCCATGACTTTGGTCAGCGCGGCAGTCAGGGTGTCGACGATGGGTTGCGGGGTACCGGCCGGTGCCGAGACACCGAACCAGGCTTCGCCAACCGTACCAGGCACGACTTCGTCCATGGTGGGCACATCGGGAAACGCCGACACGCGCTTGGGGCCGCTGACGGCGAGCACGCGCACGTTGCCGGCACGCGCCTGGACCGACGCCACGGCAATGTTGTTGAAGATCGCATCGATCTGGCCGCCGAGCAGGTCGTTCATGGCGGGGCCGGTGCCCTTGTAGGGCACGTGGGTCATCTGGATGTTGGCGCGCTGCTTGAGCTGCTCGCCGGTCAGGAAGCCTGCCGAGCCGACGCCGGCCGATCCATAGTTGTAGCTGCCCCCGGCCTTGCGGGCCAGGTCCAGGAATTCCTTGAAGTCTTTGGCGGGGTGGTTGGCCCGCACGATCAGGCCATTCGGAAAGGTGCCGAGCAGCATGATGTGCGTGAAGTCGTCGATCGGCTTGTAGGGGGTCTTCTGGCCAAGCAGCGGGCCGGTGGTGATGGCGGCGCCGTTGGTCATGACCAGGGTGTAGCCGTTGGGCGCCGCCTTGGCGCCCAGGTCGGTCCCCAGGATGGAGGCGGCGCCGCCCTTGTTTTCAACCACGATGGTCTTGCCCAGGACTTCGCCAAGGCTGTTGGCCACCAGACGGCCGATGATGTCGGTGGATCCGCCGGGGCTGAAGGGCACGATCAGCGTGATCGGGCGGTCGGGATAGACCGGCTGCGCGGCCATCGCCGACGTGGCGCCGGCCAGCGTCATGGCCACGGTCACGGCCAGGCCAGAGAGCACGAAGGCGCGGCGTTGCGCACCGCGCGCCAGGGGCGCAGGCTGCGCCCTTTTGCCCGACCCACCTGTACTATGATTGCCCATGACTCATGCCCCGCAGCTGTTTGGAATAAGCAAATAGTCGGGCACGTGTCATCGCGGCGTCAAGACAAATGTTCTATTAGACAGACAATAAGACAGAGTGCCATTTCCTATGCAGCAGTCCCTGCCTCTCCCCAAGTACCACAGCGTCTATCTCGTGTTGAAAGAACGGCTGCGTGACGGACTTTACGACGTTCGTGTCCCCGGTGAAATGGAATTGATGGAGGAGTTCGGCGTCTCGCGCGCCACGATGCGCAAGGCCCTTGAAAACCTGTCGGCCGAAGGGCTGATCGAGCGTGCCGCCGGTCGCGGCACGCGCCGTGTGCATGCCCCCGACGATGCCGTGCCGGTCAAGGCCAGCACGTCGCGCCTGACAGGACTGCTGGACAACATCGTGGCGGCCAGCCTGGATACGACCGTCAAGGTGCTGGAGCACGAGACGGTGGAAGCCAGCGGTCCGGTTGCGCAAACGTTGCAGGTCGCGTCGCGGGCCGAGGTGCTGCGTGCGGTGCGTGTGCGCAGCACCCGGGCGGGTCCGGTGTCGCACATCACCACCTGGGTGCCGCATGCGCTGGCACGGGGGCTGGGCCGCAAGCAGCTGGGCAAGAAAGCCATCCTGGTGCTGCTGGAAGAAAGCGGCATCGATATCGGCCGCGCCACGCAAAGCATTTCGGCCAAGCAGGCTGACGCCGCGGTGGCAACGGCGCTGGATGTGCCGCTTGGCTCGGCGCTGCTGTCGGTGAACCGGGTGGTGTTCGACACCGAAGAGCGCCCGGTGCTGTGGTTGCAGGGTCTGTACCGGCCCGACCGCTACGAATACGAGATGGACCTGTCACGGGTCGGTGATATCGACGCCAAGGTGTGGGTGGCAAATCATCGGTCGTCTCCGGCAACGGGGCGGGATTGACCTGACGGTGCATCCGGGCAGGGCGGGGTAATCCCTGCCCTCCGCCCGAAAAACAATTGTTCTATTGACAGTACAATATGACCAGCCCGGCATCATGCCGGTTGCCTGGCCGTGTGCTGCCTTCGTACGGGGGAATGCGCCGGGCTTGTCCGCGATTCCCAGGAGGCACGCATGCCCCTCACGTCGTCCGCCGGCCAGACGCTGGCGCAAAAGCTGATTGCCCGCGCCGCTGGCACTGATCGAGTCGTTCCTGGCGACATCGTGACCTGCCGTGTCGATCTGGCCATGTTCCATGATTCGTCCGGCCCCCGCCGCCTCAAGCCCATGCTGGAGCAATTGGGCGCGCACATCTGGGATCCGCAGCGGGTGGTGCTGGTCATGGACCACTACGTGCCCGAACGTGATGACGACTCGCGCCGCATTGTCCGCATCGCGCGCGAATGGGCGGCCGAGCAGGCCCTGCCCAATGTGTATGACAGCATGGGCATCTGCCATGTGGTGGTGCCCCAGCACGGACACATCCGGCCCGGCATGATGTGCGTGGGTGGCGATAGCCATTCGCCCACGGGCGGTGCGTTCGGCGCATATATGTTCGGCGTGGGCAGCACCGAGATGCTGGGCGCGGTCGTGACGGGCGAGATCTGGTTGCGGGTGCCCGAGACGATCCAGATGCATTGGTCGGGCCATCTGGCGGCAGGGGTGACGGCCAAGGACATGATGCTGCACATGCTGGCCCGGTTCGGCATGAACGGCGGCGACTACCAGGCGGTGGAATTCTGCGGCCCCGCCGTGACGGCGTTGTCGATGGAAGAGCGCATGACGCTGTCGAACATGAGCGCCGAGCTGGGGTCGCAAGTCGGACTGATCGCGCCTGATGCGGTAACGGCCGAGTGGCTGGCGGCGCATGGGGCGCCGGGTGTCGACACGGGTCCGTGGTTTACGGATGCGGATGCCCGCGTGACGCGGCATGACTTCGATGCATCGACCCTGCCACCCATGGTGGCGGCGCCGCACAGTCCGGCCAACAGCCATCCGGTGGATACGCATCGCGGTACCGCGATTCAGGTCGCCTACATTGGCGCGTGCACCGGCGCAAAGCGGGAAGACATGCAGGCAGCCGCCAGCGTGCTGCGGGGACGCAAGGTGGCAAGCGGGGTCCGCCTGATCGTGGCGCCGGCCAGCCTGCGCGACCAGGAAGCGGCCCAGGCGTCGGGGGACCTGCAGATTTTGCGCGACGCAGGGGCAGAGCTGTACCCGACGTCGTGCGGCGCCTGTGCGGGGTATGGCAGTCCGATGGGCGATGGGGACGTCGTGATCTCGACCACCGCGCGCAACTTCAAGGGACGGATGGGATCGGCCACGGCGCAGGTGTATCTGGCCTCGCCCTACACCGTGGCGGCGTCGGCGCTGCGCGGCAGCGTGACTGACCCGAGAGAGGTGCTGGCATGAGCAGGGAATCGAACACGGCCGGATCGGCGGCAGGATCGGGCGCAATGTCGACTGCGACATCGGCCGCGACATCGAATGCGACATCGGCCGCATCATCGAATGCGACGGCGGCCGCATCATCGAATGCGACGGCGGCATCCGCATCCAGCGATGCCCAAACTAGCACTGCGCGACATCGCGTCTGGAAGCTGGGTGCCGACATCGACACCGACCTGCTGGCGCCCGGGTATGTGATGAAACACGGCATCGACGTGATCGCGACCCATTGCCTGGAGTCGGTCCGCCCGGAGTTTGCCAGTACCGTGCAGAGAGGCGACGTGCTGGTGGCGGGACCGAATTTTGGCATCGGGTCATCGCGCGAGCAGGCGGCGGGTGCGCTGGTGACGCTGGGCGTTGCAGCCGTGATCGCGCCGTCGTACGGTGGCCTGTTCTTTCGGAATGCGTTCAACCTGGGGCTGATGCTGCTCACGTGCCCGGACGTCGACGTACTGGAGGAAGGCGAGGCCATCGCGCTGCACGTGCCGGCAACCGAGGGTCAGGTCATCCCCGAGATTCTTGCCGCCGATGGACGCACCTTGCGGTGCGCCCCGATCCCGTCATTTCTGGTGGACATGGCGCAGGCGGGTGGCTTGCTGAACCAGCTGGCGCGCCGTTACGGAAAGGAGCTGACCCATGGCTGATGCGATGCTGCCCGCCAATGACAGTCACACGTTCGACGGCGCGCGCACCGCGCTCCTGATCGTGGATCTGCAAAACGATTTCCTGGCCCCCGATGGCGCCTATGCGCGCGGGGGCGCAACCAGTGCCGCGGCCGCCGCCTTGCCACCACGGGTGGCCGAGGTGGCACGCGTCGTCAAGGCCGCCGGCGGCATGGTGGTCGCCAGCCAGTTCACGCTGTGGCCGGACGCGCGAGGCGAACCGATGATCGCCCCGCACCTGCTGCAGCTGCGGCCGTTCTTGCAGCGCGGCGACTTTGCACCCGGCAGCAAGGGGCAGGCCAATGTGGCCGAACTGGACGGATTGATCGACGTGGCATTCGCCAAGGTCGCCTATTCGGCCTTCTTCAACACGCAACTCGACTGGGTGTTGCGGCATGCCGGCATCGATTGCGTCATCGTGTGCGGCATCGTGACCAACGGCGGCGTGGCCAGCACGGCACGAGAGGCCCACATGCGCGAGTTCCACACGGTGGTCATGTCGGACGGCTGCGCGGCATTCAAGGAATCCGTGCACGCCGCGTCATTGGCCGACCTGGCGACCATTGCCGATATCCTGACCTGCGACCAGGTGGTTGCAGGATTCAACTACCCAAGGACAGCCCGTCATGCCTCATGACCTGAAAACCCGCCTGGCGTCGCCGGACATCGTGCTGGCGCCCGGTGTCTACGACGCCTTTACCGCGCTGATTGCGGAACAGACCGGCTTTGAGGCCTTGTATCTGTCGGGCGCGTCGGTCGCCTACACGCGGCTTGGCCGATCGGACGTGGGGCTGACCACGTTTTCCGAGGTGGAAGAGACCCTGGCGCGTATTACGGAGCGGGTCGCATTGCCCGTGATCGTGGATGCCGATACGGGCTTTGGCAACGCGTTGAACGTGATGCGGACCGTGCGCGGATTCGAGCGGGCAGGCGCCGCGGTCATCCAGATCGAAGACCAGGGCTTTCCGAAACGCTGCGGACATCTGGACGGCAAGTCGGTGATCCCTGCAAGGGAAATGGTCGGCAAGCTGAAGGCGGCGGTGGACGCGCGGCATTCCCCCGCCACGCTGATCCTGGCGCGCACCGACGCGGTTGCGGTGGAAGGCCTGGACGCTGCGCTGGACCGGGCCGAGCAGTATCTGGAAGCCGGGGTGGACGCCTTGTTCATCGAGGCCTTGCGCACGCCCGAGCAAATGGATGCCGCGTGCGCACGCTTTGCTTCCCGCGTGCCGCTGCTGGCGAATATGGTCGAAGGCGGCAAGACCCCGATCCAGGATGCCGACCAATTGCAGCGGCATGGTTTCCGCATCGCCATCTTCCCGGGCGGCGCGGCGCGGGCAGTGGCGCATACCTTGCAGGATTACTACGGCAGCCTGAAGACGCACCGGACGACCACGCCGTTTCGCGAACGCATGCTGGATTTCGATGGGCTGAACGAGGTGCTGGGAACGCCGGAACTGCTGGCCCAGGGCAAGCGCTACGAGGGCTGAGCCCCTGGCCCGCCGGCCTGGGTGGCACCCGGCCGCGGCGCACCGGAACGGCTGGATACAACTCGGCGTGGCGGCGGGCACCCACCGCCGGATGCTTTGTTGTAGCGTACGCCTGCAATTTTGCACGCCGCCCGATCGCTTCTGTCCTTGCCCACGCCTACGCCCGCGCCGGATCCGTCCGTCAGCGCTGTCTGCCCACCGTCGCGACGCGCGTCCACCGTCAGTGCGCTGATCATCAGCGTGCTGACAGCACATCTTCTTGCGGGCTGCGGATCCACGCATCCCAGCCTGCCGTTCGACCCCTCGATGCGCGGCACCGAAGACCTCAGCTCGGATCAGGTGGCCCAGACGGATTTCAACCGGACGCTGACGATCGCCATGCGCGACAACCTATCGAGCCTGGTCAACCTGATGGGCAAGCTGTATCGCCGCAATCCCCGTGAATGGCGCAAGTCCGGCAAGGGCAGTCTGGAAGAGGCGATCGCGGCCGTGCGCCTGTCGATCGAGTCGCGCACGCCGCCGCCCAGCGTGGCCGGCCTGCGCGATATCCAGTTGCTGGCCGCCGCGCTGGATCCCAATTACGCGGGCGATCGGGTGGCGGCGTTCGTCTACGGCATGGCCGACACCATCATCGCCGCCCATGACGGCAAGACGCGGTTTTACGCGTTTGACCTGTTGTCGGCCGATCACGTCTATAACGCGGCGCGCAATGTCGAAGCCGCGGCCTGGCTGTTGGCCACCCGGCGCGATGCCGCGGGGCAGCCCCTGCTGCTGGCCAACGAGATGACCGAGCGAGGGGTGAACCTGAGCTTTGAACGCGAGTTTGGCGCGCTGATCGGCCGGCTGGATCTGGTGGCCAACCTGCTGGGCGAGAACACCCGCCGGATCGGCATCAACTACGCGCAGAACTTCATGTTCTTTCGTTTCCTGCCCGTGCGTTAGCCCGGGAGGGTGGAGACCTAATCCGTCGCGGAACCGACACGTGGGCTGGAATTCTCACGATATCCACTATTATGCAAAATTACGTAGCTGCGAAGGCGCAACAGGGTGTCAGGCAACGAAGTGGATAGCGAGCTTCAGGCGGATGTGGCGGCGATCGGCCGCCTGGATGGCGTTCCGACGATCCTGTCGGTGATCTGCAAGGTGACGGGTATGGGTTTCGCCGCCGTCGCGCGGGTGACAGACAGCCGCTGGATTGCGTGCGCCGTGCGGGACGACATCCAGTTCGGGCTCCACCCGGGCGGCGAGCTTGACCTCGATTCGACCATCTGCAGCGAGATCTACACCAACGGCGAACCTGTGGTCATCGACGAGGTGGCCTCCGATCCCGACTTTTGCACTCACCACACCCCGGCGCGTTATGGCTTTCAAAGCTATATCTCGATGCCGATCTATCGGCGGTCGGGAGAATTCTTCGGCACCTTGTGCGCGATCGACCCCCGTCCCGCGCAACTCAAGAACGACGAAGTGATCAGCATGTTCCGGCTGTTTGCCGATTTGATCGGGTCGGAGCTGGATGCGCAGCAACGCCTGGCCACCAGCGAGGCCGCCTTGCTGGACGAACGCGAACGGGCAGAACTGCGGGAGCAGTTCATTGCGGTATTGGGGCATGACTTGCGCAATCCGCTGGCGTCGATCGCGGCGGGCGCGCAAGTGCTGGCGCACGCGCCGCTGGATACCCGCGCGTCCACCATGGTCGGCATGATCAGCAAGAGCGTGCAGCGCATGGCGCGCCTGATCGATGATGTCATGGACTTTGCGCGGGGGCGCCTGGGTGGCGGCCTGGGCCTGGTGCGGCAAGACAACGTACCGTTGCAACCCACGATCGAGCAGGTGGTGTCCGAACTGCGCGTGGCGTGGCCTGACCGCCTGATCACGTCCAGCCTGTCGATGACCGAATCGGTGGCGTGCG
The DNA here is from genome assembly GCF_013408655.1 of Pigmentiphaga litoralis. Taxonomy (NCBI): domain Bacteria; kingdom Pseudomonadati; phylum Pseudomonadota; class Betaproteobacteria; order Burkholderiales; family Alcaligenaceae; genus Pigmentiphaga; species Pigmentiphaga litoralis. The sequence goes on from NZ_JACCBP010000001.1 coordinate 846,787, forward strand.
ACCCGGGCCGCATCGGCCAGTTGCTGTCCAACCTGCTTGCGAACGCGTTGACGCATGGCGACACCAGCCGCCCGGTCCATGTGGCCGCGTCGACGACCGGCGGCGTCCTGGAACTGTCCGTCATCAACCATGGCACGCCCATGTCGCCGCAGACCCTGGCGCAGCTGTTCCAGCCTTTTGTGCGTGCGACCGACTCGCGAACCGAAGGGCTGGGCCTGGGTCTGTACATCGTTTCGGAAATCGCCCGCGCCCATAGCGGCAGCCTGGACGTGGTGTCGAATGTCGACGAGACCCGCTTCACCTTCCGCATGAGCTGCGCCACCGGCGCTGTCTGATCCCTGGCCTTGCCTGAGGTTCGCCCTCCGGCGCAGTCCTTGCTCTCGACCTGGTCGATGCCTGCCACCCCGCGCAGGCTGCCACCCTTTCGGAGCATATCCATGGCGATCAAACTCAAACCCGTATCTGAACAAGTCATGGTCATCACCGGCGCGAGCAGCGGCATTGGCCGCGCGACCGCCGAACTGGCCGCGAAGCAGGGGGCCAGACTGGTCCTGGTTGCGCGCGATGCAAGCGCACTCGAAAGCCTGGTCGCCACGCTGACAGCGGACGGCGCCGAGGCCATTTCGTGCGCGGTCGATGTGGGCAAGCAGCAAAGCCATGATCAGATCCTGACGGCCGCGATGGAGCGTTTTGGTCGCGTGGATACCTGGGTGAACAACGCCGGTGTCTCGATCTTCGGCAAGCTGGACCAGGTGTCGGTCGAAGACCAGCGGCAATTGTTCGAGACCAATTTCTGGGGCGTGGTGTACGGCTCGCTCAAGGCGCTGTCAGTGCTGCGCGAGCATGGCGGTGCGCTCATCAACCTGGGCAGTGAAGTGTCGGATGTGGCCTTGCCGCTGCAGGGCGCGTATGCGGCGTCCAAGCACGCGGTCAAGGGCTATACGGATGCCCTGCGGATGGAGATCGAAGGCGAAGGCCTGCCGGTGTCGGTGACGCTGATCAAGCCGGCGTCGATCGATACGTCGTTTGTCGAGAACGCCAAGAACTACATGGACGTCGAGCCGCGTCTGCCACCTCCGCTGTATGCCCCCGAGACCGTGGCGCGCGCCATTGTGTATGCGGCGGCGCATCCGCAACGCGACATCTACGTGGGCAGCGCGTCGAAGATGACGTCCGCCTTTGCCCGCCGCATGCCCAAGCTGACTGACCTGCTGCTGGGCCCGGTGATGCGCAACCAGCAGCGCAGCGATACGGCATCGGGACAGCATGAAGGCGCGCTGTACGCGCCCCGACACGATGCAGGCGGGCGCCTGAACGAGCCGCGCATGGTTCGCAGCCGCAGTTACTACACGACCTTGACGACAACGGGGCGGCCGCTGTTGTGGGGCGCCGCGGCGGTACTGGTGGTGTCCGCGGTCTCGGCGGGTGCGCAGTACATGCGGCGGCGGTAGCCGTCGACTGCACGCGCTTTGCATGGCCCGACACGAGCCTGTCGATGAGCGATATTTTCCGACGATGAGCAATGCTTGCCCTGGCGTAAGGGCTCATTGGCAAGCGTGCGCGAGACCATACCGCGGCATGGTCATTGCGTCATGCCGCCTGCCGGTCTCGTTCGCTTTCCGTTGCGGCGCCGGTAACGCTAAAAGGAGCTCGATGATGAAAGCATTACGGTGGCATGGAAAGAAGGATATCCGGTATGACGATGCGCCCGACCCTGAAATCGAGGATGCGGGCGACGCGATATTGAAAGTGTCGTCTTGCGCCATATGCGGCTCGGACCTCCATTTGTTCGATGGCTTCATGCCCGGCATGAAGCATGGCGACATCATGGGCCACGAGTTCATGGGCGAGATCGTCGAGGTCGGCAAGGAGACCCGCAAGCTCAAGGTCGGCGATCGCGTCGTGGTGCCGTTCACGATTACCTGCGGCCAGTGCGATCAGTGCCGCCGTGGCAACTTTTCGGTTTGCGAGCGAACCAACCGCAACAAGAATCTGGCGGACAAGATGTTCGGCCACACCACGGCCGGCCTGTTCGGCTATACCCACCTGACCGGCGGCTACCCCGGCGGCCAGGCCGAGTACGTCCGCGTTCCCTATGCGGACACGACGCACGTCAAGGTGCCGAGCACGTTGAGCGACGAACAGGTGCTGTTCCTTGGGGACATCTTTCCCACCGGCTGGCAGGCCGCGGTGCAATGCGACATCGAACCGACGGATACGGTCGCCATCTGGGGCGCCGGCCCGGTCGGGCAGATGACCATCCGCAGCGCGGTGCTGCTGGGCGCCAAGCAGGTCATCTGCATCGACCGCGTGCCGGAACGTCTCCAGATGGCCGCGGCGGGCGGCGCGATCCCCATCAATTTCGATGAAGAGAGCGTGCTCGATCGGCTGGGCGAGCTGACGCAGGGGAAGGGTCCCGAGAAATGTATCGACGCTGTCGGCCTCGAGGCGCACGTGACGCGGTCCCTGGACAGCATGGTCGACCGCGCCAAGCAGGCGGTGATGGCCGAAAGCGACCGGCCGCACGTGCTGCGCGAGATGATCTATGTGTGCCGGCCCGGCGGCACCTTGTCGATCCCCGGGGTGTATGGCGGACTGGTCGACAAGATCCCGTTTGGCGCCTCGATGAACAAGGGGCTGACGTGGAAGATGGGACAGACCCACGTGGCCAAGTGGACCGATGACCTGTTGCGCCTGATCGAAGAAGGCAAGATCGATCCGTCGTTCGTGATCACGCACACCATGTCCTTGAAAGACGGGCCGGGCATGTACGAGACCTTCCGCGACAAGAAGGATGGCTGCGTGAAAGTGGTGTTGAAACCATGAGGGGGCCGTCGCGCATGATGGCGCCGATCGTGCCGGGCGACGTTGCGTCCCGACCGGGTGACGAGGTGCCCGAGGGCACCCCGGGCACGGGCGAGAACACGTGCCCGGCGTGCGGCGGCAGCGGCACGCAGGCGGGTCAGCCCTGCGAGGCGTGCGGCGGAAGCGGTGTCGTGACGGTGAATATCGGCGACGCTTGAGCACGGCGCCGGCGCCTGAAGCGGGCGTTGCCGCTGGCTACAGCGCCATCATTGCTGCGGCGATCTGCCCAAATGCGGGCATCAGTTGCCGCCAGCCGTCCCGGTCCAGTTGGCCGGGGCGGCGCGGGACGACCGAGTCCGGCGCCCTGAAAGGCGGCCCGTTGCGCGCAAACACGATGCAGTTCGCGCCATCGTCGTCCACGACGTCGAACACGGCGTCATCGAAGGCGCGGCGGATGCGGCGCAGCAGGTCCGGCAGTTCGGGGTCCTGCTGATGCAGGTTCACGACCATGACGCCATCCGCCGCCAGCATGGCGCGGCAGTCCTCATAGAAGTCCTGCGAGCTGAGTTGCGGCGGCACGCCGTCCGCATCGAAGCCATCCACCAGCAGGACATCGGGCCGCGCCGCGACATCGCGCACGAATTGCGCGCCATCGATCTCGCGGATGGTCAGGCGCGCGTTGTCGGGCGGGATATGAAATTCGTTGCGAAGCGCAATGACTTCGGCGCTGATCTCGGCCACTTCGATCACGCTTTTCGGCAGGTGCCGATAGCAGAACTTGGCGAGCGAACCACCGCCCAGGCCGATCATGGCAATGCGGGGTGGCGCCGGATGAAAGAGCAGAAAGCCCATCATCAGGCGCGTGTATTCCAGGTCCAGCGCGTCGGGCTTGAGCACCCACATGCTGCTCTGGACGACGGGCGTGGACAGATGCAGCGTCTTGATCTGCCCGTCGGCCTGTACCGAGGCGCCAGGCGCCTCGGCTGGCCCGCCACGCAATGCCTTTGTCATGTCAGCCCGCGGCGGACAACGCACGCCGCTTGCGCACGGCGTCTGCCAGGGCTTGCAGCACAGGTTCGGTATCCGACCAGGCCAGGCAGGCATCCGTAATCGACACGCCGGGCTTGAGCGAGACGCCTTCATTCAGGTCCTGCCGGCCGCCTTCCAGATGGCTTTCGATCATCAGGCCCAGAATGCGGCGTTCGCCCGCGGCGACCCGGCCTGCCACGTCGTGCGCAACCGTGACCTGGCGTTCATGGTCTTTGGACGAATTGGCATGCGAGCAGTCGACCATGGCCTGGCCGCGCAGGCCGGCCTTTTCAAGCGCCGCGCAGCAGGCATCGATCGCAGCGGCGTCGAAGTTCGGGCCGCTTTTGCCGCCGCGCAGGATGACGTGGGCGTCGTCGTTGCCGCGCGTCTCGAAAATGGCGGCCATGCCCATCTTGGTCATGCCCATGAAGGCGTGCCGCGACCGCGCCGACACAATCGCATCCGATGCCACCTGCACGCCGCCATCGGTGCCGTTCTTGAAGCCGATCGGGCAGCTGAGCCCGGACGCCAGCTGGCGGTGGCTCTGGCTTTCGGTGGTCCGCGCGCCGATCGCACCCCAGGCGATCAGGTCCGCCAGGAATTGCGGGCTGAGCAAGTCCAGGAATTCGGTGCCCGTGGGCAGGCCGAGTTCGCTGATCTCCAGCAGCAGTTCGCGAGCACGGCGCAAGCCTTCGTTGATGCGGAAGCTGCCATCCAGGCGGGGGTCGTTGATATAGCCCTTCCAGCCAACCGTGGTGCGCGGCTTCTCAAAGTAGACGCGCATGACGATGAGCAATTCGCCTTCCAGCGCGTCGGCCACCGACTTGAGCCGGCGGGCGTACTCCATGGCCTGGCCATGGTCGTGGATGGAACAGGGTCCGACCACCACCACCAATCTGTCATCCCGGCCGTGCAGAATGTCGGCGATGCGCGCGCGGCTGGTTTCCACCAGGGTTTGTACTGCGGGCGAGACCGGCAGCTCATCCAGAAGCAGGGCAGGTGAGATGAGCGGGCGGACGGCGCTGATACGCACGTCGTCGATCCGGGTGGTATCCAGCGTGGAGTCGGCCAGGCCGACTTCGCGGTCATGCGTCGGGTCGTCGATGCGTGTCAAAGAAAGCTCCAGTTTCAGTGCGTATTGCGAGATAATCGCGGGCCTCGAATTGTCACAGAAACCGGGCTCTGCCGCCAATCACCAGCCCTTGTGCAAAAATGTGATGATTCCCTTTCGCCACGGCGCCACCCGAGCCCAGGCATGCCGGGGCTTGCAGGAAACAGATGACCAACGACTCCTCAGCCACCACTCCGCGCAACCAGCCCGAGCTGGAACGCAGCCATCTCACGTTTCCTGTTGTGGGACTGGGCGCATCCGCTGGCGGATTGGAAGCGCTGCTGGAATTTTTTGGCGCCACGTCGCCCACCAGCGGAATGGCCTATGTGGTCGTGTTGCACCTGTCGCCCGAGCATGAAAGCACGGCTGACCAGATCCTGCAGCGGACGACATCGATGCCTGTGCTGCAGGTCAAGGAACGCACGCCCATCGACGTGGATCACGTGTATGTGATCTCGCCGTCCTTGCATCTGACGATGAACGACGGGCACCTGAACGTCGAGCCGGCCGACCGGCCGCGCGAGCGCCAGGTAGCGGTTGACCTGTTCTTCCGTGACATGGCCGATGTGCATCGGGAACGCGCGTTTGGTGTGATCCTGTCAGGCACGGGTTCGGACGGCGCGCTGGGGCTGGAACGGATCAAGGAACAGGGCGGCATCGCGATTGCGCAGGACCCCCAGGAAGCCTTGTTTGACGGCATGCCGCGCGCGGCGGTCGATACCGGGGCGGTCGATTTCGTGCTGCCCGTGGCGTCCATTCCCGCCAAGATCGCCAGCATCTGGAGCACCGCCGAATCGATCGAGATGCCCAGGACGGAGGATGGACCGACCAACGTCCATCCGGCGCGATCCTTCGAACGTGCCGAAGCGGCCGAGATCGCCTTGCGCGAAATCCTGCTGCTGCTGCGCCACCGGACCGGCAACGACTTCAAGCACTACAAACGCGGCACCATCCTGCGCCGGATCGAACGGCGCATGCAGGTCAATGGCCTGACCGACATGCCGGGCTACCGGGACTTCCTCCAGGCCAGCCCGGACGAAGCAGGCGCCTTGCTCAAGGACATGCTGATCGGCGTGACCAATTTCTTCCGCGACTTCGAGTCGTTCGCGGCGCTGGACAATGAAGTGGTGTGGCGCCTGACGGGCGCCAGCGCCGAAGGGGGCGATGGCGCGCTGCGGGTATGGAGCGCGGGTTGCTCGAGCGGCGAAGAAGCGTATTCCCTGGCCATGCTGCTGTCGGATGCGCTGGACGCCACGCAGGGCATGGGCACCGTGCAGGTGTTTGCCACGGATATCGACGAGCGCGCCATTGCGACCGCGCGCAGCGGCATCTACCCCGAATCGATATTGGTTGACGTCAGCAACGATAGGCTGAACCGGTACTTCACGAAGCACCAGAACCATTTCCGCGTCAAAAAAGAATTGCGCGACAAGGTCCTGTTCGCGGTTCACAATATCCTGCGTGACCCGCCTTTTTCGCGGCTGCACCTCATTTCCTGCCGCAACCTGCTGATCTATCTGGATCGCGATGCGCAGCGGGACATCCTCCAGACCTTCCACTTCGCGCTGATGCCCGGCGGCTACCTGTTCCTGGGTGGGTCCGAATCGGCGGAAGCCGTCGACGAGCTGTTCGTGACCGTCGACAAGAAACACCGTATCTACCGTGCCAAACCGGTCGCGTCCAGCGTCCGGGCGCCCATATCGGACGCGGCCCCCAGCGCCTACCCGCGGCTTCCGCAAGTGGCTTCCGAGATCAGCCTGGCCAGTTCAAGGAAAGTCATGTACGCCGAAGTCCACCGCAGGGTGCTCGAGCAATACGCGCCGCCCAGTGTGATCGTGAACCACAACAGCGACATCGTGCACATGTCGGACCAGGCCGGGCGCTTTCTGCGTTACGTGGGCGGCGAGCCGTCGCACAACCTGCTGTCGCTGGTGCATCCGGAACTGCGGCTGGAACTGCGCACCGCGCTGTTCCAGGCCGTGCAGTCCAACAAGAGCGTGGAAGCGCGCCGCGTGCGGCTGCAGCGCAATGACCGCAACTACTACGTGAACATGGTCGCCAAGCCATTTCGCGATCACCAGGCCGATGCGGACTTCGTGCTGGTGCTGTTCGATGAGGTCGAAGAGTCGATGAGCCAGGAAAGCGGCACATCGGTCGAAGGCAAGGACAGCGTGCTGACGCAGCTGGAAAACGAGCTGCAGCGCCTGAAGGACCAGTTGCAGGACACCATCGAACATTCCGAGACATCGACCGAAGAGCTGAAAGCTTCGAACGAAGAACTGCAGGCGATCAACGAAGAGTTGCGTTCGGCGACCGAAGAGCTGGAAACCAGCAAGGAAGAGCTGCAATCGATCAATGAAGAACTGATCACGGTCAATTTTGAGCTGAAGACAAAAGTCGAAGAGACCGCCAAGATCAACGACGACCTGCAGAACCTGATTTCGTCGAGTGAGATCGCGACCGTGTTCGTGGACCGGGCGATGCGGGTGAAGTGGTACACGCCGCGCGCGGCCGACCTGTTCAACCTGATTTCGTCCGACGCGGGCCGGTCGCTGATGGACATTACCCATCGGCTGGATTACCCGACCCTGGCCGAAGATGCGGCCGAAACCTTCACGTCGCTGCGGATGATCGAAAACGAAGTACCCAGCACCGACGGCGCCTGGTTCCTGGCGCGGCTGGTGCCGTACCGCACGGCCGAAGACCGGATCGAAGGCGCCGTGCTGACCTTCATCGACATCACGCAGCGCAAGCGCGCTGAAGAACGCCTGCGCGCGGGCCAGGAACGGATGCGCCTGGTGGCCGATTCGACCACCGACTACGCCATCATCACCATGGACGAAGAAGGCGTGATCACGGGCTGGAATCGCGGCGCCGAACTGATCTTCGGCTATCGCGCGTCGGAAGTGGAAGGCCAGTCCGGCGCCATCATCTTCACGCCGGAAGACCGGGAGCAGGGCGTGCCGGCGGCCGAACTGCAACGCGCCCGCAAGTTCGGCCATGCGTCCGACGACCGCTGGCATATCCGCAAGGATGGCTCGCGCTTCTATTGCAGCGGCGTGGTGCACCCGATGGTCGATGGCAACCTGCTGGGCTATGCCAAGATCGCCCGCGACCTGACCGATCGCAAGATGCAGGAAAATGCGCAGGACGCAGCGCTGGAACGCACCAGCGCCACCAACGAATTGAAGGACCTGTTCTTTGCGGTGATGTCGCATGAACTGCGCCACCCCTTGAACCTGATCCAGTTGAACGTCGACATCCTGTCGCGCACGCCGGGCATGGTGACGTCGGCGGTGGGCCGCAAGGCGGTCGAAACCGTGCGGCGGTCGGTGCGCAACCAGTCCAAGATTATCGATGACCTGCTCGACATGTCGCGTGTGTCGACCGGCAAGCTCAAGCTCAACCGTGGACGCCTGAACCTGGTCCAGGTGGTGCAGGGGTGCATCGAGACAGTGTCGGCGCAAGCGTCGGCGGGCAGTGTGCAGCTGAAGGTCAATCTGGCGCAGGACCCCGTGATCGTGGATGCGGACGCAACACGATCGGAACAGGTGGTGTGGAACCTGCTCAGCAACGCGGTCAAATTCACGCCCGAAGGCGGCACGGTCACCGTGACGCTGGTGACCGACAACGGCAATGCACGGCTGGATGTGACGGATACCGGAATCGGAATGGCGCCCGAAGCGGTCGACGCGGTGTTTGACATGTTCAACCAGATCGATCGGCAGCATTCGAACCGCAACAAGAGCGGCCTGGGCATCGGCCTGGCGCTGGCTCGCCAACTGGCCGAAGCGCATGGCGGCTCGGTCACGGCGTTGTCGGAAGGCGAAGGGCGGGGGTCGACGTTCACCTTCCTGCTGCCCCTGGCCGACGGCGGCAACTCGGCGGAACAGGCCGTCGACGCGCCGGTGTCGCATGGTCAGTTGCGCGGTGCGCGCATCCTGCTGGTGGATGATTCGCCCGACGTGCTGGAAACCATGGGCATGCTGCTCGAGCTTGAGGGCGCGACGGTCACCAGCGCGGCCAGTGGCGCGGCGGCATTGACTGTGGCTGTGGGCCAGTCGTTTGACCTGATCATTTCCGATATCGCGATGCCCGAGATGGACGGCATGCAGCTCATCAAGAAGCTGCGTGAGATGCCGCCCCTGGCCGACGTGCCGGCCGTGGCCTTGACCGGCTACGGCGGCACGGCGATCATCAACAGTGTGCGGGCCGCGGGCTTTTCGGACTACCTGTGCAAGCCCGTGCCGATGGACCAGCTGATCGAGAAGGTCTCGAACGTGCTGCCAGTCCGCGACGGCGAACGCTGATCAGGTCAGTTCCCGCACGATGTCGGCACCCAGTGTGCGCATGATGCGGCCGCCATCCGGCGTGCCGCGTGCGATGGCCTTGGCCATGCGGGCTGCCTGACCCACCGAGGCCTTTGGCGGCATGGGGGGTTCGTGGGGATCGATCACTGCTTCAATCACCACCGGTCCGGTCATCGCAAACGCCTGGGTCAGCTGTTGCTGGCAATGTGCCGGATCGTTGATGGTGACCGCCTGGGCGCCGAACGCCCGCGCGGCGGCCGCAAAGTCTATCGGTTGCAGTTCACAACCGTATTCCGGGTTGCCCAGCATGCCCATCTGTTCCCACTTGATCATGCCCAGGGCATCGTTCTTCATGATGACGATCTTGATGTCCAGCCCGTACTTGACGCAAGTCGCCAGTTCGCCCATGAGCATGGTGAAGCCCCCGTCGCCAACCACCGCCACCACTTGCCGCTGCGGATAGGCAATGGCTGCCGCCACGGCATAGGGCACGGCGCAGCCCATGGTCGCCAAGGTGCCCGAGCACGAAAATTTCATGCTGCCGCGCATCGTGATGTGGCGGGCGACCCATGCCGTGATGGTGCCGGAGTCGGTGACGACGATCGCGTCGTCCCGCAGCAGTCCATCCAGATGATGCGTGACTACCTGCGGCTTCATGGGGATATCGGTGCGCGTGGCGCGTTCGGTCAGCAGGTCGCGCCATTCCTTCATGCCGTCTTGCGCGGTCGTCAGGAAGCTGCGGTCCGCGTGCGGCGTGAGGTGCGGCAGCAGGGCGGCGAGCACGCGGCCCGTGTCGCCCACCAGGGCCGCATCCACCGGATAACGCAGCCCGATGCGCGCCGGATCCGCATCGATCTGCACCGCGCGCACCTTGCCGGGCTCGGGGTAGTACTCGATGTACGGAAATGAGCTGCCAACGATGAGCAGGGTGTCGCAGGATTCGAGCGCGTCCTGCGCGGGACGCGTGCCGAGGAGGCCTACGCCCCCCACGCAGTAGGGATTGTCGTCGGCGAGCACGGCCTTGCCCAGCAGGGGTTTGGCGACGGGTGCGGCCAGCCGGTCCGCCAAGGTTTCGAGCAGCGGCCCGGCGCTGGCCGCGCCGCGTCCCGCCAGGATGCAGATCTTCTTGCCTTCATTCAGGACGGCGGCTGCGCGCTGGAACTGGTCGTCGGTTGGCAATGCGATGTTGCTGGCCTGCAGGTCGGTCACGTGATGCGCGACATTGCGCGACGACCGTTTGTCGTCCTTGACCGGCTGCGACTGCATCTCGACCGGGATCGTTACGTGGGCCACGCCATTGCGGGCAAGCGCGGTTCGGCAGGCCAGGTTCACGACGTTCTCGACATGCGCGGGACCCATCACGCGGGCGTTGTACACCGCCACATCCATGAAAAGCCGATCCAGTTCCACGTCCTGCTGGGTGTAGGTGCCGATCAGGTCGTGGTACTGCATGCCGGTGATGGCGAGCACCGGCGCCCCGTCCAGTTTGGCGTCGTACAAACCATTCAGCAGGTGCACGCCGCCCGGCCCGGACGTCGACAGGCAGACCCCCAGCTTGCCGGTGAATTTGGCATACGCGCAGGCCATGAAGGCGGCGGCTTCTTCGTGCCGGACCTGGACGAATCGAATCTGATCCTGGCGCGTGCGCAGCGCTTCCATGATGCCGTTGATGCCGTCACCCGGCAGTCCGAATAGGGTGTCGACTTCCCAGTCGACGAGTGTGTCGACCAGGATATCGGCCGCTGTCTTGTTCATGAAATGCTCCTGTCATGGCGAGGTGGGGATGCCGGTCGTGGCGCAAAGCGTGTTCCCTGCAACGCGCGTTGCCGGAACGGGTTTTGCGGCCGGCGGTGTGTTTCAACGGAGGTAAGCGCCATGACACCCAATCCTTTCCAGCAGTGCATCGACATGTGTTATGCCTGCGCCGCGGCCTGCAACCCATGCGCTTCGGCATGCCTGTCGGAACCCCATGCCGACGCGATGACGCAATGCATCCGCCTGGATATCGAATGCGCGGAAATCTGCACGCTGGCCGCCAGCACCATGGCGCGCGAAGGCGCGTTTTCCGCTGAGGTGTGCGGCGTATGCGCCAAGGTGTGCGACGCCTGCGCCGCCGTCTGCGAAAAGCACGAGGCCGACCATTGCCAACGCTGCGCGGCGGCATGCCGCGCGTGCGCGGAAGCATGCCGCAGCATGTACGCAGGGCAGTCGAGCTGATGCACGCGGCGCAAACGGAAGAGTCGATTATTGCTCTTCAATGATCGATTTTGAGCAGGCTCATTGTTGAGCAGAAGCTGCTTAGCCCTTTCGATGTTTTACATGCATGGGTCGCCAAAGACGACTCGAAGCGACGTCCTGACGGCATAGAGCCGTTCGGTACGGCTCTTGCTAATGCTGTGTTGCGATCATGTTGACTAGGGTGATGCAATGCAGAGCGAGGGGGTGGGGCCGTTGGGAAAGGTGATGGTGATTTCGCCCCATCTGGATGATGCGGTGTTCTCGTGCGGCGAACTGTTGAGCGCCCATCCCCACGCCATGGTCGCCACGGTGTTTGCCGGCACGCCGCCCGCAGGCCACACCGCCACCGACTGGGATCGCGCCTGCGGTTTCCGTTCGGCGTGCGAGGCGATGGTCACCCGCCGCAACGAAGACGCCAGCGCCTTGCTCAGGCTGGGCGCGCGGCCGGTATGGCTCAACTTTCTGGACAGCCAGTATTGCGACGGGTCGCCCGGCGCTGCGCCGCCTCCTGACCCGGACGATATTGCCGAGGCGCTGGCGGCCCTGATCGCCCGCGAGCAACCCGATGCCGTCGTGTTCCCCCTTGGCCTGTTCCACTCGGACCACGACCTGACGCATCGCGCGTGTCTGGCGTTGTGGCATCAGGCGTCGCAGGAGGTGCTACGGCCGTCATGGTCCCCCCGATGGATGGCCTACGAGGACGCGCTGTACCGGCGCATGGACGGGCTGCGCGAACAACGGCTGGCGGGATTGGCCGAAGGGGGCGTGCGGTCCGCAGTCTTTCCCATGACGTGGCAAGGCGACCGCGCCGCAAAGGCCGAGGCCGTGGCGTGCTATGCGAGCCAGCTGAAAGCATTCGGGCCGGGCGGGTTCGATGACACGACGCTTCCGGAAGGGTATTGGTCGCTGGACCGGGCAGGGTTGCTTCATGCGGCAGCCTGACACGATGCAGGACACGCCGCTGCCGCCCACGGATCTGCCCAAGGTCACCCTTGTCGTGCTGACCTACAACCGCAGGGAAGTGGTCCGGCAGACCGTGGCCAGCCTGAAAGCTTTGAACGAGGCATGGCCGATCGTGGTGGTCGACAACGGGTCGACCGACGGCACGGCCGAGGCGCTGGCGGCCGATCATCCTGACATCACCCTGGTGCGCTGCCCCCGCAACCTGGGCGCGGCCGGACGCAATGCCGGGGTCGACGCCGTCCGCACGCGCTATGTGGCCTTTTGCGACGACGATACCTGCTGGCAGCCTGGCGCCCTGGCGCAGGCGGCCCACATCCTGGACCTGCATCCTGATGTGGCCGTGGTGAACGCGCGGATCCTGGTCGGCGCGGCCAATGAAGAGGACCCGACGTGCACGCTCATGTCCCGCAGCCCTTTGCCGTCGGAGGGCTTGCCGGGGCACCGGCTGCTGGGCTTCATGGCCGGCGCCAGCGTGATGCGCGCGGACGCCTACCGCGAGTGCGGCGGGTACAGCCCGAAGCTGTTCATTGGCGGCGAAGAGATGCTGCTGGCCTATGACTTGGCCGCGCGCAATTGGGCCATGGTCTATTGCGCCGGCGTGGTGACGCGGCATGACCCCTCCCTGCTGCGCGACGCCGTGCGGCGCCGGTCGCTGCTGGTGCGCAATGCGATCTGGATTGCCTGGATGCGTCTGCCGGCGCGTGACGCATGGCGTGAGACGCGGCGCGCCTGGCGGCAGGCCGTGGTCGAGGGGCACCCGCTGACGACGCTGGCCGACACCTTGCGCGGCATGCCGTGGGCGCTCTGGCATCGACGTGTCGTTCCCGCGCCGGTCCGCGCGATGCAGCGCCGCCTGGCGCTTGCCGAGCCGGCGCGCGAGGACGGCGGCGGCATGGAAGGAGAGCGCCTTGCCTGATACCTATCCCCCAGCCAGCACTACCCCGACAGCACCCCCCGACAGCACCCCCCATACGGCACGGCGACGTGGCGCGATGGTCTCCCCCTTATCAGGAAAACGGTCATGCAGAAAATTGCGATGGTCAGTGAACACGCGTCGCCGCTGGGACACGCGGGCAGCGTGGACAGCGGCGGACAGAACGTCTATGTGGCCAACGTTGCCCGCCAGCTTGCCGCGCGCGGCCATGCGGTCGATGTGTTCACCCGCAAGGACAGCGCCGTGCTGCCCGAGGTGATCAGCTGGATGCCCGGCGTGCGCATCATCAATGTGCCCGCAGGGCCCGCGCGCCAGTTGCCCAAGGAACAGCTGCTGCCCTACATGACGGAGTTCGGCAGATGGATGCTCGACTTCTGCCGCCGGGAACGCCGCCCCTACGACGTGGTGCACGCCAACTTCTTCATGTCGGGGCTGGCGGCGTTGCCGGTACGCGAGCAATTGAAGGTGCCGCTGGTGATGACCTTTCATGCGCTGGGCAAGGTGCGGCGACAGCATCAGGGCGAGGCCGACCAGTTTCCTGCCGCGCGGTTCGGCATTGAAGAACGTCTGGTGCGTGAAGCCGATCGCATCGTGGCCGAATGCCCGCAGGACTATGCCGATCTGACGCAGCTGTATGGCGCGGCGCCGGACCGGATTGCCGTCGTGCCTTGCGGATTCGATGCGCAGGAGTTTTCGCCGATGCCGATGGCGCAGGCCCGGGCTGCCCTGGGGTGGGACCCCGACGCGTTCACGGTGTTGCAGCTGGGCCGCATGGTGCCCCGCAAGGGCGTGGACAACGTGATTCGTGCCGTGGGCGAACTGCGCCGGCATCACGGCATCGATGCACATCTTTATGTGGTGGGAGGCAACTCTGCCGAACCCAACGAGATCGCCACCCCCGAACTGGGCCGGCTGCGCGGCATTGCCGACGCATCGGGCGCCGCGGATCTGGTGCGCTTCGTGGGGCGTCGCGACCGGGATGCCTTGCGCACGTTCTATTGCGCAACCGATGTCTTTGCGACGACCCCGTGGTACGAGCCGTTCGGCATTACGCCGGTCGAGGCCATGGCCTGCGGCAAGGCGGTGATCGGATCCGCCGTGGGCGGCATCAAGGCCACCGTGCGGGACGGCGAAACCGGCTTTCTGGTCCCGGCGCGCGATCCCATCGCGATGGCCGAACGCCTGGCGATTCTTGCGAAAGACCCGGCGCTGTGCGCGCGGTTTGGCCAGGCGGGCCACGCGCGGGCCCGGCAGTTCTATTCGTGGGCCCGCGTGGCGCAGGACCTGCTGGCCGTCTATACGCAGGCGGCGCGGCCGGTGGAGGCACCGGTGACGGCGCGCTCCCGTGTCGTGATCATGGAGTGACGCCAGGATGCCCAGCGAACACTCACTACACCTGCATGGCAACGAAGCGCCCCGGACGGGCGCGGAGGCTCCGATGTCCCCCTATACGCCGGGTCGCGCCCAGGCCGCCCGCTCGTCGCGCGTTGGTGCGATCTTTCTGGACAAGGACGGCACGCTGGTCGAAGACGTGCCTTACAACGTCGACCCCGAGCAGATGCGGTTCGCGCCGGGCGCCCGCGAAGGGCTGCAGGCGCTCGCGCGCTGCGGACTGCCGTTGATTGTGGTCAGCAACCAGTCGGGCATTGCGCTGGGGCGGTTCGATGAGGTCGCGCTGGACGCCGTGCATTTGCGTCTGGCCGAGATGTTCGATGACGCCGGCGCGGATCTGGCCGACTTCTACTACTGTCCGCATCACCCCGATGGCACGGTCCGCAAATATGCCGTGGCCTGCGATTGCCGCAAGCCCGCGTCGGGCCTGTTCGAGCAGGTGGCGCGCGAGCGCCGCGTGGCGCTGGACCAATCGTGGATGATCGGGGACATCCTTCACGATATCGAAGCGGGCCGGCGGGTAGGGTGCCAGACCATCCTGATCGACAACGGCAACGAAACCGAATGGCAGCTGACGCCTGAGCGCACGCCGCACTTTCGTTGCCCGGATTTTGCGGCGGCCGCGCGCGTGGTCTGCGAGCAACTGGCCCTTGCGCAGGCAAGCGGACCCACCACGCAAGGGAGCGGGACATGAGCGCGCCGTGGGACGGCGTGCGCCGCATCCTGGCCGTGCGGCTGGACAACCTGGGCGACGTGTTGATGTCGACGCCGGCCCTCAGTGCACTGAAGGCTTCGTTTCCTGGCGCGCATCTGACCCTGATGGCATCGCCTTCGGGCGCGGCGATCACCCCGTTCCTGCCGTGCGTCGATGAGGTGATTGTGTATGACGCACCGTGGGTCAAGTCCAACGGCACCGCCGATGGCACCGCGGATCTGGCGATGGCCGAGCGCCTGCGCAGCCGGGAGTTCGACGCCGCGGTCATTTTCACGGTGTACAGCCAGAGCGCGTTGCCGGCCGCCATGTTGTGCCGCTTTGCCGGCATTCCAAGGGTGCTTGCCCATTGCCGCGAGAACCCCTATCGGCTGTTGACGGACTGGGTGCGTGATACCGCCGTGGAAGACAACGGCCGGCACGAAACGCAGCGGCAGCTGGACCTGGTGCGAACGGTGGGAGCCACCGTGGCGGACGAGCGCCTGGTGTTCGACGTGGCCGCCGCCGACCGCATCAGCCTGCGCAGCAAGCTGGCGGCCCGCGGCCTGTCGCCCGAACGCGGCTGGACGCTGGTGCACCCGGGCGCGACGGCGCCGTCGCGCAGGTATCCGGCCGAACGGTTCGCCATCGTCGCCCGGTCATTGGCGGACGATGACCGGGGGCCGGTGCTGGTGACCGGTGGGCCCGACGAGGCCGACCTGGCCGGCGCCGTGGCGACCCTGGCAGGCAAAGGCGTCACCAGCATTGCCGGCGCGTTGAGCCTGGGCGAGTTTGCCGCGCTGATCGAAGGTGCCGCCGTGCTGGTGTCGAACAACAGTGGTCCGGTCCATCTGGCTGCCGCGCTTGGCACCCCGGTGGTGGACCTGTATGCCTTGACCAACCCCCAGCACACCCCGTGGCAGGTGCGCAGCCGCGTGCTGTTCCACGACGTGCCCTGCAAGTTCTGCTACCGCAGCGAATGCCCCCAGGGCCATCACCAGTGCCTGCGCGGCGTCACGCCCGAGACCGTGATCGCCGCGGCAAGAGAACTGCATCCGATTGCGCATCCCCTAGAACCCGCGGCCTGAGCCGGCCGCACAAGGAGTCATCAGCATGTACACATTGGGCATCAATGCGGTCTATCACGACTGCTCGGCCACCCTGGTCCATGACGGGGTGGTGGTCGCGGCGGCGGAAGAAGAACGCTTCACCCACGTCAAGCATGGCAAGCGGCCCGTGCCGTTCACGACCTGGCAACTGCCGTTCCATGCCATTGACTATTGCCTGAGCGTGGCGGGCATTTCGTTGGCGGAGGTCGATCACTTTGCCTACTCGTATGATCCCGCGCTGCTGCTGGGTTCGAAGATGGATGAAGGCAGCATCACGCTGCCCCTGAAGCCGTCGGCCGCGCGCGCGGCCGACACCAACGGGTCGCCGTGGGATCCGCTGTTTCTTTGCTACATCGTGAATGCGCCGGGACAGCTCGCGAACGGCGCGCCGCATCATCTGGAAAAACGCTTTCGCGGCGTGACGCCCGACAGCATCGCGGCCAAGTGGCATTACGTGGAACACCACCTGGCGCACGAAGCCAGCGCCTATCTGGCGTCGCCCTTCGACAACACGGCGGTGCTGACCATGGACGGCCGTGGCGAGCGCGCCACCACCAGCTATGGCCACTTCGTCAACGGCCATTACCGCCGCATCAAGCAGGTCAACCTGCCGCACTCGCTGGGCCTGCTGTACGAAGACCTGACCCGCTATCTTGGCTTTCTGCATTCGTCGGACGAATACAAGGTGATGGCGCTGGCGTCGTATGGCGAGCCGCGTTTCGTGCGCGAATTCCAGGAGATCGTGCAGGTCGACAACGAAGGCAATTACACCGTCGCCCCGGTGGATTTCGTGCAGAAGTTCGGGCCGGCGCGCGAACGGGGCGGCCCGCTCGAAGCCATCCATTACGACATTGCCCATTCGCTGCAGCATGTGCTGGAAGAAACCGTCAAGAAGATGGCCGCCTGGCTGCACCGCGAAACAGGCGCCGACAAGCTGTGCATGGCGGGGGGCGTTGCGCTGAACTGCGTCATGAACGCGCGGCTGCGCGAGCATGGACCGTTCAGCGAGATCTGGGTGCAGCCCGCCGCCGGGGATTCGGGCACGTCGCTGGGCGCGGCGCTGTGGGTGGACCGCGAGCAGCGCGGGCCTGCCGCCAAGCGCTGGGTGATGCACCACGCGTTCCTGGGACCCGAATACAGCGATGCGGAGATCGAGCAGTTCCTGAAGCGGTCGAAGCTCAAGTACCGCAAGCTGGACAACGTGGCGGAGGAAGTCGCCGAGCTGCTTGCGCAGAACAAGATCATCGGATGGTTCCAGGGCCGCATGGAGTTCGGCCCGCGCGCGCTGGGCGCCCGGTCCATTCTTGCGTCGCCCATCGATCCTGACATGCAGTCAATTTTGAACGAGATCAAGGATAGAGAGGACTTCCGTCCAGTTGCACCCGCCGTGATCGAAGATCGCGCACGCGACTGGTTCGCCACGGGCCGGCCCGGGCCGATCGTTGCCCCGTTCATGCTGTTCATTTTTGATGTGTTGCCGGACAAGGCCGACCGCATTCCGGCCGTGCGCCATACCGACGGCACGGCGCGCGTGCAGACGGTGCGCCGCGATCAGCATCCGCTCTATCACGATCTGCTGGCCGCCTTCGAGCGTCACACTGGCGTGCCCGTGCTGGTCAACACGTCGTTCAACACACGGGGCGAGCCGGTGGTCTGCTCGCCGCGCGATGCCATTGAATCGTTCTGGACCTCGCCGCTGGATGCGTTGTCGATCGGATCCTTCCTGCTGGAAAAATCGGCATGACGGTCGCGGCTCCTTCAATGTCGGTGGTGGTGCCGACCTATCAGCGGCACGACCTGCTGGAACGCTGCCTGGTGGCGCTGCTGGCGCAGGACTACCCGGCGGATCGCTATGAAATCATCGTGGCCGATGACGGCCCGA
The DNA here is from genome assembly GCF_013408655.1 of Pigmentiphaga litoralis. NCBI lineage: Bacteria > Pseudomonadati > Pseudomonadota > Betaproteobacteria > Burkholderiales > Alcaligenaceae > Pigmentiphaga > Pigmentiphaga litoralis. The sequence goes on from NZ_JACCBP010000001.1 coordinate 865,251, forward strand.
GCGAGGCGACGCGGGACCTGGTCGCGCGCTTCGCGGCGCAACGTCCGACCGGGCCTGATCTGGTCTATGTGCCGGTGGTGGGTACCCAGGGCCCGGCCGCTGCCCGCAACCGCGGGTGGGAGCGGGCACGTGCCGACATCATCGCGTTTACGGACGACGACACGGTGCCGGCGCCCCTGTGGCTGACCGAAGGCGAGAAAGTGATGGCGGGCGGGCCGGCTGCCGCCATGGGCCGGATCGAGATGCCCCTGCCGCCCAACCCCACGGACTTCGAGCTGGATTCCAGCGGGCTGACGCGCGCCGAGTTCGCCACGGCCAATTGTTTCGTGCGCAAGTCGGCGTTGCAAGAGATCGGCGGGTTCGATGAACGGTTCACGATGGCGTGGCGCGAAGACTCGGACCTGCAGTTCATGTTGCTGTCACGCGGCCACACTATCGTCAATGCGCCGGCTGCGTTGGTGGTGCACCCGGTGCGCTCCGCGCCGCGCGGGGTCAGTGTCAGCCAGCAGAAGAAGGTGTGCTTCGATGCCTTGCTCCACAAGAAACATCCGGCCTTGTTCCGTGAACGCATCCGGCGCGGGCCACCCTGGAGCTATATCGTCATCGTCCTGAGCCTTCTGGCGCTGGTCATTGCGCTGGCCATCGACAACGCCGCCCTGGGCTGGGTCGCGCTGACAGTGTGGGCCGTGCTGACCCTGCGCTTCTTTGCGCTGCGCATCCGGCACACGTCGCGCGATCCGGGGCATGTGATCGAGATGCTGGTGACCTCGATCCTGATTCCACCGCTGTCGATCTTCTGGGGCATGGTGGGCGCCCTGCGTTTCAGGACGGCGCTGGTATGACGACATCTTCCCTTTCCTGGACGACGCCGCCGCGCCGCATCGCGGTCTTTCGCGCACTGCAGCTGGGCGACCTGTTGTGCACGGTGCCGGCGCTGCGCGCCTTGCGGCAGGCCGCGCCCACGGCGGAAATCACATTGGTCGGCCTGCCCGAAGCGCGAGGATTCGTCGAACGCTACAGCGACTATCTGGACGACCTGCTGATCTTTCCCGGCATGGACGGCATGCCCGAACAGATGCCCCGGCCGCATGAGCTGCCCGGCTTTTATGCCGCCGCGCAGGCGCGCCAGTTCGACCTGGCGATCCAGTTGCACGGCACGGGCTATCAGGTCAACGACATCGTGGACCTGCTTGGCGCCAAGGTCGTGGCGGGGTTTGAGCCGCCCGAATGGACCCCGCGCGGCCCGACTTTCCTGGCCTGGCCGGACGACTTGCCCGAGCCGCTGCGCTACACCGCCTTGATGGCGCATCTGGGCATTCCGGTGCGGTCCACCGAACTGGACTTTCCCTTGACCCTGGAAGACCAGCGCGAGTGCGATGCGATGGCCCGGCAGCTGAACTTGCGGCCGGCCGACACGATTCTGGTGCACCCGGGCGCCCGGCTGCTGTCGCGGCGCTGGCCCGTGGACCGGTTCGCCGCGGTGGCGTCCTGGCTGGCTGCCGAGGGCCATACCGTGGCCGTCACGGGCAGCCGGGACGAACGGAGCCTGACCCGGCAACTGCTGGATCGGGTCGACGCGCCCTTGATCGACCTGACCGGCCTGACCAGCCTGGGGGGACTGGCGGCCTTGCTGGCGCAATGCCGGCTGCTGGTCTGCAACGACACCGGGGTGTCGCACGTCGCCGCTGCGGTCGGCACGCCCAGCGTGGTGATTGCCTCGGGCAGCGACGTCGCCCGCTGGGCGCCACTGGATCGCGATCTGCATCCGGTGCTGTGGCACGACATGCCGTGCCGGCCGTGCGCTTTCCATGCCTGCCCGACCGACCATGAGTGCGCGCGCGGCGTTGCCGTCGACGACGTGCTTGCCCAGGTCCGGCGCCAACTTGAACGACAGGAGACCTCGCATGCCTGACATGCCCGCACCGCTGAACATTCTGACCTGGCACGTCCACGGCAACTACCTGTATTACCTGACCCAGGTGCCGCATCACTTCTGGATCGTGACCAAGCCTGGCAATCCTCCGGGCTATGCCCATCCGGGCACCGGCTTTCCCTGGGGCGCCAACGTGCACGCCATTTCGTATGACGAGGTCAAGGGCCACGACTTCGACTGCGTGCTGTTCCAGTCCCGCGGGCCCTATGAACAGGATGTGACGGGCATGTTGTCGCCCGCGCAGCGCGATCTGCCGCGGGTCTACATCGAACACGATCCGCCCCAAGGCCACCCGACCGATACGCGGCACTGGTTCCAGGAACCCGCGGGCACCCTGGTCCATGTGACGGCGTTCAATGCGCTGATGTGGGACAGCGGCGAGACGCCGACCCGCGTGATCGAACATGGCGTGCTGCCCGCCGAAGGCGTGGTGTACGGCGGCGATACCGAGAGCGGGATCGTGGTGGTGAACCACCTGGTGCAGCGGGGCCGGCGCCTGGGTGCGGATGTATTCGAGCAGGTGCGCCAGCAGGTGCCGCTGGACCTGATCGGCATGGACGCGGAGCGCGCTGGCGGCATTGGCGAAGTGTCCAACATGCAGGTGCAGCCGTTCGTCGCGCAATACCGCTTTTTCTTCAACCCGATCCGCTACACCAGCCTGGGCCTGGCCGTGATCGAAGCCATGATGGCGGGCGTGCCGGTCGTCGGCCTGGCCACGACGGAAATGACCACGCTCATCAAGAACGAAGTGACCGGCTACGTGGACACGCGCATCGACCGCCTGGTCGACGTGATGCACACGCTGCTGAACAACCGCGAACTGGCGCGCGAATGGGGCGAGGCCGGGCGCATCGAAGCCTTGCGGCGCTTCGGCATCCAGCGTTTCGTGCGCGACTGGATGGCGCTGTTTGCCGAGGTCACCCAGTCATCGCCATCGCGTTCCACACCCCGACCCCTGGAGCTTGCATCATGAAAGAAAAGGACAGCCTGCGCGTGCTCGTGACAGGTGGGGCAGGATTCCTCGGGTCGCACCTGTGCACCCGGCTGGTAGAAGAAGGGCACGACGTGCTGTGCGTCGACAACTTCTATACCGGCACGAAGGCGAATATCGCCCCCTTGCTCGGGCATCCGCGCTTCGAGCTGATGCGGCACGACATCACGTTTCCGCTGTATGTGGAAGTGGACGAGATCTACAACCTGGCGTGCCCGGCGTCGCCGGTGCATTACCAGCACGATCCCGTGCAGACCACCAAGACCTGCGTGCATGGGTCGATCAATATGCTTGGCCTGGCCAAACGGGTGGGCGCGCGGATTCTGCAGGCGTCGACCAGCGAAGTGTATGGCGACCCCACGGATCATCCGCAGCGCGAGTCGTACTGGGGGCACGTGAATCCGAACGGGATCCGTGCCTGCTATGACGAAGGCAAACGCTGCGCGGAAACGCTGTTTGCGGACTACCGCCGCCAATATGGCCTGCGGGTGAAAGTGGCGCGCATCTTCAATACCTATGGCCCCAACATGCACCCCGACGACGGGCGCGTGGTCTCGAACTTCATCATGCAGGCCCTGGCGAACGAGCCGATCACCATCTATGGCGACGGCACGCAGACGCGCGCCTTCTGCTATGTGGACGATCTGATCGACGGGCTGATGCGGCTGATGCGCAGCCCCGACGATTTCTGGGGCCCGGTCAATATTGGCAACCCGTCAGAAATGAACATGCTCGAACTTGCGCGGGAGATCGTCGCGCTGACCGGCAGCCGGTCAGAGGTGCGGCTGTTTCCGTTGCCCGGGGACGATCCGGTGCGGCGCTGCCCGGATATTTCGCTCGCGCGCGAGGTGCTGGGCTGGGATCCGCGCACCCAGGTGACCGAGGGCCTGACCCGCACCATTGCCTATTTCCGCGACCGCACGGGATCGGCAGCGTCCGCACCGGCTTCGACAGCGGCTGCCGACGCGGGCCGGGTCGTCCGAATCGCCTGAGCAACCCGAGGCGACCGCCTCCGTTTTGGGATAACGATCATGAATCTTGCTGTCATTGGTGTGGGCTATGTGGGTCTGGTGACCGGGGCGTGCCTGGCGGACGTGGGCAACCACGTGAGCTGCATGGACCGGGATGCCGGAAAAATCGCGCGGCTGGAACGGGGTGACATCCCCATTTTCGAACCCGGCCTGGACGAAGTCGTGCGCCGCAACGCCACGGGCGGGCGGCTGACCTTCACGACCGACATGGCGCGCGCGGTATGTGATGCCGACATCATTTTTATCGCGGTGGGCACGCCACCCGCCGAGGATGGGTCGGCCGACGTGGGAAGGGTGCTGGAAGCGGCAATGGAAGCTGTGCGGTATATCGACCGCGACGTGGTGCTGGTGGTGAAGTCGACCGTGCCGGTCGGGACCTGCGACCGCGTGCGGGACGCCGTGCAGGCGCTGCTGCGGACCATGCGGTCTCCATGGAAGGTCACGGTCGCGTCCAACCCCGAGTTCCTGAAGGAGGGCAGCGCGATCGACGACTTCCAGCGGCCCGACCGGATCGTGGTGGGCACCTACGACACCGCGTCGTTGACCCTGCTGCGCGCCCTGTACAGCCCGTACAACCGCAACCATGACCGGCTGATCGCCATGGATGTGCGGTCGTCGGAATTTACCAAGTACGCGGCCAATGCCATGTTGGCCACGCGCATCTCGCTCATGAACGAGCTGGCCCGGCTGGCCGAAAAGGTGGGCGCCGACATTGAAGAGGTACGGCGCGGCGCGGGCGCGGATCCGCGCATCGGCCATCATTTCCTGTATGCCGGCGTAGGCTACGGCGGGTCCTGCCTGCCCAAGGACGTGAGTGCCCTGAGCCGCCTCGCCGCGGACAACGATGAACCGCTGGACCTGCTGGCCGGCGTGCAGCGCGTGAATGAGCGGCAGAAGCACCTGTTGTTTGAAAAGGTGGGCAAGGTGCTGGGCGACCTGTCCGGCCGCACCATCGCCGTCTGGGGACTGGCCTTCAAGCCGAATACCGATGACATCCGCGATGCGCCCAGCCTTGTGTTGATCCGGGAGCTGCTGGCGGCGGGCGCCAGGGTCAGGGCCTACGATCCGGTCGCGGCGCCTGGCGTCGCGGCGGTGATCAAGGATCCGGACCTGGCGCTGGTCGGGTCGGCAAGGGATGCCTGCCTGGGCGCGGATGTGCTGGTGGTGGTGACCGAATGGCGCGAGTTCAAGTCGCCGGATTTCCGGTGGCTGGCCAAGACCCTGAACCAACCTGCCATCTTTGACGGCCGGAACATTTATGACGCCAACTATGTCCAGGAATGCGGCCTGCGTTACTTCGGCGTCGGGAGGGGGGAAACCGTAATCGAAGCCGCGGTAGTGCCCGTAACGGCGTGAAAGAGGGCATTCATGGAAGAGTAAGGAATGGGGAACGATGTGAAAATGTTGCAAAGCAGCGCAACATATTTCACTAAAGCTCACCCGATATGGATGGGAATGGGTCGCAGGTACGACCTTTGCAGTGTGTGACAAGCAGAAAACGAAGTGTGTTTCCCGCCGCGACCTATCACACAAGTAGTCAGGAGAGACCCCATGGCCGACCAAGATTCACCTCCCGCACGCGCCCCGCGCGGCTTTGCCGCAATGGACCGCCAGCGGCAACGCGAGATAGCCTCGCAAGGCGGCAAAGCCGCTCACCGCAGTGGACGTGCGCACCAGTTCACTACCCAGGAAGCCCGTGCTGCAGGCGCCATGAGCCACGCCAGCCGTCGCGCCGCCCAGCAGAACGCCGGTGGTGCCCGGGGCGAACAGCAGGACAGCGAGGTCGAAGCCGTGAAGCAGGAGGAAACGGCAGAGTCCTGATCCCTCCCGCGTCAGCCGTCGCTGACGGGGTTGTCCAGAGGCCCGCACGCCGTCCGATCCTAGTCGGGCGCCTTGCGGGCCTTTTGCATGGGGGATCCCATGCCATTGTCATCCAGGGGTGAGTATTCATGAGTAGTTGGCGGTGCGAGGATTGTAGGAACGGAACGTCGGGACGATGCTTAAAGGCGAGAATGCTGCTCGTTTACGGTCGGGCATCCAACTTGCGAGGAAAGACCTGCGTCCCGGCTGGTTAGTTCTGGGTAGGGCGGGACGCAGCTCTCCGAGGTGTCTGCGTGGTGTGGGCATCTTGGTTTGTGTTGCGAGAGTGCAGCACATGCTTGTGCCCCCTGGCTCGGTCGGGGGGCGCTTTTTTTTAGACCTGGATACAGGAGCCACAGCATGAATTACGATCCGCAAGCCAAAGCCGACACGGCGTGTGTGCGGTTCAACATGGCTTACCCGGACGGCGAGACCGACGCCGCGATCAGCGCCAAGGCGCTGGTGGAATATTTCGGCGCCGACATGGCCCCCGATAGCCTGATCAAGAGCTATCGCAAGAATTTCCGCGCCATCCATGCAGCCGCGCAGCAGAAAGGTCAGCCCACCTCGGATGGCCGCGTGCTGGTTACGGCTGCCGACCTGGAAGCGTGGGCCGAGCGCACCGTGACCAAATCGCGGTCGTCCGCCGCGAAGTAAGACCGTGAACGCGCGCGACCCCTCGGCGGCAGCCACGCGGGACGTGGTCGTGATCGGCCTGTCGCGCGGCGGGCTGGAAGTATTGCGCACGGTGCTGCGCGAGCTGCCGCCGGATTTCCCGGCGGCGATGCTGGTCGTGGCGCACATTGGCGCGCACCACAGCATTTTGCCCAGCATCCTGTCGCAGGAGACGTCTTTGCCGGTGGCGCATGCCGGGCACGGCGAAGCGCTGCGCTACGGCGAGATCGTGGTGGCGCCCCCCGACTGCCATCTGCTGCTGACGGCGGCCGGCACCTTGCTATCCCATGGCGCAAAGGAAAACTTTGCCCGGCCGGCGATCGACCCCTTGTTTCGTTCCGCGGCGTTATCGAAGGGCCCGGCGGTGGTGGGGATCCTGCTGTCCGGCGACCTGGACGATGGCTGCGTCGGCCTGCAGGCCATCAAGGATTGCGGTGGCGCGGTGATCGTGCAGGACCCCGCCACGGCCGAATCCGAGAGCATGCCGCGCCACGCGCTGGCTGCCGTGCAGGTCGATGCCTGCGTGGCCCCGTCCGGCATTGCGCAGGCCTTGCTGACCCTGATGCACCAGCCGTCGTCGGAAGTGTCTGCCGCTGACAAGCGGCGCCACCTGATCGATATTGAAAACCGTTTCCTGCTGGGAGACCCCGACGTGACCGCCCTTGCCGACATTGCCAAGCCGACGACCTTTACCTGCCCGGAATGCCACGGGACGCTATGGGAGGTGGAGCAGGGCGGACCGGCGCGCTTCCGCTGCCATACCGGGCACGGCTATACGGCAGCCAGCCTGGCCCACGGGCAGGCAGTGGCCGCCGAAGAGGCGGTGTGGGCGGCCGTGCGCGCGCTGCACGAAAAGGAAATGCTGCTGCGGCGGATGGCCCAGACCGCGGCGGCCAGCGGCCGGCATGTTGCCGCGTCCGAGCGGCTGGCCGAGGCGGATGCAGCGGCCGCCCATGCCGCGACCCTGCGCGCCATGACGACCGAAGCCGCCCCGGAAAGGCCGTTATAGATCGCAGCAATTTCGTGGGGGGTTTCGGCAGGGCGGATGTCGGCGTACGCAATTTCCGGTGTAGAGTTGTGCGCCACCCGACCCCCACACCGATATCAGAGAGTCTCTGCCCCATGAAGCGTTATCCCCTAGCCGGCACGCCCGCCACGTCCGCGCAATACGTCGATGTTTCCCGATTGCTGGCGGCTTACGCCGACCTGGCGCCCGACATGACGCAGGCCGCGCAGCGGGTCGCCTTCGGGACATCCGGGCATCGGGGCGTATCGTTCGACCGCAGCTTCAATGAGCAGCACGTGGCCGCCATCTCGCAGGCCATCGTTGCCTACCGGACGCAGCAGGGCATCGACGGTCCGTTGTTCATCGGTTTTGATAGCCATGCGCTGTCCTTGCCGGCGTTTGAAACCGCGCTGGAAGTGCTGGCTGCCAATGGGGTGACGACGATGATCGCGACGGGGGACGAGTTCACGCCGACCCCGGCCGTATCGCTGGCTATCCTGAACTACAACCGCGGCCGGACCAGCGGGCTGGCCGACGGCATCGTGGTCACGCCATCGCACAATCCGCCCGACAGTGGCGGCTTCAAGTACAACGCGGCCAACGGCGGCCCGGCCGATTCCGGCATCACCAAATGGATAGAGACCGAAGCAAACCGCCTGATCGAAGGCGACCTGGCGGGCGTGCGCCGCTTGCCGATCGCCCAGGCGCGCGCCGCATCGACCACGCAGTCATTCGACTATCTGTCCATGTACGTGAACGACCTGGCCTCGGTCATCGACTTTGACGTGATTCGCGGGGCAGGGGTCAGGATGGGTGTCGACCCGCTGGGCGGCGCGGGTGTGCACTACTGGTCGCGGATCCAGGAGCAATATCGCATCGACCTGGATGTGGTCAGCACCGTAGTCGATCCCACCTTCAGTTTCATGACGCTGGACTGGGACGAAAAGATCCGCATGGACCCGTCGTCCCGCTTTGCGATGCAGCGCCTGATCGCCATGAAGGACCGCTATGACGTGGCCTTTGCGTGCGATACGGACCACGATCGCCATGGCATCGTGGCGCCGAGCGTCGGGCTGCTGCCGTCCAATCACTACCTGGCCGTGGCCATCGACTACCTGTATCGCAACCGGCCGAACTGGCGCGCGGACGCGGCCGTGGGCAAGACCTTGGTCAGCAGTTCCATGATCGACCGCGTGGCCGCGCGCCTGGGCCGCCGCCTGCATGAGGTGCCGGTAGGCTTCAAGTATTTCGTGGATGGCCTCTACACCGGATCGCTGGCGTTTGGCGGCGAAGAAAGCGCGGGCGCATCGTTTGCCCGTTTCGATGGCGGTTGCTGGACCACCGACAAGGATGGCATTTCCCTGGCCTTGCTGTCGGGCGAGATGACGGCGCGCATGGGCAAGGATCCTGGCGCGCTGTACCAGGACCTGACGACGGAGCTGGGCAATCCGGTGTCGAGCCGGGTGGACGCGCCGGCCACGCCGGACCAGAAAAAGAAGCTGTCGAAGTTGTCGGCGGCGCAGGTGTCGAGCGACCAGCTGGCTGGCGAAAAGATCGAGGCCGTGCTGGACCGTGCGCCGGGGGATAACGAAGCCATCGGCGGCATCAAGGTGATCGTGCCGAGCGGCTGGTTTGCCGCGCGGCCGTCGGGCACCGAAGACATCTACAAAATCTATGCCGAAAGCTTCCAGGGCGACGCGCACCTGAAACAGTTGCTGGCCGAAGCCCAGGTGATCGTGGATACCGCATTGGCCTGACACGGCGTTGGACGGATACGGGACGGCGGCTGCGGCCGCCGTTTTCGTGCCGTGTACCGCGGGCTTATTCGGTCCGGATGCCGTTGCGCAGCACGCCAATGGCATCGACGTCCACTTCGACTACGTCACCCGGTTTCATCCAGACCGGTGGCTGACGTTTGGCGCCCACGCCGCCCGGCGTGCCGGTCACGATCACATCCCCCGGCGACAAGGGCGTGAAGGTCGAGATAAAGGCGATCTGCCTGGGGATGCTGTGAATCAGGCGGTCGGTGGTGGTGCGCTGCATTTCCACCCCGTTAAGGCGCGTGATGAGGGTCATGACCTGACCGGCCGCGATTTCGTCTGCCGTGACCATCCAGGGTCCGAACCCGCCCGTGCGCCAGAAGTTCTTGCCCGCCGTCCATTGCGGCGTGGCGGTCTGCCAGTCGCGCAGGCTGCCGTCGTTGTAGCAGGCGTAGCCGGCAATGTGCGACCAGGCGTCGTCTTCGCTGATGCGGCGGCCGCCCTTGCCGATCACGATGGCGATTTCCCCTTCGTAGTCCAGCCGGCCCGACTCGGGCGGCAGCACGATGTCGTCCCCATGCGCAACCTGCGATTCCGCCACGCGCAGGAACAGGGTGGGGCTTTCCGTGACGGTGCGGCCCGTTTCCTGCACATGGTCCGCGTAGTTCAGGCCGACACACACGATCTTGCCCGGGTTGGGAATGACGGGCAGCAGCGTGACGGCGGCCAGCGGAACGGAGGGGGCCGATTCGGCATCGGCAATGCCGGCGGCTTCAAAGATGCGGTCGGCGGCGATCAGCGCCTTGAGGTCAGGAATGGCGGAGCCGAAGTGCGCGCCGAGGTCGATGATGCGGTCGCCTTTGACCGCGCCGTAGGACGCGGTGCCGCGGTAGTCGAAGCTGATGAGTTTCATGATGGCCTGTGGGGGGAGAAAGGAAAGTGGGTGAGCAGGGCGGGCAGGTTGCCGGGGTCGTGGGCGACGGCGGCAATGTAGCGGTCGGGCCGCACCAGCACCGCGGCGGCGGAATGGTCCTGCAGCCACGCGCGCAGGGCGGGGGGCAGGTCGGTCAGGATGCGCAGGCGGGGCGAGGGGGGCGGGACGGCCGGCGCCGATGGCGCGCCGGGGTCCGCCTTCGCAGGCCACCTTTGCGTATCGACCAGCAGCGCGTAATCGTGCCCCAGCACCGCGTCAAAGCCGGTGCCATCGTCCTGCCGCGGCTGGATCAGGGGGCGGCCGGCGGCGGGGTGATCCTGCGTCAGCGCGCCGGGCGGCAGGCGGGGGGTCGGACTGTCGAACAGCGCCGGGGACCCGTCGGCAAAGCGGGCGTCACGTGCCCGTGCCGCCTCGGGATCCGTGGTCTGGATCAGGTCACCCAATTGCACGGCCAGATCGATGAACGCCCGCACGTGTGGCGCGCGCTCGGCTTCGTAAGTGTCGAGCAGGTCGTCGTTGGCATCGCCCCGCAAGACAGCCACCAGCTTCCACGCCAGGTTCACGGCGTCGCGGATGCCGGCGCACATGCCCTGACCCAGGAAAGGCGGCGTCTGATGGGCCGAATCGCCGGCCAGCAGCAGCGGACCCTTGCGCCAGCCTTGCGTGATCACCGAATGGAAGGTGTAGATGGCGGCGCGTTCCAGCGTGGCCTGGTCGGGCCGCACCCAGCGTGACACGAGTTGCCACAAGGTGTCGGGTTCGACCAGCCTGGCCGGGTCGTCGCCGGGCATCAGCATGATTTCCCAGCGGCGGCGCCGGTCGGTCACGTTGCAGTAGGTCATGGGCCGCGCCGGGTCGCAGTGCTGCACGGTGTGCCTGGGCAGGTCCAGGTCGACACCGCGATTGAGCATCACATCGAACACCAGCCAGGGCTGATGCAGGCCCAGGTCTTCTCGGGTCGAGCCCATGGTCTTGCGGACCAGCGATCGCGCCCCGTCCGCGCCGACCACATACCGGGCGCGGAACGTCTCGGTCGGCCCAGGCGGCGGGGGCTCGCCGCCGGCCGCTTCCATCCCGACTTCCCTGCCTAGCAGCGTGGCGCCATCCCCCGTTACGTCGATCGATTCCAGATCGAACCCGAGCCTGACCTGAACATTCGGGTAACGCTGCAACCCATCGCGCAGCGCCCGTTCCAGTTCCGGCTGGTGGAAGTAATAGTTGTTCGCGCAGCCATGCGGTCCGGCCAGTGCCGAGCCCCGCCGGACCAGCAAGGTGCGGCCGGTGGCGTTGACGAAATGCATGCCTTCGGTGCCGGGCCGGGCGATGGCCGCAACGGCATCCCCCAGGCCGATGGACTGGAAGGCGCGCATGACTTCGCCATCGAAATGGATGGCGCGCGGGGTCGGCACCACGTCCGGCAGCCGTTCCAGCACCAGCACCGACAGGCCCGCCGCGCCGAGCAGGTTCGCGAGCATGGCGCCGCTGGGCCCCAGACCGACGACGGCAACGTCGTACGCCACTTCAGACATCCTGATCGGCGCGCATCTTGGCCGCGACCTTGGCCTGCCAGTCGGCGCGCGACATGAAGTCGGGTGTGCGGGTGGCGATGGCTTCGGCTTTCGCCAGGATCACGTCGTCACTGTCGGCGAAGTCAATCGGGACCCGCAGAGGCTGCGCGCAATACCAGGGCGTGTCGACGAACAATTCCAGGCGGTTGCCTTCCGGGTCGCGGCAGTAAAGCGAAATGGCGTTGCCGTGCGTGACCGGCTGCATATCGGTCGCGCCCGAGTCATTCAGACGGGTGTGGAACCGCCGCAGCGTGGCGATATCGGGTACCCGGAACGAGATCTGGTTGATCAGGTTGAAGGGCAGGTCGGCCGGCCGGCCCGTGGCCAGGACGATCTGGTGATGCTCGTTGGGGTCGCGGCTCAGGAACACCAGCTGGACATGTCCCAGGTCGCCTTTATCGGTTTGCGTGAAACGGAGCGCCCCCGTGTAGAAGCGGGCCATGGCGTCCAGGTCCTGGACGTAGATGCCGAAGTGGCTGAAGGCCAGCGAAAGCCCGCCGGAAGAGGGTGCCTGAGTCATGTCTCCGATTCCTTCAAAAGAGAAGTTTGCAATTTAGGCTGCGTTATTTGTGGTTAATGATATAGAAATTATCGTATATTGAAAATAACAAATGACGCAGCGGTAAAAAGCCGGACAACCGCGCTGCGTGACAAACCCGCCGGCGCGCCCACGCGCCGCGACCTTATGGTGGAGACCGCGATGACCCGTTTGCCTGCTTGCCGTTTGCCTGCCCTCTTATCCTCCCTGACGTTGCCGTCGACCTTGGTTACCACGCCGAATCTGCGCCTGCGCAGAACCTTGCGGATGACCGCAGGCGCGACGGCGATCCTGACGTCCGTGCTGGCCGGGCCGGCCGCCCATGCCGACACCTATCCCAGCAAGGCGATCCGCATCATTGCGCCGTTCGCGGCGGGCACCGGGCCGGACACCAATGCCCGCGAAATCGCCGGCGAACTGACAAAACTGCTCGGGCAGACCGTGTTCGTGGACAACCGGCCCGGCGCGTCCAGCATCATCGGCACCGAAGCGGCGGCCAAGGCGGCGCCCGACGGCTACACGCTGTACATCGGGACTACCAGTTCCTTGTCCGTGCTGCCGCACCTGTACACCAGGCTGCCGTTCGATGCCGAAAAGGACTTTGCGCCGGTCAGCCTGCTGGGGGTGCTCAACACCGGGCTGATCGCCCACCCGAAGGTGGCGGCGGCGGACGGCAAGCAGCTGATCGCCATGCTGCGCGCCAAGCCCGACAGCCTGAATACCGCCAGCCAGGGCGTGGGCAGCTACTCGCACCTGGCGGGCGAATGGTTCGGGTCCGCGTCGGGCACCAAGATGACCTTTGTGCCGTACAACAGCAGCAGCCCCTACGGCGACCTGATGGCGGGCCAGGTGCAACTGATGTTTGATGGCTTGCCTGCGGCAGCCGGCAGCATCCGGGCCGGCAAGCTCAAGCTCCTGGCAATTACCGGCAAGGCGCGCCATCCGGCATTCCCCGACGTTCCCACGTTCGAAGAAGCCGGATTGCCCGACTACCGGCCGCTGGCCTGGCAAGGCTTGCTGGCGCCTGCCGGAACGCCCGCGCCTATCCTGAATCGCCTGAGCGAGGCCATGCAGCAGGCAGCCAAGAATCCGGAGCTGGCCGAAAAGTGGCGGCAGTACGGCGGTGAATTGCGTGCGACGACGCCGGACGCGTTTGCCCGATTCATTGCCGACGACCGCGCGATGTGGGGCAAGGTGGTGCGCGATGCGCGGGTGAAGCTGGATTGAGGCAGGTCACCGGGGCGATGCGGGCAGACTGCATGGCGGGGCGGCCGCAGCCATGCCGGAGTTATCCTTCTGGCTATTCCACCTGCCTTTTCGCCTACGGAGATCCCCCATGTCCGATGACAGCGCCTTCGACCCCGCCACGCCCCCGCCCTCCAAGCTGACGCAGACCAAGACCCGATGGGCGCAGGACCATCGCCTGCCTGCGCGCCGCGCCGACCGGCCGGAATCCGCGCGGCTGCCGCCGGGCCAGCACCGTACCGAAGACTGGCCCGTGCTAGATCTGGGGGAACAGCCGGTGGTGTCCACCGCCGACTGGCGGCTGGAGCTGTTTGGCGCGGTCGACCATCCGGTGATCTGGGACTGGACGGCGTTTACCGGCCAGACGCAGATCGATGACGTGTCCGACATCCATTGCGTGACCAGTTGGTCGCGTTATGACAACCGGTGGTCGGGCGTGTCCACGCAAGACCTGCTGGCGGCGGTGGCCCCGCACGACGCCGTGCGCCATGTGCTGCTGCACTCGCACGACGGCTACACGACCAACCTGACGATCGAAGATTTTGCGGCTGAAGGGGTGCTGCTGGCGCATTCGTGGCAGGGCAAGCCGCTGTCGTCGGACCACGGCGGGCCGGTGCGCCTGATCGTGCCGCACCTTTACTTCTGGAAAAGCGCCAAGTGGATCCGCCGGATCGAATTCCGCGAGAACGATGCACCCGGGTTCTGGGAACAGCGTGGCTATCACAACCGCGGCAACCCGTGGACGGAAGAGCGCTACGGCTAAGGGGAGGGCGTGATCGCGTCCTCCTCGGCGCCCAGGGGGGACGCGACATCTTCCAGTGACCGCCGCTCGGCATCCACCCCCCATTTCAAGGCGACCAGCCCGGCTGTGATCACGAGCACGGCGGCGATGGCGTAGCCGGTCGTGACGGCAGGCCGGCTGCCCGATTCGATCAGCGCGCCGAACAGCACGGGGGCGACAAATCCGCCTGCGCCGGTGCCCACGGCATAAAATACCGAAATCGCCAGCGCCCGGATTTCGAGCGGAAACACTTCACTGACGGTCAGGTAGGCCGAACTGGCCGCGGCCGACGCCAGGAAGAACACGACCGACCAGCACAAGGCCTGCGTCAGCGCCGTCAGCCAGCCTTCCAGGAACCACCAGCCCGTCAGCGCCAGCGCGACCCCCGACATGCCGTAGGTAAAGGCGATCATCTTGCGGCGGCCTATCTTGTCGAACAGCGGCCCCAGGATCAGCGGTCCCAACACATTCCCCAGCGCGAACGGAAACAGATACCAGGCCACCTTGTCATCCGCCACGCCATAGAAGCGGGTCAGCACCAGCGCGTAGGTAAAGAAGATGGCGTTATAGAAAAAGGCCTGCGAAATCATGAGCCCCAGCGCCACGACGCTGCGCTGCCGGTAGCGCTGGAACAGCAACCGCGCGACCTGGCCTATCGTGGGGGACGCCTGGCGCGTGAAGGTCATGGTGGTGGTGACCGGGGGCAGGGGACCATGCTGGCGTGCGACCTTGGCCTCGATGTCTTCAATAATCCGCAAGGCCTCGTCGGCACGACCGTGGGACAGCAGCCAGCGCGGGCTTTCCGGCACGTCGCGCCGCACCAGCAGGATGGCAAAGGCCAGCACGCCGCCCAGGATGAAACCGGCTCGCCATCCCGTGACGGGTCCCAGCACGGCGGGGTCCAGCAGCACCAGGCTCAACCCGGCGCCCAGGGCCGCGCCGACCCAGAAGCTGCCGTTGATGGCCAGATTCACGCGCCCGCGCACGCGGGCCGGAATCAGTTCGTCAATGGCCGAGTTGATGGCGGCGTACTCGCCACCGATCCCCAGCCCGGTCACGAAGCGGCAGAGCGTAAAGAAAAGGAATTCCTGCGAGAACCCGGTGGCGAGCGATCCCGCCATGTAGATGGCCAGCGTGATCAGGAACAGGCGTTTGCGCCCCAGCCGGTCGGCCAGCCGCCCGAAGACCAGGGCGCCTATCACGGCCCCGGCAATGTAGATCGACCCCGACGCCCCGATCTGCGCCGCGCTCAGCGCCAGCGTGTCGGGCCGTTCCAGGATGCCGCCCAGCGACCCGACCAGCGTCACTTCCAGTCCGTCCAGCACCCACGCGATCCCCAGTGCGATCACGACCCGCCAATGCCAGGTGGACCAGGGCAACCGGTCAAGCCGGGCGGGAATGTCGGTGGTGATCACGGCCATGCGGAACTCCTTGCGCAAGTTTCTGGCAGACTTCACCTTATTCGATGGCCTGCATACAAGGTGTGTGCAAAGCCCGCCACCGCGCCAAGAATTACCGCCAGATGTAACACCAGGAATATCGCTGCATGAAGTTCATACACACGGCCGACATCCATCTCGACAGTCCGCTGGTGGGCCTGTCGGCCTACCAGGATGCCCCGGCCGACCTGCTGCGCACCGCGACCCGCGACGCATTTACCCGCCTGATCGATGACGCCCTGACCGAATCCGTGGATTTCATGGTCATTTCGGGCGATCTGTACGACGGCAACTGGAAGGACTTCAACACCGGTCTGTTCTTTGTGCGCGAGATGGGACGCCTGCGCCGCGCCGGCATTCCGGTCTATCTGCTGCTGGGCAATCACGACGCCGAAAGCGAAATGACCCGCAAGCTGCAGCTGCCCGACAACGTGTTCGTGTTCGAGACGCGCAAGGCCCACACGTTGTATCTGGAAGCGCACAAGGTGGCGCTGCATGGACGCAGCTTCAAGGACGCCGCGACCACCGACAACCTGGCCGCGACCTATCCGGCCTATGCCGAGGGCTATCTGAACATCGGCATGCTGCACACGGCGCTGGAAGGCAATGCGGCGCACGCCAACTACGCGCCGACATCGATCGCCGAACTCGAAGCCAAGGGCTACGAATACTGGGCGCTGGGCCACGTGCATGAACACGTGATCCACCGCGGCAAGTCGACGATCGTGTTCCCGGGCAACCTGCAGGGCCGCCACATTCGCGAAACCGGTCCGCGTGGCGCGGTGCTGGTGACGGCCGAAGGCAACGAGATCCGGTCCGTGGATCGCATGCTGGTCGATGTGCTGCGTTGGCACGCGCTGGACGTGGACGTGACCGAGGCCGACAGTTTCGGGGACGCCCTTGCGGCGGTGGGCCGCGCGCTGGATCAGGTCGTGGCCGACGGCGCGGACGGCCGTCCGCTTGCCCTGCGCGTGACCCTGCAGGGCGCGTCGCCCGCGCACGGCGCGCTGTTTGGCCTGGAAGCGCAGTTGCGCGCTGAGGTCCTGGCGCTGGCCACGGCGCTGGGGTCGGATCGGGTGTGGATCGAAAAGCTCAAGGTGCGCACCACGCCGGCCCGGACGGCAAGCCGGCTGGCCGAACGGTCCGACGCCTTGTCCGACTTGCAGACCCTGCTGGCCGAAGCGCCGCAAAGCACCGAATTCCTGGACAGCCTGCTGCCCGACCTGCAGGCCATGGTCAACAAGCTGCCGCTGGACGTACTGAAAAGCATGCCGGAACTGGAGCGCATCCGCAGCGGCGATCTGTCGGCCTTGCTCGATGACGTCACCCCGGGGCTGCTGGCCCATCTGGCCTCGGCCGGGGAGGCACGCTGATGCGGATCGACCGGCTGGAACTGATTCGGTATGGCAAGTTCACCGACCGCGAGGTCGCCTTGCCGCGCGCCGAACAGGATTTTCATGTGGTGGTGGGGGCGAACGAGGCGGGCAAGTCCACGTTGCGCGCCGCGCTGTCCGATCTGCTGTACGGCTTTCCAAAAAGCCCGCCGCACGCCTTCCTGCATCCGATGAGCGAGTTGCGGCTGGGCGCCGTGCTGCACCAGGGCGGCGACACCCTGCATTTTCATCGGACCAAGGGGATCAAGCAGACGGTGCGCGGTCCCGACGACCAGCCGCTGCCCGATGGCACGCTGACCCCGTATCTGGGCGCTTCGGACCGCGCGTTCTTTGAACAGATGTTCGGCCTGAACCACCAGCGTCTGATCGATGGCGGGCATCACATCCTGACCGCGGGCAGCGACATCGGCCAGATGCTGTTCGAATCGGCGGCCGGGGTGGCCAGCCTGGGCACGGTGCGCGATGCGCTGCAGGCCGAGGCCGACAAGCTGTGGTCGCCGCGCAAGGCCAAGGACCGCGCCTACTACGCGGCGCTGGACGACTATGAAGCTGCCGTCGCCGAACTGAAGAAGCTGACGGTGCGCACCAAGGATTGGGCGGATGCCGAAGGCCAGGTGGTGCGGCTCGAAGCGGACCTGCGCGCGGCCAGGGCATCGCAGGCCGCGCTGACCGCGCGCCGCACCGCGCTGGAACGGATCCGCCGGGTGGCGCCCTATGTGGCCGACCTGCGCAAGCGGCGCGACGACATGGCCGTGTTGGGCAGTCCGCCCGACCTGCCCGAGGACGCGGCGCGGCAGCTTGCCGCGGCCGAACGGGACATGGCCCTGGCCGAGTCCCAGCGCAAGAGCCAGTTGCAGATCGTGGCCGACTGCGACGCGGCCTTGCAGGGCCTGTCGCCCGACGCGCGGTTGATCGCGCTGCACGACGACATCCTTGCGCTGAACGAGTGGCGTCTGCAATACCGCGCGCATGCCGGCGACATTCTGCGGCGTCAGGCCGAGGTGGATGCGCAGTGGGCCACGGCGGCCAAGGCGGCCAGAGAATTGGGATGGGATGCGGCGACCGAGGCCGAGCTGTTGCAGCGCGTCCCGGCCTTGCCGCTGCGCCGATCGCTGGACGGCCTGATGCGCGAACGCGGCGCCCGGGTGCAGGCCGTGCAGGCCGCCACGCAGGCCCTGGACACCCGGCAGCGCGAACGGGACCGGGTGCGCACCCAGCTGGACGCCTTGCCGCAGGGCGACGTGCCGCTGGCCTTGCGTGCCGCCGTGCAGGCCGCCCAGCAACTGGGGGACACCGACGCCACGCAGCGCAAGTACCGGCTGGAAGTGGAACGGCTGCAAGCCCGTGCCGACGCCGCGGGCGCCGCGCTGGGGGCGTGGCGGGCGCCCGTCGAGACTTTGCGGGGGATGTCCTTGCCCCGCCTGGATGCCGTCGACGCCTTGCGCCAGCAGCAGGCCGCCGACGCCGCCGAGTTGCGCGCGCTGGACACGCGTCTGGCGCGGCTGGACGATGATCTGCGCAAGCAGTCTGGCGACGTACAGCGCTACCGGGACACGTGGCAGCCGGTCAGCCGGGACGATGTCCTGGCCGCCCGCCGCCGCCGCGACGACGCCTGGGCCAGGATCACGTCCGGCGAATCGGTGCTGCCGCTGTCCGCCCCGGACTACGAGGCCCTGCTGCGGGAGGCCGACGATGTGGCCGACCGCCGCGAGAACACCGTCCATCACGCGAGCGAACTCAAGCGCCTGCAAGACGATCTGGCGCGCCTGACCGCCGAGCGCGCGCAGACCACGGCGCAGCAGGAACGCCTGCGCGCGGCCGACACGGCGCGGCGGGCGGACTGGGCGGTCACCATCGCCGCCCACGGTCTGCCCGGCATGGCGCCCGAAGGCGTCGCGGATTGGATGGCTGCGCGCACGGCGGCGATCGAGGCGGCCGACGTCCTGGACGATGCCCGCCGGGTGGAGGCGTCGTGGGACGCCGCCGTGGCAGCGGCGACGCAAGACCTGCACGACGCCTTGCGGGATGCCGGGATGCAAGAAGCCGGAACGCGCGGACTCGGGTCGCAGGAAGCCGGCCGGCTTGATCGGCCGGACTCGCTGCCCCGGCTGCTGCTGCATGCCACGGCGCTGATCCAGCAGGTCAACGATGCCCAGGGCCAGCGTCGGGCCCTGGAAACCCAGTGGTCCGACGCCACGGTCGCCGTGGACGACCTGGCCCGCGCCGTGGCAGCCGCCCAGGCGGCGCTGACGGCATGGGAAGCGGCCTGGAAGCACGCCGCATCGGGCGTCGGTATTGCAGCCGATGCCGACCTGGCGCACGCGCAGGCCTCTCTGGAACTGGTCGCCAGCATTGACGCGGCCCTGACTGAAATGAGCAAGCTGCGCATCGGCCGCATTGACACCATGCGTGCCGATCTGGCCAAGTTCGACGCCGAAGCGCAGCGGCTGGGCGGCCTGGCCGGTCTGCCCATCGCGGACCGCAGCGCGGCGGACATCGCCATTGCCCTGCAGCAGCAGGCGACCGCCGCCATGGAACAGCAGGCCGAGGTCAGACGCCTGACCACTGCCCGCATGGCCGCCGCCAAGGCCGTGGCTGACGCCGTGGCCCGGCAGGACGGCCTGGCAGCCACATTGCGGCCCTGGATGACCCAGGCAGGCGCCACCACGCACGAGGAACTGGCGGCAGCCATCGCCCGGTCCGACAGGCATCGCCAACTGCGCGACGCCGTCGCCGCGGCCGAACACCAGCTGGCCGAGAGTGGCGACGGCCTGGCCCTGAACGCCTTGTTTGCCGAGGTGGACGGGTCGGACCCGGCCGACGTGTCGGCGCAACTTGCGCAGCTGACCTCCGAAGCCGATGCGTTGATGGACACCCAGAACGCGCTGTCTGCGCAGCTGTCCACGGCCCAGGCCGCGCTGAACGCCATGGCCGGGTCCGATGACGCCGCGCGCGCCGAAGGCCGCAAGCAGGAATCGCTGGCCCGCATGACGGGCGCGGTCGAACGCTACCTGAAGGTCGCCACGGCCGCGCGGCTGCTGAAGTGGTCGGTGGACCGCTATCGCGAAACGCGGCAGGGTCCGATGCTCAAACGCGCCAGCGACATCTTTGCCGGGCTGACCCTCGGCTCGTTCGAGCTGCTGGCCGTGGACTTCGACAGTGAACCGCTGACCCTGATGGGCAAACGCCCGGGCGGGCCCCTGGTGCCGGTCGAAGGCATGAGCGAAGGCACGCGGGACCAGCTGTATCTGGCCTTGCGGCTGGCCGCGCTGCACCAGCATCTGCAGCACGCCCTGGCCTTGCCATTCGTGGCGGATGACCTCTTCATCAACTACGACGACGCGCGGTCGCGTGCGGGGCTGCGGGCGCTGGGCGACCTGTCGCGGCACACGCAGGTCGTCTTCCTGACCCACCATGATCATCTGGTGCCGGTCATCCAGGAAGTGCTGGGCAAGACCGTGAATGTGGTGGCGCTTTAGGGTAGGCTGGCGTTTACGTTCGCACCGGGATCGCATCACCGATGTTGCCTCTAGACTCTGCCCACCTCTGCATCCGCCCCTTCCGCCAGGCCGACGCCGACGCGTTTGCCGACGCCGTCTTCGAATCCGTGGGGTCGCTCATGGCGTGGATGCCCTGGTGCCATGCCGACTACACGACCGACGAGGCGCGCGAGTGGTTTGCGCTGTGTGCCGACAATCTGCAATCCGAGACCAGCTATGAGTTCGGCATCTTTACACCGGATGGCAAGACCCTGCTAGGTGGCATCTCGATCAACCAGATCAACCGGGAGCACAACTACGGCAACATCGGCTACTGGATCCGGGCGAGCCGGCAGCGCCAGGGGCTGGCGAGCGAGGCGGTCGGGGTGATCGCGGCCTACGGATTTCGCGAGCTGGGACTGACGCGGCTGGAAATCCTGGCCCAGGTGGACAACACGGCCAGCCGGCGGGTCGCCGAGAAAGCCGGCGCCACGTTCGAATGCGTGTCGCGCAACCGGCTGTGGTTCGACGGGCGGCCCTGCGACGCCGCCATGTACGCGCTGATCCCGCCGCCCGACGACCTTTGACCTTACATCGGCGGCAGGGCGCCGTCCTTTTCGACCATGATGCGGCTGGCGGTCGGCTTGCCGTCCATCATCGTGGCGTTCACCACCACTTTCTTGCCGGCCATGACATCGGCCCGTGTGCCGGGGACCCAGGTGATCACCTTGGCGTCAGCCGGCACGGTAATGGTTTGCGAGCCGCCCTTGTAGGACAGCTTCACGTCATTACCATTCTTGCTGTCGACCACGGCGTCCACGTTGGCGTTGGTCATGGTGCTGTCGGCGCCACGGTTCCACTCACGGTGGCCTTCGCCGGTGCCGCGTGCCGATTCCGGAAACACGACGACCTGCATGGCGGTCTGTTTGCCATCGGCTTCTTTCTTGGCGCCAATCCCGACGAACGTGCCGGTCTTGATGTCGGCACGGGTCAGGGGCTTCATCGCCAGCACCGGCGTATTGGCCGGCGCCATGATTTCGACGGTCTCGCCGCTCATGTGCTTGACGGTCAGCGTGGTGGCGGTGGCGGCAACGACTTCACCCGGGACGCGGGTCATCGCCGGCGCCTGGGCCAGGGCGGACCCGGCAGCGGTCAGGCAGGCAACAAAAAGAGCAGCATGGCGAAAGGTCAGCATGAGGATTCCTTGAAACAAGGCAAACAGAGAGGGGCAGGGCGGACGCCACTGCGGATGAGCTGACCCGTTGTAGCCTGAAGCAGGGTGGGCAATGTTAAACATTCTGTTTAACTCTGCGCCTGTCCCCGACAGCGGATCGGGATGGCAGGGCAAAATATCGGCTGCATTCCTTGCCGCCGTCCCCAACCCGTTCATTGCCACCTTGACCCGACCTTTGCGCCCGACTTTGCCGTCCGAATCAGCCAGCGTTGCCGGCTTTCCGATCGACCTGTCTGCCGACGCCCCCACCGTTGCCCGCGCGCTGATCGGCTGCACCGTGCTGGTGGACGGCATCGGCGGCCGGATTGTCGAGACGGAAGCCTATGACCGTGACGATCCCGCGTCCCACACCTTTGGCGGACCCAGCGGCCGCAACGCCGCCATGTTCGGGCCGCCGGGCCATGCCTATATCTACCGTTCCTATGGCCTGCACTGGTGTTTCAATATCGTGTGCCGCGAAGACGGCCACGGGGCGGGCGTCCTGATCCGCGCACTTGAGCCGACCGAGGGCATCGAGACCATGCGCGCGCGCCGCGGCATGACCAACGACCGGCTGCTGTGCGCCGGCCCGGGGCGGCTGACCCAGGCGCTGGCCATCAGCCAGGGCCACTATGGCCTGTCGGTCTTTGCGCCGCCCTTCGCGCTGATCGCGCCATCCGGCCCGGTGGACGTGATCGCGGGTCCACGCATCGGCATTTCCAAGGCGATCGACCTGCCGTGGCGCTTTGGCGAGCGCGGATCGCCCTATGTCAGCAAGCCGTTCAAGCCTGCCACGCTGATCGAGCCGGCCGCCTGAACTTGCCCGGGTCACCGCCGGGCGCTTATATTGCAGGGGGAATATGAAAACCACTTCTTATTATTTCCCGGATTTAGCATTTTTATTGATACTGGCAGCATGTCTTTATTCCATTTGGATCGTTCCACGTTCCCAGGGCCGCAGCAGTTGACTGCGGCCCTTTTCGTCGTGCCTGTGACTCGTCGTTCCGCACCGGTGGCTCGCCGCCATGGGTAATGACGTCCGGGCGGCTGCGCCAGGCGCGCCGCTCATCCGACTGCAGTCGGTCTGCAAGTCCTTTGTGCTTCCCGGCAAACAGATGTTCCAGGCCGTCGATGACGTGTCCCTGTCGATCGCGCGCGGCGAAGTGTTCGGCCTGGTCGGCAAGAGCGGAGCCGGCAAGTCGACGCTGATGCGCCTGATCAATCTGCTTGAACGTCCCGACAGCGGCGCCGTGTATGTAGGCGACGACGACCTGACGCGCCTGTCGAAACGCGCGCTGCGCGACATGCGCCAGACCATCGGCATGATCTTCCAGCAGTTCAACCTGCTGCAGAACGCCACGGTGTTCGACAACGTGGCCTTTCCGCTCAAGATCCATGGCGTGCGTGACAAGGACGCCGTGGCCCGGCGTGTGCGCGAGTGCCTGGATATCGTCGGGCTGTCCGAAAAGGCCGACAGCTATCCGGCGCAGTTGTCGGGCGGGCAGAAGCAGCGCGTGGCCATTGCCCGCGCGCTGGCACCGCGGCCGGCCGTGTTGCTGTGCGACGAACCCACGTCGGCGCTGGATCCGGAAACGACCCGCGCCGTGCTGGCCACCCTGCGCGACATCAATGCCAAGCTGGGCGTGACGATCGTGATCGTGACCCATGAACTGTCGGTGGTGCGGGCGCTGTGCACCCAGGTGGCGGTAGTGGAAGAGGGCAAGGTAGTGGAACAGTTCGCCCTGAGCGATCCCCCGGACACCCCGCGCCGCACGCAGCTGGGCCGCGAGTTGGGCGCCTTGCGCAAGGCGCGGGCGATCGATCCGGAAAGCGGTGACGACGCGGGCCTGACTGCCCACGACCGCCTTGACGCCAGTGATCTGGCCGTGGATACCGAACTGGAGCCGCCCCGTGTCTGACAACATTGTCGCCATCCTGCCCGAGCTGTGGGTTGCCATCGGGCAGACCTTTCTGATGCTGGGCATCGGCCTGAGCGCCGCCATCCTGATCGGCGGCCCGCTGGGCATCTTGCTGTTCCTGCTCAGCCCCGGCCAGTCTTTGGCCAACCGATTCGTATTCGTTGCGCTGAACTGGATCATCAATACGGTCCGGTCCTTTCCGTTCATCATCCTGCTGGTGGCGCTGGTGCCGTTCACGCGCATCATTGCGGGCACGTCGATCGGTCCGGTCGCGGCCGCGGTGCCACTGTCCATCGCGGCCATCGCCTACTTTGCGCGGCTGGTGGAACAATGCCTGCGCGACGTGCCGCGCGGCGTGATCGAGGCGGCCCACGCCATGGGCGCGTCCGAACTGCAGATCGTCTGGCGCGTGCTGATTGTCGAAGCGCGGTCGGGCCTGGTGCTGGCGCTGACCGTCCTGGCGGTGAGCTTCCTGTCGTATTCGGCGATCGCCGGAGTGGTGGGCGGCGGCGGGATCGGCGACATCGCCATCCGTTATGGCTACTATCGCTTCCAGTCCGACGTCATGATCCTGACCGTGGCGCTGCTGCTGGTGCTGGTGCAGATCATCCAGTTCGCAGGCAACGGCATTGCGCGCCGCCTGGACAAGCGCTGAGCCCGCTACCTTGCATCCACTGCCATTCATCTGATTCTTCTTTCTATCGAGACCTTCTTTATGTTTACCGTTCGTCGCAAGCTGTTGTTGTCCGTCCTGGCCGCGTCGCTGGGCACCGTTGCCGTTGGCGCGCACGCCCAGGCCGACAAGAAAGACCTGGTCGTGGGCGTGACCGCCGGGTCCAACAGCGACCAATGGAAGCTGGGCATCGTGCCCTTGCTGCAAAAGAAGGGCTACAAGGTCAAGCTGGTCGAGTTCAACGACTACGTGCAGCCCAACCAGGCGCTGGCCCAGGGCTCGCTCGACGCCAACTTCTTCCAGCATCGTGTCTATCTGCAAAAGTTCGCCGCCGACCAGAAGCTGGACCTGGTGGAAATCGTCCAGGGTCCGATCGCGCCGCTGGGTGCGTATTCGAGCAAGCGCAAGTCGCTGAACGAGGTCAAGGACGGCGATCGTTTTTCCATCCCGAACGATCCCGCCAACCTGGCCCGTGCACTGTTGCTGCTGCAGCAGAACAAGCTGGTCACCATGAAGGCTGGCGTGGATCCGCTGCGCGCGTCGGAAAAGGATATCGACAGCAATCCGCGCAAGCTGAAGTTCGTGCCACTGGAAGCCGCGCAGCTGCCGCGTTCGTTGGGTGACGTCGACTACGCGATCATCACGGGCAACTTTGCCGTGTCGTCGGGCCTGAAGCTGACCGAAGCCGTGGTGCTGGAAAAGACGCCCGACTACTACCTGAACGTCGTGGCCGTGAAGCGCGCCGACAAGGACTCGCAGTGGGCCAAGGACATTACCGAGGCCTACAAGTCGGCTGACTTCAAGGCCGTGGTCGACAAGAACTTCCCGGGCTACGCCAAGCCGTCGTTCCTGCAGTAAGACGACGGCTCGCAATGAGGCGCCAGGGCGCCTGATCGGGTGGGCCGCTCTGGCCGCGCCGCTTACGCGGCGCGCGCCACCCGGTTCTTGCCCTGGTGCTTGGCGGCATAGAGGGCCTTGTCGGCCCGTATCAGCAGGTCGCTCAGGCTTTCGCCCGGCGCCACATCGGCCATGCCGATGCTGACGGACAGCGCGCCGTGCGGCAGGCGCAAGGTGTTGACCGACCGTCGCACCTGTTCCGCAAACCAGTTCAGGCCGGCCGCCGAATCCGCGCGCGCCAGCACCACGAACTCTTCCCCTCCCCATCGCGCCACCAGCTGGTCCTTGCCCAGGTCGGCCAGCACGTTTGCGATCGCGCACAAGGCCTGATCGCCCGCGTCGTGGCCGAAGGTGTCGTTCACCCGCTTGAAGTCGTCCACATCCAGCATCATGACGGCGGCGGCCAGGCCCGGCCGGGGCAAGCCGCGCAGGAATTCCGGCGCGTGGGTCAGGAACGACCGGCGATTGGGCAGCAACGTAAGCGGGTCGGCGTAGGCAAAGTTGGCAAGCTGTTCGGCGCGCCGAAAGGTCTGGGCGCGCTGCGCGGCCGACGCCCGAAAGCTCAGGATGCCGCAGACCATGACACTGCCCGAGATGACAAGAATGCCCGCTTCGTTGCCGGTCATGCTTTCCGGAACGCGGTCGATCGGCGTCAGGATCACCCACGCCGCGGCCATGTTGAACGCGCATTCCAGCCGTGTCTGCATCAAGGGCGCAATGACCACCATGACCGTGCAGCACAAGGCAAGATTCCACAGTTCGTGGGCCAGTTCCCCCGACAGGTAGCCGCGCAGCGCCAGGCTGTAGGAGGTGACATACACCACCTTCCACAGGACAAAGCCGCGATAGGTGGGCGTCCGCGAACAGAACCAGGCGATCAGGCTGAGCGTAGACAGGATGCCCATGCGGGGCACCATGCCGTCGATGGCTGGCGGTTGCGGGAACACCGTGGCGAAGATGCCCAGCCCGATGATCGACAGGATCATCATCGCCACGACGTGGGGGCGCAGACTTTCGGTGGTGTAGGACTGGAATCGTTCCAGGTCGGTCAGCGCTGCCCGCTGGTTGGGGGGAAGCGCAAGAATTCTGTCTGGCATGCCGACACTCGCAAAGGTCAAGGAAGGCCCGGTCGGCGCCTGGCGCAAGGGTATCCAGGGCAAGAACAAAGGCGCAGCGACGCCAATGGATGCATCGAATAAGCCAGTGGCGATTGTAGGTCCGTCGATTGGGCATGCGCCTTGCCGACCTGTCAGTACTAACAGGTGAGTAGGCACTCTTATGCGAAAACAAGACGGGTTTCAGGTAAGCGCTGACGGTCCGGGGAAGCAAGGCGATACGCCTGCCCACGCACGGCCAGGTGGCAAGGCGGGTGGCGGATTGGTGGCGGGCGGATCCTCGGGGGGCGGATCGGTGGCGGGCGCGTCGATGCGCGTCGGCTGCGCCGGGTGGAGCCTGTCATCACGCGTGGCCGACCGCTTTCCCGGCGACGGCAGCCATCTGGAACGGTACGCCCGCGTCTTCAACGCCGTCGAAATCGATACCTCGTTCTATCGCCCCCATCGCCCGGCTACCTACGCACGATGGCGCGACTCGGTGCCTGACGACTTCCGTTTCGCGGTCAAGCTGCCGCGCACCATCACCCATGACCAGAAGCTGGCCGGCATCGACGCCTTGCTGGCTGACTTCCTGGAAGGGGTGCACGTGCTGGGCCCCAAGCTGGGCTGCCTGCTGGTGCAGCTGCCGCCGTCACTTGCCTTTGACGACGCCGTTGCGCCCGCGTTTTTCGCATCGCTCCGCCAGTCGACCCCTGCACCCCTGGCGTGCGAGCCGCGTCACCGCACGTGGTTTACCGAGGCCGCGACGGGCGTCATGGCAAGGCATGGGGTGAGCTTTGTGCGCGCCGATCCGAATCCGGTCGGCCTCCCGCCGCCCGTGGGTGGGACGGAAATGACCTATGTTCGACTCCATGGGTCCCCGGTGCTCTACCGGTCGGCGTATCCTGACGAGGTGCTGGCTGCAGAGGCCGAGGCGGTGCGCGAGTCGGTCCGGCACGGGCAGACCGCATGGGTCGTGTTCGACAACACGGCGCAGGGCGAAGCGGTGCCCAATGCGCTGGACCTGCTTGCACGTGTCGAAGCCGGGCAGGATGTCTGACAGCAGACTGAAACCTCACGCGAGTAAAAGTAGCAGCTCATCGGCAGAAGATGCCGGTGGGGCAAGGCTCCAAGGGGGATCTGGCGTGGCCGTGGGCAGGACGCGTGCTCGCGCTTGGTGACAATCGCGGCCGAACTTCACCCGGAACGGCCAGTCCACCTAGAGCATCGGGCATCGTCCATCCTGGCGGTGCCCTGACTGGGCAAGATGGGCGCGGTTCTTGCTGCCGTGCAGCATCCGCCTTGCACAACCAGGAGCGAGAACTATGGGCACTTCCCCAGCATTGGCCTCGACGATCCCGTCGGGCGCGGCTCCCTCGGGAACCGACACGCTCGCGATCAACACGATCCGCACTCTGGCCATGGACGCCGTCCAGCAGGCCAACTCGGGCCACCCCGGCACCCCGATGGCGCTGGCCCCCGTGGGCTACACCCTCTGGCGCGACTTCCTGCGCTTCCACCCCGAACAACCCGACTGGCCCAACCGCGATCGTTTCGTGCTGTCGGTCGGCCACGCGTCGATGTTGCTGTATGGCCTGCTGCATCTGTCGGGCGTGGGCGAGATCGATGCCGAAGGCGAGCGCACGGGCCGGCCCGCGGTCAGCCTTGACGACATCAAGCAGTTCCGGCAGATGGATTCCCGCACGCCGGGGCACCCCGAATACCGCATGACGACCGGCGTGGAAACGACGACGGGTCCGCTGGGCCAAGGCTGCGCCAACAGTGTCGGCATGGCCATGGCGGCCTGCTGGCTGGGCGACCGCTTCAACGGAGGCGGCGACACGCCGCTGTTCGATTACGACGTCTATGTGTTGTGCGGCGACGGCGACATGATGGAAGGCATCTCGGGCGAAGCGGCCTCGATGGCCGGCCACCTGAAGCTGGCCAACCTGTGTTGGCTGTATGACAACAACACCATCAGCATCGAAGGGCACACCGAACTGGCGTTCAGCGAAAATGTGGCCGAGCGGTTCCGCGGCTATGGCTGGAACACGCTGCACGTGGCCGACGCCAACGACACGGCCGCGATCGCCGCGGCCTTGCAGACCTTCAAGGATACGACGGACAGGCCCACGCTGATCGTGGTCGACAGCGTGATCGGTTACGGGTCGCCCAACAAGCACAACACGGCGGCGGCGCACGGCGAGCCCCTGGGCGCCGAAGAAATCAAGCTGACCAAACGCGCGTACGGCTGGCCCGAAGACGCGAATTTCCGGGTCCCCGACGACGTCCGCGACCACTTGCGTGATCTGATGATCGCGCGGGTTGCGCCCGACTTTGAAGCGTGGGAAGCCGCGCTGGCCAAGGCCCAGGAAGCCGAGCCGGAAAAGATCGATGAACTGCACCGCATGCGCCGCGGCAAGATGCCCGATGGTTGGGATGACGCCGTGCCGACGTTCGACGCCGACGCCAAGGGGATTGCGTCGCGCGATGCGGGCGGCAAGGTGTTGAACGCGTTCGCGGCCAAGGTGCCGTGGCTGCTGGGCGGCGCGGCGGACCTGGCGCCGTCGACCAAGACCAAGCTCAATTTCGAAGGCGCCGGCAGCTTTTCGGCACAGGACTATGCCGGCCGCAACGTGCACTTCGGCATTCGTGAACATGCGATGGGCGCCATCGCCAACGGCATGGCCTTGTGCTATCTGCGGCCGTATACCGCCACCTTCATGGTGTTCAGCGATTACATGAAGCCGCCGCTGCGCCTGGCCGCGATCATGGAACTGCCGGTGGTGTTCGTGTTCACGCACGATTCGATCGGCGTGGGTGAAGATGGTCCGACCCACCAGCCGATCGAGCAGCTCGCGCAATTGCGCGGCATCCCTGGGATGACGACACTGCGTCCGGCCGATGCCAACGAAACGGCCGAGGCCTGGAAAGTCGCGCTGTCGCAAAGCGACCGGCCGTCGTCCATCGTGCTGTCACGCCAGGCATTGCCGACGGTGGACCGCAGCAAGTACGCGCCGGCCAGTGGTCTGGCCAAGGGTGCCTACGTGCTGGCCGACGCGGAAGGCGGCGCGCCCGAAGTGATCCTGGTCGGCACCGGCAGCGAAGTGTCGCTGTGCCTGCAGGCCTACGAGGCGCTCAAGCAAGACGGCGTGCGCGCCCGGGTCGTGTCGATGCCCAGTTGGGAACTGTTCGAACTGCAGGACGAGGCCTATCGCAACGAGGTGCTGCCGCCTGACCAGCTGGCTCGCGTGGCGGTGGAGCAGGCCGGGCCCATGGGCTGGGACCGTTATGTCGGCATGAAGGGCGCGAAGCTGGTCATGAACAGCTTTGGCGCGTCGGCTCCAATCGGCAAGCTGCAAGCCAAGTACGGCTTTACGGTCGACAACCTGGTCAAGCTGGCGCGCGAGCAGATCGCGTTGAGGAGGTCGGAATGAGCAATCCCTTGACCCAGCTGGGTGACGCCGGTCAGGCGGTCTGGCTGGATTTTGTCAGCCGGGAATTCCTGAAAGAAGGCGGCCTGGAAAAACTGGTACGTGAAGACGGCCTGACCGGTGTGACCTCCAACCCGTCGATCTTTGAAAAGGCGATGGGGCAGGGGACGGCCTACGACGACAGCCTGCAGGCCTTCCTGAAGCAATCCGATGCCGATGTCGTGGACGTCTACGAGCACCTGGCGATCGAAGACATCCGTGCCGCGGCCGATATCTTGCGGCCGGTGTACGACCGGCTGGACGGGCTGGACGGCTATGTCAGCCTGGAAGTGTCGCCGTATCTGGCGATGAACACCCAGGACACGCTGGAAGAAGGCCGGCGCCTGTGGGCGGCGGTGGACCGGCCCAATCTGATGGTCAAGGTGCCCGGCACCGAAGCCGGCGTGCCCGCGATCCGCGCGCTGATCGAAGACGGCATCAACGTCAATGTGACCTTGCTGTTTTCGGTCGACTCCTACCTGGCGGTGGCAGAAGCCTATGTGGCGGGGCTGGAAGCGCGGGCGGCGGCGGGCAAGCCGGTGCGCGGCATTGCCAGCGTGGCCAGCTTTTTTGTGAGCCGGATCGATGCCCAGATCGACAAGAAAATCGACAAGCGGCTGGCCGGGAACGACAAGGATGCGGCAACGCTCAAGGCCTTGAAAGGCAAGGTGGCCATTGCCAATGCAAAGGTGGCCTATCAGCACTACCTGGAATCGATGCAGAGCGACCGCTGGCAGGCGCTGGAAGCCAAGGGCGCGGCGCCGCAGCGGCTGTTGTGGGCATCCACGGGCGTGAAGAATCCGGACTATCCCGACACCTTGTACGTCGACACCCTGGTGGGTCCCGACACGGTCAATACCATGCCGCCCAAGACGATGGACGCGTTTCGCGACCATGGCAAGGTGGCGCGGACGATAGACACCGACATCGATGCGGCGCGCCAGGTGCTGGCCGACGTGGACCGGCTGGGCCTGGACCTGCCAGGCATCACGGCCGCGCTGGTGGAAGACGGCGCGCAACAGTTTTCGGATGCGGCCGATGCCTTGCTGGCGGGCGTGGCAGGCAAGCGTACGGCCTTTCTGGGCGACGCCTTGAATGCGGCCACGCTGCATCTGCCGGACGCCTTGCAGACAGCGGTGGATGACACGCTGGCGCGCGCCGCGCGCGAAGGGTGGACGCGGCGCATGTGGCAGGGGGACGCGACACTGTGGACCAATACCGACGAGGCCAAGTGGCAAGGGTGGTTCTCGGCCGCGCAAGGCAGGCAGGTGGATGCCGCCGCCGTGCGTGCGTTGGCGGACGCGGTCAAGCAGGACGGCTTTCGTGACGCCGTCCTGCTCGGCATGGGCGGTTCCAGCCTGGGCCCGGAAGTTCTGGCGCGTACCCTCGGCTGCCAGGGCGGCGCCGAGTTGCATGTGCTGGATTCGACCGACCCCGCGCAGATCCGCAAGGTCCAGTCGCTGATCGACATCGACAAGACGCTGTTCATCGTGTCCAGCAAGTCGGGCTCGACGCTGGAACCTGAAATCCTGGCGGCCTACTTTTTCGAGCAGGCCGGTCGCAACGGCAAGCAGTTCGTGGCCGTGACCGATCCCGGTTCCAAGCTCGAAGCGTTGGCCAAGGCCGATGGCTACCGCGCCATCTTTCATGGCGATGCCACGATTGGCGGGCGGTATTCGGTGCTGTCCGTGTTCGGCATCGTGCCTTTCGGCATTGCCGGACACGACGTCGAACGGTTCTTTGCCGATACCCAGGCCATGGTCCGCGCTTGCGGCCCCAGCGCGCCGCCGGCCTCGAACCCGGGGGTGCAACTGGGCGTGGCGATCGGTGAATCGGTCAAGGCGGGCCGCGACAAGCTCACCGTCATTGCGTCGCCCCGGATCGAAAGCATCGGGTCCTGGCTGGAGCAGTTGCTGGCCGAATCGACCGGCAAGGAAGGCAAGGGCGTGATCCCCGTCGACGGCGAACCGCTGGCCGGCCCCGACAGCTATGGCAACGACCGCATGTTCGCCTACCTTCGTGTGGCGGGCGATGACGCGGCGGACCTGGATGCGAAGGTCGACGCGCTGGCGGCGGCCGGGCATCCGGTCGTGCGCATCACCCTGGCGCGTCCGGAACTGATTGGCCAGGAATTCTTCCGCTGGGAAGTCGCCACGGCCATCGCCGGTGCGGTCATCGGCATCGATCCCTTCGACCAGCCCGATGTCGAAGCCAGCAAGATCAAGACGCGGGCGCTGACCGACGCGTTCGAAAAAAGCGGATCGCTGGGCGACGCCGCGCCGCTGGCGACCGACGGCCATCTGGCCTTTTATGGCGACGCGTCCTTGAAGGCCGATGGGACGGCGGGGGGCATTCTGGCGGCGCATCTGGGCCGCCTGTCCGACCATGACTACGCGGCGGTGCTGGCCTATGTGGAACGCAACGCGGCGCATGAAGCGGTGCTGACCGGCATCCGCCAGGCCATCCGTGAAACCAGCGGCTGCGCCACCGTGGGCGGCTTCGGGCCGCGGTTCCTGCATTCGACCGGGCAAGCCTACAAGGGCGGGCCCAATTCGGGCGTGTTCCTTCAGATCACGGCGGACCCCGCCACCGACCTGCCGATTCCTGGCCGCCGCATCACGTTTGGCGTGGTGATCGCGGCGCAGGCGCAGGGCGACCTGCAGGTGCTGGTTGAACGCGGCCGCCGTACCTTGCGCGTGCACATCGTCGGCGGTGACGTCGATGCCGGACTGGCCCAGCTGGCGGACGCCGTGTCCACCGCGTTGGCCTGACTTCCACTTCTTCTGGGATACCTTCATGCAACTTGGAATCATCGGATTGGGCCGCATGGGCGGCAATATTGCGCGCCGGCTGCAACGTCATGGTCATGAGACGGTCGTGTACGACCACAACCCCGAGGCCGTGCAGGACCTGGCCAAGGACGGTTCAACGGGCGCCAGCGATCTGGCAGGCGTGGTCGCGTCGCTGACCAAGCCGCGCGCGGTGTGGGTGATGCTGCCCGCGGGCGACCCGACCGAACAGACCGTGGCCGCACTGGCCGATCTGCTCGAAGCCGGCGACACCATCATCGATGGCGGCAACAGCTTCTACAAGGACGACATCCGCCGTGCGATGGGCCTCGCCAAGAAAGGCATCGACTACATCGACGTCGGCACATCGGGCGGCGTGTGGGGCCTGGAACGCGGCTACTGCATGATGATCGGCGGCACGGCCCAAGCCTTTGACCGGCTCGAACCCCTGTTTGATGCCCTGGCCCCAGGCTATGGATCGATCCCGCGCACGCCAAACCGCAAGGTGGCCGATGACCGGTCCGAGCGCGGCTATCTGTACACCGGCCCCGCCGGCTCGGGCCATTTCGTGAAGATGGTTCATAACGGCATCGAATACGGAATGATGCAGGCTTACGCAGAAGGCTTCGACATCCTGAAAATGAAGGCGTCGCCGCATCTGCCCGAAGAACAGCGCTTCGACCTGAACCTGGCCGATGTGGCCGAGGTCTGGCGGCGGGGCAGCGTGATCTCGTCGTGGCTGCTGGACCTGACCGCCAGCGCGCTGGCGGAAGACCAGGAACTGGCGCGGTACACGGGCGCGGTGTCGGACAGCGGGGAAGGGCGCTGGACGATCCAGGCCGCGATCGAAGAAGCCGTGCCGACGCCGGTGCTGGCGAGTGCGCTCTTCGCGCGCTTTCGTTCGCGTCAGGAACACACCTATGGTGACCGGATGCTGTCTGCAATGCGTTATGGCTTTGGCGGCCACGTCGAGGTGCCCCAGTAATGGCGAAGCCGAAAGCGACCAAGACGCAAAGCACTGCGACCAAGGCGCCCGCCGCCACCCTGTTCCTGTTTGGCGCGCACGGCGACCTGGTGCAGCGCCTGCTGACTCCGGCGCTGTACAACCTGACCCGCGATGGCCTCGTTGGCGCCGACCTGAAGATCGTGGGTGTCGACCACAACAGCGTGACGGACGACGCCTTTCGCGACAAGCTTGCCAACTTTGTGCGCGCGCAGGCGGCCAAGAAAGCCGCCAAGAGCGACAGCCAACCCCTGGACGAAGCGTTGTGGCAAAAGCTGGCCAAGCGCATTTCGTACATTGAAGGCGACTTTCTGGAAGACGCGACCTACGAGGCCGTGGCGGAACGGATACGCGAGTCGGGCACCGGCAACGCCGTGTTCTATCTGGCCACGTCGCCGCGCTTTTTCAGTGTGGTGGTGGAACGCCTGGGCAAGTCCGGGCTGCTGAAAGAAAACGAAGGAAGCTTTCGCCGTGTCGTGATTGAAAAGCCGTTCGGGCATGACCTGGCGTCGGCGCGCGAATTGAATGCGCAGATCCTGGCGGTCATGGACGAACGGCAGATCTTCCGTATCGATCACTACCTGGGCAAGGAGACCGTCCAGAATATTCTGGTCAGCCGCTTTTCCAATGCGCTGTTCGAGTCGTTCTGGAACAACCACTACATCGACCACGTGCAGATCACGGCGGCCGAAACCGTGGGCGTCGAAGATCGCGGCAGTTTCTACGAGACCACCGGCGCGCTGCGCGACATGGTTCCGAACCACCTGTTCCAGCTGCTGGCCATGGTCGCGATGGAACCGCCCGCCGCCTTCGGCGCCGACGCCGTGCGGGGTGAAAAAGCCAAGGTGATCGGTGCGATCCGTCCGCCGACACCCGCCCAGGCGCGCGCCAATTCCGTGCGCGGCCAGTACAGAGCTGGCACGGTCAATGGCGAAAAGGTTCCGGGCTACAAGTCCGAGCCTCGCGTCGCACGCTCCAGCACCACCGAGACCTATGTGGCCCTGAAAGTCATGGTCGATAACTGGCGGTGGGCCGGCGTGCCGTTCTACCTGCGCACCGGCAAGCGCATGAGCGTACGCGATACCGAAATCGTCATCTACTTCAAGCCAGCGCCGTATGCGCAGTTCCGAAATCTGGGCATTGACCGCATGATGCCGAACTACCTGGTGATCCAGATTCAGCCCGACGAAGGCATGTGGCTGGCGATCCAGGCCAAGCGCCCCGGCCCGACGGTCGAGATGGAAACGGTGCAGCTTGGATTTTCGTACGCCGATGTGTTCGAGATGCAGCCATCCACCGGTTACGAAACGCTGATCTATGACTGCCTGATCGGCGACCAGACGCTGTTCCAGCGCGCCGACAATATCGAGAATGGCTGGGCGGCGGTGCAGCCGTTCCTGGATGCCTGGGCGGGTGGCGGCACGGTCGAACCCTATGCCGCCGGCAAGGATGGCCCGACTGCGGCTGACGACTTGCTGGGCCGCGATGGGCGCAGCTGGCATTCGCTCGCATGACCGCCCGCCAACTCCCGTCGATCGCCTTGCTGATCTCGGACGTGGACGGCACGCTGGTCCGGCCTGACAAGTCCTTGAGCGAGGCCAACGTGGCCGCGGTGGGGGCGCTGGGTGATGCAGGCGTGGCGTTCACCCTGGTCAGCAGCCGGCCGCCGCGCGGGATGGCCGCCGTGCTCAAGGCCCTGCACGTGACCTTGCCGTATGCCGCGTTCAATGGTGGCGTCGTGCTGCATGCCGACGGCAGCGTGGCGGTCACCCACCGGATCCCGGCTGACGCGGCGCGCGAGGCAGTCGATGTGCTGACCGCGCACGGCGTGGATGCCTGGGTGTTCGCAGACGACCTGTGGCTGGTGCTGAAGGACAGTGGGCGGCTGGTCGACAAGGAAACCGTGACGCTGGGCTACGGCCCGACCTTGGTTGACGATTTCACGCCCTATCTGGATCGGGTGGACAAGATGGTGGGCGCCAGCGACGATCACGCCTTGCTCGCGCAGCTGGAGCAGACCCTGGCGGCGCAGCTGGCAGACCGCGCGACGGCAGTCCGGTCGCAGCCCTACTATCTGGACCTAACGGCCCCGCAGGCCAACAAGGGCAATGCGGTGGTGGCGCTGGCCAAGTTGGTCGGCGTGCACATGGCGCATGTGGCCGTGATCGGTGACGCTGACAACGATGTGCCGATGTTCGGCCAGGCCGGCTGGGCGATCGCCATGGGGCAGGGCGAGGCGGCGGTCCAGGCGCGGGCCGATGTGGTGACGGCGAGCAATAGCGACGACGGCGTGGCGGCGGCAATCCACCGTTATGTGCTGGGCGCCGCCCCCGGCGCCCCGACAGCCGCCCCCGACGCCCCGACAGCGGGCGCGACCGGCACCCGAACGAATGACTGACCCCCAAGCATCCAGGAAAGCCATGGCATCACCTGCTACCAAGATTTTCGATGACCGTCGTCAGATGGTCGACGCGTGCGCGGCCTGGCTCGTGGACCGCATCGCGCAGACCGAAGGGCGCTTTGCCCTCGCGCTGTCGGGCGGCTCGACGCCCAAGCCCTTGTATGCGCTGCTCGCCACACCGGATATTTCCCGCCGGATTCCTTGGGATCGCGTGCACGTCTTCTGGGGCGACGAACGGTTCGTTCCGGCCGATCACCCCGACAACAACGCACGCATGGCCCGCGAAACGATGTTGTCCCACGTGCCCATTCCGCCTGCCAACATTCACGCCATGCCGACCGACGGCGAGCCGGAAGCCGCCGCCGCCGCGTACCAGCGCACACTGCAGGACTACTACGGCGCATCGGCACTGGATCCCGCGCGGCCTCTGTTCGACGTGAACCTGCTGGGCATGGGCGACGATGGCCATACCGCGTCCCTGTTTCCCGGGGCAACGCAATTGGACGAGACGGCGGCGTGGGTCGTTGCCGTGCGGGACCAGAAGCCCGAAACGCGCATCACCTTGACCTATCCGGCGCTGGCCAGCGCCCGCACGGTGCTGTTCATGGTGGAAGGCGCCGCCAAGCAGCCGGCGTTGACCCGCGTGTTCGCGGGCGACAGGGCCTTGCCTGCCGCGCGTGTGCATGCCGACGGTGACCTGGTCTGGTATCTGGATCGCAGCGCGGCGCCCGCCGCATGAGCACGACGGGCAGCAGGCCGGCCGCGCCGGTTGCGCGGATCGAAGACTACGCCTTGCTGGGCGACACCTTGACCGCCGCCCTGGTCTCGCGCGATGGGTCGATCGACTGGCTGTGCGTGCCGCGATTCGATGCACCGGCGTGCTTCGCGGCCTTGCTTGGCACGGTCGACAACGGCTGCTGGAAGATCGCGCCGGCCACGCCGGGCTATCGCGTCGACCGGCAGTATGTCGATGGCACGATGGTCTTGCAGACCCGGTATGCCACCGACTCTGGCACGGCGTGCGTGACCGACTTCATGCCGCATGGCAATGCCACGTCCAGCATCGTGCGCATCGTGGAAGGTGTGTCGGGCACCGTGCCGTTCGAGATGGACCTGGTCATGCGATTCGACTATGGCAGCGCCGTGCCGTGGGTCGAAAAAGCCGATGCCCACACCCTCACGGCGGTGGCCGGCCCCGACATGCTGGTGCTGCGCACCGACGCGCCGCTGGTGCCGCAGGACCATCACACCGGCAGCCAGTTTGCCGTGGGCCCGGGTGACCGGGTGGTGTTCGTGCTGTCGCATCAGCCTTCCAATGAAGCCCTGCACGCACCGCTGGATGCGGCCGCCGAGCTTGGCCGGACGCAGGCCTGGTGGGAAGCGTTTGCCAATCGCTGCCCCGAGGTCGGCTCCTGGAGCGCGGCGGTCAAACGGTCGCTGGTGACCCTGAAGGCGCTGACCTACGGCCCGACCGGCGGCATCGTGGCGGCGGCCACCACGTCACTGCCGGAATGCATCGGCAGCGAACGGAACTGGGACTACCGGTATTGCTGGCTGCGCGACGCGACCATGACGCTGTACGCATTCATGAACCTTGGCTACTTCGAAGAAGCCGGCGCCTGGCGCGAGTGGCTGCTGCGATCCGTGGCTGGCAATCCGGAACAGATGCAGATCATGTACGGCCTGGGGGGCGAGCGCCGCCTGCCGGAACAGGAACTGCCCTGGCTGGACGGCTATGAGGGCTCGCGCCCGGTTCGTATCGGCAATGAAGCGGCCACGCAGACCCAGCTGGACATCTATGGCGAAGTCACCGACGCAATGATGCAGGCCTTGCGCGGCGGGCTGCCTCGCCATCGGCGCAGCGCGGCCATTGCGCAGGTGATGGTGCCGTTCCTGGAAAAAGCGTGGCAGGGCAAGGACCGGGGCATCTGGGAAATCCGGGGCGAACCGCGCCATTTCACCCATTCCAAGGTGATGGCCTGGGTGGCGTTCGACCGGTTGGCGCGGGCGCCAGAAGACGACGACCCCTATGACGACGCCGGTTGGCGCGCGCGCTGTCGGGCCACGGCCGACCGGATCCATGCCGAGGTATGCCGCGAGGGCTACAACACCGACCTGGGATGCTTCGTGCAGTCCTACGGGTCGCGCGAACTGGATGCCAGCCTCCTGCAACTGGTGCTGACGGGCTTTCTGCCGCCCGATGATCCCCGCATTGTGCGGACCGTGGACGCGATCGAATCCACCCTGATGTGCGACGGCTTCGTGCAGCGCTATGCGTCGGAAAGCGGCACGGATGGCCTGCCGCCGGGCGAAGGCACCTTCCTGGTCTGCTCGTTCTGGCTGGCCGACGTCTACGTGATGATGGGGCGGCGCGATGACGCACTTGCGCTGTTTGAACGGCTGGTGGATCTGTGCAATGACGTGGGCTTGCTGGCGGAGCAGTGGGAACCGAAGGCCAAACGCATGCTGGGTAATTTCCCCCAGGCGTTCAGCCATATCGGCATCATCAACACCGCGCTGAACCTGCATCGCGGCCAGACCGGCGCCGGCGGCCGCGCGCATGGGGTGGGCGATGCGGAAGCGGCGGCTTATGCCTGATGCGGCTTTGGATACCTGGGCGGCGAGTGATGCGTAGTGGCGACTTGCAGTGGTTCACCCTGCCTGCCGGGGCTTGCGCGTGGGTGAAGGGGGCAGCGCGGGCGTGCTTTTACGTCTTGATGCTGGCGCTGGCCGTGTACCTGTCGACCGGGCCGGTGCATGCCGCCACCACCGCCACCCTTGCCAAGGATGCCGGCACGCTGCGCGTCGGCTCGAAACGGTTCACCGAGTCCTACATCCTGGCCGAAATCCTGGCGCAGACGGCCGCGGTGGCCACGCGCGAGCCGCCGCGCGTGCTGCAGGGCTTGGGCAATACGGCCATCGTGTTCGAGGCCCTGCGGGCAGGCAGCATTGACGTCTACGCCGAATATGTCGGCACCATCGCTCAAGAGATCCTTAAATCGCAGCAGACCC
Organism: Pigmentiphaga litoralis; assembly: GCF_013408655.1. Lineage (NCBI taxonomy): Bacteria > Pseudomonadati > Pseudomonadota > Betaproteobacteria > Burkholderiales > Alcaligenaceae > Pigmentiphaga > Pigmentiphaga litoralis. The sequence continues at coordinate 904,359 of NZ_JACCBP010000001.1, forward strand.
TGACGCTGCCGCAACTGCGAGAGCAACTGGCGCCGCTGGGCCTGGGCGTCGACATCCCGTTGGGCTTCAACGACGGCTATGCGCTGACCATGCGCAAGGCGGACGCCGCGCGTCTGGGCGTCACGACACTGAGTGATCTGGCCGCCCATCCGTCGCTGCGCTTTGGCCTGTCCAACGAATTCATCGGACGCGCCGATGGCTGGCGCGGACTGGCGGCGAGCTATGGCTTGCCGCAGGCACCCACCGGGCTGGACCACGGGCTGGCCTACGACGCCCTGGCGCAAGGCCGCACCGACGTGATCGACATCTACACCACCGATGCCAAGATCGAAGCGCTGGACCTGTTGGTGCTGGTTGACGATCGCAAATATTTTCCGCGCTACGACGCGGTGCTGCTGCACCGGCTGGATGTACCGCAGCGCTTCCCCGCAGCCTGGTCTGCCATCGGCACCCTGGCGGGGTCGATCGATGAAGCCGAGATGATCGGGATGAACGCCCGTGCCGAATTGCACGGCGTGCCGTTCGATCGGATTGCCCGTGACCATCTGGGTGGGCAATCCGTGGACGCCGCGTCGGGCGCGTCAGGCTTTCTGGGCAAGCTGTTCGGGCCGGACTTGCTGCGGCTGACGCTGCAGCATCTGCTGCTGGTTGCGGTGTCGGTGCTGATCGCCTGCGCGGTGGCGATCCCGGCCGGGGTGGCCGTCGCGTCCAGCCCGCGGTCGCGCACGATCGTGCTGGGCGTGGCCAGTCTGCTGCAGACCGTGCCGTCGCTGGCGATGCTGGCCGTGTTGATCTCGATGACCGGGCGGATCGGCGTTCTGCCAGCGTTGGTCGCCCTCACGCTGTACGCCTTGCTGCCTATCCTGCGCAATACCTGCACGGGCCTGGCCGAAGTGCCGCCCGGGCTGAGGTCTGCCGCGCTGGCCCTGGGGCTGACGCCGGCGCAAAGCATGCGGCTGATCGACCTGCCGCTGGCGCGCCCGACCATTCTGAGCGGCATTCGCACTGCCACGTCGATCGCGATCGGCACGGCAACGATTGCGGCCTTTATTGGTGCAGGCGGGTATGGCGAGCGGATCGTGACAGGCCTGGCGCTGAACGATCACGGCCTGCTGATGGCCGGGGCGTTGCCCGCGGCGGCATTGGCATTGGTCAGCGAATTGGGATTCGAAGCGGCCGCGTGGCGGCGCCGGCGCACGCTATCGCTTACGCCTCGGCAGGACGCATCTGCAGCGTCGCCACCGCGCCGTGTCCCGATGGCCCGCAACACAGGCTGACATCCGCGCCCAGCTTGCGCGCCAGGGAACGCACCACGCGCATGCCCAGCCCGCGGCCACCCTGAAGGGTGAAACCTTCTGGCGGGCCGGGGCCGTCATCCGTCACCACCAGCCGGTCGATCCGCCCGTCATGGGCGCTGAGCTTGACGCCGACGTGGCCGGCGCCGTGCTTGAACGAGTTGGTGACCAGCTCGTTCACGATCAATCCCAGCGAGACGAGATCATCGGTCTCCACATGGATCACCGGGCCTTCCACCATGACCGGCGCGCCATGGTCGAATACCCGTGAGCATTCTTCGCACAGCCTGGCCAGGTACGCGGTGGCGTCAGGCCGTTCGCCCGATTCGGCCAGGTGAATCTGCTGGTGAACACGCGCGATGGCCTGCACGCTGCCCACGGCGCGGCGCAGGGCGGCGCCGGCGTCGGTGTTCTTCTGTTGCTGGCTCTGCATCTCCAGCAAGGCTGAAATCATCTGCAGGCTGTTCATGACGCGATGGTCGATTTCGCGCGACATGATGGCGGCATGCTCCAGCGCCGCGTCGCGTTCACGCACGGTGGCAGCCAGGTCTATCGCCATTTGCTGGCTGACCTTGGCCGCTTCTCGCATCTGCAGGAACTGCGCGGCCTGGCGCGCCAACGATCGCAGTGCGGCCAGCTGGTCAGCTCTCAGCAGCCGCGGCACGGTGTCGATCACGCACACCGTACCCAGCACGTGACCTTCGGTCGTGACGATTGGGGCGCCGGCGTAAAAGCGGATGTAGGGCGGCCCCAGGACGAGCTGGCTTTCGCGAAAGCGTGGGTCCAGCGTGGCGTCTTCCACCACCGTGACCTCGGTGGGCAAAAGCAGGGCGTGTCCGCAAAAGGCCAGGTCACGATGGGTTTCCTGCGCGCCCAGACCGACCTTGGCCTTGAACCATTGCCGTTCGGTATCGACCAGCGACACCAGCGCGATGGGCGTGCCGCAGATGTGACTGGCAAGCGCCACGATGTCGTCGTAAGCGGGTTCGGGCAAGGTATCCAGGACATCGAGCCGATGCAAGGCATCGACACGCGCCTGGTCCCCCTCGGGGATCGGGGCACCGCAGTGAGACATGGATTGGGTTCTGAAAGTCGGATCGGCTCAGGGCGGAGGCTCTGGCTTACGGGAAAACGCGTAAGCGGCACGACGCGGGTGAGTATCGCCGACCGGTTGGCGCCTTGCAACCAACCCCGTCGGCACCTGTGGCGCAAATCCCGCCGCCCGGCATAGACCTTGGAGCTTACGTGAGGACCGCCGGCCTGACCGTCGCCCTTATGGATGAGCCAGATCCCCAACGGGGGGGCGGGGCGGTGCAACCGTTGCACTGGACATGCGCCGGATGGTCAATGCAAGCACTGCTGCAATCAGACACGCAATGCCCGCGCCATACAGCGCGGGCGTGTACGTCATGAGCAGGGTGCGCGACAGACCCGCGCCGTAGGCCGCCACGGCTGCCCCCAGCTGGTGAGCGGCAAAGATCCACCCGAACACGACGCCGGTGCGTTCCCGGCCGAATTCCGCCGCGGCCAGCTTGACCGTGGGTGGCACGGTGGCAATCCAGTCCAGCCCGTAGAACATCGCAAACAAGGACAAGCCGTACAGGGTGAAGGTCGAGTGCGGCAGCCAGAACAAGGACAGCGCGCGCAGGCCGTAGTACCAGAACAAAAGCTTGCGGCTGTCGTAGCGGTCGGACAGCCAGCCGGACAGGATCGTGCCGACAAAGTCGAAGGCCCCCATCAACGCCAGCACACTGGCGGCGGGCACGGCGGCCATGCCGAAGTCGCCGCACAGGGTGATGAAGTGGGTCTGGATCAGGCCGTTCGTGCTCAGGCCACAGATGAAGAAGGTGCCGGCCAGCACCCAGAAGGTGCGGTTGCCGGACACACTGCGCAGTACGGAAAAGGGGGCGAGGAACGAAGGCCGTGGCGGCGCCATCGAGCCCGGGACAGCGGTGGCATCGGGAACCGATCGCGGCGGCGGCGACGCGTCCGAAGCCGCCGAAGCCGCCGAAGCCGCCGAAGAAGCCGGCGCCGATGCCGCCGCCTTCACCGTCGCGTCATCGGCTCCATACGGCGCCAGGCCCAGGTCGCGCGGATGGCTGCGCAGCAGCGTCACCGCCAGCACCGCCACGATCGCGCCGACGATCACGGTCGGGATCACCGCCCACCGCCAGCCGTGGTGCTGGATCAGCCAGGCTGCCAGCGGCAGGAAGGCCAGCTGGCCGGTGGCGGAACTGGCCGTGAGCACGCCGATCACCAGGCCTCGGTGCCGGTCGAACCACCGGTTGGCCACCACCGCGCCCAGCACCAGCGCCGTCATGCCCGAACCCACGCCCAGCACGAGGCCCCACAGCGTCACCAGTTGCCAGAAGTGCGACATGCCGGTGGACAACACCAGCCCGCCCGCCACCAGCGCCAACGCCGTGGTGACCACCGCGCGCAAACCATTCCGTTCCATGAACACCGCCGCGAACGGCCCCATCAAACCGAACAAGGCGAATCGCAAGGCGAGGGCGGACGAGATCTGTTCGGTGTTCCAGCCAAATTCGCCGCTCAGCGGCAAGAGCATGGCGCCCGGCAGGCCGAGGGCCGCGGACGTCGTCAACATGGTCAGGAAGGCGACACCTGCGATCACCCAGGCGTAATGAAAATGGCGCCGGGCAAGCCAGCGGGACAAAGGCAGCGCGAACATGACGATCCTGGGCAGCGGGGATGCCTGGATCTTAAATGATGGTCATCATTAAAAGCAAGGGCGGCGAAAATCGGGCGGCCCTATGTCCCTCACGTCATGTCATGCCCCGCGCGCCTCAGAAAACGCTGTCCACCACGCTGTTCTGTTCCAGCACCGCCCGCAGCGTCGTTGCAGGCTCGATCTTGCCGAACGTGCATTCCTGGTTCTCGTCGAACGGCTCGCCGCTCAGCAGCGGGCACCCGCCGAACAGATCCGCCACCCAGTCCACAAAGGCCCGGACCTTGGGCGACAGATGCCGGTTGTGCAGATACACGACCGAAATCGGCAGCGGGGCAGGCTGCCATTGCGACAGCACTTCCCGCAGTTCGCCCGACTGCAGATACGGCAACACCAGAAAGCGGGGCGACTGGATCATGCCCATGCCTTGCAGGGCGCAGTCGACATAGGCATCGCTGTCGTTGACCGACACGCCGCCTTCGACCTTCATTTCGCGCACTTCACCATCCACGATGAAGTCCCAATCGATGGTGCGGCCCGTGCGGCTGGAAAAGTAGTGCACGGCCTGGTGGTGGGCCAGGTCGTCCAGCGTGGTCGGCGTGCCGTAGCGTTCCAGGTAGTCGGGCGACGCGCAGGTCACCCCATGGAAGTTGCCGATGCGCCGCGCCACCATGGTCGAATCGGCCAGGTTACCTGCGCGCACCGCGCAGTCGACGGCTTCCTGCACCAGGTCCACCGGCCGGTCGGTCATGCCGATCACCAGTTCCAGATCGGGGTATCGCGTACGGAATTCCGATAGCGCCGGAATCAGGATCTTGCGTCCGATCGAACTGGGCACGTCCACCCGCAACCGGCCCTTGGGCCCGCGCGCCACGTCGCGGAACGACGCTTCGGTGTCTTCGACGTCCGCCAGAATCCGCGCGCACCGTTCGTAGTAGGCCGCGCCGTCGGGGGTCAGGCTCAGCCGGCGCGTGGTCCGGTTCAGCAGACGTACCTGCAGCAGCTTTTCCAGGTTCTGGATGGTGGTGGTGACGGTGGTGCGGGGCAGGCCCAGCGATTCGGCGGCCTGGGTAAAGCTGTTGGCGTCCACGACACGCGTGAACACCTGCATAGCCTGGAAGCGATCCATGGCGGACTCCGTGAGCAGAGGAGGGTCCCGGGCGCATGTGGACGGCGGACCGCCAGAAAAGCGGCGCAGAACGCGGCGCTTTCCAGAAGGAATCCGCACAATCGAAAAGATTGTTTGCTCAGGACGAATAGTGTTGCCGGATTATAGGTGTTTATCCGGCAAGGCGAAACTCCCAGAATCCGTCCATCCCAACTTGCCGGCGATATCCGCCTTTCGCAATGAACACCCTTCCGGCGTTTCCCGCCCGCGATCCCAGCCCGACCGGCCCCGTGACGGTCCACAGCTTCGCCATTCCCGGTCCGGCCGGCATCATTCCGATGCGGCTGTACCGTCCGGCGGGCGTGGGCCTGCTGCCGACCGTGCTGTATTTCCATGGCGGCGGCTTCGTAGGCGGTGGTCTGGACGACGCCGACGTACCGGCGCGCTTCATTGCGCAGGCCTGCCCGGCCGCCGTGCTGACCGTGGGCTATGCCCTGGCGCCGAAGCGTCCGTTTCCCGCTGCGCCGGAAGATGCGTACGCCGCCGCCCTGTGGACCGTGGCTCACGCGCCGGACTTTGGCGCCGACCCCCTGCGGTTGGCGGTGGCCGGTGACGACGCAGGCGGCAACATCGCTGCCTGCCTGGCGCTGATCGCACGGGACCGCGGCGTGGTCGCCGTGTCGGCCCAGGCGCTGATCGGCCCCATGCTCGATCCCAGCATGACCCGCCTGGGCGATGCGACCCGGCTGCGGTCGGACCTGACCGCCGCCGATTGCGCCGACTGCTATCGCCAGTACCTGCCGCAACTGATGCAGCGTATCCATCCCTATGCCGCGCCGCTGGAATCGCGCCGCCTGCGGGGCCTGCCGCCAGCCTGTATCGCCACGGCCGAATGCGACGTGCTGCATGTGGAAGCAGAGCGCTATGCCGCCGAGCTAATTGCCGTCGGCGTGCGTACGCAGGTCGCCCGCTTTGCCGATGTGACCCACGCCGCGCTGCGCAGCCATCTGCCGGCGCTGGAAGACATCGTTCATTTTCTGCGGCGCCAGCTGGTGTTGCCCGCGCCGCTGCCGGTGGCCTGACCCGGCCGTCCTTCCTTTTTCCTTCCCGAACCCCCACCCAAGGAATCCCTATGATCAAGTTCAAGCAACGTGCCACGGCCAGTGCCGTCGCCGCGCTCATCGCCGCCGGCGGGCTGACCGCCTTCTGCGTCTACGCGGTGGCCGAAGATACTCCCCCAGCCGTCGCGGCGCCGGCTGCGCCGCAGGTGGATGTGGCCGAAGTCGTCGCCCGTCGTATCGTCGACTGGCAGAACTATTCCGGCCGGCTGGAAGCGATCGACCGTGTCGACATCCGGCCCCTGGTGTCCGGCCGCATCGTGCAAGTCCATTTCGAAGACGGCAGCCTGGTCAAGAAGGGCGACCCGCTGTTCACCATCGATCCCCGCCCGTATGCCGCCGAAGTGTCGCGCGCCCAGGCGCAAGTCACCGCCGCGCAAGCCCGCGCGTCATGGACCGGCAATGACATGGCGCGCGCCGAACGCCTGCTGGCCGACAACGCCGTGGCCCGCCGCGACTACGAAGAAAAGCAGAACGCGTCGCGTGAAGCCGCCGCCAATCTGCAGGCCGCGCAGGCGGCCCTGGAAGCCGCCCGCCTGAACCTGGAATACACCCGCATTACCGCGCCGGTGGCCGGCCGCGTGTCGCGCGCCGAAGTCACCTTGGGCAACGTCGTGGCCGCGGGCGCCGCGTCGCAGCCGCTCACCACGCTCATGTCGGTGTCCAAGCTGTATGCGTCGTTCGACGTCGACGAACAAAGCTTCCTGAAGTACATCAATCCGGCACGCAGCTCGTCCAAGAGCGTGATCCCGGTGCACCTCGGGCTGGCGAACGAATCGGGCTATTCGCGTGAAGGCCGCGTGGCGTCGGTGGACAACCGCCTGGATACGTCGTCGGGCACGATCCGCGTGCGCGCCGTGTTCGACAACGCCGATGGCAGCTTGCTGCCCGGGCTGTATGCCCGCATCCAGCTGGGTGGCAGTTCGCCGCGTGACGGTCTGCTGATCGACGAAAAGGCGATCGGCACCGACCAGGACAAACGCTTCGTGCTGGTGGTGGACGACAAGAACCGCACCGCCTATCGCGAGATCAAGGTCGGCGCCAACCAGTCCGGCCTGCGCATCGTCGAATCCGGTTTGAAGGCCGGCGATCGCATCGTCGTCAACGGGCTGCAGCGCGTACGCCCGGGCGACGCCGTCACCCCGCGTGTCGTGCCGATGGCCGGCAATCCCAGTGCACCGGTCGCCGGCGACGTTGCTCGCAAGCGCGTGTGAACCTCAATAAGAAGTCATCATGAACATCTCCCGATTCTTTATCGACCGGCCGATCTTCGCGGGCGTACTGTCCGTGCTGATCGTGCTGGCAGGCCTTTTGGCCGTGTTCCAGTTGCCGATTTCGGAATACCCCGAAGTCGTGCCGCCGTCCGTCGTGGTGCGCGCGCAGTATCCGGGCGCCAACCCCAAGGTCATTGCCGAAACGGTGGCTTCGCCGCTTGAGGAATCCATCAACGGCGTCGAAGACATGCTGTACATGCAGTCGCAGGCGAACAGCGACGGCAACCTGACGATCACCATCAACTTCAAGTTGGGCATTGACCCCGACAAGGCGCAGCAACTGGTGCAGAACCGGGTGTCGCAGGCCTTGCCGCGGCTGCCTGAAGACGTCCAGCGCCTGGGCGTCACGACCGTCAAGAGTTCACCCACGCTGACGATGGTGGTGCACCTGATCTCGCCAGACGACCGCTACGACAACACCTACCTGCGCAACTACGCGGTCATCAACGTCAAGGACCGGCTTGCCCGGATCCAGGGCGTGGGCGAAGTCGTGCTGTGGGGATCGGGCAACTACGCCATGCGCGTGTGGCTGGATCCGGCCAAGGTCGCGCAGCGCGGCCTGACGGCCCCCGAAGTCATTGCCGCCATTCGCGAGCAGAACGTGCAGGTGGCCGCCGGCGTGATCGGTGCGTCGCCCAGCCTGCCGGGCCAGCCCTTGCAGCTGTCGGTGAACACGCAAGGCCGTCTGACGACCGAAGAAGAGTTTTCCGACATCGTCCTGAAGACCTCCGACAACGGCAGCGTGACCCGCCTGGCCGATGTGGCGCGGGTGGAACTTGCGGCTTCCGAATACGGCTTGCGCGCCTTGCTCGACAACAAGAGCGCAGTGGCGATTGCCATCCTGCAGGCGCCCGGCGCGAACGCGCTGGCCGTGTCCGATCAGGTGCGCGCGACGATGAAGGAACTGTCGGCCGAATTTCCCGACTCGGTTGAATTCAGCATCATGTACGACCCCACGCAGTTCGTGCGCGCCAGTATCAAGGCGGTGGTCCACACCCTGATCGAAGCCATCCTGCTGGTGGTGCTGGTCGTGATCCTGTTCCTGCAGACCTGGCGCGCGTCCATCATTCCGCTGGTGGCCGTGCCCGTGTCGATCGTCGGTACCTTTGCGCTGATGCTGGCGTTCGGCTACTCGATCAATGCGCTGTCCTTGTTCGGAATGGTGCTGGCCATCGGGATCGTGGTCGATGACGCCATCGTGGTGGTCGAGAACGTCGAGCGGAACATTGCCGACGGCCTGACGCCCAGAGAGGCGACCTACCAGGCCATGCGGGAAGTGAGCGGTCCTATCGTCGCGATCTCGTTGACCCTGGTTGCCGTGTTCGTGCCGCTGGCCTTCATGACCGGCCTGACCGGGCAGTTCTACAAACAGTTCGCCATGACGATCGCGATTTCGACCGTGATCTCGGCCTTCAACTCCCTGACCCTGTCGCCCGCGCTGGCCGCCTTGCTGCTGCGCAGCCATCACGACAAGCCCGATTGGCTGACCCGTGGCATCAACAAGGTGCTGGGCCGTTTCTTTGCCGGCTTCAACCGCTTCTTTGGCCGCGCGTCGGATCGGTACGCCACCGGCGTGAAGGGTGCCATCTCGCGCAAGGGTGCGTCGATGGTCGTGTACGCGGTGCTGCTTGCGGCCACGATCGGGATCTCGTACATCGTGCCGGGCGGCTTCGTGCCGGCGCAGGACAAGCAATACCTGATCAGCTTTGCGCAGCTGCCCAACGGCGCGTCGCTGGACCGGACCGACGCGGTGATCCGCCGCATGACCGACATCGCGCTGAAAGAGCCGGGCGTATCCAACGCCATTGCCTTCCCGGGCCTGTCGATCAACGGCTTTACCAACAGTTCGAGCGCCGGCATTGTCTTCGTGACCCTGACGGACTTTGATGAACGCCACAAGGCCGGCCTGACCGCCGATTCGATTACCGCGTCCTTGAACAAGCAGTACGGCGCGATCGGCGATTCCTTCATCGCGGTATTCCCGCCGCCCCCGGTCATGGGGCTGGGCACCATGGGCGGCTTCAAGCTGCAACTGGAAGATCGAGGTGCAGTCGGCTATGCCAAGCTCGATGCGGCCGCGCAGGACTTCCTGAAAGCCGCCGCCAAGGCGCCTGAACTGGGCCCCGGATTTTCAAGCTACCAGATCAACGTCCCGCAACTGGACGTGGACCTGGACCGCGTCAAGGCCAAGCAGCAAGGCGTGCCCGTCACCGACGTGTTCGACACCATGCAGATCTACCTGGGGTCGCTGTACGTGAACGACTTCAACCGCTTTGGCCGGGTGTACCAGGTACGGGCGCAAGCCGATGCGCCGTTCCGTGCCACCGCCGACGACATCCTGCAACTCAAGACCCGCAACCGGTCGGGCGACATGGTGCCGCTCTCGTCCCTGGTCAAGGTCACGGATACGTTCGGCCCGGAAATGGTGGTTCGCTACAACGGCTACACGGCGGCCGACATCAACGGTGGCCCGGCGCCCGGCTATTCGACCAACCAGGCCCAGGCAGCGATCGAACGGATCGCGGCCGAAACCTTGCCCGCCGGCGTGAAGTTCGAATGGACCGACCTGACCTACCAGCAGATCCTGGCAGGCAATGCCGGCATGTGGGTGTTTCCGATCAGCGTCCTGCTGGTGTTCCTAGTGCTGGCCGCCTTGTATGAAAGCCTGACCCTGCCGCTGGCCGTAATCCTGATCGTGCCGATGGGCCTTTTGGCTGCCCTGACCGGCGTCTGGCTGACCGATGGCGACAACAACATCTTCACGCAGATCGGGTTGATGGTGCTGGTCGGACTGGCGTGCAAGAACGCGATCCTGATCGTGGAATTTGCCCGCGAACTGGAACTGCAAGGCGCCAAGATCGTTGACGCCGCCATCGAAGCCAGCCGCTTGCGTCTGCGCCCGATCCTGATGACGTCCATCGCGTTCATCATGGGTGTCGTGCCGCTGGTGCTGTCGAGCGGCGCGGGTTCGGAAATGCGCCATGCAATGGGCATTGCGGTGTTCTTCGGCATGCTCGGCGTGACCCTGTTCGGCCTGTTCCTGACGCCGGTGTTCTACGTGCTGCTGCGCAAGATGAGCGGCCGGTCGCTGACGTCCGCCGCACCCCATGCCGCGCCGCACGTTGCGCCTCATGGCGTCCCTCCCGTCGTCGCCCCCGGCCATTGAATCCAAGGATAGATGCATCATGATTTCGACTCTCAAGACCGGATCGGCGCTGCTGGCATCGCTGCTGATCCTGGCCGGGTGCAGTGTGGCCCCCGTGTACGACCGGCCCGAGGTCTCGACCCCGGCCGCCTTCAAGGAAGCCCCGCCGCCGGTCGGCGACCAATGGAAACCCGCCGAACCGTCCGAAGCCGTGGCGCGCGGCGAATGGTGGACGGTGTTCAACGACCCCGTGCTGAACGCGCTCGAAGCCGACGCGCTTGCCGCCAACCAGGACCTGCAGGCCGCCGCCGCGCGGCTGGAGCAGGCCAGGGCGCTGCAACGCAATGCCCAGGCCGACCGCCTGCCAACGGTGGATGCCGGCGTCGGCCCGACCCGCCAGCGCCCGTCGCCCGCATCTCGCGGCCTGGGCGCCGACGGCGACACGAACGCCACGACGCTGTGGCGCGCGCAGGCCAGCGTGGCCTATGAAGCGGACCTGTTCGGCCGCGTCGCCTCCAACGTCAGCGCCGCCACAGCGGACGCCCAACAGAGCGAAGCCCTGTTCCAATCGGTGCGGCTTGTGCTGCAGGCCGACGTGGCGCAAGCCTACTTCCAGATCCGCGAACGCGACGCCGAACAGGCCTTGTATGCCGGCACGGTAGCGCTGCGTGAGCAGACCCTGAAATTGATCCAGCGCCGCTACGACGAAGGCGACATCAGCGAACTCGACCTGGCCCGCTCACGTAGCGAACTCGCGTCGGCCCGCGCCGATGCGCTGGGCATCGAACGCATGCGGACATCGTCCGAACATGCGCTGGCGATCCTGCTTGGCAAGACCCCCGCCGAGTTCACGTTGGCCCCGCAGCCGCTGACCCGCATCGCGGTCGGCGTCCCGGCGGGCCTGCCATCGTCCCTGCTCGAACGCCGGCCCGACATCGCCGCCGCCGAACGCGCCATGGCCGCCGCCAACGCCCGCATCGGCGCCGCCCGCGCCGCGTTCTTTCCGCGCCTGAACCTGACCGGCGCCCTGGGCTACGAGTCGTCGCAATTGGGCGACCTGTTCCAGTGGTCCAGCCGCGCCTTCCTGCTCGGCCCGCTGGTCGGCACCGCCTTGTCGATCCCGATTTTCGACGGCGGCCGCCGCGAAGCCGGCCTGGCCAACGCCCGCGCCGTGTATGAAGAAGACGTTGCCAAGTATCGCCAGACCGTGCTCAACGCCTTCCGCGAGGTCGAGGACAACCTGGCGAACTTGCGCCTGCTGGCGCAGCAGACGCGCGAGCAGGACGCCGCCGTGGAAGGGTCGACCCGTGCCGCGCGGATTGCGCAACTGCAGTATCGCGAAGGGTCAGTCAGCTACCTGAACGTGATCGATGCCGACCGGACGGTGCTGGTGCAGCGCCGCACGTCGGCGCAGCTGGATGGCGAGCGCGCACGGTCCGCCGTGGATCTGATTCGCGCGCTGGGGGGAGGGTGGTCGTTGCCGGAGGGGTGATCCACGCCTGGCCAATCGACCCCGATGGCTGTCCTTTCCCCTGCTCTTATGCCGCGCGAACCGCAAGGTCGCGCGGTTTTTCTTGCGATGCATTTCATCATTTTTCTGCATCGGCCTGACTGTGAGATCTATAACGGCCTTCCCGCATAGACGAGGCCGTGGCAGACGGTAACCATCATCGACTCTTTGTCCATTCCAGGCACTGCTTGCTTGCTCTAGGAATGACGACCGTATAATCCATTGGATTACACTAACCGATGATTGATCCACTGCTAGGCATTGCTGAACTGCCTACTTTCTCTCGTTCGGCCGATACGCTCATGAGCCTGACGGAGCGCCATGATCTGATTACCTACCTGGCCGAACATCCCAAGGCGGGCGATGTGATGGAAGGCACGGGCGGCGTGCGTAAGCTTCGTTGGCGTCGTGGCAGTCAAGGAAAAAGCAGCGGGGTCCGCGTCATCTATTACTTCCATAACGAGTTGATGCCGCTCTACTTGTTGTCTCTCTACGCAAAGGGAGACAAAGCCAATCTCACGCAGCGCGAGCGCAATGAGTTAGCGGGATTGGTCAACGTACTGGTCCAGATAGGTAAAGGGAAGAAGGTATGAGCACCGCGTTCGACGATATCAAGCAGGGACTTCAAGAGGCCATCGCACACGCACGGGGCGACGAGCGGGGCGTACGCGTCCACCGTCCGCGTGCCGTGGATGTGAAGGCCGTGCGTGCGAAGGTTGGCATGACGCAAGAGCAGTTTGCCTCTCGCTTTGGGTTTTCGACCGCGACCTTGCGGCATTGGGAGCGAGGCGATCGCACACCCCGCGGACCCGCGCTTGTGTTGCTCAATGTGATCGAGCGCAATCCACAAGCGGTCATGGACGCGCTTGCTTGAACGTACCCGCGCGCGGCACAACGTCGCAGAACATTTCCACGCATCTTCCAGGCGTGCCATCACCCCCCTGACATCGTCCTGAACATAATCTGACGCCCACCTGAATGTCGGTTTCGCGCAAATTTCAAGTGAATTTTGTGCGACGTCTCATATTCCCCAAACTGTCATACGGCATCCATAGACTTCGTTCCGTTCAAAGCCTTCCGCTTTCACCAAGGAACGTAACGATGGTCGATACCCTGAATCTTTCCCGCCGCAACCTGCTCAAGGCCCTGGCTGGCGCACCGATCCTGCCGCTTGCCGGCTCCGTGTCGGCGGCGTCGCTGCTGGCTGCCTGTGGGGGCGGCGATGACAATGACTTCACCCCGGCGCCGGGCGTGACGTTCCAGTCGGCCACCTTCACGCCGATGGCCGCGCCGTCGCTGGCCAATGCCGCGCAGATGGCCACGACCACCGTGGGTTCGAGCCTGAAGGTCACGTACAGCGATGGCACCGCGCAGACCTACGCGCTGTCGTATCAGCCATTCTTTGTGACGGGCGACCTGGTGCCGAATGGCGCGGGCGGCACGATCCTGAGCGGCGGCTATGTGGACATCAACAACCAGCCGATCATCGATCGTTCCGTCGCCGGCAAGGAGCGTCAGTTCTTTTCGGATTCGCCCGACGGCAGCTCGCTGCTGACGCTGGCCAATCCTGCCGTCCCAGGCGTGAAGGGCAACACCGTGTTCGCGGTGGTGCAGTTCGAATACACGTCGCGTGACCAGAGCCTGGCGTCGGTCTACGGCCAGTTGCCGTCGCCGATTGCGGTGCTGACGCTGGACCAAGACAAGACGACGGGCGCGTTGACGCTGGTCAAGTATCACAACGTGGATACGTCCAAGGTCAACGGTCTGTGGATCACCTGTGGCGCCAGCCTGTCGCCGTGGAATACGCATCTGTCTAGCGAGGAGTACGAACCGGACGCCAGCACCATTGCCACCAACGCGCAGTTCAAGGCGTTCAGCAAGAGCCTGTATGGCAATGAGACGACCGCCAATCCGTACAACTATGGCCACCTGCCGGAAGTGACGGTGAATCCGGATGGCACGGGCACGATCAAGAAGCACTATTGCCTGGGCCGCATCTCGCATGAACTGGTGCAGGTCATGCCGGACCAGCGCACGGTGCTGATGGGCGACGATGCGACCAACGGCGGCCTGTTCATGTTCATCGCCGACAAGGCGGCCGATCTGTCGTCGGGCGCGCTGTATGTCGCGAAGTGGACGCAGACGTCGTCGGCGGGCGCGGGGTCGGCCAAGCTGACCTGGATCAAGATCGGCAACGCGACCAGCGCCGAAATCGAAGCGATGGCCAAGAGCCTGAAGTCGACGGACATCATGGACGTCCGCACGGCGGATCCGGCGGACACCACGTTCACCAAGATCAACTTCAATGGCACGTTCAACTGGATCCGTATCAAGCCGGGCATGACGAAGGCCGCGGCCTACCTGGAGACGCATCGCTACGCGGCCCTGGTCGGCGGCAGCATGGGCTTCACGAAGCTGGAAGGCACGACGGTCAACATCAAGGACAAGGTGCTGTACTCGGCCATGTCGCGCGTGGAAAAGTCGATGGTGAAGGGCAATGCCGCGTCGACCGATGTGGCGGTGGACAAGGCGATCAGCGCTGGCGCCGTGTATGCGCTGAACATGACCTCAAACCAGAAGGACACGGCGGGCGCCGCGATCGACAGCGCCTGGGTGCCGGTGGACATGGCCGCGCCGGCCGCGCTGGTGGGCGAGGACCTGGCTGCCGCCGATGCACTCGGCAACCTGGCCAATCCCGACAAGCTGGGCAATCCGGACAACCTGAAGTTTTCGGAAACGCTGCGCACGCTGTTCATTGGCGAGGACAGCAGCATGCACGTGAACAACTTCCTGTGGGCCTACAACGTCGACACCAAGGTGCTGGCGCGGGTGCTGTCGTGCCCGTCGGGCGCCGAGTCGACCGGCCTGCACGCGGTGGATTCGATCTACGGCTTCACGTACATCATGAGCAACTTCCAGCACGTGGGCGATTGGGAAGCCGGCTTGCATGACAAGGTCAAGCCGACGCTGGATCCGCTGGTGCGCGCGAACTACAAGGACCGCTTCGGCAGCGCGGTGGGCTACCTGACGGCAGCGCCGTCGGCCATCAAGCTGGCCAAGGCGTGATAACGCGAGCAGCATGATGGCGTCCGAGCATTGGCGATGTCAGTGCGCTGGCGGAGTCGGGGCTTGAACGACGTCGTGGCCCCGACCCCCATCCGTCAGCAATAAAAAAAACGGGGACAGCCATCCAGGCCTGTCCCCGTTTTTTATGCCACTACCGATCCCATCATGTTCCGACCGGCGCCGTCACCTTGACCGGCGACACCCGGTCGTGAATGAACTGCACGATCACCACGACGATCAGGTTCACGATCAGCGCGACCAGGCCCGTGTACATGCTGTACGGATCGCCGCCGATCACGAACGTGTGAACCGGCTTGATGCCGTCCTTGAACACCAGCCAGCTGCCCCCGGCCAGGCCCACGATCCAGCCGCACAGCAATGCCGTGCTGCGAAAGCGGTTCATGAACAGACCCAGCACCACGGACGGGAAGGTCTGCAGGATCCACAAGCCGCCCAGCAGTTGCAGGTCCAGCGCGAACTGCGTCGGAAGGAACAGGATGAACACCAGCGCGCCCACCTTGACGACCAGCGACACCAGCTTGGCCACCTTGGCTTCGCCAGCCGGTGTGACTTGCGGGTTCACATAGGCCTTCCAGAAGTTGCGGGTGAACAGGTTGGCCGCGCCGATCGACATCACGGCGGCCGGCACCAGCGCGCCAATGGCAATCGCAGCGAACGCAAAGCCCGCGAACCACGGCGGGAACAGGGCGTTGAACAGCGCGGGCACCACGTCGTTGTTGGTCTGCACCTTCAGGTTGGCGGCGTGCGCCATGTAGCCCAGCAACGCGATCAGGCCCAGCAGCAAGGTGTACGCAGGCAGGAAGACAGCGTTCTTGCGGATCGTGTTCGCGCTCTTGGCGGCAAAGATGCCCGTCAAGGTGTGCGGGTACATGAACGCGGCCAGTGCCGACCCCAATGCCAGCGTGGCGTAGGGCAGGAACTGTTGCGGCTGCAGGAACAGCCCGGTCGCGCCCCCCTTGGCGGCAAAGGCGTCGCTGGCCGACGTGAACACGGCGCCGTAACCGCCCAGTTTGGCGGGCACCAGGACGATCGCCACCAGCACCACGATGTAGATCATCAGGTCTTTGACGAACGCAATCAGCGCGGGCGCACGCAGACCGGCGGAATACGTGTAGAGCGCCAGGATGACGAAGGCCGCGGCCAGCGGCAGTTCACCCGTCAAGCCCAAGGCTTTGATGACCACTTCCATGCCGACCAGTTGCAGCGCAATGTAGGGCATGGTGGCCACCACGCCAGTGACCGCAATCGCAAGCTCCAGGGGCCTGGATTTGAACTTGCCATAGACGACGTCCGCCGCCGTCACGTGCCCGGCTTTTTGCGCGACCGTCCAGAGCCGCGGCATGATCAGGAACACGATCGGATAGACAAGGATCGTGTAGGGCAGGGCGAAAAAGCCATAGGCCCCCACCGCGTACACCAGGGCCGGCACGGCAATGACCGTGTAGGCCGTGTAGAAGTCGCCGCCGACCAGGAACCAGGTGATCCACGTGCCGAATCGCCGGCCACCCAGGCCCCATTCATCCAGATGCTGATGGGAATTGGTGCCCCGTTGCCACCGTGACGCGCCAAAGCCCAGCACGGTCACCAGGACGAAGAAAAAGAGGAAGACCCACAGCGCGGTCCAATTGATCTGGGCGTCCATCATTCACCTTCCTTTTGGATATGGCGGCGATACAGCAGCCAGGTGATGAACGCGGTGATGGGCACCCACGCCAATTGATACCAGTAGAAGAAAGGGAAGCCGAACAGGGATGGCAGCTCGTGGTTATAGAAGGGCACCCACAGCAGCCCGATGAAGGGAAGGAAAAGCAGTATCCACATGACCATGACCTTGTAAAGGGAATAGGGAAGGCAGACTGACTACGAAATCCTGCACCTAAATCGCGTGCAACTCAAAAGGTTTATTTTGTTAACCGCAGTCGCGGCCGGAACGCCGCCGGACTGGAGCGGACGTCTGGTCAGAGGCTGCGGCGGACGTCACGCCCTGCGGCTCGGCCTTGATGAAGTCAATGAAGGCGCGCAGTGGTGCAGGCACCAGTCGCCGACCGGGGTAGTACAGGAAGGGTCCGGAGAACGGCTGCCACCAGGGTTCCAGCACCGGTTCCAGCGCGCCGCTGGCGAAGTGCGGCCGCAGCCAGTCTTCAAACAGATAGACGATGCCGACGCCGCCAATCGCGGCATCGACGGCAAGGTCCACCGCGGCGCCGATGCGCACGGTCAGGGGGCCGCTCGGTTCGACGCGCACGACCTTGCCGTCCTTTTCGAATTGCCAGGCAGGCATCGAACCGCTGGGAAACCGCCCAAGCAGGCAATCGTGCTGCATCAGATCATGGGGATGGACAGGCCGGCCGCGACGGTTCAGGTAAGCCGGCGACGCGGCCGTGGCCAGTTTCTGCACGCGCGGTCCGATGGGTACGGCAATCATGTCTTGCGCCAGGCTTTCGTCGTAACGGATGCCGGCGTCGCAGCCTTCCTGCAGCAGATCGACAAAGCTGTCATCGACCACCACATCCAGTTTGACGGCGGGGTACGCGGCCAGAAAATGCGGCACGATCGCGGGCAACACGAGCCGTGCGGCGCTGATCGGTACGTTAAGCCGCAGGGTGCCGGCAGGGCGGCCTTCCAATTCCTTGACGGCATCGACCGCGGCTTCCAGTTCCGACAACGCGGGCCCAAGCCGCACGATCAGGGCGGCGCCGCTTTCGGTCGGGGCCACGCTGCGGGTGGTGCGATTCAGCAGCCGCACCCCCAGGCGTTCTTCCAGCCGGCGCACGGCATCGCTCAATGCGGACGGGCTGGTGTTCAACGTGCGGGCGGCTTCACGAAAGCCGCCAGCGCGCGCCACGGCAGCCAGCGCCGCCAAGTCATTCAGGTCGATTTTCATTGTCCGGAATATCGCACAGCCCGTGCGGATTGTGTTGGATTATCAAACGGCACGGACACCGCTATCGTGAGGTCCTGCTCGGGTTCTGACCCACCTGTCTACCGACTTCCTGCCGATCCGGCTTCTGCATATCTGGAGTGTGTTCATGTCTTCGTCGTCGCTGTCTTCGTCGTCACTGTCTTCCTCGTCCCCATCCTCTGTTTCGAACGCGTCGCACTATTCCCTGGGTGGCCGACAGGTCGGCCGTCTGGGGTACGGCGCCATGCAACTGGCCGGCCCCGGCGTGTTCGGCCCACCGCGTGATCGCGACGCGGCGTTGGCCGTACTGCGCGAAGTCATCGCCAAGGGCGTCAACCACATCGACACCAGCGATTTCTACGGCCCGCACATCACCAATCAGCTGATCCGCGACGCCATTCACCCGTACCCCGATGATCTGGTCATCGTCACCAAGATCGGCGCACGCCGGGATGACAAAGGCGCCTGGCTGCCCGCGTATTCGCCCGAAGCGCTGACCGCCGCCGTGCATGACAACCTGCGCAATTTGGGTCTGGACACGATGGAAGTGGTGAACCTGCGCATCATGTTCGACACGCACGGCC
The DNA here is from genome assembly GCF_013408655.1 of Pigmentiphaga litoralis. Lineage (NCBI taxonomy): Bacteria > Pseudomonadati > Pseudomonadota > Betaproteobacteria > Burkholderiales > Alcaligenaceae > Pigmentiphaga > Pigmentiphaga litoralis. The sequence goes on from NZ_JACCBP010000001.1 coordinate 923,071, forward strand.
CGGCCGAAGGATCGATCGAAGCGCCGCTGACCGCGTTGGCGGAGTTGCAGCGGCAGGGCTTGGTCAAACATATCGGCCTGAGCAACATCACGCCAACGCAGCTAACGGAAGGCCGGGGCATTTGCGACATCGTCTGCGTGCAGAACCACTACAACCTGGCGCATCGGAATGACGATGCCATGATCGACGCGCTGGCCGCCGATGGCATTGCCTACGTGCCGTTCTTTCCGCTGGGGGGCTTTTCGCCGCTGCAGTCCGACACCCTGAGCACGGTGGCGCAGCGCTTGGGCGCGTCGCCGTTGCAGGTGGCGCTGGCGTGGCTGCTGCAACGCTCGCCCAACATCCTGCTGATTCCGGGCACGTCGTCGGTCGCGCATCTGCACGAGAACCTGGCGGTCGCAAGCCTGGTGTTGCCAGCCGATGCTGTCAACGAGCTGAATGGCATTGCGTAGACGCCTGGCGGGTCAGGTGTAAGCACGCATGGCCGCTCTTCCCAACACGCGGGGCGCTGAATTAACGTACGAGGCTTGTCCTCTTATGCCACTCGGAGCGCTCCAACCATGCAAACCACCCGACTCGGCGCGACCGGTCTGACCGTCTCGCGCCTGTGCCTGGGCACCATGACCTTCGGCCTGCAGACCGAAGCCGCCGTTGCCCACTCGATTCTCGACAAGGCCGCCGGGGCGGGGGTCAACTTCATCGATACCGCCGACGTGTATCCCCTGGGCGGCGGTCTGCGCACCGTCGGCCAGACCGAAGAGATCGTGGGCCAGTGGCTGGAAGGGCGCCGCGACCAGTTCATCGTGGCGACCAAGGCGGTGGGCAAGATGGGCAGCGCGCCTTGGCAACAAGGTGCGTCCCGCAAGCATCTGCTTGACGCCATCAACGATTCGCTGCGCCGCCTGAATACCGATTACGTCGATCTCTACCAACTGCATTCGGACGATGTCGATACGCCGCTGGACGAGACGCTGGAAGCGCTCGACATCATCGTCAAGCATGGCAAGGCCCGCTACATTGGCGTGTCGAATTTCCTGGCCTACCGCCTGGCGCGCGCGCTGGGCCGCGCCGACGTGAAGTGGCTGACGCGCTTCGTGTCGGTGCAGCCGCGCTACAGCCTGCTGTTCCGCGAAATCGAACGTGAATTGCTGCCGCTGTGCGCCGAAGAAAAGCTGGGCGTGCTGTCGTACAACCCGCTGGCCGGCGGCCTGCTGACGGGCAAGCACCGCTTCGATACGGGCCCGACCGAAGGCAGCCGCTTTACCTTGGGGACGGCCGCCGAGCGCTATCAGGAACGGTATTGGCACGAAAAGCAGTTCGAGACCGTGGGCAAGCTGAGCGAGGCCGTGGCCGATGCCGGCGTGTCGTTGACGACGGCGTCGGTGGCCTGGGTGCTGGCCAATCCCACCATCACGTCGGCAATCCTGGGCGCAAGCCGGCCCGAGCAATTGGACGCGACACTGGCCGCTGCCGACATGACGCTGGATCCGGCGCTGAAGGCGCGGCTTGACGACATCACCCATGAATACCGGTACGGCGACGCCGCGCGGTAAAGGGACGGCCGCAGGGACGGCCGCCGGGCAGGGGGCTGCGCCTCGGCATGACGACGCCCGTTCCGGTGAACGGCGCGCGCGCCGAGCCATTGCGCTGTTCGAAGCCGCAAAAGGCGCCGCGGCGTTCGCGGGCGCGCTCGGCCTGCTCAGCCTGGTCCACTACGACGTTCGCCATCTGGCCAATGAACTGGTGGGCCATTTCGGCTGGAACCCCACGGCGCGTTACCCGGCAATCTTTCTGCACTATGCCGATGTGCTGGAAGACGCCAACCTGCGCACCATCATGGCCATCGTTGCCGCGTACATTCTGATCCGCTTTGTTGAAGCCTTCGGACTGTGGCGCGATCGGGCGTGGGCCGAATGGCTGGGCGCGGTGTCGGGCGGCATCTATGTGCCGTTCGAACTCAAGCACTTCATCGCGCATCCGTCGGTCATCAATTTTGTGGTGCTGGCGTTCAACGTGGTGGTGGTCGTGTTTCTGGCGTGGCAGTTGTGGCGGCGGCGGGGGCGGCAGGCCGCGCCTGCGGTTGCCTAGCGGCAGCGGTGTCACCTTTCCTCAGTTTTCCAGGGAGCAGGGCAATGCGTATCGTGATGGTGGTGGCTGGTGTCGTGTTGATGGCATTGGGCTTGATCTGGGTCCTGCAAGGCATCAACGTGCTGCCCGGCAGTTTCATGACCGGGCAGATGCAGTGGGCGGTGTATGGCGCGATCGCCTTCGTGGTCGGACTGCTGCTGTTTGTGCGAGGCCGTCGGCGGATCTAGCGGGACGGCGTAAGCGAGCGCATGGAAGAGTGCGGCGTGGCCATCGATGAGCCGGAAACACCTGCAAGGCAGCGCTGGCAGAGCCGGCCGTATGGCGTCATGGCGTGCCACATTGCAGGCACACCGCATGCGTGGACGGCACGGTGATGGTTGTCAGTGTGTTGCCGCGTTGCCATGCCCGAGTTCCAGCTTACCGACATACACCGAATCCTGTTCGGTAATGCGCCCCCGACGTTTCTTATTGAAGTGGCGATCCGCACGGCACTGACCTACGTGCTGCTGGTGGTCGTCATGCGGCTGCTGGGACGCCGCGTCGCCGCGCAATTCACGCTGTTCGAAATTTCGCTGGTGATCACCCTGGCCGCCGCGATCGGGGTGCCGCTGCAGTCAGGCGACCGGGGGCTGCTCCCGCCGCTGATCATTGCCGCGGTGGTCATCGTCCTGCAGCGCCTGGTCATGCGGATCGGGCTGCGGCATCGGCGTATCGAAATGGCCATTTCGACCGACGTGGCCCCGCTGGTCCGTGAAGGCGAACTGCTGATCGACGGCATGGCCAAGACCGTGGTCGGCCGCAACAAACTGTTCGAGCTGCTGCGTTTGCAGGGCTTCCAGCACCTGGGGCAGATCAGCCGGGCGTTCCTTGAACCGTCGGGCAGCTTGTCGGTGGTGCCGGCCGAGGCCTGCCGCCCCGGACTGTCGGTCTTGCCCGAATTCGACACACCATTGCTGCATGAGGCCCGCGTTGACGGGCAGTGGGCGTGCGGCTGCTGCGGCCGGCTGATCGCATCCGACCCCGCGCCGGTGTCCGACTGCCCCAGCTGCCATCAGCACACGTGGACGCCCGCCGTCCTCGAATTGAAGGCGTAGGGGGCGCGATGCCGGATTGGCAGAAGATGTTGATCGGGGATGCGCCGTGGCCTTTCCTGATCGAGGTGCTGTGGCGTGCAGGCGTGATGTACGTGCTGCTGCTGGTATTCATGCGGCTGATGGGCAAACGGTTCGCGGCGCAGCTTACGACCAACGAACTGGCCGTGGTGCTGATGTTGGGCGCCGCGATCGGCGTGCCGATCCAGGTGGTGACGCAGGGCATTTTGCCCGCCCTGATCGTGCTGGCCATCACCATGGGACTGCAGCGCGGCCTGGCGTGGCTGTCATTCCGCAGCCGCAAGCTGGAAACGCTGGCGCAAGGCGATGTATCGGTGCTGGTGCAGGACGGCCGATATCTGCTCGACCAGTTGAATGGCCTGCGCCTGTCGCGCGAGATGCTGGCGTCCGAATTGCGGGCGCTGAACGTGCAGCACCTGGGCGAACTGCGGCGTGTGTATGTCGAGGCGTCGGGGGGACTGTCCCTGATCCGCTTTCGGGACCCGCGCCCTGGTTTGTCCTTGTCGCCCGATGCCGGCGGGGCCAATGATGACCATTTGACCTTGCCCGACTTGCGCGCCTGTTGGCGCTGCGGGCATGTCGAGGCGCCAACCGAAAAAGGACTGGGCGCATGTGTGTTCTGCGGCTGTGACCAATGGCGGGCGGCGGTGCGAAAAGCCGTTGCGCCCGCGCGGCAAACGCCGGACGACACGGACGGCTCCGACAAGGATCCTACAGACAGCAAAGCCGCCACCCGCAAGCTGGGCTGACCCGCAATAAACCGTTGTGCAAACGGACGGTGCTTCCTATAGAATCTGCGCACTGCGTATATTCTTCCGGGTGCCCCATGGATCTCCAACAGCAGACTTTCCTGCGTGACGCGATGCGTCGCCTCAATATGACGCGCGATGCGTTTGCAACCCGCATCGGCGTCAGCCGCCGGGCACTCGACACCTGGCTGCTGCCCGAAGACTCGCAGGAAAGCCGGCAGATGCCGGAGATCGTGCAACGCTTCACGGCCGAGATCCTGAGCAGTGCCGAGCTGTCGGCCGACTCTACGCCTAGCGTACATACTGGCGCACTGCGCGACCGAATGCTGTTCGAAGGCCGGCCCCAGCTGCTGTCGGTCGATCAGTTCACGCGGGAATCGGTGGAAGGGCTGTTCCGGGTGGCCGATGTCGTCCAGCCCATCGCGCGCCGCCAGAAGGTGTCGCGGGTGCTGGAAGGCGCGGTGCTGGGCAACCTGTTTTTCGAAGCCAGCACGCGGACCCGGGTCAGCTTTGGCGCCGCATTCTGCCGGCTCGGCGGGTCGGTGTGCGACACCACGGGCTTTACCTTTTCGTCCATGGCCAAGGGCGAATCGATCTATGACACCAGCCGCGTCATGGCAGGGTATGTCGACGCCATGGTCGTGCGGCATCCCGAGCAGGGATCGGTGGCCGAATTTGCGCGTGCCACGAACATTCCGGTGATCAACGGTGGCGACGGCCCGGGCGAACATCCCAGCCAGGCGCTGCTGGACCTGTACACCATCCAGAAAGAATTCGCGCGGCTTGGCAAGATTGTTGACGGTGCGCACATCGCGCTGGTCGGCGACCTGAAATATGGCCGTACCGTGCATTCGCTGGTCAAGCTGCTGGCCCTGTATCGCGGCCTGAAGCTGACGCTGATCGCCCCCACCGCACTTGAAATGCCGAGCTACATCATCGAGCAGATTTCGCGCAACGGCCACGTGATCGAGCAGACCGAGTCCCTGACGGAAGGCTTGAAGGGCGCCGACGTGGTCTACGCCACACGCATCCAGAAAGAACGGTTCGTGAACGAATCGTTCGAAGGCTACAAGCCCGATTTCCAGATCAACCAGGCCCTGGTCGAAACCGTGTGCGGACCCGACACCCTGGTCATGCACCCCTTGCCCCGCGACAGCCGCGAAGGCGCCAACGACCTGAGCACCGACCTGAACCAGGACTCGCGGCTGGCCATTTTCCGCCAGACCGACAATGGCATCCCGGTTCGCATGGCCATCTTTGCGGTGCTGCTGGGCGTCGAAAACCAGTTGCAGCATTCGATGCGCGACGCCAGCTGGCGTCCGCCGGCGTACGTGGGCGTCGACGACGCGCCGTTCCACGGCATCGACTGACGACGGCAGGGCGGCGCCATGGTGGCCGCGGCCGTCCCGGACCTGCCGACCTTCGACAGGTCGGCGTTCGGGGGCGACGACGCCTCGTTCTACTTCGACATGGTCCGCCTGCAGGACCGTGCCGACATCCCGCGCGCGTTCGCCCATCGGCACAACTACTATCACCTGTTGTGGATGACGCAGGCGCAGGGCGTGCATCTGCTCGACTTCGTGCCGCATCCGGTGCAGCCCTGCACGGTGTTTTTCGTCAGCCCGGCGCAGATCCATTCGTGGACATCGTCCGTGCCGCCGCGCGGCTTCGTGATGAACATCAGCGCCGATCTGTTCCTGCAGATGTTCCCGCGCGCCGACCTGGCCGCGCAGTTTCCTTTCTTTGACGTGGCCAGCGGCCAGCCCGCGCTTTACCTGACCGCCGACCAGCACAACGACCTGCTGCCCCTGGTGGAAGCCATCGAGGCGGAATACCTGGGGGAGGGCGACGGCCGGCTGGATATTGTTCGATCCTATCTGCTGATTCTGTTGACCCGGCTGCGCCGGCTGGCGCCACCGCCTGCAAGCCAGGAGGGCGTGTCGGCGCAAGGAGTCCACCTGGCGCGGCGCTTCCAGCAGCGGGTCGACCAGCACTTTCTGGAATGCCTGCCCGTGCCGGCCTACGCCAGCCAACTGCATGTGACCGAGCGGCAATTGAACGACGCCGTCAAACGCGCCACGGGCCGGACTGCCGGGCAGGTGATCCAGCAGCGGGTGCTGCTGGAAGCCAAGCGATTGCTGTCACTGACCGACATGGGCATTGCCGAAGTGGCGTATCAGCTGGGGTATGACGACCTGGCGTATTTCTGCCGCTTCTTCAAGCGGCATACGCAGACGACGCCGGGCGACTTCCGAAAGCGCCATGCCCGGCCAGCTGAGGCGGGGGCGGCGTAGCGCGTTCCGGCCTCCCGTCCGTGGAAAAGTACCGATCATTCTCGTTTTCGTCCTAACGCGCAGGCGCCGGGATTCCGTACAGTCTGGACACACACCGACGCGCGGCCCGCCGCAGCGCCGGACTTCCAAGACCGGAGACGAGACATGCCCCAGACCCCGCGCGCCCGCGCCCTTCCTTCATTCGCCATGCGTACGCCGGCCGACCGGGTTCCGGCCCGCGGCGCCGTGTCCCGCCGGGTCATGTGCGCGGCGCTGCTGTCGTCCCTGTGCGCACTGCCGATCGCGGCCAGCCACGCCCAACAGGGCCGCGGCGACTTCCCGAATCGCCCGCTGCGCATCGTCGTGCCCTTTGCCCCTGGCGGCGCCACCGATGTCATCGCCCGCACCGTGGCCCAGAAAATGGCCGAACGGATGGGACAGGCCGTGGTGGTGGAAAACAAGGCGGGCGCCAACGGCAACATTGGCGCAGCCCAGGTTGCGCGGTCGGAAGCCGACGGCTACACGCTGTTGATGGCCACGTCCGCCCACGCCATCAACCAGACCCTGTACCGCAAGCTGGACTACCGCATTACCGATTTCGCCGCGCTGTCCAACCTGGCCTCCGTGCCGCTGTTGCTGGTCGTCAACCCGAGCGTGCCGGCCAAGACGCCCAAAGAGCTTGCCGCGTTTGCGCAGCGGGCCGGCGCCCAGGTCAACTTTGCGTCCGGCGGTACGGGCACCGCGGCGCATCTGGCCGGTGAACAGTTCAACACCCTGGCCGGCGTCAAGATGGCGCACGTGCCGTACAAGGGCGGCTCGCAAGCCCAGAACGATCTGATCGGCGGGCAAGTGCAGGCCATGTTCGCCAACCTGCCCGAAGTGCTGCCACAAGTGACCGCCGGCCGGCTGCGCCCCCTGGCCCTGACCGGCGCCACGCGCCACGCCAGCCTGCCCGACGTTCCCACCTTTGCTCAGGCGGGCTACCCGGCCCTGGACGCCAAGTCGTGGTTCGGCCTGTTCGCCCCGGCGTCCACTCCGCCCGCCATCGTCACCCTGCTGTCCACCGAAATCGCCGCGTCCGTACGCGACCCCGCCGTCCAGGCGCGCCTGAAAGAGCTGGGTGCCGAGCCGATCGGCGATACCCACGCCGCCTTCCAGACCTACGTGGCGCAGGAAGTCACGCGCTGGGGCGGGCTGGTCGAGCGGTCCGGCGCATCGGCGGATTGACGCTTTCGATGTATTCCCTCTGACTCACAAGGATTTCCCATGTTCTACGACGTTCGCACTTACACCTGCCATCCGGGCACGATCAAGAAGCATCTGGCCATGTACGCCGAACACGGCTTCGACACGCAGCGCAAGCACCTGGGCGACCCGATCGTCTACGCGCAGACCGAGACGGGCAACGTGAACAGCTACCTGCACATCTGGGTCTACAAAGACGCCGCCGACCGCGCCACCCGCCGCGCCGCGCTGCAAGCCGACCCTGCCTGGCACACCTATATGGCCAAGAGCGCCGAAGCCGGCTGGCTCATCTCGCAGGAAAACCGCCTGATGACGCCCACGCCGTTCTTCAAGCCCTAGGACAACGGCGTCCTACGTGGCATTGCGGGCAGTGGTGCAGGCGCGCTGGGGTGGGCGATAATGAGGCTGCGCAGGCGGAGTGAAAAAGGCATGTTTGCCGTCTGCTCACCCATTCGCCAACGTCAGCCTGTCAGGGACCCCTATGCGACCGTCCGTTGTGCTCGAAATGAACCGTGGCGCTGTGCGCGAAGCTGTCGCGCGCTTTCCTACCACCAATCCTCGTGTCTTTGGTTCGGTGCTGCATGGCACGGATCGCGACGGCAGCGACTTGGACCTGCTGGTCGATGCGTTGCCGGGCGCAACGCTGTTGGACCTTGGTGATCTCGAAGAAGAACTGAAGGCATTGCTGGGCGTGGACGTCGATTTGCTCACCCCTGGCGACCTTCCCGGAAAGTTTCGGGATGATGTCCTTGCCGAGGCCAAGCCGGTATGAAGCACCAAAGGTTGGGCGACTACCTGGACCATATCGCGCAGGCAGCGCTCGATGCCCAGGGCTTCGTCGAAGGGATGGACGAGGCTGGCTTCCTGGCTGACAAACGCACACAACAGGCGGTCGTGATGAGTTTCATCATCATGGGTGAGGCTGCCACAAGGTTGATGGATGGCTATCCCGATTTTGTTCAGGCCCGGTCCGAAGTCTCTTGGCGCAGCATGCGCAACATGCGCAATCGAATGGCACATGGGTATTTCGATATCGACCCCAGCATTGTGTGGGGGACGCTTCGGGATTGGGTGCCCGGATTGCTTGAGCAACTGGCCGCAATCCGTGAGTCAGGTGTTACGGAAACTCCCGACGACCCGACTGGCAAGGCCGGCTGACTGCTGCCCGTACAATGGCCGATTCGCGGACTGTTCCGCGGCGCTCTTGAAGGATGCAGGCCATGCTGGGCAATACCGAAGTCATCGACTATCTGAATACGCTGCTGGCGGGTGAGCTGGGCGCGCGGGACCAATACTTCATCCACTCGCGCATGTACGACGAATGGTCATACAAGAAGCTGTACGAACGCATCAATCACGAGATGGCCGACGAGACGATGCATGCGGACGCCCTGATCCGCCGCATCCTGATGCTGGACGGCACGCCGGATATGCGGGTGGCCGCGGTGCGCGTGGGCAAGACCGTGCCCGAAATGTTGCGTTTCGATCTGGATGTCGAAGAAGAAGTGCGTACCGCCTTGCGGGAAGGCATCGTGATCTGCGAGCGCGTGCGCGATTTCGTGACGCGCGACATCTTGCTGGCGCAGCTGGGCGATACGGAAGAAGACCACGCCTATTGGCTGGAGCAGCAACTGCGTCAGATCACGATGGTGGGCCTTGAAAACTACCTGCAGGCGCAGTTGAAGGCGACCGAAAGCGATCCAGCGGTTTAAGCAGTCGCATCAACCGCAGGTCAGGCAGGCGGGCCGTCCGGCGCGCGCCGCCCGATCCCGGGCCGCGATCCCGGGCCCCGCTCTCAGGCCCCGATCTCAGGCCCGGATCTCAGGCCCCGATCTAAGTCCCGATCTCAGTCCCGATCTCAGCCCCCGATCTCAGCCCCGGGGCAGCGCAGCGTTAAGCTGCGCGACATCTGGCCCGGCGTAAGATGATCGGCTCCCGATCCCGCGCCGCCCATCGCCATGTCGATCCGTTCCGCGCCGCCGCTGCCTGACGCTTCCCGGGCGACACTGTCGTCGTCCACGCCAACGCCTCCCCACACGCCACCCGCCGTTCCGCCCACCGCGCGCGAGCTGTTCAAGGTGTTCGCCCTGATCGGGCTGACCAGTTTCGGCGGCGGGTTGAGCGGCTGGATGATGCGCGAGATCGTGCAGCGCCGCGGCTGGCTGACCGAGGCCGATTTCTTAAGCGGCCTTGCCCTGGCCCAGGCCTTTCCGGGGGTGAACGTGGTCAACCTGGCGATCTGGCTCGGCTTTCGGCTGAAGGGCGGGCAGGGCGCGCTGGCCGCGTCCCTGGGTCTGGTGCTTCCGCCGATGGCCGTCGTGCTGGTGCTGGCGGGCGTGTTCGCGCAGGTCACGCACATTCATGCGGTGCATGTGGCACTGGCCGGGATCGCGGCGGCTGCTGTCGGGCTGTCCTTGCAGACGGGCCTGCGTGCCGCGCGGCGGGCAGCGCGCGGCATGTTGCCGCTGCTGTTCATGGTCGCGACGTTCGTGGCGATCTTTGCGCTTCGCCTTCCGCTGCTGTGGGTGGTGGGCGCGCTGGCGCCGCTGTCGATCGGCACGGCGTATCTGCAACTGCGCGGCAAGGCAGCACGCTGATGGGTCGCGCCATGCTGGACCTGTTGCGGGTGTTCCTGCCGCTTTCTTTCCTGACCGTGGGCGGGGGGCAAAGCGTGGTCGCCGACATTCACCGCCAGTCGGTCGACGTGTATGGCTGGATGAGCAATGCGCAGTTCCTGGATCTGTTTGCGCTGTCGCGCCTGGCGCCCGGACCGGGGTCGTTGCTGGTGACCCTGGTGGGCTGGCAGGTGTCCGGCCTGGTCGGGGCACTGGTGGCATCGTTCGCGATTTTCGTCCCGTCATCCGTGCTGGTCTACGGACTGGCCCACGTCTGGACCCGCCATGCCGGCCGCCCGTGGATCCGCGCGATCGAAGCCGGCCTCGTGCCTGTTGCTGCCGGCATGGTGCTGGCCGCATCGTGCACCGTGCTGCGCGCGGCTGAAGGCGGGGCGTGGGCCTGGGCGGTGGCGGCCGCGTCGACGCTGGCGCTGATGCTGACCAAGGTCAATCCCTTCCTGATGCTGGCCCTGGGTGCGTGTGTATTCTTGATCGTGCTGTAGGATTCCGTCTGGCGCGCTGCCTACGTGTTACCCGCAGGTCGCGCCGGGTCACCCGATTCCCATCCCCCGACCTTCACCCCCAACGAGGACTCTTCATGCTCTACGACGTTCGCACTTACACCTGCAAACCCGGCACCATCAAGAAGCATCTGGCGCTGTACGAAAGCCTGGGCTTTCCTGTCCAGAGCAAGCACCTGGGCCAGCCGCTGCTGTATGCGGTGACCGAGACGGGCAATGTGAACAGCTTCCTGCACATCTGGGTGTATCAGGACGCCGCCGACCGCGCCGCCCGCCGCGCCGCGATGCAGGCCGATCCGGCCTGGCATGCGTATCAGGAAAAAAGTGGTGAAGCCGGCTACCTGATCTCGCAGGAAAACCGCCTGATGACGCAGGCGCCGTTCTTCAAGCCGTAATCGTCTGGGCAGTTCGGTGGCCGGCTTGAACCCGCTGCCCTGAACTGAACACGCTGCCTTAGCGCGCCGGTGACTGGGTCAGCGTCCAGTCCACCACCTGGGCCGACAGGGCATCGGCCGCCTGGCCAAACGCCGTCACCACTTCCGGCACCTTGCTGCCAGTGACCGGCTGCATGACCATGAAGCTGCGCGACGCCACGATTCGCCGGGTGCCGGTTCGTACCAGCCGGGCATCCAGCCGCAGCGCCACCACGGGCTGCGCGCCCTGGTATTCAACTTGAAACGATCGCAGGTCGCCGGCCAGCTCCAGGTCGGCATGCGCCGGGGCGTCATCGGTGCTCAAGGCGCTGACGCGGCCGTCTTCCACAAAGGCGGCGGTCAGCCGGTTGCGCCACAGCGCGGGCGCGGGATCGCTCCAGCGCACGGCCTGGTAGGCGTTGACCTGATTGGACTCGCGCAGCACCAGGATTCGCGGGCTGTCGGTGACCGCGCTGCTGGCAGGTTTGACGACACGCAGTGACCAGTCGGCGCGGCTGCGCGGTGACCCGGGTGAAACGGATGCGGAAGGCGCCGAGGTCGACGCAGACGGGCCTGCCGCACCGGAGGCCGCCGCCGCCGCCGCATTCACCCCACCATGTGCCATCGGCAACTGATAGATCGTGACGGGCTCCGCATCGGGCAGCACCGAGCAGGCACCGAGCCAGGTCACCACCGCCGCCCCCAGAACGCCTGAACGCGCCGCCCGCCAAGCCGACGACACTCCCCTCATCGTCATCCTCATGGTTGGAACTCCTGAATGTTTTCGCGACCCAGCAGGTAGTTCGCGGGATTGTCTTCAAGCCGGCGCGAAATTCCGCGCAGCGACGCCAGCGTTGTCCGCAACTCCGCAATTGCCGGCCCGAGTTCGGCCAGGCCTTGCGCGCCACCGGTCAGCGCATCGCGGTTCTCGGTCAACAACTGCTCCAGCGTGGTGCCCGTGCGCTCCAGCGACTGCATGGCCTTTTCGGCGCTGCCCAGGGTGCGCGCGCCGTCTTGCGTCACCAGCGTGTTGGCGCTGGTGACCAGCGTGCCGGCCTGCGCCAAGGACGCCGTTGCCTGGCGGCTGGCCAGCGTCATCTGCTGCACCAGTTCACGCAGGCCATCGCCTTGGGCGGTCATGGTGTTGGACGCCCTGTCGATGTTTTCCAGGATATGGCTGACCCGTTTGCCGTTGTCTTCGGACAGCAGCGTCTTGGCGCTGGCCAGGATCTCGTTCACGCTGATCAGCAGGTCTTCGCCGCTGGTCAGGAACTGGTTGATCGGTGACGGCACCGCGATGATGATCGGGTCTTCGCCATCGGTGCTTTCCAGGCGGGGGCTTTCGGGCGATCCGTTGCTCAGCTGGATCACCGACGTGCCGGTAATGCCGGTCAGCGCCAGGCGCGCCCGGGTGTCCTGCTTGATCGGCACATCGCCTTCGATGCGCACGCGGGCCAGCACACGGCGCGGATCTTTCGGGTCCAGCGTCAGCCGGACCACATCGCCAATGGTGATGCCGCTATACAGCACCGAACTGCCGCGCGTCAGGCCATTGACCGCTTCATTGAAGACGATGTTGTAGTAGTGGATTTCGCGGTCGCGGTGGGACTTGCTGAGCCACAGCCCGAAGGCCAGGGCGGCGGCCGCAATGGCCACGGTAAAAAGGCCGATCAGCACGTGGTGCGCTCGGGTTTCCATCAGCGTTGCTCCGAAGAATCAGCGGTTGGGGAAGCGGAAGGTGCAGCGGTGGCGCGCGGGGCGTGCGTGGTCCTGGCCACCTCGGCCGCCCGGCCGCGCGGGCCATGAAAGTAGTCCTGGATCCAGGCGTCGTCGGTGGCGGCTACGGCGTCGATCCGGTCGTTCACCAGCACCTTCCTGTTCGACAGCACGGCCACCCGATCGCAGATGGCGTAAAGGGTGTCCAGGTCGTGCGTGACCAGAAATACGGTCAGGCCCAGCGCATCGCGCAGCGTCACGATCAGCCGGTCGAAGGCAGCCGCGCCGATCGGGTCCAGGCCGGCGGTCGGTTCATCCAGGAACAGGATGTCCGGGTCCAGCGCCAGGGCGCGAGCCAGGGCCGCGCGTTTGACCATCCCGCCGGAGAGTTCCGACGGCATCTTGGCGCCCGCTTCGGGTGGCAGGCCGGCCAGGGCCAGCTTGACCTCGGCCAGGTGCTCGGCATCGTCGCGCGACAGGCCGGCATATTCGATCAGCGGCAGCGCCACGTTCTCGGCCACGGTCAGCGACGAGAACAGGGCGCCCCGCTGGAACAGCACGCCAAAGCGCCGTTCGATGCGCGAGCGTGCGTCGGCGTCCAGGGTCATCAGGTCGCCGCCCAGCACATGGACGCTGCCCGATGCCGGTTGCTGCAAGCCGATGATCGTTCGCAGCAGCACCGACTTGCCCGTGCCGGACCCGCCGACGACCCCCAGCACTTCGCCGCGCCGCACGTCCAGATCCAGGTCCTGGTGCACGGTTTGCGTGCCGAAGCGGTTGGTGACGCCGCGCACGGCAATGATGCTGTCGGCCGCGGTCACCATCCCATCTCCATGTAGAACAGGGCCGCGACGGCATCCACCAGGATCACGATAAAGATGCATTGCACGACGGCCGACGTGGTGTGTTCGCCTACGGACTGCGCGCTGCCGCTGACCTTGAAGCCTTCCAGGCAGCCGACGATGGCGATCAGGAACGCAAAGATGGGCGCCTTGGCCATGCCCAGCAGGAAGTGCCGCGCTTCCAGGTTCTGATGCAGGATGGACAGGAACATGCTGGGCGAGATGTCCAGGCTCAGCGCGCACACGATCGCGCCGCCCGTGATGCCCGCAATCATGGCAATGAAGGTCAGCGCCGGCAGCGAAATCAACAGCGCCAGCACGCGGGGCAGCACCAGCAGGTCCACCGGGTTCATGCCCAGCGCGCGAATCGCGTCGATCTCTTCGTTGGCCTTCATGGACCCGATCTGCGCGGTAAAGGCGCTGGCGGTCCGGCCGGCCATCAGGATCGCGGTCAGCAACACGGCAAATTCCCGCAGGAACGCAAAGGCCACCAGGTCTACCGTATAGATGCTGGCGCCAAAGGCATCCAGCACGGTGGCGCCCAGAAACGCGATCACGGCGCCCACCATGAAGGTCAGCAGCGCCACGATGGGCACGGCGTCCAGGCCGGTCTGTTCGATCTGCGCGACCACGGCGGTTACCCGCCAGCGGCGCGGCCGGAACAGGTTGCGGGCCAGCGCTTCCAGCGTCAGTCCGATAAAGCCGAGCAGGTAGGCGGCCAGTTGCCAGCATCGCGCCATCGCGCGCCCGATGTGTTCGATCACGTCCATGAGCGCGGACGTGGGCGGCACCGGCGCCGCGCGGCACCGCGTGCACATGGCTTCGGCCACCGTCCGCAGCAAGGCCTGCCGGTTGGGGGCGAGACCCTGGGTGGCCAATGCGTCGGGCTGTGAAACCAGGTCAAGCAGATGCGGGCCCAGCAGTTCCACGATGGCCGATGCGCCCGCGGTATCGAGCGCGCCAATGCCGCTCAGGTCGACGTGCGGGGCGGCCTGGCCAGCGAAGGAATGCTTGCGCGCCAGGCGCAGCAGGACCTGGTAATGGGCCAGAGTCCAGTCGCCCGACAGGCGCAGGCGGGGCGGGGACGCCGACGTATCGACCGTCAGGAAGGTGTCGTTGGCGGACGGCGCGTCGTGCGTGGCGACGGCCGGCAGGGGCTGCGCATTCATGGCGCGTATCCGTCGGCTGGTGCGATCGCGGTCGTGCACGCAGCGTTGCCCGCTATCGTCGTTGCCGATGCGCCCGACGATGCCCGTGCGGACGTGGCCGCCGACGCTTCCGCCGGCCGGGCTGCCGATGCCCGCACATCGTCGGTCGGCGCCGCGCCGCCAGCCCGGCAGCCGCAGCCCCGTAAAAAGAACGCCACGGCATCCTGCACGTGCCCGGGCGGCACATTGCCAGCGCACACCGTCGGGTCTTGCACCGGGGCGCACAGTAGCGCCCGATAGCTGCGCGCGGCAAACGGGATGTCGATGGCCGGCAAGTCGCCGCGGTTCACGGCGTCCTGAAGCAGGGCGCCGACAAAGCCGTCGATGATGTCGACCGTTTCCCGTCGGACCAGGGCAGACAGGTCGGGCACATGGACCAGTTCCGCCATGATCAACCGCCGCCAGGCGGTCGCGGTGGGACCCGACGAACAATCGAGCAGATCCGCGCCAAAGGCTTCCAGACGGTCTTTGAGCGGCACGCGCTGCGCATCGGTGCGCAAAGGCGGCACGACGTCGTTCACCAGCCGGCGCAGCACGGCCACCAGCAGGTCTTCCTTGGCGGCAAAGCGGCTGTACAGCGTGCGTTTTGCCACACCCGCCTCGCGCGCGATGGCGTCGATGCTGGTGGCTTGGTAACCGTTTTTGGTGATGAGGCGGGTGGCGGCATCGACGATGTGATCGGCGAGCGCACTGGCTTGATCGCGGGTGGGCCGTCCGGCCGCATGCGCGGGGCGGGGCGGCGGCGGGGCATCCGTCATGCTTGGTTGCGCATCTCTCATTGCCCGGGTCACCCGTTCTTTGATTAGCTGGAGGTTGCCGCGATCCGCCGGGACGACGCCCCGCGGGTGGCGAACGACTATAGCACTAATGAAACGATGCAGGTGCCATTAGGAACAGGATGGCACGGCATGCTGCAAGGAGCCGAATATGGAACGGTATACGAACAAGGTGGTGATCGTCACGGGCGCGGGCTCGGGAATCGGGGCGGCGACAGCGCGCCGTTTTGCCACGGAGGGCGCATCCGTGGTGCTGGCCGGGCGCACGCGCGACAAACTGGACGACGTCGCCAAGACCCTGGGCAACGATGACAAGGTGCTGGTCCGGCCGACCGACGTGGCGGACCTGTCCGACGTGGAAGGCCTGGTGCAAGACGCGGTCGCCCGCTTCGGCCGGCTGGACGTGCTGGTCAACAACGCCGGTACCGTGGTTGAAGGCAAGATCACCGAGGTGTCCGCAGAAGACTGGCGCAAGGTCATGGCGACCGACCTGGACGGCGTCTTCCATGGCTGCCGCGCCGCCTTGCCGGAACTGATCAAGACCAAGGGTTCCATCGTCAATACGTCGTCGGTGTCGGGCCTGGGCGGCGACTGGGGCATGAGCGTGTACAACGCGGCAAAGGGCGCGGTGACCAACTTCACGCGCGCGCTGGCGATGGACCATGGCCGTGACGGCGTGCGGGTCAATGCCGTGTGCCCCAGCCTGACGCGCAGCGAGATGACGGACGACATGTTCGCCAACAAGGAATTGATGGCCAAGTTCATGGAGCGCATTCCGCTGGGCCGCGCGGCCGAAGCCGAAGACATTGCCGACGTGATCGCTTTCCTGGGCAGCGACGATGCGCGCTTCATTACGGGCGTGAATCTGCCCGTGGACGGCGGCCTGTCGGCATCCAACGGCCAACCGCCGCAGACCTGATGCGGATGGCCCGGACAGCCCCCGACATGACTCCAAGGATGACACCATGATGACCGGATGGCGCTTGAACCGTAACGCATCGCGACGCGGCCTGCTTGGCCTGCTGGTCGGTGCGGGCCTGGCCTGCGCGGCGTCGTTTGCCGTGCCGGACACGGCGGTGGCCGGGTCGGCCGGTGGCAACACCAACGGCGCCAACCCCCTGGTAGCCGAGCGGTGGAAGACCCGGCCGCTGGTGATCGTCGCGCCGTCCGCGACCGACCCCACGCTGGTCAGGATGCAGGACATCCTGCAGACGCCCGCCAACCAGGCCGCGTTCAAGGAACGCCAGATGGTCTTGTACGTGGTGGTGGGCGATCGCGCCCGCCGCGACGACGCGTGGCTGTCGGCGGACCAGGCGCGCGCCATCCGCGGCGCCATGGACGTGGCGGCCGATGCGCCCGCGACCGTGCTGCTGGTCGGCTTGGATGGCGGCGTCAAGATGCGCGAGCAGGGCGTGATCGACGCAAAGACCCTGTTCGGCACCATCGACCAGATGCCGATGCGGCAACCGCGCGGGAGCATCCAGGGCGGCAGCAGTCGGCAAGACACCAGTCATCAAGACACACGTCATCAAGACATCAACCATTCCAGCACTTCAGTTTCCGATGTTCCCCACAACGATAAAAAGGGAGTTTGACCATGAGCCTGTCTTCTTCACCCAAGCACTTCCCGGCCCTGCGCCTTCGCCACCTTGCAGCGGGCGTCCTTGGCGCGCTGGCTTTTTCGTCGGCCGCACTCGCAGCCAGCGCATCGGCTGACATCGACGCGCAATACAAGAAAGAGATGGCGGCATGCACCAGCGGCACGTCCAACCAGGACCGCGCCACCTGCATCCGCGAAGCGGGCGCCGCGCGCGATGAAGCCCGCCGCAACCGCCTGGCCGACGGCGCCGGTGACCAGTACCAGAAGAACGCGCTGGCGCGCTGCGAGTCGCTGCCCGCCAGCGACAAGGCCGAATGCGTGGCCCGCATGAAGCAGGGCACCACCAGCGGCAGCGTCGAAGGGGGTGGGGTGATCCGCGAGCATCGCACCGTGGTGCCCGCCACGCGTTAAGCACCCAGGGGGCGCAAGCGCCCTGCGCCCTGCCATAAAAAGCTGTCCACCGCGACCGCCGCCATGCAGAATGATGCCCAACTTACAAGACGGGTGATTTCGGATGGCGGTGGAAGGATACGCAAAAGAGCTGGTGCCTATCGTGGCGCTGCTCGCGGCAGGCGTGGTGGCGGTGCCCCTGTTCAAGCGCTTGGGCCTGGGGTCGGTGCTGGGCTATCTGGCGGCCGGCCTGGTCATGGGCCCGTTTGGCTTCGACCTGTTCGGGGATCCCGAATCGGTGCTGCACATCGCCGAACTCGGCGTCGTCATGTTCCTGTTCGTGATCGGGCTGGAGATGCAACCGTCGCATCTCTGGAGCCTGCGCAAGGAAATCTTTGGCCTGGGCGTCGCTCAGGTCGTTGTGTGCGGCGCCATCCTGACGGGCGTCGGCATTCTGGCCGGCCTGCCGCATGCGGTGGCCTTTGTCGGCGCCATGGGCTTCGTGCTGTCCTCCACCGCCATTGCGGTGCAAGTGCTGGACGAACAGGGCAAGACCTCCACGCCCTATGGCCAGCGCATCGTTTCCATCCTGTTGCTGGAAGACCTGGCGATCGTGCCCTTGCTGGCCCTGGTCGCTTTTGTCGGTCCCGCCACGTCCGACAGTGACGACGCGTCGCGCTGGGTGACCGTCGGCGTTGCCATCGGCTCGCTGGCCGCCTTGCTGGCCGCCGGGCGCTGGCTGCTCAATCCCATGTTCCGGATCCTGGCGGGCGCCCGCGCCCGCGAAGTGATGACGGCCGCCGCCTTGCTGGTGGTGCTGGGCGCGGCGCTGGCCATGGAACTGGGCGGGCTGTCGATGGCGCTGGGCGCTTTCGTCGCCGGGGTGCTGCTGTCCGAATCCAGCTTCCGCCACCAGCTGGAAGCCGACATCGAACCGTTCCGCGGCATCCTGCTCGGGCTGTTTTTCATGGGCGTCGGCATGTCGCTGGACCTGTCGATCTTTGCCCGGGAATGGCAGGTGATCGTGGCGGGTGTGGCGGGCTACATGGCCCTGAAGGCGGTGGGCATCTACGTCGTGGCGCGTGCGTTCAAGGGCTCGCACATCGAAGCGATCCGCCGCGCCGCCGTGCTGGCCCAGGGCGGCGAATTCGCGTTCGTGCTGTATTCGGCGGCGGGCGCCGCCGGCATTCTGGACGTCAACACCAGCGCCATCTTCACGGCCATCGTGATCCTGTCGATGGCGCTGACGCCGCTGGCGTTGATCGCCTCGCGCAAGCTGTTCCCGAACCGCAAGGAAGTGTCGATGGAAGGGATCGAGCGCGCGTCCAGCGCCGAGGGCGAAGTGCTGATCATCGGCTTCGGCCGTTTTTCGCAGGTCGCCAGCCAGGCGCTGCTGGCCCGCGGCATCACGATCACCATTATTGAAAACGACCCCGACATGATCCGGTCGGCCGGCAACTTCGGCTTCCAGGTGTTCTACGGCGACGGCTCGCGGCTCGAAGACCTGCGCACCTCGGGCGCGGCCAGTGCGCGCGCGATCCTGGTGTGCGTGGACGATGAAAAGACCACCGATCGCATCGTCGAACTGGTGCAGCACAATTTTCCGCGCTCGCAGTTGTACGTGCGGTCCTACGACCGGCGGCATGCGCTGGCCCTGATCGGCAAGGGGGTCGAATACCAGATCCGCGAAACGTTCGAGTCGGCCATGGCCATGGGCGAGGCGGCGCTGCGGGGCCTCGGCGTGGCGGACGACGATGTCGTCACGCTCATGACCGAAGTGCGGCGGCGGGATGAAGAGCGTCTGGAACTGCAGATTGCGGGCGGGCTTTTGGCGGGCCGCAGTGTGGACCGTGGACGCTTCCCGATGCCTGCGCCATTGACCGAACCAAAGGGGCCGGGGCGGGCGCTGAACCCGGAGGCAGCGCAGGCTTTGCGGGACAAGGAAGCCGCGGAACAAGAGGCGGCTTCCTGAGCTCCCAGTCAAGGATCACTTGCTGGCGAGCGGTCGGGAAGGTCTGCTTCCCGGCCTGACTGAAGGGAAGGCTTACTTCCCTGTCGGCCACCACCGGACCAGGTCGGGCGGGGCGGTATCGAATTCGAAGTCGTCGTCTTGCGCGACGTTGCTGGAAGGTGTGTCGGTTGCTGTCGAGCGGGATACATGGTGAAACACGTCGGGCGCCGCTACCACAGTGGGTGCGTCCCAATCGAAGCTGGCGCCGCGCCGAGACGCTTCATAGACCGCTTCGGATTTACTGTTAACACCGAGCCTACGGTAGAGTGCGTAAGCGTGAGATTTGGCGGTAGAAATCGAGATGTTGAGCAGTTCGCCAACTGCCTGAATCGAGTGGCCCCGGGCGAGGGCGACCAGCACTTCATACTGTCTGGCGGTAATGCCGAGCAATTCCATGTCTGCATTCTGCTGCTGACCAGGCGGATCCAGCGGCTTGACCAGACGGGACGTCAGGCCCGGCGGCACCGGCTGCTGGACGGCCGGGAAGCAGCGGCCACCGACCCGCACCAACCGGATCGACGCCACCAGCACCTCTACCGAGGCGCCACTGTCCACACAGCCCCGCACGTTCGACGCCGCGGGCAGCATCGGCGTGACCATGATGGGATCGGGCGACAGGAACAGGATGTTGGGCCGGGGAATTGACGCGGCAATGGCCACGTCGCGGGCAAGCGCGTCCTGCTCGATCGGCAGCGAGAACAGGATCATGTCGGCGCCCGCATAGGCCTGGGGGTGACGCAGGTCGTGCGTCGAGCGGGGAATAGGCACCCAGCTTGGATCGACTTCGGTGAGAATCTGCTGCAACCCACGCTGGAGCACCGGGTGGGTCTCAGTGATGATGATATCGACCATGTAGGCCTCTTCCTTACAGATGAAGTGTCGATAACTTAACCGCAACTCAACCATTCGGACGCTTCACAGTATTTCAAGTTGTCAATCCGGATTGGTCCCGACCGCGGCCGTTGACGGCCTGATTGCGGGTCCGCGATGCGGCGGGGGCCGGCATGATGCCACAAGCGCGCCGCAATGCTAGGCTAGCGACCGCTGCGCTGGGTGCGTCGCACCTGCGCGGCATCCGCCGCCCCCCACTCTTGCAAGGCCTAGTCCCTTTGCCCACGTCATCCCTTTCGTCAACCGGCCGCCTCGGCTTCTGGCGCGTCGCCGCCCTGGCCGTCGTGGTCTTGTGGTTCGGCATCGGCGGCATCGCGCATTTTATGTCGCCCGAGATATTCGCCTCCACGATTCCCCCCTTCCTGCCCTGGGCCCTGCCTGCGGTCTACATCACGGGCGCCCTGGAATTGCTCGGCGCAGCCGGACTGCTCTGGCGGCCCAGCCGCCGCGCAGCCGGTTGGGGCCTGATCGCGCTGACGGTCTGCGTCACGCCGGCCAACGTCTACATGTGGCTGCATCCAGAACTTTTCCCGCAGATCCCGCCCGCCGCCTTGCTGTGGCGCTTGCCCTTGCAGGTCGTGCTGCTGGCCGTAATCGCGTTCGGCAGCCGGCCGCCGCCGGCCGTGTCTTTCAGCGAGCATCGGGCATGACCGCCGCGCATTTGCTGGCGCCGCTGCTGGCAGTCATGATCTGGGCGGTCAATACGATCGTCAGCAAGCTGGCGGCGGGCGTTATCGACCCGGCCGCCATTTCCTTGTTTCGCTGGGTATTGGCCGGGGGCTTGCTGGGTCTGGTGTTTGGCCGGTCGGTATGGCGCGCGCGCGCCCTGGTCGTGCGCCTGCTGCCCAAGCTGTTCGTCCTCAGCATGCTGGGCATGGTGCTGTACCAGTGCCTGGCCTACGTGGCGGCCAGCACCACCACCGCCACCAATATGGGCATCGTGATTTCGCTGATGCCCTTGCTGGCCGTCGTGCTCAGTGTGCTGATCCTGCGCGAGGTGATCACCGTAGGCGCCGTGCTGGGCGGGCTGCTGTCGATCGCGGGCCTGGCGTATCTGCTTAGTCATGGCGATCCGGCGTCGCTGCTGACTGCCGGCGTGCGGCTGGGGGACGGGCTGATGCTGCTGGCCAGCCTGGCCTATGCGGGCTACGCGGTACTGCTCAAGAAATGGAAGCTGCCCCTGGGCAACTGGCAGTCCCTGACAGTGCAGACCTGGTGCGCCGTGCCGGTGCTGTTCGTGTACTACCTGATCAACGGCGCGCCGCCCATCACGCAGGCCGGCTTGCCGCTGGTGCTGTATGCCGGCATTCCGGCATCGGTGCTGGCGCCATTTCTGTGGATGCTGGGCATTGCCCGCCTGGGGCCGATGCGCACCACCGCCCTGATGAACCTGCTGCCGGTGTTTACCGTGGCGATCGCCATGGCGTTCCTGGGCGAGACGCTGCACGCCTACGACGTGATCGGCGGCGTGGTGACCTTGCTGGGGGTGGGGGTGGCGCAGGCGATCAAGACGCCGCTGCTGCGCCGGGACCGGGAAAGGTGACGCCCAGCACGCAGTCCTGCAGGATCTCCGACAATTCGCGGGCAGCCGGCCCGATCTGTCCCGGCTTGCCCGACACCAGATAGAGGGGCACGCGCCGTGTGCCGCCCTCTGCCAGCGGCAAGGGCGCGACGCGGCCGGTGTCCAGCATCGGCTGGATCACGTGCCGGGGCAGCCACGCGAATCCCAGGCCGCTGGCCACCATGTCGGCCGACGTTTCCATGCTGGTGACCGTCCAGCGCTGCGCGGCGCCCAGCCAGCCGTCGTCGCGCGGTTTGCTGGTGCCCGAATCGCGCGCCACGATCTGCAGTTCCAGCCGCAGGTCGTCCATGGTCAGTGCGCGACCCAGCTGGAACAGCGCATGGTCGGGACACGCGACGGCGATGAAGTCCACATCAATCAACAGCTTGCCCAGGAACTGAGACGGCACGCGGGTGCCGATCACGATATCGGTGCCCTGATCGAGCAGGGCCTCGTCCGCGCCCGACAGCACCACTTCGCGCAGCTGCACCCGGGTCTGCGTGACTGACTGGGTAAAGCGCGCCAGGGCGCGCAGCAGCAGCGGCTTGGGAAACGCCACGTCCACCGCCAGGCCGATTTCGGATTCCCACCCTTGCCGCAGGCTGGCGGCCGTGTGTTCCAGCCGATGCGCACCCGCCAGCAATTCAGACGCGCTGCGCAGCAGGGCCTTGCCGTGATCGGTCAGCTGGGCTTTGCGCCCAACCATCACAAGCAGTTCCACGCCCAGCTGTTCCTGCAGCCGGGACACCATATAACTGACCGACGACTGGCTGCGGTGCAGGTGCTCGGCGGCCTGCGCAAAGCCCCCCTGGTCGACGATGGCCTGCAGGACGGCCCACTGTTCCAGGGTGGTTCGGGGCATACGCATGTTGGCATCCAGACAGTCAAGGTCAGCCGCTAATGTATCGGATTATCCGATCAAACAGGCCAAATCTTTGCGCTTATCGATCGGATAATCAAGGCGTAAAGTTCAGTCCATGCCAACAACGACCGACACGGTCCTGACAGGAGCCACACCATGAACCTCGTACGCAAAGCTGAAGATCGCGGTCACGCCTCGCACGGCTGGTTGAACAGCCATCACACTTTCTCGTTCGCCGAATACCACAACCCCAAGGAAATGGGCTGGAGCGATCTGCGTGTGATCAACGACGACACGGTGGCGCCCGGCCAGGGTTTCGGTGAACACGGCCACCGCGATATGGAGATCATTTCGTATGTGCTGGACGGCGCACTGGAACACAAGGATTCGATGGGCACGGGTTCGGTGATCCGCCCGGGCGACGTGCAGTTGATGAGCGCCGGCACCGGCGTGCGCCACAGCGAGTTCAACCATTCGCGCACCGACACGGTCAACTTCCTGCAGATCTGGATCCTGCCCAAGTTCAAGGGCGTGCGGCCCAACTATCAGGAACGCCAGTTCGACGCGACCGAAAAGCGTGGCCGCCTGCGTGTGGTGGTGTCGCCCGATGGTCGTGACGGATCCCTGACCGTGAACCAGGACGCCACGCTGTACGCCG
Organism: Pigmentiphaga litoralis; assembly: GCF_013408655.1. NCBI lineage: Bacteria > Pseudomonadati > Pseudomonadota > Betaproteobacteria > Burkholderiales > Alcaligenaceae > Pigmentiphaga > Pigmentiphaga litoralis. The sequence continues at coordinate 946,602 of NZ_JACCBP010000001.1, forward strand.
GCCTGCTGGATGGCAGCGAACGTGTGGTGCAGGCCATCGATCCCAGCCGCAAGGGGTATGTGCATGTGGCGCGTGGCGCGCTCACGGTAAACGGGCAGGTGCTCAAGGCCGGCGATGCACTGAAGGTGTCCGACGAACGCGAAGTCGTGTTCGAAGGCGGCCAGGACGCCGAAGTCCTGTATTTCGATCTGGCGGCATGAAAGTCATCAGCTGATCGCGCGGGTCGGGGCAGCCGGGGGGCAGGAGTAGAATGCCCCTCGGCTGCTGCCGCCGGGTTCCGACCGCGCCAGCACGCGCGCAAGGAATCCCCGCGTCATGTCCTTCCTTTTCCATCTGATTGAGCAATATGGCCTGCTGATCGTGTTCGCGAACGTGTTCGTGGAACAGCTCGGCGCGCCCATTCCCGCCTATCCCACGCTGGTCATCACCGGCGCCATGCTGGGGCGCGGCGAGCTGTCGGCGCCGCTGCTGCTGGCGGTGGCGATCGGGTCGGCCCTGCTGGCAGACACCATCTGGTATGAAGCCGGCAAGCGGTATGGCGGACGCGTCATGTCGACCTTGTGCCGCATTTCGATTTCGCCTGACACCTGCGTGCGCCAGACCGCGTCCGTGTATGCGCGGTGGGGCGCCTGGTCCTTGCTGGTCGCCAAATTCATTCCGGGCTTTGCGTCCCTGGCCAGCGCGCTCGCCGGCATGGTCGGCACGCCGCGCCGCACCTTCATTCTGTTTGACGGATTGGGCGCCGCGCTTTGGGCCGGGTCGGCCATCGCGCTGGGTTCCATCTTCAGCAGCGGCATCGACGAACTGCTGATTGCCCTGGCCGAACTGGGCAAGTGGGGACTGCTGCTGGTGGCCGTGGTGTTCGCGGTCTTTATCGGCAAGAAGCTGTGGCAGCGGCACACGCTGCTGCGGTCGCTGCACATGGCGCGCGTGACCGTGGCGGAACTGAAGGAACTGCACGACCAGGGCCTGACACCCACGGTGCTGGACGTGCGCACGCCGCTGTTGCAGCAGCAAGGGCGCATTCCCGGCGCGATTGCCGTGCCGATCGAAGGCATGAAAGGCTTCGTGCTGGAAGGCCGGCCCGATGATGAAGTGATCGTGTATTGCGCCTGCCCGAACGAGATTTCGGCCGCGCAGCTGGCGTCGCAGCTGCGCCGGCAGGGCTTTCAGCGCGTGCGGCCGCTGACCGGCGGCATCGACGCCTGGATCGCCGCCGGGCACCCGGTGGAGAAATAAGGGTGGCGGGGCCGGGGAAGGGGGGCGACGCGCAGATCGGCTCGGCGGCCAAGGCGCACGCCGGGTCGCAGAGCGGGGCAGGCGCATTGGCAGGCGGCCACGCGGGCGGCCTTGCAGGTGGCCCTGCAGGCGGCCACCCGGGCGGCCTGCCAGGCGCCTTGCCAGTTGATCACGCCGCCGTGGATCGCCATCACATGGCGCGGGCGCTGGTGCTGGCCCGGCAGGCGTGGGACCGGGGCGAAGTGCCGGTGGGCGCCGTGCTGGTGGCTGCGGATGGCCGGGTGCTGGGTGAAGGATCCAACCGCCCGATCGGCAACAGCGACCCCACGGCCCATGCCGAGATCGTTGCCTTGCGCACCGCGTGCACCGCGGTCGGCAATTACCGGCTGCCCGGCGCCACTTTGTACGTGACGCTGGAACCGTGCGCGATGTGCATGGGCGCCATGCTGCATACCCGGCTGGCGCGCGTGGTGTTTGGCGCGCCGGATCCCAAGACAGGGGTGTGTGGCGGCACGATCGACCTGCCGGCGGTGGCGCAGCTGAATCACCAGACCGTGGTGGAAGGCGGCGTGCTGGCCGCGGAATGCGCGGACCTGCTGCGGGCCTTCTTCCGGGCAAGGCGGGATGCGGTAAAGGCAAGGAGACTGGCGGAACGGGAAGGGGCCGGGGCAGGGCCGCAGGTCGTGCCCGATGCGTTGACGGATGGCGAGGCGACTGACCCGGCTGCGTAAGGACGGATGGCGCCGACCCGGTCTTGCGTCGGCCGCGCGTTCGCGGGTGTCGGTCCCCGGCCGTTCACTGGCGCGCACCCCTTCGCGCGTTTGGCCGCGCCGGCGTTCCGGGCGACAATGCGGCTGCCTTTTTTGCTTTGGATTCCCCGTTCATGCCTGCCTGCCCGATCTGCGACGCCCCCGACGCCAACGCCGCTGCTGCGCCCACCCCGCGCCGCCGCGCGCCCGCCCGGCCCGGCATCTACCTGGTGTCGCCGTCGGGTGCGGTGCTGGATCCCGAGACCCTGGTGCGGGCCAAAACCCATTTGTCCGCCGAAGGCTTCAAGGTATCGATGGATCGAGGCGCGTCGTTGCGCCACGAACGATTCGCGGGCACCGATGCGCAGCGCCTGGCTGCCTTGCAGCGTGCCGCCACGCAAAAGTCGCAGTTCGTGATGGCGACCCGCGGCGGCTACGGCATGTCGCGGCTGCTGGACCGCATCGACTGGAAGGCCATGGCCGACAGCGGCAAGACCTTCATCGGCCACAGCGATTTCACTGCTTTTCAACTGGCCCTGCTCGCCAAGACCGGCGCAGTCAGCTATGCAGGCCCGATGGCCGTGTTCGACTTTGGCGGCAAGCGCGTCGACGACCTGACCGCGGCCCTGTTTGGCGAGACGCTGCGCGGCGAGCTGGAAGTGCTGAGCTTCGACAGCCCGGATGCAGACCCGGTCGATGCCCGCGGGGTACTGTGGGGCGGCAACCTGGCCATGCTGGTGTCCCTGATCGGCACGCCCTACCTGCCCAAGATCAAGGGCGGCGTGCTGTTCCTGGAAGACGTCAACGAACACCCCTATCGAGTCGAACGCATGCTGCTGCAACTGCACCAGGCGGGCGTGCTGGCCAAACAGAAAGCCATCGTGCTAGGCAGCTTTACCGACTACAAACTATCGCCGCTGGATGGCGGGTACGACATGGCGTCGGTCCATGCGTGGCTGCGCCGTGAAGTGAAGGTGCCGGTGGTAACGGATTTGCCGTTTGGCCACGTCAAGACCAAGGCGACGCTCCCGGTGGGCGAACGGGTCGGCATCGCGACCGAAGACGGCATGGCGCATCTGGTGTTCGAGGCGCATGAGCGGAATCATGCAGGTCATGATCATGACCACGGTGAGCATGACCATGACCATGACCATGATCACGACCACGGCCACGGCCACGACCACGACCATGCCTGACACCACTATCGCCCGCTAGTCCGCGGCCGCGGCCGCGGGCACATCTTGCCCGCGTTCCGCCAACGCCGTCACGCCCAGCCAGTCGGCCTCAGGTCCACCAGTAACGCACCACATTGAAAAAGATCGGGGCCGCAAAGCACACCGAATCCAGGCGGTCCAGCATGCCGCCGTGGCCTTCGATCATGTGGCCCCAGTCCTTCACGCCGCGATCGCGTTTGATCGCCGACATCACCAGCCCGCCAAAGAATCCCAGCAGATTCAGCAGCAGCGCGATCAGCCCGGACTGCCAGGGATTGAACGGCGTGATCCAGTACAACGCCGCGCCCAGCAAGGACGCAAGCGCCAGCCCGCCTACAAAGCCTTCCAGTGTCTTGGATGGCGACAGGTGCGGCGCGATCTTGCGTTTGCCGACCAGCTTGCCGCACACATACTGCAGCACGTCCGACGACTGCACCACGATCACCAGATAGGCGATCAGCAGCAGATTGCGGTCGGCGTAGCCAGGAATGTCCAGCGTCAGCAGGGCAGGCACATGGGAAATGCAGAACACCGCAATCATCAGGCCCCACTGCACCGTGGACGCGCGTTCCAGGAACCGGGTGGCATCGCCATGCAGGGTCGACAAAATCGGCAGCAGCAGAAACGTATAGACCGGAATGAAGATGGCGAACATGCCATACCAGTTCATGCCGATCAGGATGTACTGCAGCGGCAGCGCAAGATAGAACGCCGCCACCAGCGCCGGGTAATCGCCGCGCCGCGTGGGGGCCAGGGTGATGAATTCGCGTAGCGCATAGAACGACACCGCATAGAACAGCAAAATGACGGCCCAGCGCCCAAGCAGGAAGGCCAGGCCGATCACCAGCACCATCACCCACCAGGCATTGATCCGCGAGTTCAGGTTGTCGATGACCGAATGCGGTCCGGGGCCCGCGCGCCACTTCAGCAGGAAGCCGACGAGCGAGGCAAACGCCAGCACGGCGCCAATGCCGGCGAACAGCAGGAAGGTATGGTCGTGCATCAGATCGCCCATGGGGTTCTCGCGACGGGAAGCGAGGTGCAGAAGAGGGTGGTGCGAGGGCCAGGGCTGCAAGACAAAGTCGTCATCACACCTGCTCCGTCGACAGCGACAGCAAGGCACTGCGGGCGCGTTCCAGAAAATCTTCTTTGGATTCGCCCTCCGCCACGTGCAGCGGCGCGCCAAAACTCAAGGTGCACAGCAGCGGCAGGGGGATCACGCTACCCTTGGGCATCACCCGCTTCAGGTTAGAGATCCACACCGGAATCAGCTCCACTGCCGGCCGTTCCAGGCCCAGCCGATAGATGCCGCTCTTGAACGGCAGCAGGCCTTCTTCCATGTTGCGGGTACCCTCCGGAAACAGGATCAAGGAATCGCCTGCGTCCAGCGCGTCCAGCATCGGTTGCAACGGGTTGGCCGACGGGTCGCTGCGCTGGCGTTCAACCAGTACGCCATTAAAGACCTTGTGGATCAGATAGCGGCGGGTGGCGCTGGTGTGCCAATAGTCCGCGCCCGCCACGGGCCGGGTGCGAGCCCGCAACGCCGGCGGCAGCGACGACCACAACAACACGAAGTCGGCATGGCTGCTGTGATTGGCAAAGTAGATGCGCTGCACCGGCTGCGGCGCGCAGCCCAGCCACAAGGCACGCGCGCCAGTCAAGGCGCGAGCGCCGGCGGTGATGGCAAGAGCGGCAACGGGCGCAAACATGCTGGAGTCCTTCGGGGGGCGAGGGGGAATGCGGGGATCGGGATCGAACGGGCCGGCGGCGTGTGGGGGCGTGACAGGTGGGGGCGTGACAGGTGGGGGCGTGATACGTGGGGGCGTGTTGTCTGGCGTCGACGTCATGGCTGGGGCTGCCGCTATCAATACGCAGGAAACAGCCAGGGCATGGCCAGCAGGCTGCTGAGCGTCAACGCCACCTGGAATCCCACAATTGCCGCCTGGACGACCAGCAGACGCAAGGCCCCGTGGGTGCGCGGCGCCAGCGGCCGGCCAGCCAGGCGCGCAGGCATCAAGCCGGTGCCGACCAGCATGGCGTCCATGGCGGCCAGGCGGGTGGCAAGCCGCGCGCTGAGCGACGACGCGCTCGCCTGCCTGGTCTTCTCAAGGTCGCCGTCGCCAGAAGCCGCGTCGCCAGAAGCCCCGTCACCACAAGCCCCGTCACCAGAAGCCCCGTCACCACGCCGCTCGGCACCGCTGCGCGGGTCGCTTGCGTCGCCGTCGGCGTCCCCACGCCCCAGCGCATCAAACAGATCGGCGTCCAGCGCCACCCGCATCGCCCAGATCTTTTGCAGCACACCCACCAGCACCAGCAACGTCGCCAACGCGCTGCCCACCCGCGTGCCGAAGCCCATCGGCCATTGCAGCAGCCCCCAGGCCAGGGCGATGATCGTGATCGACGACGACAGATGATCCAGCTGCCGTCCGCGTCGCAGCACGCTGGCCAGGGTGAGCAGGCCGAGGTCAGACGGCATGGGGCGTTTCCGGTGGAAGAGGCGGTGGGAGGGGAGGTGAACAGAAAGGCGCAGCTGACGGCGCTGAGGTGTGCAGCCCGGCATCCTTGACGGCATCGAGCACCGCGCGGTGCGCCGCCGTCAACACGATCTGCGGGCGGGCACGCTGCAACTGCGCGATGGCATCGTCCACCGACGTGGCGCGGCCCGTCGACAACAGCCATGCCGCCACCGCCGTGGCGCTGCGTGAATAGCCCAGTGCACAGGCAACCAGCACCAGGCCACGCTGCCGCATCTGTTCGATGGCGTCCGCGGCCGCCTGGCAGGCCAGGACACTGGGGACGGTCAGGTCCATAACCGGGAAGGTGGCATACGCACGACCCGCAGGATCGGCACCGATTTCAGCCGTCATGTCGATCAGTCCGGCAAACATCGGAGCGTTCGACGTGGGCAGTGCATTGCGTGCCGCTGTGTTCGGGAGAAGGCCCGCAGATTCAGGGGTCGCTGCGTCACGGTTCGCTGCATCCCGATCCGTTGCATCTTCATGCGCTGCATCCCCATCCGTTGCGGGTTGATCCGTTGCGTATTGATCCGCCGCGTATTCATTCGCTGCGTATTCATGCGTTGCATCCCGATCCGTTGCGGATTGATTCGCTGCGTATTCAACTGCTGCGTAGGCGTCCGCTGCAACCCGATCCGTTGCGTATTCTTCCGACGCCCCGGCTTTCCACGCCCGTAATGGCCCCAGCCACACACCATCGGCCACTGCATCCGCGTGCGGATGCCGCCGCGTCCACCATGCCGCGTTGATCCGCGCCGCCAACAGGTACGGCGCGAACAGCCACCGCGCCGCCGGACTCAGGGTGCCATCGGCCCGCTTCTGGAATCCGGCCGGGCCGAGCCACGCGTAGTTCAACGCGACCAAACCCAGCGACAACGCAGGCCACGCCAACCACAGTGCCGTGCCGCCCAGGCAAGCCAGCACCGCAAACACCACCGCGCCCGCCAGATACCGCCACGCCAGTCGCCGCGCCTGGGCCGCAGCCCGAGGGGCATCGCCCGTAGCAAAAGGCGCCTCGCCAGCACCAAAAGGGGCCGCGCCCGCACCCAGAGCGGCCTTGCTCGCACCCAAACCTGCCTCGCCAGCAGCCTCAGGCCCATGACCCGACCGCAGCAAACTCCGGCCTTGATCCGCTGGCAAACCACGCCACCCGGGACCTGCTCGCAGAACCTTCGTCCCACGACCGCGCGCCAACGGACTCGGCCCCTGATCCGGCCACAGCCACACACACAGCCATCCGGCCAGCACACCAGTCGGCAGATCCACAAAATGATGCTGCCACGTTGTCAGCACCGACAGTCCGATCAACGCGAACCACCCATGCACCAGCAGCTTCCAGATGCCCCGCGAATGCGCCGCGAAGCACACCCACAGCACCACCAGCAGCGTGATGTGCAAGGACGGCGCCTGGTTGAAGGGCTTGTCGAAGCCCATCAACACGTCAAACATCCATCCGAACACGCCGTCTTGCGCGGGCCGGTCCACACTGAACCGCAGCGGAAACAGCAGGAAGCACGTCACCGCAATCGCCTGCGCGGTCAGCAGCCGGCGGCCATGGGTATCCAGTTCACGCTTGGTCGCGCACGCCAGCAAGGACAATCCGTAGAGCAAATCGATCGACCAATAGGGAACGATCGTCCACGGCCACAAGGGAATCAGATGTTCCCATCCAAACACGACGCTGCCCACCTCTGCACGCTGCGCGGTCGCCCACGTGGCAAAGCCATAGGTGCCAAAAAAAAGCGGCGCCAGCAGCAATAGCCACAGCACCGCTCGCTTCCAGAGCCCACGCGGGCGTTGCAGCAACGCGTCGGGCGCGCCTGCGCCTGCGGGCAGGGCGGTGGTCATCCGCCCACGCGCTGCGCCAGGCACACCGTAAAGATGCCCCATTCGTCGATCCGCTGTTCCACCTTCCGGAACCCTGCGGCTTCGACCAGCTGGTCCATTTCGTCCTGGCTGCGCCGGCGCATGACCCACGCCGTGCCGTCACGGTGGCTGGTCAGGGCGCGCGCGATCAGTTCCAGCTGCGGATGCCACGGTTGGCCGGTGTAGACCAGGTAGCCGCCGGGTTCGATGGCATCGGCCAGGCCCGCAAGCGATTGCGACACCATCCGGTTGTCGCCAAACAGTTCGTACAAGCCCGACACGATTCCCACGGTAGGGCGGGGATCGATGGCGGCCAGACTGGGCCGGTCGAACGCATCGGCACGCTCGAACCGGGCAATGTCGGCCAGGTCCCGTTCGTCGATCAGCGCGCGGCCATCGCGCACGTTGATGTCGCTGTAGTCCCGCAGCAGGATGGACTCGGGCAGCGGGCCGCGCGTGGTCAAGGCGTCCAGCACATAACGGCCGTGCCCCGCGGCGATATCGACGATCCGCACCGGCCGGTCTTGCGCGCGCAGCCGCGCCATGGCCAGCCGCAGCAGTTCTTCCACATGCAGCTTGCGTTGGCGGATACCGCGCCAGCCAATCGATTCCAGATAGTTCTTGTCCATCATCCGGCCGATCGGCGTCTTGCCGGCGGGCTGGTTGCGGTAGACATAATCCAGGGTGCTCCCCGAATCGAAGCCGGTATCGTGTCCCAGCTTGATGCCGGTGGACCAGTGCCGCCCAAAGCCCAGGCTGGCCCGGGTAAAGCGCCAGTACAGGCCGCGTAGAGAATTCGGCGGCAGCGGTGTCGCCAGGCTTTCCGCTTCGGCGCAGGACGGCCCGACCCGGTCTGCATTGAGCAGGCTCAATCGCTGCAGGGGCTGATCGAACTGCTGCTGAATGAAGCGGCGGGCGCGGCCGATCGGAATCGCGCGGTCCCGCTCGCCCAGCGTGTCGTGAAAGAAGCCGGGCAGGATGTGCAGTTCCTTGCGCGGATGGCTCAGGCGATCAAAGAAACGCTGCTGCGGCCCGCGGTGCACCACGAAGTCCGACCCCGACACCAGCACCTGGGTCGGCACCTGGATGGCCTGCGCATCGGCCACGACACGTTCGGCAGTCTCGTACAGTCCCAACAGCACGTTGACGGAGATCGCCTTGGTGATCAGCGGATCGCTGTCATACGACGCGATGCGCGCCGGGTCGTGGGTCAGGAACTTGGCCTTGACGTAGCTGTTCACAAAGAAGTTGCCGCGAAACCGGCGCATCAGCCGCAGTCCAGGCAGCGCGAACGGCACGTACAGCTTGACCTTGAATGCCGGTGACGCCAGCACCAGCGCCCGGATCTTGGGCGCGTAATCGTGCACCCAGGCGGCGGCCAGCACGGCGCCCACGCTTTGCGCGATCACCGCCATGTTGCCGATCGCGATGTCATGCGTGCGGCACAGGTGCTGCACAAAGGTATTGATGTCGCGCACGCTGGTGCCGACGCTGGGGCTGTCGCCGCGTTCACCGGGCGACTCGCCATGACCGCGTGCGTCCCACGCAAACACGTCGTAGCCGGGCAGATCGATCTCGTCCGCAATGTGCCCGATCCGGCCTGAATGCTCGTGGCCACGGTGGAACAGGATCAGGGCGCGGCGCGGCACGCCGGCGGTTTCAACCTGGGCGGGCCAATGGCGATAGAACAGGGTCTGCTGGTCGTGGGTCGTAAAGGTAAGGGACTGGCCGGCACGCATGCGACGTTCCTATTCGGTGGGAGTAAGGGCCGCCGCTTCGACAAGTCCGCGGTGCACCCGGTTGTAGATCGTGACCACCAGCAGGACAGCCACGACGATCAACAGCAGATTGAGCAGGAAGGCCGGCACGCCGATCGCCGCCGCCAGGCCCAGCACGCCAAAGCAGAAGGCGCGGTCGCTCTTGCCCATGGGGCCGTCGTAGCGCCGGGTCGCGCCGACCATCAGCCCGAGCACGCCCGCGTATTCGCTGATCGTGGCCAGCAGCACCACCAGGATCACCCAGCCGGTGGCCACGCCAAACAGCGCTGCAAAGGGCAGGTACAAGGCGGCATCGGCCACCACGTCGCACAGCTCGTTCAGATAGGCGCCCAGACGGGACTGCTGGCCGAATTCACGCGCCAGCATCCCGTCGATGGCGTTGAGCGCCATCCGGGCAAACATCCAGACGGGAACCAGAAGGAACAGCCAGGGGTGATTGGCCTGGAAGGCCAGGAACAGCCCCAACAGGACGGACACCACCGCGGCGAACACGGTGACCTGATTGGCCGTGACGCCCCGCGCGTGCAACTGGACGACACGCGGCCGGAGCAGGGCCTGGAAGCGCGGCTTGAGCTGATAGATGGAAATCATGTGGCCAGACTGTTGTTGTTGTGGATGGCGACAGGCCGATTATCACCCAAACCTATCTGCCTTTTGACTGGTGCGTATTGTCGCCGCAGTGTTTAACCTGCGGTTATCCGTGGCTCAGCCGGTTTGTAAGCAAATCTGCCTTGGGGACTGCCTGCGGGGCCCGCGAGGGGCCGCCGCTTCTGCAGGCAGTGTGCTGCGTACGGCGTCGTACGTCAGCTTTCTTCGTCGTGCGTGGGGCGAATCTCGTTCGCGTCGTCATCGTCCGGCTTGTGACGGGTCGGCACGTTCTTGCCTTCGCGGCGGTGACGGTACAGCGCGGCACGCGCCAGCATCATGGTGGTCACGGGAATGGTAAGCGTCAGGAACACCCAGGCCAGCACTTCATGAAGGACCGGCCGTTCTTCCTGCAGGCTGAAAGCGATGATGGACGCGAGCAGGATCGTGCCGAGGCCCAGCGAGCTTCCCATGGTCGGGCCGTGCATGCGCTGATAGAAGTTGCGAAAGCGCCAGAGGCCCAGGGTGCCGATCAGCGTCACCACCCCTGAAATCACCAGCAGCAGCGAGACGATGATTTCCGCCCAGAAGGGCAGTTGATGCGCCACCGTCATTCGATCACCTCGCCGCGAAGCAGGAATTTGGCCATGGCCACCGAACTGACAAAGCCCAGCAGCGCGATGAACAGGGCAGCCTCGAAATACAGGGTGTTGGCAAAACGGATGCTCAGCACCAGCAGCAACAGCATGGCGTTGATGTAGAGCGTATCGAGGGCGAGCACGCGATCTTGCGCCGCCGGGCCGCGCAGCACGCGCAGCATGGCCAAAAGCATCGCGATGCAGAAGCAGGCCGACGCGAACAGGGTCGCGATGGAAAGAAGCGACATTATTCAAAAATCTCCATCAGCGGTTTTTCGTAGCGGTCCTTGATGGTCCGGATCGACGTTGTTTCGTCGGTCAGGTCCAGCACGTGCACGGTCAGGATGTCCCCATCTTCCGAAAACTCGCTCCACACCGTGCCGGGCACCGCGGTCAGGATCACGGCCAGCGTGGACAGGCCGTAGGGGTCCCGCAGGTCCAGCGGCACCTTGATGAAGCCCGAGTTGTCGCGGGCTTTCTTGCTGCCCAGGACGATGCGCGCCACGGCGATGTTGGACAGGAGGCTGTCCCAGGTCACGATCAGGAACAGCTTGATGATCACGCCGGGCCGCTTCACCCGCGCCTTGGTGGGCCGCAGCGACGACGTCAGCAGCGGCAGCGCAATCGCCAGCACGGCGCCGAGCACGATGTGGCCGAACGCAATCGTCTGGTTCAGCAGCAGCCACATGATCAGAAGCAAGGCCGACATGAAAGGCCAGGGAAGGATGCGCGCGATCATGGACGGGCCTCCAGGGTGACCTTGCTTGGAGCTTGCGTGGCCGACTCGGTCAGTTGCCGGGCCGACAGCACGCTGCGGATGTAGTCGTCGGGGGCGTGCAGCGCCGCCGCGGTCGCATCCATATAGCGCATGACGGGCTCCGCGCGCAGTGTGATGATCACGCACAAGACCAGCAGCGCGGCGATCGGGAAGGTCTCGATCACCCGCAACCGCGGCACGGCGCGGCCCGACGGCGCCCAGAACACGCGGATGCCGGTGCGGGTCAGCGCGATCACCCCGGTCAGGCCCGTGCCGATCAGCAGGGCCAGCATCACCCACGCCGTCATGGTGATCTCGACGGACGAATCCGGTGTCAGCCCCGTGGGGTTCAACACGTCGGTCAGCAAGGAGAACTTGGCGATGAAGCCCGACAGCGGCGGCATGCCGGTCAGCAGCAGCGTGCAGGCAATGAAACTGAGCCCCAGAAAAGCCATGGCGGCCGGAATCGCAACGCCCACGTTGGTGTGGTCGTTGTCGTCGTTGTCGGTCGGCAGGTCCAGCCCGAACGCTTCGCGGGTGATCGCCAGCAGGTCGGAACTGAAGGTGCGGCTGCGTTCGACCAGTTCCATCAGCAGGAAGAAGGCGCCCAGGGCCAGCGTGGAGCTGAGCAGGTAGAACAACGCGCTGCCCGTGACCCCCACGCGCCCAAAGCCGATCGAAGCCAGCAAGGTGCCCGACGAGATGATCACGCTGTAGCCCGCGACCCGGCCCAGGTTCTGCGCGGCCAGCATGCCGATGCCACCGAAGCCCAGCGTGACCAGGCCCGTGTACAGCAGCCAGTCATGCCCGAAGCCGGCCGAGTCGCCCGCGTTGTCGCCGAACAGCAGCAGCGACAGGCGCAGCAGCACATAGATGCCGACCTTGGTCATCATCGAGAACACCGCCGCGACCGGCGGGCTGGCCGCCGCGTAGGACGGCGGCAGCCAGAAGTTCATGGGCCAGGCGCCGCCCTTGATCAGGAAGGCCACGCCCAGAATCGCCGCGCCCACTTCGAGCAGGCTGCGGTCTGTGGCGGCGACCTGGCCGATGCGCAGGGCCACGTCGGCCATGTTCAGCGACCCGGTAATGCCATAGATGATGCTGACGCCAATCAGGAACAGCATCGACCCGGTCAGGTTGATGGCAATGTAATGCAGGCCGGCCTTGACACGGTCCGGCCCCGACCCGTGCAGCAGCAGGCCGTACGACGCCGCCAGCAGCACTTCAAAGAACACGAACAGGTTGAACAGGTCGGCGGTCAGGAATGCGCCATTCAGCCCCATCAGCTGGAACTGGAACAGCGAATGGAAATGCACGCCAGCCCGCTGCCAGCGCGCCACCGAAAACATCAGCGAGGCCAGGCCCAGCACCGACGTGATCAGCAGCATCAGCGCCGACAGGCGGTCCGCCGCCAGGGCGATCCCGAACGGCGCCTGCCAGTTGGCGGGCAGGTAGACCGCAACCGACACCGGCACGCCGTTGTCGGCCTGCCGGAGCAGGGCAATCGCAATGGCCAGCATGGCCAGGGTGGACAGGCCGTTCAGCGACGCCTTGAACCAGGTGCGGCGTTCGCCCAGCAGCAGCATGAACGCGCCCACCGCCATGGGCAGGACGATAGGCAGGACGATCAGGTGGTCCATCAGGAAGCCCATCATTCGACCTCCCGGCCATCGACGTGGTCAGTGCCGGTCAGGCCGCGTGACGCCAGCAGGACGACCAGAAACAGGGCCGTCATGGCAAAACCGATGACGATGGCAGTCAGGACGAGCGCCTGGGGCAGGGGGTCTGCGTAATGCTCCAGGGACAAGGGGCGATCGCCTCCGATGATGGGCAGTTGATTGATCGACAGCCGGCCCATCGAAAAGATGAACAGGTTGACGGCATAGGAAATCAGCGACAGGCCCATGATGACCTGGAAGGTACGGGGCCGCAGCAGCAGCCACACGCCCGATGCGCCCAGGACCCCGATCGCGATACTGATGACGAGTTCCATCAACGGCTCCCTTCGGCGGCTGCCGTGTGCTGGATCGCGCGATGGCTACGGATCGATTGGTGGGCCAGCGCGGTCAGGATCAGCAGCGTGGCGCCGACCACAAGCGTGAACACGCCCAGGTCGAACAGGAAAGCACTGGGCAGCGGCACTTCACCCACCAGGGGCAGGATCGGGTGCGCCGAATGGGACGTAAGGAAGGGATAGCCGAACATCCAGGCGCCCGCGCCCGTGATGACGGCAAACAGCAGGCCCAGCCCGATCCAGCGTTGCGGGTTCAGTTTCAGGTGGCTTTCGACCCAGGTCGTGCCGCCCATCATGTATTGCAGGATCAGGCCGACCGACATGACCAGGCCCGCCACAAAGCCGCCGCCCGGCAGGTTGTGGCCGCGGTTGAACAGATAGATCGCGAACATGGCGATTACCGGCAGCAGCGCACGCACCATCACGCCGGGCACCACCAGGTAGGCGGATGCGGCGTCGTGGCCCGGGCCCGCCGTGGGCGACCGTTTGCCCTGGTCGACCTGCTGATGCGGCAGGGCGATGCTTTCCGGCGCCGGCCGGAAGCGCCGCAGCAGCGCATACACGGTCAATGCCACGATGCCCAGCACCGTGATTTCGCCCAGCGTATCGAAGCCACGGAAGTCCACCAGCAACACGTTGACGACGTTGCCGCCGCCCCCGCCAGGCAAGGAATTGTCCAGGAAGAACTTGGCGATCGAATCCGGGTACGGACGCGTCAGCATCGCGTAGGCCAACAGCGCCATGCCGCCGCCCGCCGCCACGGCGATCGCAAAGTCGCGCACCCGGTGGAACCAGGCGCCCATGGGGGTGCGGATGCCCAGTTCCTTCGGTTCTTTCCGGCGGGGCAGCCAGCGCAGGCCCAGCAGGATCAGGATGGTCGTGACCACTTCAACCGCCAGCTGGGTCAGCGCCAGATCGGGCGCGGACAGCCATGCGAAGGTCACGCAGGTGACCAGTCCGGCCCCGCTGAGCAGCGTCAGGGCCGCCAGCCGGTGATACTTGGCCTGGTAAGCCGCGCCGACCGCGCACACGATGCCGATGATCCACATGAGCGCGAACAACGGATCGACGGCCGACGGCGCGACAGGGCCACGCAGGTCGCCCGTGCCGTACAGCGCCACGGTGCCTACCAGCAAGGCCATGCACACGATGCACAGCAGCTGCGTTTGCAGGCCGCGCGTGCCCGGGCCGCCGGTCAGCCGCTCGGCAAACGCCGTCGACAGCGCCATGACACGGTCAAAACTGCGCTTGCCGCTCAGGCGGTACAGCAGGGGCAGGCGTTCCACGGTGCTCAGGCGCAGGGTCTTTTGCAGCGTCATGTAGAGCAGGGCGCCGCCGCCCAGCGCAACAAAGCTCATGACCAGCGGCAGGTTGAACCCGTGCCATATCGCCAGGCTGTAATGGGGCACTTCGTCCCCCAGTACGGCGCGCGCGGCAGTCGCCAGGAAAGGGGCGATGGTATAGCTCGGGATGATGCCAACCAGCAGGCAGGCAAACGCCAGCAGTTCGGCCGGAAAGCGCATCCAGCGGGGCGGCTCGTGTGGCGTGCGTGGCAGATCCTTGGGCGGGGGACCGAAAAAGACGTCATGCATGAAGCGCAGGGAATACGCCACGCTGAACGCGCCGGCCACTGTCGCCGCGATCGGCAGCGCGTACTTCATGCCGATGGCGTCGCCCACCACCACGGCTTCGGTAAAGAACATTTCTTTCGAGATGAAGCCGTTCAGCAGGGGCACGCCCGCCATGGCCGCGCTGGCCACCATGGCCAGCGTTGCCGTGACCGGCATCAGGCGGTACAGGCCGCTGAGCTTGCGGATGTCGCGCGTGCCGCTTTCATGGTCGATGATCCCCGCCGCCATGAACAGCGACGCCTTGAAGGTCGCGTGGTTCATGATGTGGAAGATCGCCGCCACCGTGGCCAGCGGACTGCCCAGGCCCAGCAGCAGCGTGATCAGGCCCAGGTGGCTGATCGTGGAATACGCCAGCAGGCCTTTCAGGTCCTGCTGGAAGATGGCGGCGTACGCACCCAGCAGTAGCGTGCACAGACCCGCGCCGCCGATAATCCAGAACCATTCATCGGTGCCCGCCAGCACCGGCCAGAGCCGGACCAGGATAAACACGCCGGCCTTCACCATCGTCGCCGAATGCAGGTAGGCCGACACCGGGGTGGGCGCGGCCATGGCGTGCGGCAGCCAGAAATGGAAAGGAAACTGCGCGCTTTTGGTCAGCGCGCCAACCGCGATCAGGGCCAGCGCAACGGTGTACGAGGGATGCGAGCGGATCAGGTCGCCCGACGCCAGCACCACGTCCAGGTCGTAGCTGCCGACCACGTGGCCCAGCACCAGAATGCCCGCGAACAGGCACAGGCCGCCCGCCGCCGTGACCGTCAGCGCCATGCGCGCGCCCCGTCTGGCGTCCGCGCGGTGGTGCCAATACCCGATCAGCAGGAAGGACACCAGGCTGGTCAGTTCCCAGAACAGCGCCAGCTGGATCAGGTTGCCCGACAGCACGATGCCGAGCATGGACCCCATGAAGGCCAGGAAAAAGGAAAAGAAGCGCGGCACCGGGTCTTCGGGCGACATGTAGTAGCGCGCATACAGCACCACCAGCAGGCCGATCGCCAGGATCATCAGACAGAAGACCCACGCCAGGCCGTCCATCCGCAGCGAGAAGTTCAGGCCAAGGGTAGGGAGCCATTCGGCTTCATAGCGGACGATGCCGCCGTAAGAGACGTCGGGGTAGAACATCGCCACCTGGATGGTGCCGATCAAAGCGATCAAGCCGGCAAGCCAGGCTTCCCGATTGCGGGCATTGGCGGGCAGAAGGCCCGCCAGAACACTGCCGATGAAGGGAAGGATGACAAGGGTCAATAGCGACATGTAGCGTGCTTCGCTCTTTGTAATTGTGAATTGACGGAAGTGCGGCGAGCCCGCCGCGCGTCGCCCGCACGGGCCCGACGCAGCACCGTGCTCGTCGCGCGGGGAAGCGGCGGCGAGGGACGGGCGTATGGGGCAGACACGAAGGCAAGCACGACACGGCGGAGCGCGGGCGGCACCCGGAGCGCGGCCTCCGGGGTACTGCCACTGCCCAATGGTAACAAACCCGTGTGTCATTCTTGCCGGGCGGCGCAAGAAAATGTGACAAAAACAGCCTGGTCTTCTGCGCGCAACACGCACGGATCCGCCGCTACTTGATTCAATCTTCTGACAAGTTGTCGCGAAAACGCTTCGCCAACGCGAATTGATCCGACGCGGCGCCGGCCTTGCCTATCCTCGCGTGCCAAGCCTTGATACACTACCGGGTTGATCGATCGCCGCACGCCGCGCCATCGCGCGCCTTGCACCGGCACCCCCTTCTGATCACACACCGTCCTCCAGCGAGTCCATACCAGCCGTGATTTCTACCGCTAACCTAACCATCCAGTTCGGTCCCAAACCCCTGTTCGAAAACGTCTCGGTCAAATTCGGCGAAGGCAACCGATACGGCCTGATCGGCGCGAACGGCAGCGGCAAATCGACGCTGATGAAAATCATCGGCGGCGACCTGGAGCCGACCGCGGGCAACGTGGCGCTGGAACCGAACACGCGTCTGGGCAAGCTGCGCCAGGACCAGTTTGCGTTCGAAGACATCCGCGTGCTGGACGTCGTGCTGATGGGCCACGAAGAAATGTGGCAGGCCATGACCGAGCGCGACGCCATCTACGCCAATCCGGATGCGACCGACGACGACTACATGCACGCGGCCGAACTGGAAGCCAAGTTCGCCGAATATGACGGCTACACCGCCGAAGCGCGTGCGGGCGAACTGCTGCTGGGCCTCGAAATCCCGGTCGAACAGCACCAGCTGCCCATGCGCGAAATCGCGCCGGGCTGGAAGCTGCGGATCCTTCTGGCTCAGGCGCTGTTTTCGAGCCCCGACGTCCTGCTGCTGGACGAGCCGACCAACAACCTGGACATCAACACGATCCGCTGGGTTGAAAACGTGCTGAACGGCTATCAGTCGACGATGATCATCATCAGTCACGATCGCCACTTCCTGAACCAGGTCTGCACCCACATGGCCGACCTGGACTACCGCGAAGTCCGCATCTATCCGGGCAACTACGACGACTACATGCTTGCGTCGACCCAGGCGCGCGAGCGCATCAGCGCCAGCAACAACAAGGCCAAGGAACGCATTTCCGACCTGCAGGACTTCGTGCGCCGCTTCTCGGCCAACAAGTCCAAGGCCCGCCAGGCCACGTCGCGCCTGAAGATGATCGACAAGATCAAGTCCGAAGCCGTCGAGGTCAAGCCGTCGTCGCGCCAGAACCCGTTCATCCGGTTCGAACCGCTCAAGATCATGCACCGCCAGGCCGTCGAGATCGAAAACCTGCGCAAGTCCTATGACGACAAGGTCGTCATCAAGCCGTTCTCGGCGATGGTCGAAGCAGGCGAAAAGATCGCCATCATCGGCGCGAACGGCGTGGGCAAGACGACCCTGCTGCGCATGCTGGCCGGCGACCTGGAACCCAGCGGCGGCCGCCTGAAATGGTCCGACAACGCCAACCTGGGCTACATGGCCCAGGACGTGTCCGACCAGTTCCAGACCGACGACAACCTGTTCGACTGGATGGGCCGCTGGCGCCTGGGTGGTGAAGACGACCAGACCCTGCGTTCGATCCTGGGCCGCCTGCTGTTTTCCAGCGACGACATCGTCAAGACCGTGCCGGTGCTGTCAGGCGGCGAAAAGAACCGCATGATGTTCGGCAAGTTGATGCTGACCAAGAACAACGTGCTGCTGATGGACGAACCGACCAACCACCTGGACATGGAATCGATCGAATCGCTCCAGTTCGCACTTGAGAAATTCCAGGGCACGCTGCTGTTCGTGTCGCATGACCGCGAGTTCGTGTCCGGCCTGGCCACTCGCGTGATCGAAATCCTGCCATCGGGCGAGATCGTCGACTACCACGGTCCGTACGAGGAATACCTGGCGGAACGCGGCATCGAGGATTGAAGCTGGCGTATGGTGTAATGCCGGGCCCCGCGCTCAACCGATCACACAAGGTGACTTCATGGCGACTCCCATCCGCATCCTTTCTTCCATGGCAACCAAGGCGCTGCTGGCCGATCTGGTGGCGCGTTACCCGGCGGCTGCCGAGGTGGATGTCGAGCTGATTTCGGTTGGGGGCGTCGAAGCGGCGCGGCGCGTGGAAGCGGGCGAGGCCATGGACATCGTGGTGCTGGCCGCCAATGTCATCGATCAATTGACCGGCAAGGAGCGCCTCGTTGCTGGCAGCCGGACGGATATCGTCCAGTCCGGCGTGGCGATCGCGGTCCGCCAGGGTGAACCGGCCGTCGACATCAGTTCCGAAGCCTCGGTCAAGGCAGCGATTCTGGCGGCACGCTCGATCGGTTATTCGACCGGCCCGAGCGGCGTCTACCTGGCGAAGCTGTTCGACCGCTGGGGCATCACGGAACAGATCAAGGATCGTATCGTGCTGGCGCCCCCGGGCGTACCGGTCGGCGCGTTCATGGCCAAGGGCGAAGTGGACCTGGGCTTCCAGCAGCTGAGCGAACTGATGCCGATCGAAGGCATCACCATCCTGGGCCCGATGCCGCCCTCCATTCAGCTGATGACGACGTTTTCGGGCGGGATCGCCGCGTCCAGCACGCAGCCCGACGCCGCGCGCGCCTTGCTCGACTACATGGTGTCGGCCGATACGGCGGGCATCAAGCAGGACAATGGCATGGAGCCGGCGTGACCGACACGCAGGCCCTGGAACATCGCCTGAACGAACTCGAGATCAAGGCGAGCTTTACCGAAGACCTGCTTGATCAGCTGAACGAGACCATCGTGCGGCAGCAGAAACTGATCGAGCAGCTGGCGCGCGAAGTCGCGGATCTGCGCCAGCAGGTGCCGGAAGGCGCCACGCCGTTCCGCAGCCTGCGGGAAGAGTTGCCGCCGCATTATTGATCTGCGCCTCCCGGGCGGCATGGCGCGGCTCGTGCAAACGCCCGGGCGCATCATCCTCATCCGCGCGGGCCGTCCGACTGCGCCATCTGACCGATCCGAGGCCTGCGCGATTTGCGGTCTACTGGCCAGGCTGTCAACTGCGAAACGCAGTCCGACGTCGCGCATCCCATGATCGCCCCCAGTGCGGCTCGCTCCGTACTTGACGACCCCCGGCGCGCGACCCGAGACAGCCCCCATTCACGCTGTGGCGGTCCGCTGGGTCCACACCCGCAGCCGCCGCGCCCGCCGCGCCACGGAGTCGCCGCCTTGAGAACGACCGCCACGCCCCCGCGCCGCACTGCCACCTTGCGCCCGACCCCGGAACGTCAACCCGCCACCGCCACGCACCGCACGGTTCAACGTGGCGTGTTGCGGGGCATGGGTATCGGGATGGCGATGACCTTGCTGTTGCTGGTCCTGATGATCGCGCTTGCGCCGCGAGCCTTGCTGCCGTTGATCGGGCCGACGGCGTCGCTGGTTGCGGCGCTGCATTGGGCGCTGTTGCCGTTGCTGTGCCTGGCCGCCGTGATCGGGGTGATGGCGCGGCACCGCTTTTTGCATGCCGAAGACATCGACGGCAGCGGCTTGGCCGGCAGCGGGCTGACCGGCGCCGGCATGGCGGGCAGTCGCGGCATGACCGGCGGCAGCTGGACGGTGCGCAACTATCAGGCCATTTTGCAGAACACCCTCGAACAAGTCGTCCTGGCCATCCCGACCTACCTGATCTGGGCCGTGACCCTGCCGCGGGAATGGCAGGCGGCCTTGCCGGCGGCGGCAATGCTGTTCGTGGTCGGCCGGGTCCTGTTCTGGCGCGGCTATTCGGGCGGCGCGCCGTCGCGCGCGCTCGGCTTTGCGCTCACGTTCTACCCGACGCTGGTGCTGGCCGTGGTTGCGACGGTGGCAGCGCTGGTCGGGCTGCGATAGCAGGCGGTGCGCCACACCTGGTGCGTCACCCTTGGTGCGCCGCGTTCGACGCCGCGTCGGCCGGCGCTTTGGCCCGCGCGCGGGATTCGGCCAGCGGCACCGGCGGAATCAACAGCATCAGCACGACCACCAGCACCGACACCACAAGCATGGCGTAGAAGGTGATGTGCAGCGATTGGTGCATGGCCTGCTGCACCGGCCCGCTGATGGCGGCCGCGCCGGCGGAATTTTCCAGTACCTGCTTGAGTTGCTCGGACGTCACCGCCGCGATGCCGGACGTGTGGGCCAGGCCGTAGTTGAAGACCGCGCCCAGCAAGGTCGCCCCCATCGTGCTGCCCAGATTGCGGGCGAACAGATTGGATCCGGTGGCCGCACCGCGCTCGTTGGGTTCGACAATTTCCTGGACCAGCACCAGCGAACAGACGCCCATGAATCCCATGCCGAAACCGATGACCAGCGAGCCAAACCCGGCCAGGAGCGGACTGCTGTCCGGGTTCAGGAAGATGAAGACGAACACGCCCATCGGCACCAGAAAGCTGCCAATGATCAGCATGCGGCGCAGGCCGTAGCGCGGGAACAGCTTTGCGGCGATCGTGGACCCGACCGGCCAGCCCAGCATGACCATCGTCAGCGCCAGCCCGGCGACGACCGGCGTGCGGTGCATGACGCCCTGCACGTACATGGGCAGGAACGTCGTCAGGCCCATGATGCACATGCTGCCAAACACCATCGCGCCATTGACGGCGGCGATCGGACGGCGGCCCCACAGCGCGAAGGAAATCATCGGGTCGGCCGCCCGGCGTTCCTGCAGCAGGAACAGCACCAGGAAGACGACAAACGCGCCGGCAGCACTCCACGCGCGCACGTGGTCGGTCGTGCCTGCATCGGTCAGGGCGATCATCGCCGCGGCCACGGTGGCCGTGAACAGCGCCGCACCCAGGAAGTCGATCGAGCTTTCCTTGCGTTTGGGCGTTTCGTGCAGGTACTTGATGAAACCCCAGGCCGCCGCGAGCCCGACCGGAATGTTCATCCAGAAAATCCAGGCCCACGACAACTTGTGGATGATCAGCGCGCCCACCATCGGCCCCAGCACCGCGGAAATCGCCCACACACTGGCCAGCCAGCCCTGCACCTTGCCGCGTTCCCGTCCCGGGAACAGGTCGGCAATGATCGTCATGACCACCGGCTGCACCGCCCCGGCGCCCACGCCCTGGATCAGGCGGAACACGATCATGGAGGTCATGGACCACGCGTACCCTGCCAGGATGGACCCGATCAGAAAGACGGCAATGCCGAACAGCACCATGGGCTTGCGGCCGTACAGGTCTGACAGCTTGCCGAACACGACGGTCATGGCGGTCTGCGTCAGCAGGAAGGACGCGAACACCCAGCTGTAGTAGCGCAGCTCGCCCAGGTCGGCGGCGATCTGGGGCATGGCAGTGGCGACAATGGTCGCCTCGATGGCGATCATGCTCATCGACGCCATGATGGCGGCCACGACGAGCGGGCGTGAAGTAGTGGGAGTCTGGGGCACGGGAGTGGGGTGGACTGACGACGAGTAGGGGCCGGGGTCGGAAGGAGGACGCAGGCTGGCGGGAGGAAACAGGCAAGATGCAGAGGCCACGCCCACACGAAGTCAGGGTCCCGGCCACCTGCCGCGTAGTGTAAATCAGGCCTTACCGTTGAGCAGCCGCCCGCGCTGCCTTGAAGATGTCCAGGGCCTTGAGCCGGCGCTCGTCATGATCCACCACCGGCTTGGGGTAATGCTTGCCCAGTTCGATGCCGTACTCGGCCAGCTTGGCCGTGTGTTCCCACGGCGCATGCAGATACTTGCCGGGCACGTCCTTGAAGACAGGCAGGAACCGCTTGATGAATTCGCCGTCGGGGTCGTAGCGTTCGCTTTGACGCGATGGGCTGAAGATGCGGAAGTAGGGCTGGGGATCGCATCCGGTCGACGCTGCCCACTGCCAGCCGCCGTTATTGGCCGCCTGGTCGTAGTCGATCAGGGCGACGGCAAAGTAGGCCTCGCCCTTGCGGTAGTCCACCAGCAGGTCCTTGGTCAGGAACGAGGCCGTCACCATGCGCAGCCGGTTGTGCATGTAGCCGGTGCTGTTGATCTGCGCCATGGCCGCATCGACCAAGGGGTAGCCGGTCTGGCCGTCGCACCATGCCTGGAACAGGCCATCGTCGTTTTCCCATTCCAGCGCCGTATATTCCTCGCGGTAAGGGCCGTCGACGGCGGTGGGGTGGTGGTACAGGAACTGGAAGTAGAAGTCGCGCCAGACCAGCTCGCTCAACCAGGTTTCGGCGCCTTCGCGCGCGGCGCCCTGGCTGCCCTCGATGGCTTTCAGGGACGCCCGTACCAGATGCCTGACCGACAGCAGGCCGAAGCGGTTGTACACCGACAGGTAGGACGTGCCGGGCACGGCCGGCAGGTCGCGAGACTGCTTGTAGCCATCGATCACCTTGGCCACGAAGCGGTCCAGCCGCTTGCTCGCGCCGTCGGGTGTGGGCTCGGGATGCGGATCCTTGCTGGACAAAGGCTCGAAGCCCAAGGCTTCCAGCGTCGGCATCTTGCCGCCATCGACCTTCTTGAGCGACTTCAGGTGGTCCATGCTGGGCGCCTCGGCATAGTGCTCGGGCTTGAGCGCCTTGCGCCATGCATTCTTGTATGGCGTGAACACGGTGTACGGCCGGCCCTGCTTGGTCAGGATCTCGCTGCTGCTGAAGATCACGGTGTCCTTGAACAGGCGCAGCGGAATGCCCAGGGCATCCAGGGCGTCGATCACGGCCGCGTCCCGTTGATGGGCATCGGGCTCGTAGTCTTCATTGGTGAAGACCGCCGACGCGCCAAACTCCTTGACCAGCGCCGGGATGGCCTCCCGCCCCCGGGCGTGCCGCACGACCAGGTCCGATCCGGCAGCCTGAAGGCGGGCCTTCAGATCGGCAATGGCGCCGTGAAGAAAGGCCACCCGCCGATCCTGCCGGGGCAGCTCGTCAAGAATGTCCTTGTCGAAAATGAACACCGGTATGACCGCGTCGTTCTCGGTCAGGGCGCGAAACAGGCCGACGTTATCGGCAAGACGAAGGTCGCGGCGGAACCAGAACAGCGCCAGCAGGGGCGAAGAAGCCATTGGGGGTCCTCAGCCCTGGCCCTGCGCCGGGTCAGACACCGCCCGAGGGGTGACCTTGGCCGATGCCGCCTTGGCCTTGGTACGCGCCGCATCGACCGTATCGGCAACGGCCAGCGCCACCCCCATGCGGCGCTTGACGAACGATTCCGGTTTGCCGAACAGGCGGATATCCGTACCCGGCTCGGCCAGCGCGGCCGCCACGCCGTCGAACTGCACGGCCTTGGCGTCGACGCCGCCGTAGATCACGCTGCTGGCGCCGGGCTGGCGCAAGGCCGTCGATACCGGCAGGCCCAGCAGGGCGCGGGCATGCAGCTCGAATTCGTTCTGCGCCTGCGTGATCATCGTGACCATGCCGGTGTCGTGCGGGCGCGGGCTGACTTCAGAGAACCAGACCTCATCCCCCGCAACGAACAGTTCCACCCCGAAGAGGCCGAGCCCCCCCAGCTCGCCCGTGACCTTGAGCGCGATGTCGCGCGCGCGTTCAAGCGCCTTGTCGGCCATGGGCTGGGGCTGCCAGCTTTCGACATAGTCGCCATCGACCTGGACGTGGCCGATCGGATCGCAGAAATGGGTATGGATCTGGCCGTCGGCGCCGACCGCACGCACGGTCAGCAGGGTGATTTCGTAGTCGAAGCGGATGAAGCCTTCGACGATGACCCGGCCGGCGCCGACGCGGCCACCTTCCTGCGCATAACGCCAGGAAGACTCGATGTCTTGCGGGCCATCCAGGCGCGACTGGCCCTTGCCGGACGAGGACATGACCGGCTTGATGATGCACGGGTAGCCGATGTGGTCCAGCGCATCCCGCAGTTCATCCAGCGTGGCGGCGAAGCGGTAGGGCGACGTGGGCAGCCCCAGCGTTTCGGCCGCCAGGCGGCGGATGCCTTCCCGGTTCATGGTCAATTGCGCGGCGCGGGCCGTGGGCGTGACCCGTGCGACACCGGCCGACTCCAGCTCGACCAGCAGGTCGGTCGCGATCGCCTCGATCTCGGGGACGATGACGTGCGGCTGTTCCAGGTCGATGATGGCGCGCAAGGCGTCGCGGTCAGTCATGGAAACGGTGTGCGCGCGATGGGCTACCTGATGGCCGGGCGCATTCGGATAGCGGTCCACGGCGATCACTTCGACGCCCAGGCGCTGCAGCGCGATGATCACTTCCTTGCCGAGCTCGCCCGATCCCAGCAGCATCACGCGGACGGCGGAAGAGGTGAGCGGTGTGGCAAGCACGGGGAGGGTAGGCGTCGTCATGAGGCAGGTCCTGGCAAGGCGGAAACAAGGCTGCCAATGTACCGCGTCAGGCGCGCATCTGCAGGCGCGGGCAGGACGAAAACGTCCTCCCATCGCGCTTTGTTACGCAGCCGTGCCACCTGCCTGAACTCCTTCCCGGATACCTCTAAATATTATGAAATAGCGTTCCAGAATAATTGACTTCGATTGGGCGGAGGATCAAAATCGTGCCCATTCGCTGATACGGCGTTGTTGACAGGTTCGCCAGCGCGGCCCGCCGACACCTCCCGTGGCAGCCAGTCGATACAACAGGCGCCCCGAGCGCCGGCCGGGCCTGGCCCGCAAGGAGACACGATGAAAACGATGCTGCGCGCCCTGGCCTGTGTGTCGGCCGGCCTGACGTCCCTGGCGATGAGCGCCTTGCCGGCGGCCGGCGCCACCCCCACCCCCACCGCAAAGGACTATCCGTCGCGCCCGGTCACCCTGATCGTTCCGAACGCGCCGGGCGGCGCGATCGACATCCTGAGCCGCCTGGTGTCGGAACAGCTGACCAGGACCTGGGGCCAGCCGGTCGTCGTCATGTACAAACCTGGCGCCAACACGGTTGTCGGCACGGATTTCGTGGCCCGGTCGGAACCCGACGGACAGACCATCGGCATGGTGGTGACGTCGCACGTCATCAACCCGGCGATGCGGCCCAAGCTGCCCTTCGACACGATCAAGGACCTGGCGGGCGTGTCGCTGATGGCGACCTCGCAGATCGTGATCACGGCGACACCGTCTTTCCCGGCAAATTCGATTGCCGATGTGGTCGCCATGGCCAGGCAGTCGCCCGGCAAGTTGAGCTACGCCTCTCCGGGCAGTGGCAGTTCCATGCACCTGACAGGCGAATTGCTGAAGACCGAGACGTCGATCGATATGCTGCACATCCCCTACAAGGGGAGCGGTCCGGCCTACACGGAAGTCATGGCCGGACGGGTGCCGCTGTTGATCGACCCGCTGTTTTCGTCCATGCCGTACATCAAGGCCGGCAAGCTGAAGGCGCTGGCCGTGGCCGGCGCGCAGCGCGATCCGAGCGCGCCGGATATTCCGACCGTGGCCGAGACGCTGCCTGGTTTCAATGTGCAGAGCATGTTCGGCCTGGTGGTGCCGCGCGCGACCCCGCCCGACATCGTCGACAAGATCAGCAAGGACATTGCCAGCGTGCTGGCGACGCCTGAATTCAAGAAGCGCCTGAACGATATCGGCATGACGCCAGTGGGCAATACGCCGGCCCAGTTCGATGCCTACATCAAGAGCGAAATGGCGAAGTGGGCCAAGGTCGTCAAGACGACAGGCGCCGTGGCCGACTGACCGACTCTGCGTCCGGATCCATGGAAATCCAGGGCCGCAAGCCGATTTGCCAGGACAGGAATGTCCTGCCCCGGGATCGCAAGGCCAAGGCGCCTTCCTATAATGGCTGCACGATACGTTCTGCGCATCGTTCCCTTTGTAGAACGGCCCGCCCGCCCCGGCGCGCCGCCCTGGAGACCATGATGGCATCACGCGGCAAGACTTCCCCCGGCGCCCCGGCAATCGGCGATACCGACGACACGCCTGCAGGCGCCACGGTGTCGGCCCTGGAGCGCGGCATTGCCGTCCTGCGGTGCTTTCGGGAAGACGTGCGTGATCTGAGCAATGCCGAACTGGCCCGGATGACCGGCATACCGAAGCCCACCGTGACGCGTCTGGCGACGACCCTGGTGGCCCTGGGGCTGATGAAGCAGGCCGCCGGGACCGAACGGTTTTCACTGAGCGCCGGTGTCGTTTCCCTGGCGCAGGCGTTTTTGGGCGGGATCGACTTGCGGGCCTTTGCCCGGCCGCACATGGCGGCGCTGGCCGACCAGGCGAACGGTGCGGTGTATCTGGGCGTGCGGGATGGCCTGGACATGGTGCTGGTGGAAACGGCGTCCCCCCGTGCAGCATTGCTGCTGGCGCGGCTGCGGGTGGGATCGCGGTTTCCGATGGTGAGTTCGGCGCTGGGCCGCGCGTACCTCAGCGCGGTCAGCGACATCCGCGAGCGCGAGCGCCTGGAATCCCAGTTGCGCGATGGGGCGGGAGCGGACGAATGGCGCCGCCTGAAGGCCGGCTACACCCGGGCTCGGGATGACGCCGATGTGCATGGCTATTGCATGTCGCTGGGGGAATTCCACCGCGACATTCATTCGGTGGCGGTGCCGCTGGTCGTGCCGGGCGGCGAAATCGTCGCCCTCAATTGTGGCGGCCCGGCGTTCCTGTTTTCCGAAGCGCATCTTCGGCAGGATGTCGCGCCGATGTTGCTGGCGACCGCAAGGGCGATCGCCAGGGAAGTGGGGGGCTTCGTGCCGACCCCGGGTCACGCATCCAGCGCGGCCTAGACGCAGCGTCCGCCTGGAGCGTGACGCCGCGCATTCAGGAGGTGAGATGAGACTGACCGATCACGAACAGGCGATGTACGACGGCGAGCACGGCATCGCGAAACAGAAGGCCATGGACTTGCTGGTCCGCTACGGCAATGCCCTGGGGGCGGAACGCCTGGTCGATACCCGCAACGTTGCCGGTACGATCGGCGCGACCACGCCGTTCATGCGCAAATACGCCGACGAGGCGGGTGGCCTGGATGCCGTCTTTTCGGAATTCAATCTGGATTCGCGCGAAGTGGTGCGCATCCCAAAGGTGTCGGTGTACAGCAGTCACCTGCAGCAGGGCATCGATCCCGAACACGCGGCCGAGCAAGGGGTGGGCGAAGACGTGGTGCGCATCTTCCGCAAGGGCGACGCCTACAGCGCCGGCCTGGGCGTGCAGTTGCTCAACACCTGCGCGCCGTACCAGGTCGGCAATCTGCCTGCGCGCGGCGAACATTGCGCCTGGATGGAATCGTCCGCCGTGATCTACATCAACGCCGTGCTGGGCGCCAAGTCCAATGCCGAAGGCCGTGAAAGCACCGGCGCGGCGATGCTGACCGGCAAGATTCCGTACTGGGGCTACCACATCGACGAAAATCGCCGCGGCACGCACGCCATTGACGTCGACGTGCCGATCGAGAGCATGTCGGACTGGGGAATGCTGGGCTATTTCGTGGGTGACCGGGTACAGGATCGCGTTCCCGTGATCACTGGCATCGGCCGGGCGCCGAACATGGTCCGCCTCAAGCATTTCGGCGCCGCGGCTGCGTCGTCAGGCGGGGTGGAGATGTATCACATCCCCGGGTACACGCCCGAAGCGCCCAGTGTCGAAGCCGCCTTTGGGGGCAACCGGCCCATCGAGCGTTTCGTGTTTGGCCGCAAGGAGTTGCGCGAGACCTATGACAATCTGAATGCAACAGCGTCGGACGTGGATGTGGACTTCGTGATGCTGGGCTGTCCGCACTACAGCATCGAACAGATCTGGGAAGTGTGCCAGCTGCTCGAAGGCCGCAAGGTGCATGTGAATTCCAATCTGTGGATCTTCACGCCGCGCGCCACCAAGCAGATCTGCGACCAGAACGGCTATACGCGCATCATTACCGAAGCCGGTGGCTTTCTGATGTCGGACACCTGTTCGGCCCTGGGCCGCGTCATGCCAAAGGGGGTGAAGGTGGCAGCGGTGGATTCGGCCAAGCAGGTGCACTATCTGCCCGCGATCATGGGCATCCAGGCGTGGTTCGGCTCCACCGCCGACTGCATCGACGCGGCGGTGACCGGGCGTTGGAACGGGGGACTGCGATGAGCTCCATCACCTTGCGGGGCCGGGCCATTGTCGGCGGCGTGGCCGAAGGCGAAGCGCTGGTCACGCGCGAGCGGATCTCGGGCTGGGGCGGCATCGACCCGCGCACCGGCACCATCATCGAAACCCGCCACGAACTGCGCGGCGTCTCGTTCGCGGGCAAGGTGCTGGTGTTCCCGGGCGCCAAAGGGTCGTCGGGCTGGTCCGGGCAATTCCATATCGCGCGCATCGCCGGCGTGGCGCCGGCCGCCATGCTATTCAACGAGATGACCACCAAGATGGCATTGGGAGCCGTCGTCACGCATGCGCCCTCGGTCACGGACTTCGATCAGGACCCGTTGTCGGTGATCGAAACGGGCGACTGGGTCTGCGTGGATGGGGAGACGGGTTGCGTCACCGTGACCAAGCGGAAAGACCGCAACGACCTGCACCCTTAGCACGGTTGAGCTTTACGGGACCGAGGCAGATAATGCGCTGATCCGGTCAGCCATCCCGCGCAGGCCGGCGTGCGGTCTCTGGAGCAGGCAATGAAGCGATATCTTGCGATGGGCGTAAAGCATGGACTGATGGCTGGGGCACTGTTCGGCGCGTTGCTGGCCGGGCCGGTGCAGGCGCAAATGGCTGGGCAAGCGGCCGGGGCGGCTGACCCCGCCGCCAAACCCAAGACCGCGCAGCAGACGAAAATGGCCGAATGCAATGGGCAGGCCAAGGGCAAGAAGGGCGATGACTACAAAGGCTTCATGAGCCAGTGCCTGAAAGCCAAGCCCATGACATCGCAGGAAAGGATGGCGTCCTGCAGCAAGCAGGGCGCCGGACGCAAGGGCGACGATTACAAAAGCTTCGTCAGCACCTGCATGAAGGCCGGCTAGGGCGGCCAGGATTCGGCTTGGTTGAGGTCAGCCCCAGGTCAGGCCCAGGTCAGGCCCAGGTCAGCCCGAGGCCTGGACCGGCCCCATCCCACGGCCGCATTGCCGCCGGCCTGTCCCGTTCAACTTTCGGGGCATTCCTGGTGGCTGCTGGCCTGGGTCACGTGGCTGCCGGCTGGCACGCTGCGTGTCAGCCACACATTCCCGCCAATCGTCGACCCCTTGCCGATCGTGATGTTGCCCAAGATGGTTGCGCCGGCGTAGATCACGACGTCGTCTTCGACATGGGGATGACGCGGCAAGCCCTTTTGCAGCGCCCCCGTCTCGTCGGTCGGGAAGCGCTTGGCACCCAGCGTGACGGCCTGATAGAGCCGCACGCGATTGCCGATCACAGCCGTCTCGCCGATCACCACGCCCGTGCCGTGGTCAATGAAAAAGGCGCTGCCGATCTGCGCGCCGGGGTGGATGTCGATCCCGGTCTGCGAATGCGCAATTTCGGCCACGATCCGCGCCAGCAGGCGCGCGCCGCGGCGATACAGTTCGTGCGCCAGCCGGTGATGAATCAGCGCCACCACCCCCGGATAGCACAGCAGCACTTCGTCGACGCTGCCTGCCGCCGGATCGCCATAGAAAGCCGCTTCCACGTCGCTATCCAGCAAGGCCCGCACGCGCGGCAGGCTGGCTGCAAAATCATGGACGATCGCAATGGCTTGCTGTTCCACGTCGGGCGACGGCGAACCCAAGGTGCGGTGTTCATAACGCAAGGCCAGCCGCACCTGTTCGAGCAAGCGGTGCAAGGCTGCGTCCAGCGTATGGCCCACGTAATAATCTTCGCTGCTGGGGCGCAGATCGGCCGGGCCCAGGCGCAGCGGGAAGAGGGCGCCGCGAAAGGCGGCGACGATCTCGCGCAGCACGTCGGTCGATGGCAGTTCGCGGGCGCCCGGTTCGATACGGCGCTGCTGGGCGGATCGCCACTTCATGCGTTCGGCGCGCAGATCGGCCACGATCTGTTCAAGCGGCCACAAGGGCACCGCTTCGGGACGCGCCTGCTGCGCGGGATCGGGTTGGGAGGGGGGTGTCGACAGGTCGGTCATGATGTCTTGCTCGTGGGGGACGGCGGCAAGGGCCGTCGGTACGATGAATATCGACGATATATAGCACAGCGTGCCCTGCGCAGCCGGTGTAGCCCCGGCCACGGTGTGTGATTGCCGAAAGATTCGCAACGCGACGCAACGTTGGCCGGGCCGGGTCACCACCCGGGATGACACCTTCGGGGATAATGGCCATCCCTTGGCCCCTCTGCATCCGCACCATGAGACATCCCTTCTGGCGCGCCCTGGCCGTCAGCCTGTTGCTCGCCCTGCAAGCCTGCGCCACCGGTCCGGCGGGGCCAGCGGCCGACCTGGCGCGCGTGCGCCCCGTGTTCACCAGCGATTTCGAGTCCGGGGGCATCGGCGCCATCCGCGCCCTGGATCCGCAGGAAACGACCTGGCGGCTGTCGCTCAAGAACGATAATGACGATCCTGGCCTGCCTGCGAGCTTCCGCACGTGGTTTTATGTCAAGGTCGCCAACGTGTCTCCGGACC
This sequence comes from Pigmentiphaga litoralis, assembly GCF_013408655.1. Taxonomy (NCBI): domain Bacteria; kingdom Pseudomonadati; phylum Pseudomonadota; class Betaproteobacteria; order Burkholderiales; family Alcaligenaceae; genus Pigmentiphaga; species Pigmentiphaga litoralis. The sequence continues at coordinate 977,415 of NZ_JACCBP010000001.1, forward strand.
GGCCGTTGACGCTGGAGTTTGACGGCTTTGGATCCCGATACCCGGTCATGCCGGTGTACTCGTACGACGGCGTGCAGTGGACCCATTTTCGCGACGACGAGATCAGCTGGCAGGGGTGCCGCGGCCAGGCGCTGGTCAACTGCCGCGCAACGATCCGCAAAGCCTTTTCCGGTCCGGTGTCGATTGCACGGACCTTCCCGTACACCACGGCCGACCTTGATGCGTTCCTGAACCGCCTGGCGGCGTCGCCCCTGGTCCGGCGCGAAACCCTGGGCATCTCGCCGGTCTACCAAAAACCCATCACGCTGCTGACCCTTGAAGATGCGAGTCTTTCCATCCCCGGCGTGCCGAAGCGGTATGTCTGGCTTCATGCCCGGACGCACCCCGGCGAGACAGGTCCATCGTTCCTGCTGGAAGGCCTGATTCCGCGTGTGCTCGCTGATGACGCCGTCGGCCGGTCCCTGCGGTCGCGTTATATCTTCAAGATCGTGCCGATGCATAACCCCGACGGCGTCATCGCGGGCAATTACCGCACGACGCCAGCCAGTGTGAACCTGGAAGACAGCTGGCGATTCGACGCGTCAGGCGCCGACGTGCCCGGCGACGCGCCGGCGCCGTATGAAAACCAGGTGGTGCTGCGGGGTGGCATCCTGCCGGTACTGCAGGCCGGCGGGCGGTTCGACATCGCGCTCAATCTGCATGCATCGAACGCCGCGGTGGACATGCCGGCATTCTTCATCCCGCACTTCGGGGGCGAAGACGAGTTTGGTCTTGCCGAACAACGGCTGTGGCGCAAGCAGCAACACCTGGTCGCACTGACGGCGTCCTATTACGAAGGGCAGGTCACCACCGAAAATGAAGACGGCGGCGCAAACTTCCTGAACCACTTCTTTCCTGAAAGCTGGTGGTGGCGATCGCAGCAGGACCGGGTCAATGCCATCACGTTTGAAACGACCTATGGCAAGGGCGGCCTGGACCGGTGGCTGACCCAGGACGATCTGCGCCGGCTGGGCGACGCATTGGCGCTGGCGATCAATGACATCGGCAGCGCCAGCGCGGCATGCGTGTTGGCGAGTGTGCCCTTGCCAGGGTGCGAGGACGTGGATGTGATGCCGATCGCGCCGGCATCCTTGCCCGACCCGGTGCCGCTGGCGCCAATGGAACTGGCGCCGCTGCCTTCAGGTGCGGAGTCCCTATAGGGCAGTTACACCCAGGACGACGGGTTGATGGAGCCCGGCGACTGGAACGCCGGCTTGCTGAAGAGATAGCCCTGCATCAGGCGAACGCCTTCGTTGTAGAAGAAGTCGCGCTCGGCCAGGGTTTCAATGCCTTCGGCAATGACCTGGATGCCAAGATCCGAACACGTCCGCATCAGGCCTTTCACAATGGCCTGGCGTGGAACGCTGGAGTCGATATTGCGTACCAGGGCCATATCCAGCTTGATGATGTCGGGCTGGAATTCGGCCAGTAGCGTCAGGCCGGCATACCCGGCGCCGAAATCGTCAATCGCCGTCAGGAAGCCGCTGCGCTGGTAATACCGCAGGATCGCCGCCAGCCGCGCGGCGTCTTCGACCCGATCGCCTTCCGTCGCCTCAAAAATGATGCGCTCGACCGGAAAGTCGTGTTGGCGGGCAGCTTCCAGCGTGGTGCGGATGCAGACTTCGGGCTGGTAGATCGCATTGGGCAGGAAGTTGATCGACAGGCGCTGCGACAAGCCGATATCGGCCGCGCCTTCGATGGCCTTGCGGCGGCAGGCCTGGTCGAAACGGTAGCGATTGTCGTCGGTCACACGTCCCAGAACTGACGACGCGGGTTCGCCTTCCGGACCGCGGACCAGCGCTTCGTGCGCAAAGATCGTGTTGTTGTCGAGGTCAACTATCGGTTGATACGCATAGCTGAAGTCGAAACCCAGCTCTTCGCCGTCGCGGCAGCCGGCGCAACCGGGCCCATTGACGGCAAAGGCGGAATGAAAGGTACCGGTGAATCGGATCGGCGTGACGGAGGACATGGGGTGCATGAGTTCGTTGTTGCATACAACACGGGATACGGCCTAGTTAACGGCAGTTGCACGCGTTGGGATACCCCCATTTCGCGTCGAAGTGTCACAAATCGCAGCAGACGAGCAAGCTGTCATAGTTAACACGTCCAGACCCCGGCACACTGGCGTCTGACTGCTTGCTCATCCGTTGTTCCGTTGCCGGAGTCCTCGTGACTGTCACCGCTCCTTCTCACGCCCGCTTCCTGGTGGTTCGCGCCCATCCACGGCTGTTCGTTGCGGCGTTGATCCTTGTCGCCGTTGCGACTGCCTTGTGGATGAGCCACACGGCGTGGCCCCTGTGCCTGCTGCTGGGCTTTGATGCCGCCGCCTTCTTTTTCCTGTCGACCACCGCCTACGTATTTGCCAAGTCCACGCCGGACACCATGCGCCATCGCGCCAAGGAAGAAGACGTGGGGCGATGGGGCATCCTGTGGACGAGCGTGCTGCTGTCTGCCGTGGTGCTGCTGGCCCTCGGCGTCGAACTGCGGCTGGGAAAGGGCGGCGGGGGCGCGTGGCCGGTGGTCATCGCCATCGGCAGCATCCTGCTGTCCTGGCTGTACATGAACGTGATGTTCGCGCTGCATTACGCCCACGGCTTTTATGGCAACTATGGCGCAGCCCATCAGGGCCTGGAATTTCCGGGCGCCGAGCCTCCCGACTATTGGGACTTTGCGTACTTTGCGCTGGTGATTGGCATGACGTTCCAGGTGTCTGACGTGCAGATCACCAGCCGCCATCTGCGCCGCATGGCGCTGGTGCATAGCGTGATCGCGTTCTTCCTGAACGTGTTCATCATCGCGATGAGTGTGAACGTGGTGGCGGGCCAGGCGTAGCCTGGATCAGCCTGCGGCCTTGCGGCTGGCCTGGCGCACTTCCCAGGCGCGAAAGTCGTCCCGCCACGCTTGCATGTCTTCGGCGTAGAGATCAAAGATACAGGGCTCGCAGCCGCTTTGGCAGCACTGGTTGTCGCCAGGGCGCTCGGGCGGTTCGGGAGCCGGATCGTCGGCAGGAATGGATGGGGTCGTCACGATACAGGCAGGAAACGCCGCCGCGACCGGCCCGCGTGACAAGCACACGGGCGGCGCGGCGTAAGGTCGGGAAGAAGCCGGCGCGAGATCAGACCAGCGCGTTATGCAGGCTGTATTCCAGCGTGGCCATGCTGGCGGGCAGGTCCACCTTGCCGCCCATGTCGCGCACGGTCGAACCCAGCGCATGCAGCGTCCGGAACAGGTTGTGCGCGCGGCACTGCTCGCCCATTTGTCCGATACGGACCATGGGCAGGCCGAACGAGCCGGAAATCTCGACGTGATAACGGTTCGAGATGTGCGCGCAGATGTCGGCGTTGTTCATGCCGTCGGGGATCGCGATGCCGACCACCGAATTCAGGCGCGAGGTGGGCGGCGTGAAAAGGCGCAGGCCCATGGCCTCGATCCCGTTCTGCAGCGCCTGCGAGCAGCGGTAGTGGCGTGCAAAGCGCTCTTCCAGCGTTTCGGCGCAGACCAGGCGCAGGGCTTCGTGCAGCGCCAGCACGCCAGACACCGGCGCCGTGTAGTGGTAGCCGCCCTTGTGCCAGAAATTTTCGGCCAGCTTGGCGTCCAGGCACCAGTGCGAGTTGGTGGTGGTGCGGCTGTTGATGCGGTCCCAGGCTTCGTTCGAGAACGCGATCAGCGACACGCCAGGAATTGACGACAGGCCCTTCTGGCCGCCGGTAATCACCGCGTCGATCTGCCAGTCGTCCATCTGCAGCGGCATCGTGCTCAGCGTGCAGACGGCGTCCACGATCACCAGACAGCCGTACTTTTTCGCGGCGCGGGCAATGGCGGGCAGTTCGCGGTTGAACACCGTGTTGGACGTTTCGCCCTGCACGATGGTCAGGCATTCCGGACGGTGCTTGGCGATCAGTGCTTCGACTTCGTCGGCCGGCGCGTAGTGATGGCCGTCCACATCGAAGGTAATGACTTCGGCGCCCAGGCGGCGCGACATTTCAGCCATTCGTGCGCTGAAAAAGCCGTTCACCACACACAGCACCTTGTGGCCCGGCAGCACCAGGTTGCTGATCGCCATTTCCATGGCCGCCGAACCCGGACCGGCCACGCCCATGACCCATTCCGACTTGGTCTGGAAGACGTACCGGCCCATCTCCTTGACCTGCGAGATGATCGTCGACATCGTGGCGCCCAGGTGGTTGATCACCACCGAATTCGCTCGCGCCACCGCCTCGGGAATCGGCACCGGCCCGGCACCCATCATCAGCAGGGGGTCGTCGGGCAGGATGTCGCTCAGCACGCGCACTTCAGGCGGCGCGGTAAAGGTCAGCGCGGCGTGAGGGGCGGAACGAACGGGAGTGGAGTCGTCAACGGAACGGAGCAAGGGGGTCGGCATACGAAATTGTGCAGCAAAAGAGAAAGGGGGCACGCGACAGTGACGTTAGCACACCGGCTGCGGCCGCCCCGAATGGTAATCTACGCGGTCCGGCGCATCGGGCGACAGGCCCGTATTCAGGGCGCCGGACGTGCCTTCAAGTGAAACACATTCCTTCGCAAAGCACGCTGAACACGCGCCGCGACACCCCCATTTTTGCGGCCGCGCGACAATCGATCCTCGTTCGCCCGTGCGCGTCGAGTTGCCACGGAGCCCGAGCATGTCCTTTCTTGCCCCCACCACCTCGTCGTCCACCCTGTTTTCCGAGTCGCCCCTGGCGCGCAAGCTGTGCGCCATGCCCAAGGCCGAGCTGCACATGCATATCGAAGGGTCGCTCGAACCCGAGCTGATCTTTGCGCTGGCCGAGCGCAATGGCGTCACGCTGCCGTACCCGTCGGTCGACGCGCTGCGGGATGCGTATGCCTTTACCGACCTGCAGTCCTTCCTGGACATCTATTACGCAGGCGCCAGTGTCCTGCTGACCGAACAGGACTTCTATGACATGACGTGGGCTTACGTGGAACGCGCCGTGGCTGACCACATCGTCCATACCGAAATCTTTTTCGATCCCCAGACGCATATCGCGCGCGGCGTGCCCGTGGAGGTCGTCGTGAACGGCATTTCCCGCGCGCTGGACGACGCCGAAGCCCGCCACGGCCTGTCGAGCCGGATGATCCTGTGCTTTCTGCGGCATCTGTCGGAAGAGGACGCGTTTGCGACCCTGGCGTCGGCCGAAGCCTGTTTCAAGACCGTGCCCCGGTTGATCGGCGTCGGGCTGGACTCGTCCGAGCAAGGCAATCCGCCCGAAAAGTTTGCCCGCGTCTTTGCCCGGTGCGAAGCCCTGGGACTGCGCCGCGTGGCCCACGCCGGCGAAGAAGGCCCGGCGCAGAACATCCGTGACGCGCTGGACCTGCTGCATGCCGAACGCATCGACCATGGCGTGACGGCGATCGAAGATCAGGCGCTGCTGCAGCGCCTTGCCGCCGAAAAGATCGCCCTGACGGTCTGCCCGCTGTCGAACGTGAAGCTCAAGGTATTCGACGACATGACAGCGCACAGCCTGCCCATGCTGCTGGACGCCGGTGTGGCTGTCACCCTGAATTCCGACGACCCCGCGTACTTCGGGGGCTATCTGAATACGAACTACCTGGCGGTGTTCGAAGCGCTGCCCCTGGGTGAAGAGACCGGGTATCTGCTTGCCCGCAACAGCCTCGAAGCCGCGTTTGCGACTGACGAAGAGAAAGCCCGGTGGGTGGCGCAGCTGGACGCGTTCTGGGCGCAAACGCCGGCTGCGTAAGCGGGTGAACGGCGCCGTGGCGACCCGGCTTTTATGCGGCCGGGGCGTTCGACGGCGACCCTTGCGCGGCCGAATGGTGTTGCCGGCGCCCTAGAACCCGAAGTGCTCCAGCCCCGGATGGTCGTCGGGCCGGCGGCCTTGGGGCCACAGAAAGGCCCGGTCCGCCTCCTTGATCGCCAGATCATTGATGCTGGCATGGCGCTGCGCCATGTAACCGGCGGCGTCGAACAGCCAGTTTTCATTCCCGTACGACCGGAACCAATGGCCCGCGTCGTCGTGCCATTCGTACGCGAAGCGCACGGCAATCCGGTTGCCTTGGTACGCCCACAAGGACTTGATCAGCCGGTATTCGTGCTCGCGCGCCCACTTGCGTGTCAGCAGCGCGATGATCTCGGGCCGGCCCGTCGCAAACTCGCTCCGGTTGCGCCAGCGGCTGTCGGGCGTGTAGGCCAGCGCCACCTTGGCCGGGTCGCGGCCATTCCAGGCGTCTTCGGCCAGGCGGACCTTGAGCGTGGCGGTGGTTTCGTTGAAAGGCGGGAGAGGCGGGCGGTCGGGTTCGGACATGGAAGACCTTTCGGTTGAGTCGAGGGGGGCGAAGGGGTAGGGTCTAACGGGGCGCGGACATGGCGGCCAGCAAGGCCGCGCCGGCTGCCTGGGCGTCTCGCGCCGCGGCCGCGTCACCGCTGACCATGGCAACGGCAATGGCGCCGTCGATCAGGATCAGCCATTGGCGCGCCAGGGTGGTCCGGGCGGCGGCCGGCACATCGAGCCCGGAAGCCGTCTCGACAATGAATGCCAGGAGATCCGCCTTGTGTTCCTGCGCAAGCATCCGGATCGGCGATGCCGCGTCCCCGATTTCACCCGCCGCGTTCAGAAACGCGCAGCCGTGGTAACCCGGGTCGGCAAACCAGCTTTCCAGCACCTTGAACATGCCCAGCAGGCGGGCAGCGGCATCGTGCCCGATGGCAAGCGTTTCGGTGCGGAACCAGTGCATCCAGCGGTCATGGCGAGCACGCAAGGCAGCCTCGACCAGCACGTCTTTCGACCCGAAATGCGCGTACACCGTCTTGCGGGACGCACCCGCAGCCTTGACGATCGCATCGATACCCGTGGCGTGGATGCCGTTGCGATAGACGAGCGACTCGGTAGTTTCCAGCAAGCGGGAGAACGGGTCGGGGCTGGGATGCTTCTTCTGAATGGGGTTCGGCGGCATGCGCACCATGGTAGAACGATCGTTCTCCCATGGCAAGGGGTCGGCAGCAAAGTGGGGTTGGTCTGGCAGTGGAGTCGGTCTGGCAGGCTCTGGTTCGAACCTCGATCAGGCCTCGCCCGGCGTCCAGTCCGGACTGTATCCGCCAAGCGCCGGGTGGTACATCTCGTCGCCGTCATGCTGGGTGAATTCGACGTTCAGGCGATCTTCGGCCAAGCCCAAGACTTCGATGCAGTGAGCGCAGAGGGCGCGGGCGACGTCCATGCGCTGCTCGGCCGGCCTGCCGCGGCGGATGTCCAGCATCAACATCGACACCTGGACGGGCTCGCTGCCCGCTTCGGGTATGCGCCAGACGCCGCCGTCGCCCAGTTCGCGGATCGCGACGCTGATGCGGCGGATGTCGACCGACATCATGTCGGCGTAGGTCTCGCACATTTTCGCGGCCAGCCGCTGTTTGGTTTCCACCGGGTAATGCGCGTTGACGTCGAGTTGCAGGTAGGGCACGGAAGGTCCTTCAGAAAGGGGGCGTTCCCGTCGCCAGACGGGTCAGCGCGTGGGCAGGCGGGACACCATGTAGTCGACGGCGGCCTGGATGTCGTCGTCGGAGCAGGCCGAACACGTGCCGCGCGGCGGCATCCAGCCCAGGCCTTTGATGACGTGCGCGGTCAGCGTGCCGGGCGGTTGCGCCAGGCGCGGCGCCCAGGCAGCCTTATCGGTCAGCTTGGGCGCGCCGCGCATGCCGTAGGTGTGACAGGACGCGCAACTGACGCTGTAGATGGACGCGCCGGAGCGGGCCGGTTTGCCGGTCGCGGCCGCGAGCTGGATCGCTGGGGCTGGGATGGTTGGGGTTGCGGCTATCGTCGGCGTGATAGGGATAGGGGTGGTGGTGCTGGCCGCTAAAAAGTTCGTCAGGTTTGGCTGGACCGACGTGACAGCGGCAGACGCAGACATCGTCACCTTCGCCTGGTGGACCGTTGTTGTGCCGGTTGATGCGGTTGATGCGGTTGCTGTCGTTGCTGCGGCGACCGTCAAGGCAGCCATCGCAAGCGATGGCGTCAAGGCGGGCAGGCTTCGGCGCGCCCATTGGATTGCAGCGCGGCAGTTGGCGAATCGGACTGGCAGGGGTGGGTGGAGCATGGGCAACAGTTACCGTGGGGAACCAGGATGCGGTGCCGGCAAGGCGGCCGCGTAGACAAGCGCGAGTGCCGGGTGCAGGAGGCGTTACGGGCATTATGACCGACCCGCGCTGCCCCATGGCTTTGTGACCGCGGGGGGCTTGGCGCCGGGCCTCACCGCCGGGCCTCACCGCTGGGCCTCGCCGCCTTGTCACCACCCCAACCGATGGCTGTCCTCGGTTGCCTGGTGGCGGGCGTCGTCGTCGCTGTGCAGGTAGCGGCTGGTGGTGGTTAGCGAGGCGTGGCCCAGGTTGTCGCGCACGTGGCGCAGGTCCATGTCGCCCGTTGCCATGGCCGAACCGGCTGTGTGTCGCAACCAGTGGGCCGATGCGGCGTCCAGGATGTCTGCCGTGTGGGCATGGTCAGGCCCGCGGGCGCGCACCCGGTCGGCGGTTCGGGCGAACACCTGTTTCGCGATGATGTGGATGGCGCTGCGGGTCATGGGCCGCGCCTTGCCGCCAATGGGCGCCAGCAGCGGGCGCGTTTCGCCGGCCGCGGGCTCGGGCGGCAAGCCGGATGCGCGGCGGTAGGTGGCCAGTTCGTCTATCAACTCCGTGGTGGCCGGCACCAGGCGCAGCTTGTCGCCTTTCCCGACTATTTCCAGCCACCAACGCGTCGCGCCTGCGCGGTCCCGCCGGGGAAAGAATGCGCCCATGGTGTTGTTGGCCACCTCGGATATCCGCATGCCGCTCAGGTACAGCAGGGTGAACAGCCAGCGGACGCGGTAGTAGTGCTCCAGATGCCGCGGCGTGTCGCGGGGCAGGTCCGCAATCGTCGCCTTGACCTCTTGCCACATCGCATCGTCCAGGTAGCGGACCACGCGCGGGGCGGCATGACGTTGCCGCTGCCGGAACAGCGACAAGGGATTGCCGGCCAGATACCCCGCATGCACAAGCCACGAGAACAGCGTGTTGAGGATGACGATGGCCTGGCGCTGGCTGGCGGGGGAGAGCGGGCCGGCGAACGGTCGCCATCCGGCGTCGCCGCGCGCCCGCTTGCGGCCGGCTGGCATCACCCATCGGTGCGCAGGCTGCGGGTCAGCCAGGAAACGCTGATAGGCCAGGAGGTCTTCGTGCGTCAGGGAGGCCAGGGGCTTGCGCAGTTCGATCACTGACCATAACAGCAGGCGCTCGGCTTCCTTTCGGTAGCTGTCGAAGGTGGTTTTGGTCTGGGTGAAGCGGGCCAGCCAGGCTTTGAGCGCGTCGATGTCGGCGTTGGCGGCGATCTGTGAGCGGGCGGCGGTCGCACGATTGCTGCCTGCGCTGCCATCGAGTTCGCTGGACAGGTCAAACAGCAAAGCCAGGACGGGTGACGCCGGGGCGATCCCGGTAGTAGCTGCACTGGCAGGTTTTTCAGGCTTCACATCCATGGCTTCCATTTTTGCGGGTAGGCAGGCGACGAGTCTTGCATCGCGCGTTTTTTGCATCTCTGATCCCCGCATCAGGCATCGATCGCGCCGGGCAAAGAGCGATGACGCGTTCGTTGATTTGGCATCACGCGTCCATTTTCCACTGAGGGACGCGGCGAGCCTTGCATCGCGCCCTCCGGCGCCAAGTGCCCGTTTTCGCTAACCCGCGGCAGGCCTGCGGTGAAATTGGCTGAAAACGGTTGTTTTTCCCGGTGATGGCGTTTTGATTCTGCTGACCCGCGGCGTACCTGCGGTGAATTGGCTGAAAACGCTTGTTTTCCCCAGCCACGCCGCTCTGAACCTGCGTCGATCAAGCTCCATGGCGACTTGAGCGCAAATCTCTCCGTAGCCTCAATGCACGGGCGCCGGACCACCTTCCACGCGTCTCGACCAAACTCCAGGACTCGCGAGCCGCACGTCTCCACGATTTCCGATCCGATTCAGACAAACATCCATAATTATTTGACAGTAGAACAATAATGTCAAAAAACAAGCGTCTTTGTTCAATATAATTACGTATTACGTAGTAATATTTGATATTACGTAAGGATGCCGCATGATCACGCCCGCCGTAGACGAAAACCAGCTTGCCGCCGACGTTGAAGAGCTGAAAAAGCAGTTTCCGAATACGCAGCTCCTCTACAAAGAGGTGTGCGCGTTGATGTTCCTGCGGTACGGCATCACGCCGACGGTAAATCGCCTGTACCAGCTCGTGCGTCGTGGCAGCATGTCTGTTCCGTCCGATACGCTGCGCCAGTTCTGGCAGGAACTGCGCGAGAAAAGCCGGGTGCGCATTGAGCATCCTGACCTGCCCGACGCGCTCAAGACGGCGGCGGCGGAATCCTTGGCGGCGATGTGGACGCTGGCGCAGCAGGCGGCGACGGACGGGCTGACGGCGTCCCGCGCCGAAGCGGCGGAGGAGGTGAGGGCGGCGCAAGCCGTTGCGCGCGACCAGGCGGCGGCGTTTGAAGCTGCCGAGGCTCGCCTGACTGCGTTGCTCGGCACCGAGCGGCGGCGTGCAGACGATCTGTCGGGTCGCCTGGCGGATCGTGAGGCCGCCTACGCCCGCCTGGCGGATCAGCGGACCACCGATCACGCAGCGCACGCCCGTCAGTTGGCCGCCGCTGCGCAGGCCGAGGCCATCGCAGCCAGCGAGCGCGATGTGGCTCGCAAGGAACTGCAGGCCGCCCAGGCGGACACGGAAAAGATCCTGGCGACATTCAATGCCCAGCTCGACAAATTCCGAGAGGACAGCGCGGCGTCCGAGGCACGCCATGTGGCGATCGAACGGCGTGCTTTGCTGGACCTGGACCAGGAACGTCAGCGCAGCAATCGCCTGGCCAAACAACTGGAGCAGGCCCAGCAAAAGCTGAACGAGACGATGTCCGAGCAGGCCCGCGCCGTCGCGACACTGCAGAACCAGATCGGGTCGTTGCAGGCGCGGCTCGGCGAGTCGGAAGGCCGGCTGGCCGCAGCGCGCGAAGACAGCGGCCGTTGGCAGGCCACGTGTGAACGCCTGCAAAGTGAGCTGGCAAGGCAGCAGCAGATTGCCAGGGCCGAGGCCACCGCTCACGCCAAAGCTGCTAACACCAAAGCCGCTGAAGCCAAGGCCAGCCGCCACCAGCCAAAAAAGGCACGCCAGTGAGCCGGGACGCCGCACCAGCCGCTGCGTTCCTGGCGCTGTGGAACGACATCGATCCATCTCGCCGGGAAGACTATGAACGGTGGCACACGCTGGAGCACGTGCCCGAACGGGTCTGGGCGCCGGGCTTCTTGTCCGGCACGCGTTATGTCGCCACGCGTCCGGGGCAGCCGCGCTATTTCACCCGCTACGACTTGAATGATCTGTCCGCGCTGGAGACGGCGGCCTATCAGGATCTGGTCGACCACCCGACGCCGTGGAGCGCGTCGATGCGCCCGGCGTTGTCGCAGTTTCTGCGCAAACCCTGCCGGCAAGTCGCCCTGGCAGGTACATCACGCGCAAGCGCCTTGCTGGTGTTGCGGGTGGTGCTTATAGAGGGCAGCGACGACGCCATGACGCAGAGCGCGCATCGCCTGCTGGCTGAAGGCGCCCGGCACATCGTGACGTCGGTGACGGTCGGACGCGTCGAGTCGGCGGGGCCGCAAGCCATGCGGAACGTGGATGAGGCGCCTGCGGGGAAAGAATGGATCTTCCTGGTTGAGGCGACGGCGGTTGAGCGACTGGATGGCCTCGAAGCGCTCGCGCGCTCACTGATCCAGGCAGCAACGCATCAAGACCTGGACAACGGCAAGTCCGCACCCTGGTTCGCCGCCAGCCATTACCGCTATGCCAGCAGCGTCACGCACGGTGACGTGGCAGGTCCCAGTCGCCCGGCGCCCCGCACGGACCTGTTCACGGATGAAGGCCCATGATGGCCAATCAGACGGCCACCTGCTGAAATGCCTGCCTGCGCGATCCCGCCATCCCGACGCCCACGCGTACCACCAAACCGTTAGCGGTTGTGCCAGCCGTTTGGGTGGTGTGGCAGGCGGCCGAAAAAGCCGCCATACTTTCGCAGCTTGCGCTGCCCGGCAGGCCGATGGCGTTGCGCGCACGCGCGCTGCGCTGCCAGACATGCCGGGCATCATCCGGCAATCCCGAACACCCCGCCGTCACCAAGGAACACCCGTATGTCCGCCGCGCCCGATGCCGCCACGATCGAATCCGTCCAGATGGGCGAGCTTGCCTGCTGGCGGGTCCGCACCCAGTGGGCGGAAGCCCTGATTGCCACGCAGGGCGCGCAACTGCTCAGCTACACGCCGCACGGCCAGCCGCCGATTGTCTGGCTGAGCGAGGACGCGAAGTTTCTGCGGGGTCAGCCGCTGCGGGGCGGGGTGCCGGTGTGCTGGCCGTGGTTTGGCGACCTGGCGCGCAATCCGCAGCCCGTGCGCGACATGTTTGCCCCCGATGCCGCGGCGCCTGCGCATGGCGTGGTGCGCGGCGTGGAGTGGGAGCCGGGCGCAGCAACGGCGGAGTCCGGGCGGGTGGTGATGGATTTTCATTGCCACATGCCCAATGGGTCGGGCGAGTGGAAGCACCCGGCCGATCTGCTGATTCGTTTCCGCATGGGCGAAACACTGGAGATCCAGCTGTGCACCCATAATTTCGGCGACGCGCCAATCACGGTGAGCCAGGCGCTGCATACGTACTTTGCGGTCAGCGACAGCCGTCAGATCACGATTGAAGGCCTGGAAGACACGACCTACATCGACACGATGCGGAATTGGGAGCCTGTCACGCAGACGGGGCCGATCCGGATCGAGGGCGAAACGGACCGGATCTACACGGGCATCGACCGGGCAATCGAGATCGTGGATCCGGGCTGGCAGCGCCGCATTCATATCGAGGCATCGCAGTCGCGGTCCGCCGTGGTGTGGAACCCGTGGGTGGAGAAGGCCGCGCGGCTGTCGCAGTTTCCGGATGACGCTTGGCAGCGCATGGTCTGCATTGAAACGGCGCGGGTCTGGGACGACGTGCTGGTGGTGGCGCCGGGCAAGACGGAATCGATGTCGGTCACGATCCGGGTCGACGCCGCGGCGCCCGCAGGAAGCGCAACGACCGCATCGACCGCATCGACCACGGCCGCGGCCGGTTCCGCAGCCGACTCCGCAACCGGTCGCGACGCCGCGGCGTAAGCCACGCACCCAGCTGCCATGGGCACCCGCCAGAGCACCATCGATTACCTGCTGGAGCAAGTGGCAGACGCGGGCATCGTGACGTCGCGCAAGATGTTTGGCGAATACGCGGTGTATTGCGATGGCAAGGTCGTGGCGCTGGTCGTTGGCGATCAGGTCTACCTGAAGGCGACCGACGCAGGCCGTGAGTACCTGGGCGAGGTGGAAGACGGCTTTCCGTTTCCGGGCGCCAAGCCCTGGTTCGCCATTCCTGGGGACCGGTGGGACGACCGCCGGTGGTCTGCCGGTCTGATCGCCGCGACGGCCGCGGCCTTGACCGAGCCGGTGCTGCGCAAACGGCGCAAGCGCCGCGACGCGGACCGGCCGGGCAGTTGAATCTGGCTGTTGGCGGTGATCGCCAGCGTCACCGCCAACAGCAGCCGCGTAACCTTCCCCGGCGTCACCGCGAACTGCAGCCGCGTAACCATTCGACGGCCCCGGTTACCGTGCCTTACCCGGCGCATCGGCGATGCCGTTAGGATGCAGGCTCATCCTTGCCACTTGACCCCGGGCGTTCCATGTTTCGATTGACCTTGTTGTGGCACCGGCTTCGCGCCCAGATGTGGTGGCGGCCTACGCTGTGGAGCGTGTTCGCCGTCTTTGCCGCCCTGATCGCTGCCGTCGCCAATTACTACGTGCCCGACAGCGCCGTGCCGGATATCGAGCGCAGCACCCTGCAGGGGCTGCTGACGATCATCGCGTCCAGCATGCTGGCGGTCAGCACCTTTTCGCTATCGATCCTGGTGGGCGCGTTCACGTCGGCATCGACGTCCGCCACGCCACGCGCGACCCGTCTGGTCATGGCCGACGACCGCGCCCAGTCGGCGATCGCCAGCTTCATCGCGGCGTTCATCTACGCCATCATCGCCTTGTGTGCCCTGGGGGTCGGGTACTACGGCCCCGCCGGCCGCTTCGTGCTGCTGGCCGGCACGATCTGCGTGCTGATCTACATCATCGTGTCGCTGTTGCGGTGGATCCAGACCCTGTCGTCGATCGGCCGCTTGAGCACCACGATCGCCACGGTGGAAGCTGCCGCTGTCACCTCATTGCAAGCTTATCGGCGCGACCCTTTGCTGGGTGCGATGCCTGCTCCGGCGCAGACGGTGCATGGCGTGCCTTTGCATTTGTCGCAAACGGGCTACCTGCAGCATCTGGACATGGGCCGGTTGAACGAGGCCGCAAAAAAGGCCAAGGCGACGCTGCACATCGTGGTTCGTCCGGGCGCGATGCTGCACCCCGCGCGGGTCGTGGCGGTGTGGTCCCAGCCGCCAGCCTTGTCGGTCGACGAACAGCGCAAGCTGGAGGCGGCGTTTGTGATCGGCGCGGAGCGCAGCTTTGAGCAGGACCCGCGCTTTGGCGTGATCGTGATGGCCGAAATCGGGCAGCGGGCCTTGTCGGCGGCGGTCAACGATCCCGGTACCGCAATTGGTGTGATCAGCGCGTTGGCCCGCATATTGATCGATACGGCCGTGGCGCCCGAAGACGAGGCGTCGGCCAAGCCTGGGCGCTTCACGCATCTGACGTTGGTGGAGCTGGATGAGGCCGACCTGATCCGCGATACGTTCGACCCGCTGTCGCGCGACGGCGCCAGCCTGATCGAAATTGGTGTGCGGACGCAGAAAGCGTTGGGCGCCGTGAGCCTGGGCACGAAGGGGAGGCTGGCCGAGGCAGCGCGCCGTCAGGCCTGGCGCAGCTATGAACGGTCCAAGGTGGCGTTGACCTTTGAAGAAGACCGGCTGGTGCTCGAAGCATTGGCCAGAGAAGCAGCAGGTGACGCGGCGTCGGTTACGACCACCTCGGCCGCTGAGCTCAACACGCAGCGCTAGGCATCACCGCCCTGCGGTCAGCTGAACCCACACCGCTGGGTCGATCGCGCCCGGCACCGGTCCGCGACTTATTGCAGCGCCGCCGATGCCTTTGCCGCCAGTTTCGTCTTGAACAGCCAGCTCTTGTAGTCGTCCAGGTCCCCGTCGAACGGCTTGACCGCGCCGTCGGCCACGATCACGAACTGGTCGGTCGTCGCGCGCAGCAAATGCCGATCGTGCGATACCAGCACCAGCGTGCCCTCGAACTGGGCCAGC
This sequence comes from Pigmentiphaga litoralis, assembly GCF_013408655.1. Taxonomy (NCBI): domain Bacteria; kingdom Pseudomonadati; phylum Pseudomonadota; class Betaproteobacteria; order Burkholderiales; family Alcaligenaceae; genus Pigmentiphaga; species Pigmentiphaga litoralis. The sequence continues at coordinate 992,741 of NZ_JACCBP010000001.1, forward strand.
GCCATGGTCAACGCTTCGCGCGTTTCCAGATCCAGGTGATTGGTCGGCTCGTCCAGCAGCAGCAGGTTGGGCCGCTGCCATACGATCAGCGCCAGGGCCAGCCGCGCCTTTTCACCGCCCGAAAACGGCTTGATCGATGCCGTCGCCATGTCGCCCGCGAAGTTGAAGCTGCCGAGGAAGTTGCGCAGTTCCTGCTCGCGTGTGGTGGGCGCGATCTTGTTCATGTGCCAGAGCGGCGATTCGTCGTGGCGCAGCATTTCGACCTGATGCTGGGCAAAGTAGCCGATCGACAGGCCCTTGCCGAACACGGTGTCCCCGCTCAAGGCCTGCAATTCGCCGGCGATCGTCTTGATGAACGTGGATTTGCCCGCGCCGTTCACGCCCAGCAGGCCGATACGCTGGCCGCCCTGGAGTGAAAAATTGATGCCGTCGATGATGACCTTGTGCGCCGCGGCCTTGTCTTCAGGTTCGCCCAGCCGGTAGCCTGCCTGCACACCGTCCATGATCAGCAGGGGATCGGGCGCGCGCAGCGGTTCGCGAAAGGTGAATGAAAATTCTGCCGGCGGACGCAGCGGGGCGATCTCTTCCAGCTTGGCCAGTGCCTTGATCCGGCTTTGCGCCTGACGGGCCTTGCTGGCCTGGGCCGAGAAGCGATCGATGAAGGACTTCAGGTGCGCGCGCTGGCGCTGCTGCTTTTCCATCATGCCTTGCGCAAGAATCATCTGCGCGGCGCGCTGGCGTTCGAACGAGCTGTAGTTGCCCGAATAGCGCTTGAGCTTGCGATCGTCGATGTGGACGATCACGTTCACCACTTCGTCCAGGAAGTCGCGGTCATGCGAAATGACCAGCAACGTGCCGGGATAACGTTTGAGCCAGTCTTCCAGCCAGATGATGGCATCCAGATCCAGGTGATTGGTCGGCTCGTCCAGCAGCAACAGGTCTGACGGGCACATCAGCGCCTGCGCCAGGTTCAGGCGCATGCGCCAGCCGCCCGAAAAGCTCGTCAGCGGTTCGTCCATCTGCGCCAGCGAAAATCCCAGGCCCAGCAGCAGCTGTTCGGCGCGCGACCGCACGGTGTAGGCGTCGGCGTCAGCCAGCAGGCCATACAGCTCACCGATCATCAGGCCGTTCTCGGCGGTGTCGGGTTCGCTTTCCAGTTCGGTCAGGCGGGCTTCCAGCGCGCGCAGGCCCACGTCGCCGTCAATGGCGTAGTCGATGGCGGAACGGTCCAGTGCGGGCGTTTCCTGCGCCACGTAGGCCACGCGCCAGGTGGGCGGGAAGCTCAGGTCGCCCTGATCCGGATGCAGTTCACCCCGCAACAGGCCGAACAGGCTCGACTTGCCGGCGCCATTGGCCCCGATCAGGCCGATCTTGTCGCCCGGATTGAGGAGGACATCGACCTTGTCGAGCAGCGGCTTGATGCCGCGAATGAGGGTGACTTGCTGGAAACGGATCATTAATGAGGGGCAGGGAAGGGGTGATTGCAGCCCGCGAGGTTACTTCAAATACCGGGTTTACCTGTAGCTGGATTGCCCAAAGTGCGGAAGTGAGACGAGAAAGGCGTGCGAATCGGCAGAATCGGAGAGATTTGCAAAAGTGTCCGGTGATTATTGCCGAGCAGGGTCCACAACTTTGCGCAATCCGTTGATGGCGCTGGGCTTGCGGGGGCGGGAACGCCGATTGCTTGAACTCAACCGTTACCCAACACCCACAAAAAGAGGCACATCCATGGCTGATACGTTTAGCGATACCCGTCCTGTCACCGGTTTGTTCAACGACCGCGAATCCGCCGAGCGCGCCTATAACTCCGTCAGCACGCGCGGCTACGGCAGCGATGACATCAACGTCGTGATGTCGGACGACACGCGCGCCACCCATTTCGGCAACACCGAACTGGCAGAGACCGAACTGGGCAACAAGGCCGCGAAGGGCGCTGGCGTCGGCGGCGCGATTGGCGGCACGATCGGCGCAATCGCTGCGGCGGTGGCGGCCATCGGCACGTCGCTGGTCCTGCCAGGCCTGGGCCTGGTTATCGCCGGCCCGCTGGCAGCAGCGTTTGCCGGTGCGGGCGCCGGTGCGGCGGCAGGCGGCCTGGTTGGCGCACTGGTCGGCTGGGGCATTCCGGAAGAGCGCGTTCGCCACTATGAAGAAGGCGTGAAAAAGGGCGGCATCCTGATTGGCGTGCGTCCGAAGAACGCCGAAGACGCGGCCTTTATCGAACAGGAATGGAAGGCCAACCGCGGCGAGCACGTGTACTACTAAGCTGCGCGCCAGGCGCTTGCCTGGGCGCTGCCGTGGCGAGGATGACGGCGTCAACGCGTTATGCCCCGCTGCGTGGCAGCATCCTTGAAGGTTCCAGGCACAAATGAAAACGCCGCCCTGCGCAAGCACGGCGGCGTTTTTATTGGCGGGTAGTTTTATTGGTGGGTACGTTTACCGCATAGTGGCAATCTGCATTTCGCCCCTACAGCATCGTGCCGTGGGTACAGTCCACCCTTGCTGCCTTCCCTTACGGATAGGGCATCGCCATGCGTTCACCCATCCGCGTCGGCACCAGGGCTGCAAACTTGGGATCCCACCGCACCCGGTTTGCGCCGAACAACAAGACCACTGTCGATCCCAGCAGGAAGCGGCCCATCTCGGCGCCCTTGTCCAGGCGGACCGGCGACGCGCCGTCTGCGGTGTAGCGCTTGACCACCACATCGGGGCTGTGCGGCGCGACCCGTCCGCCCCAGACCGTTTCCATCGATCCCACGATCATCGCGCCGACCAGGACCACGGCCATCGGCCCGAGTTCGGTGTCGAACATACAGACCAGACGTTCGTTGCGGGCAAACAGCCCCGGCACCTGGCTGGCCGTGACCGGGTTCACGGAAAACAGCCGCCCGGGCACGTAAATCGTTTCGCGCAGCGTGCCGGCCAGCGGCATGTGCACGCGGTGATAGTCGCGCGGCGACAGGTACACGGTGGCGAATTGCCCGTTCATGAACGGTGCGGCGCGGGCCGCATCGCCGCCCAGCAGGTCGCGTGCGGTAAAGCTGTGACCCTTGGCCTGGAAGATATTGCCTTGCTCGATCCGGCCCAGCTGGCTGACCGCACCATCGGCGGGACACAACACCGCGCCGTCGGTGGTGTCCAGCGGCCGCGCGCCGTGTTTGAGCGCGCGGGTAAAGAAGGCGTTGAACGTGTCGTAGGCGAGCGGATCACGGAGGAAGGCTTCGTTCATGTCCACGCCGTACTTGCGGATGAACGTGGTGATCATCCAGTTCTTGATGGCGGGCGTGCGGCATTCCGATGCGGCACCAAACGCTTTCGAGATCAGGTCATGCGGCGCCGCATATTGGCTGAGGACGAAAAGCTGGTCTTTGAAGGACATTGGATGTCGCCTCCCGGGAAGGGCGGCAGGGCGGTCAGAGATGGCGGGATATTACACGCGTGTTCCGTGGGAAGAAGTGAGTGTCTGTACGGGTTGCATGCTAGTATTAATGACGGTCGTAATGTAAGATGGATTTTTGCTGGAGAATTGGCATGGCAAGAGTGTCCCGAGAGCAGGCCGCCGCACACCGCGAGGCCATTGCCGATGCGTCGGCCCGCTTGTTTCGCGAACATGGGCTCAATGGCATCAGTGTGTCCAACCTGATGGCCGAAGTGGGCCTGACCCACGGCGGCTTCTATGGTCATTTCGCGTCCAAGGACGACCTGGCCACGATCGCCTGTCAACGCGCGTTTGAAGACTCCGCGTTGAAATGGCAGGCGCGCTTCCAGGACTGGGGGCCCGAGGCTGACCAGTTTGCCCGCTACGTTGCCGCGTATCTTTCGCCGGGGCACCGCGAGCGGGCGGGGACCGGATGCACTGCTGTGGCGCTTGCCGCCGATGTGGCTCGCGAACCCGATGGCAAGCCGGTGCGGGACGCGTTCCTGAAGGGTCTGGAAGGCATGATCGAACGGCTGATGGCCGCGTCGGGTGAACGTTCGGCCCAGGGCGATCGTGATGTGGCGCTGGCGCAGCTGGCGACGTTGGTCGGGGCATTGACCTTGGCGCGTGCGACACGGGGCAGCCCGTTGTCGGACGATATTCTCAGGGCGTCGTTGCGATCCTTGATTGGCGACAGCGATGTCTAGTCCGCTGGCGCCATCGTCATCGGGGCCAGGCGTGGCGGCGTCGGCGCCGGCTTCTTCCCTCTCATCGCCGTCCGGCGCGCCGCCTACCGCAGCCGCGCTGCGCGCGCAGCGCTTGCTGCACGGCCCCGTGCTGGCCACCATTTTGATGCTGGCGGCGCCCAACCTGCTGATGATGTTGTCGCAGGCGGCCGCCAACTTCCTGGAAAGCTATTACGTGGGTCTGCTGGGCGTCGATGCGCTGGCGGGCGCGGCCCTGGTGTTTCCGGTTGTCATGCTGATGCAGATGATGTCGGCGGGCGGCATTGGCGGCGGCGTCTCGTCCGCGATTGCGCGCGCCCTGGGCGCCGGCCGGCATGAACACGCCGAGGCCCTGGCGCTGCACGCCTTCGTCCTGGCCATTGCCGCGGGCGTTTTGTTTAGGGTCGCAGCCATCGCGGGCGGGCCGCTGCTGTATTCCGCCATGGGCGGGCAGGGCGAGGCGCTGAAGGCGGCGCTGACGTATTCCAACGTCATCTTCCTGGGCGCCATCTTTCTGTGGGTGGCCAACCTGATGGCGAGCGTGCTGCGGGGCACGGGCAACATGGCCCTGCCGGCGATCGTGCTGACGCTGGGCACCCTGGTCTTGTTTGTCACGTCGCCCGTCTTGATCTTCGGCTTGGGTCCCATTCCGGCGATGGGCATTGCCGGCGCCGGACTGGCCCTGGTGCTGTATTACGTGCTGGCCACGGCGATCCTGCTGTTCAAGCTGGTGCGCGGCACGGGCGGCCTCAAGCTCAGTTGGCATCACCGCCTGCACTGGGCGGGGTTTGCCGACATCCTGGGCGTGGGGGGCTGGGCCCTGATCAACAACCTGACGACCAATCTGGCCGTGGTGGTGGCGACGACATTGGTCAGTCCGCTCGGGACGCACGCGCTGGCGGGGTTCGGGCTGGGGATTCGCCTGGAATATCTGCAGATCCCTATCGTGTTCGGCGTCGGTAGTGGACTGGTTGCGATGGTCGGGATGAATGTGGGCGCAGGGCAGTGGCAGCGCGCGCGCCAGGTGGCCTGGACCGGCGCGCTGGTGGCTGCCGCCGTGACCGAAGCCGTGGGATTGGGCGCCTCAGTGTTCCCGCACGCCTGGCTGGGGTTGTTTACGCATGATGCCGATGCTATCGAGATCGGCGTGCGCTACCTGCGCACCGTGGCGCCGTTCTATGGCTTGATCGGCATTGGCCTGTCGCTGTACTTCGCGTCGCAGGGCGCGCGGCGGATGCACTGGCCGGTGGCCGCAGGCGTGCTGCGCGTGATCGTCGTGGTGGGCATCGGGAGCCTCGCGGTGCATGGCTTCGGCGGCGGGCTGGATTCCGTGTTGTGGTCGGTGGTGGTGGGCCTGATGGTGTTCGCGGGCGTGACGGCAATCCCGTGGATACCGCGAATGAAAGACGCGGTGTAACGGCGCCCTGCGGGGCTGCGCGGCGGGTGCACAATAGGTTGCGGGCGGGTAATGACTGGCGCTGGCTGGCGTCCACCCGTCTTCCTCTCCGCTTTCCTTGCGTGTCTGGAGCGCCCATGAGTACCGACCCGATCGACCTGCAGTCCAGTGGACTGAAGGTGACTTTTCCCCGCATGAAGATCCTTGACGTGTTCCGGACCAGTTCGCACCGGCACCTGAGCGCCGAGGATGTCTACAAGATCCTGACGCAGGACCACGTCGATCTGGGTCTTGCCACTGTGTATCGCGTCCTGACGCAATTCGACCAGGCGGGGCTGCTCAAACGCAGCCAGCTGGGCAGCGGCAAGGCCGTCTACGAGTTGAACGACGGCGAGCGGCACCATGGCCATCTGGTGTCCCAGGCGACCGGCGAGGTCATGGAATTTTTCGACCCCGACATCGAAAAGCGGCTGGCAGCGATTGCAGATGAACTGGGGTATGAGCTGACCGAATACACGCTGACCTTGTTCGGTGTGCCCAAGCGGCTGCCCGCGAGGGCCGGCCAGGACTGATGCGCCGGTGCGGGGCTTCGCCGCCTTAAGGCGGCGGCGGTCCGGGCGTTGCGCAGCTTGCGTCACCCTGGTGTGACTTCAAGGTCATCGCGTATGATCGGCCCCTTCTGTCTTCCTGGCGTCGTCCCGTGGACCTGACCCTGCTCTGGATACCTGCGACGGTCATCGCCGCTGCCGCACAGACCGCCCGCAACACCATGCAGCACCGGCTGACCGATACACTGGGCACCATTGGCGCCACGCAGGTCCGCTTTCTGTATGGCCTGCCGTTTTCCTTGGTGTTCCTGGTCGTGGTGCTGATGGTGGGCGGCGAAAGCCTGCCCGCGTTCAACTGGCGCTTTGCCGCGTTTGTGGCCGGGGCGGCGGTGACGCAGATCGCCGCCACGGCGCTGATGCTGGCGACGATGCAGCTGCGATCCTTTGCGCTATCCACCGTGTATATCAAGACCGAGCCCTTGCAGGTGGCGGTGTTCGGCGTGGTCGTGCTCGGCGATCATTTGTCGGTGTGGGGCGCGTGCGCGGTGATCGTGGCCACAACCGGCGTCGTGCTCATGTCCCTGAAAGGCAAGGGCGCCACCCTGGCGGGTTCGGGCTGGCGGCCCGCGCTGCTGGGTATTGCGTCGGGCGCCGGCTTTGCTCTGTCGTCGGTCGGCTTTCGTGGGGCCTTGCTGTCGCTGGACAGCGGATCCTTCGTGCTGCGGGCCACGTCCACGCTGGTCGCGGGCCTGGTCCTTCAAACGATCATTCTTGTGGTGTGGCTGCTGGTCTTCAAGCGTGACGTGCTGCTGGCGATCTTGCGATCGTGGCGTTCGTCCTTGCTGGCAGGCTGCGTCGGCGCCGTGGCGTCCCAGTTCTGGTACATCGCCTTTGCGTTGACCGCGACCGTGAATGTCCGGACCTTGGGACTGCTTGAAGTCCTGTTTGCGCAGGTGGTGTCGCGCAAGGTGTTTGCACAGACCGCCACCGGACGGGAACGGCTGGGGGTGGGATTGGTGCTGGTGGGGGTGGTGTTGCTGCTGGTGTCGACGTCGACGTAGCTGCGGTCAGATTCCCACGGCGATCGCATACGTCGCAGCGGCAACGACCACGAAGAACGGGACGCTGTACACGTGGAAGTCCCACCAGATCCGCTTCGAGCCTTCCAGCCGCAACGCAATCAGGTTCGCCATGGATCCGATGGCCAGGCCATAGCCACCCACGTTCACGGCGATCAGCAGGGTCTGCCATTCCTTGGTGAACTGCGACAGGAACACGGTGGCCGGCACGTTGCTGATGATCTGCGACAGGCCGGCGCCGCTGGCGAACAGTGTCAGGCGATGCGCCCAGTCCACTTGCCGTGCCAGCGCCTGAACAGGCCCCCAATCGGCAAGGTGGCCCAGTCCGATGAACAGCGCGGCAAAGGTGGCCAGCAAGGCCCAGTCGACCTGCCTGAGAGACGTCCTGTCCACCACCAGAAACAGCAGTGCCGCCACCAGCCCGGCCACATAGGCGTGTCCGGCCTGCAGCAGCACGATGGTGGCAATCAGCATGGCGGCGGCCGTCAATGCCAGGGCTGGTTTGCGAGGCGTGTCTTCGCGCGCAGCACGGGCAGGGCCACCGCGCGTGGCGGTGATGGTAGCGGCTGACGCTTTCGTCGAAGTTGCGGTTGATGTTGCTGTCGTCGTCGAGGCTGTCTTCGAATCTGACGCTGCCGCCGATAGGGCAGCGGACTTCGACGGAAACGCCAGCAAAATGAACAACGCAAGCGCGACCATGTTGACCGCACACGCCGGCAGCATCCACAGCACGAAATGCCAGGCATCCACGCCTGACACCTGCCAGATCAACAGATTCTGCGGGTTGCCGATCGGACTCAACATGGACCCCGCATTCACCGCAAACGCCAGCACTATCACCATTCGCCGGCGCACCGGATCGGGCAGGTCCAGCGTCTGGGCAATGGCCAGGGTCAGGGGCACCAGCAGGAACAGGCTGACGTCGTTGGTCAGCAGCATGGATGACACCGCCGCGCCCGCCGCCAGCGCCAACGCCAGCCCGCGCAGGCTCGTCATCCGGTCGGTCAGCTGCCACGCGGCCGCCTGCACATACCCGCTGCGCCGCACGGCCTGGGTCGCCACCAGCAGCGCAAACAGGCCCGCCAGCGTGGGGCCATCCAGCCATTCCAGATAACGTTCGCCCGGCTGCGGATCGGCCACGGCCAGCACCAGCGCCAGCACGACAGCGATGCACAGCAGCCATTCGCGCTTGGCGTGATCCCACACCGACAGACGTTCCGGCGCGCCGGACGACGGCGCAGGGGAGGTTGGCGAGCGGGGCGGCAGGGCAGGGCGGGATGTCATCGGAAGCGCCAGGGAGCAAGGTGGCGAGAGCTTACCCGAACCCCTTTCTTTTCGCGCTCGGACGCTTTTGTCCCATGGCGCTTTCTGTCCTGCCCGACAACGCCACACCGGACCGGCCTCGCGCATAATCCGGCTATCGATGTTTCCGGCAAGGAGAATCCCATGTACCGACGCATCATGCTTGCTGTCGACGGCAGCACGCCCGCCGCACTGGCATTGAAGGAAGCGATCAAGCTCGGCAAGGCGCTTTCATGTGAAGTCCACCTGGTTCATGTGATCGACGACGCGGGCGCGGCGGATGACGTGGGGTATTTCGCGCCCGCTGCCGCCAATCAGAAGCTGCTGGATGCCGGTCGTGATTACCTGCAGCGGGCTGCCGCCGAGTTGGCCACGGCGGGCGTTGCGCACAGCGAACGCCTGATCGAAGAGCCATTTGCCCCGGGTGGCATCGCCATCACCATCGACCAGGCCGCGCGTGAGGCGTCGGTGGACATCATCGTCATGGGGACGCATGGCCGCCGGGGGGTTCGCCGATTGTTGATGGGAAGCGTGGCCGAAGGTGTCCTGCGCCTGAGCCGCGTGCCGGTCTTGCTGGTGCAAGGCGAGGATGACGGACCCGCCTTCAGCCTGCGGCGGTCGAGTCAAGCGTAAGCAGCGGTAAATGGCTGGAGCAAGCCGCAGCGGCTCCGGTCATACCGACGGGATGCATGGCATATGCTGCATCCATCGATCGACGGATCGGCCGTTACGTCGGCGGATCCGCGCAATGCTGCCCCAGTTGCTGCTGGCCCATTAATGCCGCCCCGTCCGGATGACGGGACGTACCGTAGGAGTGTTCGTCATGGACATCGAAGACCGCAAAGCCATCCAGGGATTGTTTGCACGCATGGAAGAAGTGGGCCGCAACGGCACCGCGCGTGATCCCGAAGCCGAAGCCTATATTCAGGCGCGCATCGACGCCATGCCCGGCGCAGCGTATTACCTGGCGCAGACGGTCCTGATGCAGGAACAGGCGCTCAAGGCCGCCGAGGCCAGAATGGGTTCGGGCGGATTCAGCCCGGCACAGGGCGCGGCCAACGCGGCGCCCGCCCAGGCATCGGGTCGTCTGGAAGAAAGTGGCGGCTACTTTGGCCGGACGCCTCCGCCCGGAACCACCACGTCGGCGGCGGGCGCCAGTGCGTTCAATGACGGACGGTCACCGTCGCAAACCCTGACGCCTAGCGGTCAACCCCTGGGCGCGGCGCCGCCCGCAGGCAGCAATATGGCGCCTGCGCAGGCTGCTGCACCGGCAGGGCGCGGCGGTGGTTTTCTGGCGGGCGCCGCGCAAACAGCCATGGGTGTGGCCGGCGGCATGATGCTCGGCAACCTGCTGGGCGGACTGTTCGGCGGTCACGGCGCCAATGCGAACGCGGCGGAACATGCCAAGCCCGATGCGCTGGCGGACAGCAACCAGGGCAACGACGCCGCGAGCGGTAACGACGCCACGGCGAATGACGGCAATGACACCTGGGACTGGGGCGGCGGCAACAAGGAGCAGGTCGCGGCCGACGACACGTCCAACGATGACTTCGGCTCGGGCTTTTTTGACGACGGCGGCAGCGACTACGACGAAGTCTGATCGGCGAACGTCACGCCGCAGCCCGGCCCCTCGGGCAAGTGGATCACCCCCTTCACGACGGGCAACGGCGTGAAGGGATCGTCTTTCAGATGTTGATGTTCGGACAGCTCGCAGGCGTAGGGCAGGGCGCGCAACGCCACTGCGGCCTGCAGGCTGGCCGATTGCATCAATGCCGGCCCGAAGGCGGCGCCCATGCGGCATCCGACACCCCCCGCATCGCAGATGCGTGCGGCATCCATGAAGCGGCGGAAACCGCCCAGCTTCGTTACCTTAAGATTGATCACGTCGGCCACGCGGTCCGTGACCAGACGGTAGACATCGTCCAGCGTCTGGGCGCTTTCGTCGGCCTCGATCGCGACCGGCAAGGTGTCTGTCACCAGCTTGAGTCCCGCCCAATCCCGCTGCGGCACGGGCTGCTCGATCAAGGCAATGTCATAACGTTCCATCTTGCTGAAAGCGCTGATCATTTGCTTGGCGTGATACGACTGATTCGGGTCCAGCGTCAGGACGACGGCATCGCCCACGGCGTCCCGCACCGCGGCAATACGCTGCACATCCAGTGACGTGTCGCCCGCCAGCTTCAACTTCAGCTGGCCATACCCTTCTTCGGCCAGCCGCGCGGCGATCGCCGCCATCTCGGCCGGCGTCTTGATCGGCAGGATCCGCGACTGCGGCACGCTGTCCCGCAGCTTGCCGCCCAGCAGCACGTAGATGGGAACCCCCAATTTCCGCGCCAGCAGGTCATGCAGGGCCATGTCCACCGCGGCCTTGACGCTTGGCTGGAAAGCCAGCTGCACGTCAACGGTTTCCATGATGCTGGCGATATCGGTCGCATCCCGGCCGACCAGGGAGGGTGTGATGAATTCCAGCGCCGATCGCGCGCCGTCGCCATGCGTGGAGATGGCAGGAATGGCATGCGCATAGGCGCGTCCCACATTGCCTTCGTCGTCCGTCAGGCTGAGCACCCAGCCTTCCAGCTGCGGCACCTTTGCGCGCGCAAACTTCCACTGGGCGTCGTGCAGGCCTTGCGTGCAGGGGGTAATGGCAGTTGAAACGATGGGCATGGCGATCCTGGATAGGTGGGGGCGGGCAGGCAGGGCAGGGCATGCAGTGCGACAGGGCACGGGGGCAGTCGGGCAGGGCAAAGGGCTTGGCTGCCAAGAACATTGAACGATCGGGGCAGCCCAGGCCATTCGGTGCGGAACGGCCCGAGCTGAACGCCAGCCGTGCCACGTCATGTCACGTCAGGTCATTCCAGCGTGATGTTGCCGCGCGTGACCACCTTCTGCCACTTGGCGTTTTCCTGCTTCATCAACGCGCGGTATTCGGCGGGCGTTGACGTCTGCACATCCGCGCCTTGCTTGGCAAAGCTCTGCTTCAGTTCCGGGTCCTGCAAGGCAGCCACGATGGCGTTGCGCAGTTTGGTCGCCACTTCAGGCGGCGTCGACACCGGGGCAATAATGCCGTAATTGGTGTCCATCAACACGTTCGGCATACCGGCTTCGGCCGTGGTTGGCACATCCGGCAGCTGCGTTGCGCGCTGCTTGCCCGCGATCGCCAGCACCCGCATGCCACCGGTGGCAACGTGCGGCAGCACGGGCGTCAGATCTACCATCGTCATCTGCACTTCGTTGCTCAACACGGCAGTGACCGCCGGGGCGGCGCCCTTGTAGGGCACGTGCGTGATGCGGATGCCGGCTTCCTGCTTGAACAGTTCGGCGCCAATGTGCGGCGTGGTGCCGGCACCGGCCGAACTGTAGTTGAGCGCATCCGGCTTGGCCTTGGCGGCCGCGATCAGGTCCTTCAAAGACGTATAGGGCGACTTGCCATTCACGGCAATCACCGCCGGGATCCGCGCGACCAGGGTCAGATACTGGATGTCATCCAGCGAGTAGGGCACTTTCATCAAGGTCTGCATGCCGGCCAGGGGGCCCGGCGCAGCGAGCGCGATCGTGTAGCCATCCCCGGTGGCGCGCACCATGTTGTCGACACCAATGGTGCCGCCAGCGCCGGGCTTGTTCTCGACCACAACGGCCTGGCCCAGAGACGGGCCGATCTTTTGTGCGATCAGACGGGCAATGACGTCAGTCGGGCCGCCCGCGGCGTACGGGACGACCAGGCGAATCGGACGGCTGGGCCAGGTGTCGGCGGCGTGGGCGGCGTGTAGGGGAAGCGCGATCGTAACGACGGCGGCGGCCACGGCGGATGCCGTGAAACGAAGTGGGGTCATGCGGTCTCCTGTGCTCGGCTATGTCGGCTGCCAAGGGCGCCTTTCGAGTTGGCACGAGTATAGGAAGCCCGGGGACGCAGTCCCAGCACCGGGATGACAAAGCAGAAATGCGGATCGGGGAAGAAGCGGGTGCCGGGGCGTCGCCATGGGGGACGTCGGCCCGTCACGTCGCCTTTCCGTCGTCCCGCCTGCCGTTTCAATCCCCTGTGTCGGTCAACCCCGCGAACCACGCCGCATACGGCGTGTTCTTTACCATCTTGCGGTTGTAGTCGGGCGCGCCGTCGGTCCACCAGACCGGGCCCCGTTCGCCCAGCGCCGTCTTGGCCTGGTCGACGGCGGCATGGGCTGCGTCGCTTTCCGCTTGGGGCGGCGTGCCCCGCAAGGCCCGGCGTGCATCCATCAATTGTTTGACCAGCACCGCGCGATCGTCTTCCGACAACGACGGATTCGACTTGCGCCACAGGCGGCCGCGCACGACGAAGTAGCGGCCGTCGGGGGTGTCGGGATAACGCGAGGCGGTGACGTCCGCTTTGCGTGCCGTCATGCTGCCTCCGCCGTCGCCTTGTCCGACAAGGTGTCGACCAGCAGCGTGAACAAGGGCTCGGCGGCGGGTGACAGCACGTGGCCTTCCCGCACAAAAATTTCGATCACCCGTTCGACATGGGGCTCGACCAGCGGCACCACCCGCAAGCCTGCCGCGCCCAAGCCGCTGCAGGCGCCTCGGGGCAGCACCGCAATGCCCGCGCCGCCCGCCACCAGGCCGACCGCAGTCGCCAGATGCTGGACTTCATAGGCATGGCGAATCGGAAACCCATGCTGCTTGGCCACCATTTCGATCTGCACCCGCAGGCCGCTCAGCGCACCAATCCCGATCAGGGCCTGGTCCTTCAGGTCCGCCCACGACACCGCCTTGCTGTTGGCGAAAGGATGGTCCGCCGGGCAGGCCAGGGCGATGGGGTCGGAAAACAGGCGGCGGCGTACCAGGCTGTCGGTGTCGCCGGCCAGCACGGAAATGCCGAATTCGGCGTCGCCCCGCTGCACGGCGTCCCGGATTTCGGTGGCCGAACGATCCAGGATCTGCAGGCGATTGCGCGGAAACAGGCGCCCGTAGGCGGCGATGGCCGGCGACAGCAAGTTGGCCGTGATCGTGGGCAGGCACGCAAAAATGACCTGGCCGTATCCCTGCATCGTGTTTTCTTTCAGTTCCTGCATGGCCACCGACAGTTCGCGGATCAGCCGCCGGGCACGCGGCAGGAACAGCGCGCCGGGCTGCGTCAGCTGCAACGCACGGGTGCTCCGCGTGATCAGCGCGCCGCCCACCGCGGTCTCCAGCTTGGCCAGACGGCGGCTCAGCGCCGTCTGGGAAATATGCAGGTAGCGCGACGCGCGCGTGAAGCTGCCCAGGTCGGCAATGGCCACAAAGGCCTCCAGCCCGAGGATGTCGAAGTTGTGCATGGAATGCGCCGGTACGCCGATTTATGCAATACATGCATTATTGGTCGAATCGAATGCATTTTACTAATAGGCGACGTCCTTCCTACACTGCCTGCACAAGATCCATAACGACAGGAGACAACGTGAAGCCCTTCCGCCTTTCATTAACGCCGTCCGCGCGGGCCGTCTGCGCAGGCTTGCTGTTTGCCATGGCGGCCGGCGCCGGAGCAGCCGGTCCGTATCCCGCCAACCCCGTGCGGATGATCGTGCCATATCCCCCCGGCGGGCCGACCGACATCGCCGCCCGCATGGCCGCCGATGAACTGGCCAAGTCGCTCGGCGTGACGGTCGTGGTGGAAAACAAGGCCGGGGCAGGGGGCATGGTCGGCGCCGACATGGTGGCGCGCGCCCGCCCGGACGGGGCGACCTTGCTTGTGAACGCGTCCGCGCACGTCATCTACCCGGCCATCTTCAAGGAGGTGAGCTTTGACGTGATCGACAGCTTCACCCCGGTGACGCAGCTGGTGCAGGTCCCGTTGACGCTGCTGGTGCCCACATCGCTGCCCGTCAACAACGTGCGCGAACTGATTGCCTATATCAAGGACCATCCGGGCAAGGTGGCCTTTGCGTCCGCGGGCAATGGCGGCGCACCGCATCTTGCCGGCGAACTGTTCAAGAAAGTGGCGGGCGTCAATCTGCTGCATGTGCCTTACAAGGGCAGCTCGCCCGCGCTGACCGACCTGATGGGCGGGCAGGTGCAGGTCATGTTCGACTCCATGACGTCTTCGCTGTCGTTCGTAAAGGCGGGCAAGCTGAAGGCCCTGGCGGTGACGACACCCGAACGGTCGTCCATGCTGCCGGACGTGCCCACGATGAAAGAGTCGGGCCTGCCGTCGTATGTGCTGACCAACTGGTATGGCTTGTGGGCGCCCAAGGGCACGCCGCCCGCGCTGGTCGCGCAGTTGGCCGACGCCTTGAACACCCGCTTTCATTCGGCCGCCATCACGCAAAAGCTCAACGCGATTGGCGCCGAGCCCGTCATCAGCAAGCCCGAGGACTTTTCCCGCTTTGTTGTAAAGGAAAAGGACAGCTGGGGAGCCATCGCCCGGGATTCCGGCGCCACCATGAATTGAATGCAAGGAAACCGAAGCATGCAGGACAGACACACAGCACGCGTCGCCATCGTGACCGGTGGCGCGCAGGGAATCGGGCGGGCGATCGCAGCCCGCCTGATTGAAGACGATTTTGAGGTGGTGATCGTTGATCTGAAAGGATCGGCCGACGCCGCCCAGGACCTGGGCGAGCACGCGCTTGGCCATGACGCCGATGTGAGCGACGCGGAACAGGTCCAGGCCATGACCGAGGCGGTGCTGGCAAGATACGGGCGCATCGATGTCCTGATCAACAATGCCGGCATCTACACGTCGTTGGCCAAGCGGCCGTTCGACCAGATTCCGCCGAACGAATGGCGCCGGGTGTTCGAAGTCAATGTGGAGGGCGTCTGGCATTGCTGCCGCATGGTCGCGCCAACAATGCGCGAG
Source organism: Pigmentiphaga litoralis (assembly GCF_013408655.1). Classification (NCBI taxonomy): domain Bacteria; kingdom Pseudomonadati; phylum Pseudomonadota; class Betaproteobacteria; order Burkholderiales; family Alcaligenaceae; genus Pigmentiphaga; species Pigmentiphaga litoralis. The sequence goes on from NZ_JACCBP010000001.1 coordinate 1,008,011, forward strand.
GCCAAGGCGGGCGTGATCGTGAACATTGCGTCGGCTGCCGTCGCCAAGGGCAATCCCATGCTGCTGCAGTATGTGGCCAGCAAGGGCGCCGTCCTGGCCATGACCCGCGTTCTGGCCCGTGAACTTGGCGAGTCTGGCGTACGCGTCAATACCGTGTCCCCTGGCTTTACCTTGAGCGATGGCGTCATGGCCACGGCAGGGCAACGGGAAAGCCAGCTTGCCGGATCACGCGACGCGCGCGCCATGCACGAAGACCTGCAGCCAGGCGATATTGCCGGCGCGGTGGCGTACCTGGTCCGTCCGGAAGCCCGCATGATGACCGGTCAGAACCTGACGGTCGACGGCGGCATGACCATGAATTGAGGGTAGGGGAGACCATGAAAACGCAATATGACCATTTCATCCACGGCAACTGGCGCGCGCCGCTGGACGGGCAATACTTCGACAAGGTCGATCCGGCGTCCGAAGACCTGTTGACGCGCGTGGCACGCGGATCGGAAGCCGATATCGATGCCGCGGTAAAAGACGCCCACGCCGCGTTTCCGGCCTGGAAAGCGCTGGGCGTGACCCGGCGCGCCGAGATCATGCGCAACGTGGCTGCGGCGATCCGGGCCGAGGCCGAGGACCTGTCCGCGCTGCAGGCGCAAGAAACCGGCAAGGCCCTGGCACGGTCCCGCAACGACGTGGCCGTGACCGCCCGGTATTTCGACTATTACGCGGACCTGGCCCATGCCTTGGGAGGCGAAACCTTGGTGGGCGATCCTGCCTTGCACACCTTCACGATTCGCGAGCCGTTCGGCGTGTGCGGCAACATCGTTCCGTGGAATTCGCCGTTACAACAGGCCGCGCGGGGCATTGCGCCGGCACTGATCGCCGGCAATACGTCGGTCGTCAAACCGTCTGAAGAAACGCCGTTTTCCTGCCTGGAACTTGCCCGTATCGCCAGCGCGGCAGGGTTGCCGCCCGGCGTGCTGAATGTCGTGCCGGGCTACGGCGCCGAAGCAGGCGCGGCCATGGTCGGCCATCCGCTCGTGCGCAAAGTGACGTTTACCGGATCAATCCGGGCGGGCCGGCAAGTCGGCGCCGTCGCGGCCGAACGCATCATTCCGCTCAGCCTGGAACTCGGCGGCAAGTCGGCCAATGTCGTGTTCGACGATGCGGATCTGGACGCCGCCATTCCGGCCGCCTATGCCGCCATCATGGGCAACTCGGGCCAGATCTGCTCGGCCGGATCGCGTTTGCTGGTGCAACGCGGCATCCACGACCAGGTGGTCGCCGGTCTGGCGGCACTGGCCGCCAAGGAACAGGTGGGCGACACCCGGCACGGCGCATCCATGGGGCCGTTGACCACGCGCGATCAATACGATCGGGTCTTGTCCTATCTGGACGTAGCGCGCAATGAAGGCGCCACGGTTGCCTGCGGCGGCGGCCGTCCGGATGGCGTGGGCAGCAAGGGCTGGTTCGTTGCGCCAACGGTGCTGACCGGCGTCACGCCCGCCATGCGGGTGGCTCAGGAAGAAATCTTTGGCCCGGTGTTGAGCGTGATGGTGTTCGATGACGAGGCGGATGCCGTGGCGATCGCCAATGCCACGGACTACGGCCTGGCCGCCGCCGTGTGGACGCAGGACGTGAACCGCGCGATGCGGATGGCCAGAACGCTGGATGCCGGGCAGGTGTACGTGAACAACTACCACGGCGGCGGCGTGGAGACGCCGTTTGGCGGGTTCAAGAATTCAGGCTACGGCCGGGAGAAAGGCGCCGAGGCCTTGAACCATTACACGCAGATCAAGACGGTGGTGGTGAAGGTGTCGGATCGGTAAAGGGATAGGTGGGACGGGTTGGAGGGCGTGCATGGCCAACCCGTCCTTTTACGTATCAACGTGAGTTGACATAATATACATTATGCGAGTTATGAAGTTGCGCGTGTGGGGCGGTGCCGATGGCGTCTTTCGTCCGCTATCTGGGCAAGCGCGGCGCGCTGCCCATCCAGGAGGCTGAACGCCTGGTGAACCGTACGGTTGAGCCCGCCGACCGGGCATAATGAACGCCACGCACCCGCCGTCGAATCACGCCGATTCCGATTCGACGACGCACTCAGGACGCTAGCTGATCTTGGCTATCGACAGGTCGCCGTACCGCCCGATCGCCAGGAAGTCCTCGTCTTATGTCGTCCGTGTGTCCGCTTGCCGCGGGTATCGCCGTGTCTGCGCCCGTGCCCGCGCCTTTGTGCCCCTCCGGGATCCTGCTTGCCGCGACGCTGGATCACCTGGCCGATCATGGCTGGGCCGACCAGCCCCTGTTTTTGCCCTCCTTGCTCACAGCCGAGCTTGCCGCCGAATGCCGCCAGCGCGCGGATGACGGCAGCTTCCGGCCGGCTGGCGTGGGGATCGGCTCGGCGCGCGTGACGGTGCCGACCTTGCGGGGCGACCGGATTCTTTGGCTGGAACGGGGACTGTCGCCTGCCTGCGATGCGTATATGCAGGTCATGGACGGCGTGCGTGATGCGTTGAATGGCCAGTTCTTTCTGGGTCTGCGAGACTACGAAACGCACTTTGCCTGCTACGCGCCGGGCGCGGGATACGTGCGGCACCTGGATCGATTCCGGGACAACGATGCGCGGGTGGTGTCGGCTGTGCTGTATCTGAACGAAGGATGGTCGCTGGCGGATGGCGGCGCGCTGCGGCTGCATCCGCCGGGGTCGGCATCGATCGATGTGCAGCCCGATGCCGGACGGCTGGTTTTGTTCATGTCCGCCGACATGCCGCATGAAGTGCTGCCGTCCACCCGTGACCGCCTGTCGTTGGCCGGCTGGTTCCGCCAGGCGCCCAAGTAATGGCCGGCTGAAACAGCGGCGCCCACGGCCCGCCCGCGTGCAGGCCGACCCGTCAGATCGGTTTGAGCGCGCGGTGCGGCAAGGGCGGCAAGGTGACGGCTATCGGGTCGCCGGCATGAACTTCACCGCCCTGCAGCACGATGCTCATGACGCCGGCCTTGCGGATCACTTTCCCGTTTTCATCCGTCGTTTTGACCTGCGCCAGCAGGCCCGGCATGAAACGTTCGATCCAGACGCACGGGTTGCGCATGGCCGTGAGTTCCAGCACGACGTCGTTGCCGATGGCCAGCCGCGTGCCAACTGGCAGGTCTGCCAGGGTCATGCCTCGAGTCGTGATGTTTTCGCCCAACTGCCCGGCCGTGACCGGAAAGCCGGCCGCCTGCAGCGTGTCGTGCAGTTCGTCCGGGATCAGGTGGACCTGGCACAAATTGGGGGCGGTCGGATCGCGCTTGACGTGAAACCGGTGTTTGACGGTCACGCCCATGTGCGCGTCCCCTTCCACGCCCAGGCCTTCCAGGACACGGATGCTGAACTGGGTGGTCTTGCTGAAGCTATGGGTCGGGCTGAGATGGACGGCGTGAACGACAGCACCCATCATCAGACCCCGAACGCCGTCGCCAACGCGCCAAAGTCATCGACGATCACCTCCCAATCCTGCGCGGCCGCAAGATCGGTGGTCTGGTTCGGGCCATGTTCGGTCGGGCGCTTTACGAACGCGGTGCGGTAACCGCAGGCGCGTGCGGCAGCCAGATCGCCGTTGTGCGCGGCGACCAGGCACATTTGCGAGGGGTCGAGTCCCAGCACATCGGCCGTGCGCAGGTAGGCTTCGGGCGCCGGCTTATACGCCTGGGCCACTTCGGCGCCCAGAATGGCATCCCACGGCAGACCGCCCTGCTTCGCCATGTCCAGCATCAGCCGGATGTTGCCGTTGGACAGCGGCGCGATGATGTAGCGGCTTTTGAGGCGCCTCAGTCCGGCGACCGAATCGGGCCACGGCGCCAGTGCGTGCCACGCCAGATTCAGCGTGTTCAGCGCGTCGTCGGCAACGTCTTTTCGCTGGATGCCGAAGTCCGGCAGGATGGCCTCCAGGTTCTCGCGATGCAGCACGTCCAGCCGCACGAAGGGCCGCTTGCCTTGGCGCACATCGGCCATGGCGGGCGCATAGCGCTTGCGCCAGGCATCGGCAAATGCGTACGGATCGGCGGACGCCTGACCCTGGGCGGCCAGAAAAGTCGCCGCCTGGGCCGCCACGCCGCTACGCCAATCCACCACGGTTCCAAAAACATCGAACACCAACGCCTGCACAGTGGCGAGCGGGGAATGGGGCATGGCAGATCTCCTTGCGTGGGGTAAGACGTAAGCGTCAGTCCGACATCATAGGGCCTGACGACTGCGGGGCAGCCTCGGCGCGGACGGGGTTTCATGCTTAAATTCCCGGCAGCCCGGTCCGGGGGCCCTGCTGCTGTCGTTCCTCCCCCACCCTCCTCCTTTTTTCCTTGCCGCCCATGGAATCGCCTGTTGCCGCCGCACCCCGCACCCGGAATCGCCCGGGCCGCGCCCGCATCCTGGCCGCGATCCGCGACGCCGCGATCATTGAATTCAGTCAGCACGGGTTCAAGGGCGCGTCGACGCAGGCGATCGCGCAGCGCGCCGGGCTGACCAAACCGCAACTGCATTACTACATCGCCGGCAAGGACGAGCTGTACCAGCAACTGCTGCGTGAAGTGCTGGCAGGATGGTCCAACGTGTTCGTGGTCGACGGCCAGGAAGACGATCCGCGCGCCGTGCTGGTCCGGTACATTCGCGAAAAGGTGGATTATTCGCTCGACAATCCGATGTTGTCCCGACTGTTCACCCGCGAGCTGCTGGATGGCGGTCCCAACCTGGGCAGCTATTGGCCGGTCGCGTTGGCGTCGACACAGACCAAGATCGACCTGATCGAGCGCTGGGTGGCCGAAGGCAAGCTGCGCGCGCTGGACGCGCGCCTGCTGCTGATGCACATCTGGGCCATGACGCAGCATTACGCCGATTACGCGCTGCAAGTGCGGGTGATGCTGCAGGCGACAGGGCACGCCGAAGACGATGTGGCGAGTGATGCCGAAGGTGACGTCAGCCGGTCGGACCCGCCGGATAGGTCTCTTCCCCTGCCCCGCGATACGGTCGTGCGCGAAATCACTAATCTGGTGCTGCTCGGCTGCGGCCTCGCACCGCTGTAGCGCACCTGCGGGCCGTGCGAGGCCCGTGGCCCCGACGACAGCAGCAAGGCCTAGGATGGCACGGCGATTGCTTAATTTGACCGAACGATCAAATCAATCGGTCAGCGTTGCTCAGCCCAGGGTTGACCGCATGACCGGACCTGTCCAGGAACCGCCATGCCCGCAGATTCGTCCGCCTCACAGTCGCCCGCCTTCCGTACGATGCCCGTCGATGCGTCCCCCGTCGGCGCGTCCGCCTTCGATACGTCCGCCGTTGCCGCATCCGCCGCGGCCCTCCCCGGCTTGATCCCCGATCTGGATTGGGTCACCGACACGTCCCGGGTCGCTCGCCTGTCGCAGGATTTTGCGTGGTTCAGCCCGGTGCTGAAGCGGCAACTGGCCGACAAAAGCGCCGACATCGCTGTGCGGCCCCGGACCGAAGACGAACTGCGCAGGGTGGTCGCGGCATGCGCGGCGGCCAATGTGCCGATCACGATCCGCGGCAGCGGCACCGGCAATTACGGCCAGGCGATTCCCTTGCATGGCGGCGTCGTGCTCGACATGAGCGGCTACAACGGCTTTTGCTGGGCGCGCAATGGTGTCGGCCGCGCGCAGGCCGGCATCCGTCTGGCGCAATTTGACGAATACGCCCGCAAGTCCGGCCTGGAATTGCGCTGGCTGCCGTCCACCTTCCGCAGCGCGACGCTGGGCGGCCTGTTTGGCGGCGGATTTGGCGGTGCCGGGTCCATCACCTACGGCCCGCTGGCTGCGCCGGGCAATGTGCTCGGCATCAAGGTCATGACCGTGGAAGCCGAACCGCGCATCCTGGAATTGCGCGGCGCCGACGCCATGCTGCTGCATCACGCCTACGGCACGAACGGCATCGTGCTGGAAGTGGAAGTCGCCCTTGCCCCGGTGCAGTCCTGGATGGAATGCGTGGCGGTGTTCGACGGCTTTGATGAAGCCGTCGACTTTGCTGCCGCCGTGGCATCGGGGCCGGGCATGATCAAGAAGGAAATCTGCCTGCTGGCCGCGCCCATCCCCAGCTACATGACGGCGTTGGCCGATCACCTGCCTGACGGCTGCCACGCCGTGCTGCTGGTGCTGGCCGAATCATCGGAGCCGGGCATGCTGGGTCTGCTTGACGCATTTGGCGGTCGCATTACCTATCGCAAGTCGGCTGAAGACGTCATCGAATCCCGCAAGACCCTGATCGAATTCACGTGGAACCACACCACGCTGCACGCCATGAAGATCGACAAGTCGCTGACCTACATCCAGAGCGCGTTCGACCCGACACGTTATGTGCAGCAGATCAAGGACATCCACCGCGAACTGGACGGCGAGGTATTGATGCACCTGGAGTTCTTGCGGACCAAGGAAGGCGCGATCAATTGCAGCGGGCTGCAGCTGATCCGCTTTTCGACCGAGGAACGTCTGCAGGAACTGATGCAGATGCATCGCGATCGCGGAGTGCACATCAACAATCCGCATGTGTATGTGGTCGAGGATGGCAAGCAGGGCAAGCCGAACCCGGCCGTGCTGGCGAAGAAGGCGGACTTCGATCCGCAAGGATTGCTGAACCCGGGCAAGTTGCGGGCGTGGGAACAGCGCGCGACGCTGCTGGCGGAAGGTGCCATCTGACCATGTCCATGCTGCCCGTTCTGCCCGCCCGCACCCTGTCCATGACCACGCGCGACGGCGTGCGTCTGGACGCCGATGTATGGCAGCCCGCCACCGGCGGCCCCTACCCCGTCCTGTTGATGCGGCAAGCGTATGGACGCGGCGTGGCGTCCACCGTCTGCTATGCCCACCCGGCCTGGTATGCCGCGCATGGCTACGTCGTTGTGATCCAGGACATCCGCGGCCGCGGCACGTCCGAAGGCTTCTTCCGCATTGGTGAACATGAACGCGAAGACGGCATCGACACCATCGCCTGGGCTGCCCAGCTGCCAGGCACCACGGGCACCGTCGGCATGTACGGCTTTTCGTACCAGGCCTTCAACCAGCTGATCCTGGCGGGCGACGACTGCCCTGCCCTCAAAGCCATTGCCCCAGCCATGGGTCCCTGGCAAGGCCGCGAAGGGTGGAGCCATGTGAACGGCGCGCTGCGGCTGCAGGGCTCGCTGGGCTGGGCGACGCAGCTGGCGGCCGACACGGCGCGGCATGAAGGCATGACGCAGGCCTTTACCGAATTGATGGCCGCCTCGCGCGGGCTGCCGCTGTACGAAACGGTGCAGGCCCGGCCCGCGTATATGGAGCGGCATCGCGAGATCAGTCACTACCATCGGTGGATCGACACGCCGGCGGAGGATCCCTATTGGACGGGGCTATCCGCCGCGGCCCGCCTGCCGGAGATCGCGGCGCGCAAGCTGCCCATGTTGTTCATTGGCGGGTGGTACGACACATTTCTGGAACCCACGATTGAAGGCTTTCGCGCCGTCGCCAGTGCCGGCGTGCCGTCGCGGCTGGTCGTCGGGCCCTGGCTGCATTTTCCGTGGGTGCGCAAGGTGGGCGGCACGGACTTTGGACCGGCGGCCGATGGCGGCATGGATGAACTGCAAGTGCAATGGTTCGACCGGTGGCTGAAAGGCGCGGACAACGGCGTGGACCAGGCGAAGCCGATGCGCCTGTTCGACCTGGGCAGCAAAGCGTGGCGCGAGTTTGACGCGTGGCCTGATGCGCCGGTGGATTGGGTGCTGTCGACGTCAGGCAAGGCGTCGATCGACTCGGCCGATGGCAAGCTGCTTCGGGCGGAACCGATGGCTTTTGCTGTAGAAGCAATAGCGGGTGCTGACGTGCAGAGTGCTGAGGCCGCTTCCTGGATGGAGTCGGCGGCGGCATCGACAGCGGCACGGACCTCGGGGCCAACCACCGCCTATGTCGCCCACGATCCCTGGCGGCCGGTGCCTGCGTTTGGCGGCGCCTTTGGCGTGCCGAACGGACCCGCGGACCGATCCGGCATCGATGCGCGCGGCGACGTGCTGACGTTCACGACCGCGCCGCTGCCCTCCCCGTTGACGCTCGCCGGCGACGTCGTCGCGCGCCTGACCGTCACCAGCGACCGGCCGTCGTTCGACGTGTCATGCGTGCTGTCCCGGGTGACGCCTTCGGGCCAGTCGATTGCGTTGACGGACGGCTATCGGCACTTCCGGACGCCACCCGCGGATCCGCTGGTGGACGTGACGATGCAGTCGACATGCGTCACCGTGGCCGCAGGCGAGTCGCTGCGCCTATCCATTGCGGCATCCGCGTTCCCGGCCTATCCGGTCAACCCGGGCACCGGAGAAGATCCGACACGCGCCGCGTCCATCGACGCACAGGTCATCACGCTGGGGATCGCATGTGGAGGCGGCGCGACGTCGGTGTTGCGGGTGTCGAGGGCATAAGCGAATCAATGTTTGCCGGCATGCTCCGGATCCCCCCGCAGCATGCCGGCGAAACGATGCACATGCTGGAGCCCTTCGGCCACCAGGGTCATGCCGACCAACTCCGCGATGGGCAGCATGCCGATGCGGTAATGCGCTTGCAGAAACATAATCATGCCCGCCGCGATCGCCGCCTGCAGCAGGATGCGCACGACCCATCCCAGCACCTTGACCATCGCATGGGCGACGCGATCGCAGACCGACGTCGGCAGCGCGCCGTTATCCCCGGTCAGCAGATAGACCCACACACGGCGCCCAGCTCCGCGATGACTGTCTGCAGGCCCGCCACCGGCGTAATTTCTTGCCCAGCCGGCTGCCCCGATCCGCAGCCATCGCCAGCCTTGATGCACCCCGAACACGATGCAGATCACCAGCAGACCGGGTACCCACAGATGCGTCGATGGCAGCAGACTCCAGGACTCGTCCAGCCGGTACTGGTCCCCATAGGTGAGCAGATTGTCGAGCGCCATCGCATGCTGGTAGACGCCGGGCAGCGTTCCATGCACTGGCGTTTCGATCAGGTCGTTGTAGCCGGGGATCGCTGCGCCAACCAGGACATAACGGTCCCGGACAATCGCGGCCAGCTGGGCAGGTTCCATGCTGCCCACCTCCGCCATGGACAGGGTCTGATGATAGGGACACGGCCGCGGCGGCGGCGTCCGTCCCACCAGGCGCTGCAGGAAGCCAGGGAACCACATCGACGCCGCTGAAGGTGTCAGCGTGCAATGGCGCCACTCCCCGTCCGCAACCTGCCGCGCGGCGGCGTCGCCGGTGCGGATGGTGGCATTGTTGGCCGTCAGGGGCTCGGCAGGCGTAGCGCCCCACACCAGGGCCATGGCCGGCGGCGCTGGCCCGACCTTGCTGAGGGCCAAGGCAGGCACCAGCGTCGGATTGCGGGGATCGGTGCCTGGCGCCCGTGTCACCGCCGTCGCCATGGCGAACGCCGCGCTGCGGAACGCCGGCCGCGCCTGATCATTCGGGGGCTGGCTTTGCCATTCCTGATTGTGCAGGTAGCTGGCGACCGGATAGCTCCACACCAGGCGGTCGACGGGATCCAGGCTGATGGAGGCGCCCACCAATTCAAAACAGGGATCCCGCGGCTGGTCACGTGACGCCTGCCGGTCGCGTACTGCCTGAAGGTCCGCACGCACCTGCAGTTGCCCGGTCGTGGGCGACGGGATGCCGGCCAGGAATATCGGCACCTTATGTTGATTCCTGATCCGACATAAGGTCTGGCCAAGTTCGCTCAGCGTGCGATCCACTCTTGCCTGTCCGAACGTGATGTCGACCAGGATGCCGGCAGGCAGGTTCTTGTCGTCTGGCACGAGGCGGTCCAGCCAGTCGGCATGCTCGCCATAGGTCAGCGGCCACGGCGACCGGTTGGCTGCCAGGAACTGACTGTCGTACAGCACCACCAGAATCCGGTTGCGGGCTGCCGAGTCGTACGCCAGTCCGCTGATCGGGGCTTGCCCTCGGGCAAAGTAGCGCGTGACGGCCAGGCTGCCGCCGTTGATCTGGCTGCCGAGCGCCAATAACAGCAGCGAAATGACGACGAGCATGACGTAGGCGGTCACGAACTGAGTGGGCGTCCTGGCGGGCTCTGTTGCTTGCGGGATGGCATCGCGAAGCCAGCGACCGAAGTGCGTGCAGACAATTCCGTCCTCCACGTGGCGGGGAAGCGCACCGGGCGGATCGAAGCCCGAGGGAACGCCGTCCACGGCGGCGCTTGCCCGGGCAGGCACCCCGTCAGCCGGATGCTCGGCGCTCATCGCGTCTTGATGACCTGGTCGACGACCTGCCTTTCCTTGCGCAGGCGGTCCGCGTTGGCTGCGGTCTGCTCGGCCGGGCTGCTGGCGGCCTCGTTGCACGCCGCTGCCATGCCGGCAAAGCGTTTGGCGCAGCTTGCGGCCAGCGTTTTTGCCTGCGGCCACCCCTGCGTCTGGCCGGTAAACCGGATCGCTTCGGGCCACGCATCGCGTGCCGTGTCGAAGTAGGCAAAGCCGGTGTCCATCACACGTCTGGCTGCCGGATACTGCCGCGACGACTGCAGTTGCATGGCGCGTTCCAGGTACACGGCCCAGCTGCGGTCCGCGTCCGACGTCAAATTGGCATCCAGCACGGCGCCCGGGTCCTTTGCATTCACCGCGACGGCACGCGCAGGCTGCGCCAGCCGCGATTTGTACAGCGCCAGCAAGGGCAAGGCATGCCGCGCGGTCGGTTCGCTTGCAGCCTGCTGCGCCAACGCGGGTGCCTTGGGATCTTCCAGATTGGCCAGCGCCTGGGTCGCCAGCCGATAGTTGTTCAGGATGGTCGCGGTCTGGGGATCCGACTGCATCTGCTTCCACGGCGCGACGCGCCCTGCTGGATCTTCCCGCGTCGGCGGCAAGGCGTCGACCGACCTGGCCAAGGTGTCCATCCGCGCAGCGATATCCGGATGGCTGCTGTTGGCCGACTTCCACCACTGCCCCAACTGATCACGACTTTGCGCCACCCAGTTTCCGACGCTGGCCGACGCTTCCTTGATCGGCGCGTTCAGCGCACCGCTGTTTGGGACGACCTTGCGTGCCTGCTCCTGCATGACTCGTGCAGCGGTTGCCTGACCTGTTGGATCCTGCAGTTCCGCACGCAACGTTTTTTGCCTGGCCGCATTCTGCTCTTCCCAGCTCGCGATGCGTTCAAGCAGCGTCTTGAATCCGGCTTCGTAGCCGTAACCCAGCTTCAGGCTCAGGTTCAGTCCCAGATTGTCGGCCGCCGATTCCTGCGACCGGCCCCATGCCGAGGCAATCACGTCACGGCCCAGCGCGTAGCTGGTCGACAGCGTGTCGGTGTGGTTCCAGCCGCGCACCGGCTTTTCAATCAGGCCGACGGTGAAGGCGGCCTGTCCGGCCGCCTGATCGCCTTCCTGCACCGAGGCGTCAATTTGGTGATAGTGCAGATAGACATGGCTGAACTCATGGCTAAGCAGAGCAACGATTTCGTCTTCACTCTCTGCCGATGCCAGCCACATCTGGGAAAGGTAGATGTTTCCTGCCGACGTCACGTAGGCGTCCAGGGTGGGACTGCCAAGCACGTAGACCCGCCCAGGCCATTGCGGCACACCCGCCAGGGTCTTGATGCGGGCATGCAGGGCGTTCAGGTACGCCTCGGCATTCGGCATGCGCGCCAGTCCGTAGCCTCGGGCACGCTGGTTCATCACATCGGCATAGTTGTCGGGCCAGGTGCGGGCTTCGGGCGGCGGCAGCGCGCCCTGTACGGACGGCGCTGACGTGAGCTTGTCGGCGAACGGCAGGTTGGAAATTGCCTTCGGCATCGTTTCGCAAGCTGTCAGGATTGCCAGGGCCGACGTCAGCGTGATGCGCAGGGCCAGGCGATCGGGGCCGCGCGCGTGCAGACCCTCCTGGCCGCGCGCAACGCTGCCGGCGGTCATGGGCAATCCCTGGCAATGCCGGGCGTTGAAGCTTGATAGTGAGGTCGATTGCTGGCGACGCATACGGTGGCCGGAACATCGCGCCGGATCCGCAGCTGGCTGCTGCGCAGCCACATGTCGGTGCCCGCGCCGTCCTTGACCTTGACGTATCCGCCGCGGGATTCAAGGATTTCCATCGGGAAGGTGACGGCAGCCGTGTCCATCGCGTCGCGCCGTGCGTTGACATCCGCGTCGTCGAACCTGTCGAGCGTGGCTCGGCTGCTGGGGGCCGGACCAAGCACGTCTCCCTCTCCGGCCCAGCCGGGTGGCACCACCAGCAATTGCGCCGACACCGCCAGCGCTCCCCACACGCCTCGCCTCACCATTCGCCACATTGTGAACGTCCCCCCCGGGATGCGCGACGCGATGGAGTGAGACGCAGACGCACCGGACGATCCTAGTTGCCGGAAGGACGAGGTGCCATGCGCCAAAAGGACGAGGGCGCCGGCAGTCGTCGCCCCTGCGTCGTCAATCTGCGTCGTCACCCTGCGTCGTCACGCTTGGTAGCCCGCCCCGCGGGCTGGAGCGTGTAAGGTCATGGCTAGCCTTTCGCCTACGGAATTGCCATGACGCCCGAATCCCTTGTTCACACCACTGACCTGCTTGCGCAGCTGAACCGGGTCATCCAGGAAACGCTGCAGCATGCGGACAATTCGCAGCGCCCTCCCCCACGCGTGTTCATGGTCTACCTGGCAAGTTTCTTCCAGTACAACGTGGACCAGGGCGGCTTCGCGCAGCTCTTCTACAACGCGCGGGGGGAAAACCTGGCCGAGATCGATGACATGCTGCAAGAAGCCAAGGCGACGACTGCGCAGCAGAGTTATCACCAGGCTGTGGAGTTGTGCCTGAATGCCCAGCCGGCCTATCAGGAATTTCTGGCGTCGGACTTTGTGTCGGCCAGCGATCTCAAGAACGCCTTGCACGGGGTATCGATCGAATATTTTCGCCAGGGGTCATCGTTCCTGGCCGAGGCGGCGGACTTTATCGAAGCGTCGCGCGAACCGGTGGATGCGTGGGTGCGCAGTCAGGCGCCCGTGTAAAGGCGCGTTCTTGATCAGGTCACCTTCCGGAACGTGACGTTGAACCGGTGGCCCCCGACGTCAAGGTGATGCCCCTGGGCCAAGGGCGCGACGCCGTGGAAAACGAACCGCGACGGGCCGCCCCACACCACCACGTCGCCATGGGCCAGCCGGTAGCGCTGCGGCCGATCAGCGCGTTTCATGCCGCCAAACAGAAAGGTCGCGGGCAGTCCCAGCGATAGCGAGACGATCGGTGCGGCCGCGTCGCGCTCGTCCTTGTCCTGGTGCAGCGACATGCGTGCGCCGGGAATATAACGATTGATCAGGCAGGCATCGGGTTCGTAAGCCGGGTAGCCGGCGCGTTCGGCTGCATGGATTGCCAGCTTGCGCAGCCCCGACGGCATGGCCGGCCAGGGTTGGCCGGTTTGGGGATCAGTGGGTGAATACCGGTAGCCGCGCGCGTCGGACACCCAGCCCAAGGGGCCGCAGTTGGTCATGGCGACAGACATTTCGTGTCCGCCTGGCGTGACCATGTGGCGCAAGGGCGCGGCCTCGATCACGGAATGGATGGCGGCCAAAAGAGCCGTGGCGTCGGCCCGGGCAAAGCCAGGGAAGAGCCAGGCGCCGTCGGCCAGGGGCTGCGGGTTGCCCGGGGCGTCGGGCAAGGCGTCGAAGAGGTCGCTGGTCATGAACGTGCTGCCCTGTCGGCTTCACCCTTGGCGGGCGTTCCTGTTGCGACGACGCGCGCGCACACGCCGTTGTTACTGCGAGTCCCAGCTGTCATGACGCCTCCCCCTCGTCCCCCTGCGACAGGTGCATGACCAGGCCGCTGAGTCGCTTCACGCGCCGGCCGACGGCGTCCCGGAAGACACCGCGGCGGGGTTCGATCAATGTGAAGCGCGTCTTGGCGCGTGTGATGCCCGTGTAGATCAATTCTTTCGTCAACACCGGGTTCAACGCTTCGGGCAGGATCAGTGCGGTATGCGCAAATTCCGACCCTTGCGCTTTGTGCACAGTCATGGCGTACACGGTCTCGATCGCGCCGAGCCGGCTGGGCAACACGAAGCGCAAGGCGCCGCTGCCGTCGTTGCGCGGGAAGGCGACACGCAGCCGGGATTCGCGCGGCGCGCCGTTCAGGGTCTGGGCTTCGGGCAGCATCAGCGCAATGCCGACGTCGCCATTCATCAGGCCCAGGCCGTAATCGTTGCGGGTGACCAGCACGGGCCGCCCTTCGTACCAGGCCTGGCGGGGATCGATACCGCCGCGTGCGGCCAGCGCCGTTTCGATGCGGGCGTTCAGCCGTTCGACGCCGTAGTCGCCTTTGCGCACCGCGCATAGCAGCTGGAAGGTGTCGAAGGCGGCAAGCACGGCGCTGGCCCACGCCGCCCAGGCCGGATCGTCGGGGCCGGTGGATGCCGGGGGACGCTCACGGCGCAAAACGTCCAGGTAATGTCCGTAGCCCTGAGCCGAGGGCGCGCTGCGCGGGTCGTATCCCGAACCCTGGGCCGAGGGCGGGCTTTCGTCGTTGTGCCGCGAGCCCTGAGCCATGGGCGCGTTGCCTTCGAATGCCCCCTGCGGTGCACCGCCGTCATACGACGTACCGGTTGGGTACCCGTCCAGCACCAGCGTTTCCAAGGCTTTGGCGCCGGCACGTTCCAGTTCGATGTGCCGGGTGTCGCTGCCGGGTTGCCGCGACAAGGCTTCGAGCGTCGCCTGCGCGGCATCGGCATCGGCCGCATTGACGTCACGTGCCAGCCGGCCAATGCCGCTGCCTTCACCAAAACGGCGCGACAGCCGCAGCATCACGGTCTGCTGGGCAAGCGGGTAGTCGTCATCGGTACCGGGCAGCAATTGCGGATCTTGCACGGGGTCGCCGCTGACGGCTTCCAGCCACTGGCGCGTCGCATCGCTGTAGCGGCCGGCCTCCGCATCGCGGCACAGATCGCCCAGGACGGCGCCGGCTTCCACCGACGCCAGCTGGTCTTTGTCGCCCAGCAGGATCAGGCGGGCGTGCAGTGGCAAGGCATCGAGGACGGCCGCCATCATTTCCAGGTCGACCATCGACGCTTCGTCAATCACCAGCACGTCCAGCGGCAACAGATGCCCCGCGTGATGGCGGAAATGACGGCTGTCGGGGCGATTGCCGAGCAGCCGGTGCAGGGTCGTGACGTCGGTCGGGATGGCGGCGCGCACGTCGTCGGCCACGTCCAGCCGGCTGACCTGTTCGCCGATTGATGTGGACAGGCGTGCCGCTGCCTTGCCGGTGGGCGCCGCCAGGCGGATGCGCAGCGGCTGTCCAGCTTCGACCGCGGGCCGTTGCAGCAGCGCCAGCAGGCGGATGACGGTGGTGGTCTTGCCGGTACCCGGGCCGCCGGTGATGATGCTGAAGGCGCCCCGGGCGGCCAGCGCGCAGGCCAGTTTTTGCCAATCGGTGCGGGATTCTTCGGCGGTGGCCGCCAGCGAACGCGGAAACAGCGCGCCCATGCTGTCTGCCAGGTCAGGTGGCGGCGTAGCCGGCAGGGTCAGCCGCGCGCGCAAGGCGTCGCCGACCCGCCGCTCGTAGCGCCAGTACCGGCGCAGATACAGCCGGTGGCCCAGCAGCACCAGCGGACGGTCGGCCAGCGCCGGGTCGTTGCTGGCAATCAAGTGCGTGCCATCGACCTGTTCCACCAGCGGACTGCCCGCCAACGCGGCGCGCCACCCGTCGACATCCAGGCCGGCCAGCACGTCGGACGGCAAGGGCGTCGGTCCCCGACCCGTGTCCCCTTCGGGCGGCAGGGACAAGGCAAAGTCGGGACTGTCCAGCGTCGCGCCCAGGTCCAGGCAGACGTGTCCGTGGCCCAGTTGATGACTGGCCAAGGCAGCGGCAACCAGCAGGCGTGGATCAGCTTCCGGGCGCAGCCGGTCCAGGAAGCCGACAAAGGCCAGGTCCAAGGCACGCAGCCAGCCGCGTTGGGTCCATTGCTCAAGCACGGTCATCAGCGCCGCGCTGTCATCCAGATGCGGCGATGGCGTCGCGGGCGCCGAACCCGTCGCCAAACCGTTCGCTGGGGGAAGTTCTTCCGGCTCACGCAGGGCGGACACAGCACCCGGATTGGCCTTGTCATCGCGCGCGTCTTCCGCTGCTGGCGACGGCATGCCGGCGAACAGATCGCCCTGCCCTTCTGCTACCACGGGCTTCTTCTTCATGCCGCGACTCCGGTCAGGCTGCGGCCTGCAAACAAGGCGTCCAGCGCTTCGATCAATGCGCGCGGCGGACGTGTGTGGAAGGCGCCTTTCGAGGGGGCGCGGCTGCCGCGCAGGAACAGATACAGCGCGCCGCCCACGTGCCGGTCATAGTCGTAATCGGGCAAACGCACCTTCAGTTGGCGATGCAGCGCAAGCAGATACAGCACGTATTGCAAGTCATAGCGCTTCTTGAGCATTTCCTTGCGCATGGCGTCTTGCGTGTAGGCGGCGTCGTCGTCGCCGAGCCAGTTCGATTTGTAGTCGGCCACGTAGTAGCGGCCGTCATGTTCGAACACCAGGTCGATAAATCCTTTGAACATGCCGTTGAGCAAGGCCGGGTTGGCGGGGGCGCGGGGCGCGCCGCCCAGGGTGTGGCGGCGGACCAGGGCATCCAGACGTGTGACGTCAACCCGGGTGCTCTGGAACCAGAATTCCATTTCGACCTGATAGGCGTCGAGCCCGGACAGTTTGACCGGTGCCCCTGCGCCCGTGGGCAGCGGACATACCAGCAGGGCCGCCAGCCAGTCGCTCAGGGGCTGGATCCACGCTTCCCAGCCCCGGCGATTGCAGCGCCGCGCCACGGCGTCGACCAATGCGGCGCGGTCGGCGGCGGCCGTGCCAAAGCCTTCGTCGCCGGCCCATTCCAGCAAGCCGTGCAGGAAGGTGCCCGGGTTGGGGCCGCGCGGAAAACCGTGCAGCCCGACGCCCGGGTTGCCGGTGGCGTAGGCGGCGTTCAACGCGTCGCCGGCGTCGGGCACGTCGTCGTCAAAGGCTTTCTGCGCTTCGGGCGTGTCGGGGCTCAGGTCGCCGTATTGGGGATCGCCAAAGTCCGCGTCGCGGTCACCGAACGCGAGCAGGTCGAGATCGCTGGCGGTCAGGTCGTCAACGGAACTGTCGTCACCGTCGAAGCCGCTGGGGCCTGAAGGGTCGGCATCGCGCGCCCAGCGGTCGTCGCCCAGGTCGTTTTCGGCGCCTTCAAGGCCAAGGGCGCCGGCGCCCGTGCCGGCACCTCTTTCCCCCGCTTCCATCGCCCGACCTTGGTCAATGTGCGCAAGGTGTTCATCCTGCACAGCGCGTTCATCGGGACCCGCATCCAGCATGGCCGAGTCGAACCCGTCATCACTCGCCACCCGCTGATCCGCGATCGTCAGTGCACTGTAGGACGCGATCCACCAGTGATCCGCCTTGCTGCGCTGCGGCCGCCGCACGTCGGGCGCCCGCTTCCTGATCTGCGGCTGGTGCAGGAACGTTCGTGTGACCTCGGGCGCGGGCACGACGCGCAGTGCCGGATGCGCTAATGCAGGGGGTGGCAGTGCCGTGTCTTCTGACACCGCACCCCCCGACACCACATCGCCCGACTCCGCACTTACCTTCGTCAGTTCATCCAGCCATTGCGCCAACGCCCCGCTGTGCGGCAGTGGATCTCCGCCCCCCAGCAGGTAGCCCAGCGCCGACCGATGCAGCACCGACGCATCGCCCCGGCGCTTCAGATCGGCTACGCCAAGCCAGCACGCATGCTGGGCGCGGGTCAGCGCGACATATAACAGGCGCAGGTCTTCGGCCAGGCGTTCGTCATCGGCACGCGCTACGTCGTCAGCATCGGGTGCGGTACGCACCACCAGCTTCCCCTGCGCGTCGTGAAACCGTACCGGGGGCCGGGCCGGATCCACGGGTTTGAAGGCACACACAAAGGGGAGGAAGACCAGCGGATATTCCAGGCCCTTGGACTTGTGCACCGTGACGACGCGCACCAGCTGTTCATCGCTTTCCAGGCGGAGCACCTGCTCTTCCGCCGTTTGCCCGGGCTGGCCAAGATGGTCGGCCAGATGCCGGATCACGGCCTGCTCCCCGTCCAGTTCCGATGCGGCCTGCTGCAGCAGTTCGGCCAGGTGCAGCAGGTTGGTCAGCACACGTTCGCCATCGGGCCGCTGCATCAGCGCGCGCGGCAGGTCAAAGTCGTGCAGCAGGCGCCGCAGCATGGGCAGCACGCCCTGCTTGCGCCACAGCCCGCGGTACTGGCGGAACTGCATGACGCGGTCTTCCCAATGGCGTTCGTCCTGGTTGATGCGTTCCAGCGCGGCCAGCGGCAACGCCAGCGTGCGGGTGGCCAGGGCGGCGCGCAGGGGGCGGTCCAGGTCGGGCTCGGCGCAGGCCTTGAGCCAAGCCAGCACGTCGCTGGCTTCCTGACCGTCAAACACGGAATCCTTGTCCGACAGGTAGACGCTGCGTACCCCGCGCTGCGACAGGGCGCTGCGAATGGCGCGGGCTTCGGCAAAGTCGCGGACCAGGATGGCGATGTCGGCGGGGCGCAGCGGTGTGAGTGGTGAGCCCGGCGCATTGTCGCGTGCAAAGCCGGCTTCGCCCTGTGACGACAGATTCAGCAGGCGCACGATTTCGGTTGCGCAGACACCGGCGAAGTGATGCCGATAGCCGCCGCTGCCGACCGGCGCGTCGCTGGCCATATGCCAGACCGTCAACGCAGCGCTGTGGCCGGCTGTCGGATTGCCGGATGCTGCATCGCCATGTGCTGCATCGCCATGTGCCGCATCGCCGTGGGCCGCATTTGCCGGCATCGCGGCGCTGTGGCGTCCGGCATCCCTCGTCAGCCCGCCCGGCTCGAGTTCAGCCCGTGCCAAAGCCCCGCGTTCCGTAAAACCTTCTTTCCGCCCCGCCGCGGCCACCGACAGGAACGGCACGGGATTGCCGCTGCCACGCCGAAAGAGGAAAGCGCCCCGCCCCGCCGGTCGGTCTTCGGCCATGCCAAACACCCGGTTGACCGCCGCGACCATGGCGTGGGTGGACCGGAAGTTGGTGTCCAGCGACGCGTGCCGGCCCTCGGTTGCGGACCGCGCGCGCAGATAGGTGAAGATGTCGGCGCCGCGAAACGCGTAAATGGCCTGCTTCGGGTCGCCGATCATCAACAGCGCGCAATCGTCGCGGTTCTGCTCGACCTGGTAGACCTTGTCGAAGATGCGGTATTGCACCGGGTCGGTGTCCTGGAACTCGTCCACCATCGCGACAGGAAACTGCGTACGGATCAGGTCGGCAAGCCGGTCACCGTTTTCGCCATGCAGGGCGTCGTCCAGCCGCTGCAGCATGTCATCGAACCCCATTTCGGCGCGACGGCGTTTTTCCTGGTCGAAACGGTGGCGCACCCATTGCGCGGCATGCCGCAGCAGCGCCGTGTCGGGCTGCGGCAGCGATGCGAGCGCGCGCTGCAGTCCAGGCATGGCGTCCAGCGCCGGGTGAGTCAGCGGCGTGCCGCTTTTCCACACGTCGGCAATGCCCTGGGTGGTGAGGCGTTCAAAGCCGGTCTTGATGTCCAGCACGTCGACCTCGGGCGTCGTGGCCCACGCGGTCACCAGATCGCACCAGCCCCGCGTGCGCGCCACCTGCAGCTTGCGCCCGTCCACCTGCTTGGCGGCGCAGGCGGACTCGATCAGCGGCATCAGTTCCGCCATCCATGCCGCCCATGGGGCCTTCAGGTCGGCCAGATGCCGCCGCCGTTCCTCCAGCGTCTGCGCAATCAGGTCGCCCAGGGGTACCAGATGCGTCGAAGGCTCGGTCGCGCCGAGCAGGCCGGTGACCTTGGCGCGCAGCGTGTCGGGTGTCTTCCAGTTGGCTTCGACCCAATCCAGCGCGGTACCGGTCAGCCCGTAGCAGTGCTGCCGCCAGTAATCGCGTACGACATCGGCCAGCAGATCGGTGTGGTCGGTGGCCAGGGTCTGGGTGAACAGGCTGCCGCTGTCGAACGCATGTTCGCGCAACATGCGCTGGCACCACCCGTGTATGGTCGATACGGCCGCTTCGTCCATCCACTGGGCGGCAATGTCCAGCTTGCTGGCATTGCCCGGCCAGGCCGAGCGCGGATAGCCGGCGCGCAGCCGCGCCATCAGCGGATCGGGCGCGGCGATCTCTTCGCGAAAGAACCGTGCCGTCTGGGCAAGCCGCGCGCGGATGCGGTCGCGCAATTCCTGCGTGGCCGCGTCCGTAAAGGTCATCACCAGGATGTCGGGCGGCGCCATCTCGCGCGGGAACGCCAGGCCCGGGCCGCCGTGGCCCAGCACCAGGCGCACGTAGAGCGCCGAGATGGTGAAGGTCTTGCCGGTCCCGGCACTGGCTTCGATCAGCCGGCTGCCCTGCAACGGGAAGCGCAGCGCCAGGGGCGCGTCGGACAGATCGTCTTCGACGAAGTCGTCGTCGTTGCCGGCGTCGATGTCGTCGGGGTCGGCGTAGGCGTCCGCGTTTGCATCGGCGTCGTCGGCGTCGTGGTCTTGCTGATCGTCGCCTTCATTGAAGAAGAATGCGTCGTCATCGCCGCCATCGCGCCCGACCGCGCTGCCGTCATCCGGAAACATCGGGGTGTCTTCCGGGAACATTGGCCCGTCATCCCGTACGGCGGAGGGTGACGCCCCACCGAACATCGGCGCGTCATTCGCGAACATCGGTTCATCGTCCGCGGCCGACCCCAGTTGCGAATCCGGGAACATGGGGGCGTCGTCATCCGCCTCCGTCACCGATGAATCGAACATCGGCGTGTCGAACATCGGCGTGCTGTCACGTTCGTCAGGCCTGGCGTCGGCGTTGGCGCGGTCAATGGCATCGTTCCCCTCGTCCGCATCGTTCCGACTGTCCGCATCATGGCGTCGGTTGGCAGGGTTCAATTTGCGCGTCGTCATTCCGGCGCCTTTGCCTTGACGGCGGTTTCCAGAGCAGCCGTCCCGGCTTCGAACAGCGGCCGGTACAGCCGCTCGGCCCAGTGCGCAAAGCGGCCGTCGGCAAACAGGGCTTCGGCGCTGGGGTAATGGCGGGCCAGATACGGGTTCTGCGCCATTTCGCCGGTCGTGTTGAAACCGCCTTCGTACACCTTGCGGGCTTCGTCATAGGCCTTGGCATGCATGGACGCCGCCGCGGCATCATCGTGGCTCGCGCCGGTCCGCGCGCCGGTCGCCTGCCCCGCTTCGACATTCGCCAGCCACACGAACGCACTGCGCAGCGCCACCGGCAGGGGCTCGGCCATGCCGGCCAGCCAGCCGTCCACCAGCTCGTTCAGCACCTGGGCCGCGTACACCGGCGGCACGGGTTCGAACGTCAAGGTCACGTCGGACGCCACCACGATGCTGGTCAGGTCCAGCCCGCTTGCGTTGCCAGCCAGGTGCGTCACCCACAGGCGCGTCAGGCGATGCCACTTCAAGGCGCGCGCCGATGCCAGCAATCCATTGGGCACGGCGGTCAGCACCGCATGCCGCCCGCTGTCGCCGTCCGCCTGGCGCAAGCCGCCCAGCCAGCCTTCGACCCGAACCTTGCCATGATGGAAATCGATGGGCCAGGGGGACGCGACTTCCACCGGCCACGCGCTGCGCGCCTGGCGATAGCGCGCCAGCAGGTCGGGCAGCGGCACCAACAAGCCGGCCTGCTGCTTTTCGCCAAAGCCCGCCATGGGCAGCACGCCGCTGCGGCGCAGCTGTGTGGCACGGCGGGCCAGGGCATCTTCGGCTTCGTCATGGGTCGTCGCGGCCATGCCGGCCTGCAGCAGGCTGTCGCTCAACGCATAACGCTGCAGCGGGTCCAGGGCAAAGGGCTCATCGTCGACCGCTTCGGGCGTGTCGTCGTCAAAAAAGACTTTCAGACGCTGATTGAAGAACGTCCGCAGCGGGTCGCGCAGGAATTGCTGCAGTTCGGCCACGTCGATCGCATCGGGCGGCGTCCAGGCAGTGGGTGCAGTGGATGCATTGGCCGAGGCAGTCGTCAGGTGCAGAGACGCCCCCGCCCCGGAATCTGGCCTTGACGCCGGTCCGGGGCCGAAGCCTGACCCGAAGCCCGCCGCCCCCTGTCCATCGCCTAGGTCATCGCTTATGTCATCGCCTCCGCCGTGCAGCACCGCCCATTCGCGGGCGTAACTGAACAGTCCGCGGTTGCCTGCCAGGGACGACGCCGACGCCACACCCCCCGCTACAACACCCCCTGCCTGCCCCCCACCCGCCCCGGCGTCATCACTACCGGAAGACGGCAGGAAATACCGCGCGCTGAACGGCTGCAGCGGATGCACCACCGTCAGCCCGTCCAGCAGGTCGCTGTCATCCACCGTCTGCCAGCCTGCCGCCAGGTGATCCCGCAACTGCCCCACCAGGACCGACGGCGGCCGCTCGCTGTTGTCGCGAATGCTGCGGCCCACCCAGCTGATATACAGCTGCTCGCGCGCCGACAGCACCGCTTCCAGCAGAAGGTACCGATCGTCTTCGCGTCGTGAACGGTCGCCGGGCCGGTAGTCCCCGCCCATCAGGTCGAAGTCCAGCGGCGGCTGCGCGCGCGGATAGTCGCCATCGTTCATGCCGAGCAGGCACACCACCCGGAAAGGAATCGCCCGCATCGGCATCAGCGTGCAGAAGTTGACGGCGCCCGCCAGAAAGCGCTGGTTCAGCCGCCCCTGGTCCAGCGCCTGCAGCCACGCTTCGCGCACCACGGTCAACGGCAAGGGTTCGGTCAGGCCCACGCTGTCGCACGTGGTTTCCCAGTCTTCCAGCAGCTGTTCCAGCCGGCCCAGCTGCACCACGTCCCGGTCGTCATCGGCCAGGAAGAACCTGGCCAGCATCGTGCGCAGCCGCGCCACCCAGATCATGGGGTCGGCATCGATCGCCAATTGATCGCGCGTGGTGTCCAGCGCGTCGAGCAGGCCGGCCAGCGGCCCGATCAACGCGGCGTCCAGCCCGCCGATCTCGTCATACGGTTCGATGCCGTCGAAGCTGTCGCCCTGCCCCACCGCATACCCCAGCAGCATCCGCCGCAGGCCGAAGCGCCAGGTGTTCTGCTCCATGCCGCCCGGCAGGTCCAGCGACGCACGCTGCGCGGCATCCAGTCCCCAACGGATACCGGCGCCCTGTATCCATCGATGCAGGGTGGGCAGGTCCGACTCTTTGATGCCGAAGCGGTGGCGCAATGCGGGCACATCCAGCAGGTCCAGCACGTCGCTGACGGCAAAGCGGCTTTCGGGCAGCCGCAGCAAATGTTCGACCGCGATCAGCAGCGGCTCGCGGCCGCGCTGCCCCTGGTCGGCCAGCGTAAACGGAATGTGGCGGTCGTCGGTGTGGTCGATCTGCCCGAAGACAGCCTGGATATGGGGCGCGTAGGTGTCGATGGCAGGCACCATCACGATCACGTCACGCGGCCGCAGGGTCGGGTCGGCGCTGAACCGCGCCAGCAACTGATCGTGCAGGATTTCGACTTCGCGTTGCGGGCCGTGCGCCACATGAAAGCGGATCGACGTGTCGGCATCCAGGTCCACGGGGGGCCAGGTGTCGCGCGTTTCTTCCATGGCCCGCAGCTGCAGCACGTCGTCATGCAGTTGGGTCAGCAAGGTGTCGGCCGGCTGTTCCGTGAACAGGTCGATGCGCCGATCGCTCACGTCCGCAAAGGCCTCGCGATACTGATCGGGCGCATCAAAGCTGTCGAGCAGGTGAATGTAGTCGCGGCCCTGCTTGCCCCACGCCGCCAGCAGCGGATGGCCGTGGCGGTGCAGCACGTCCGCGTCGATCACGGCCGGCATGCCCGGCTTGCGGCGCTGGCGTTGATATTGGTGACGCAGCAGATCCTGGTCGGCCACGATGTCGGTCCAGTGATGCTGCGACGGGTTGTGCACGCACAGCAGCACCTGGCACAACTTGCCGAGCGCCGCCAGCGCTTCCAGAGCCTGGGCCGGCATGGACGAAATGCCGAACACCATGAGCCGGCGCGGCAGCCCGGCCGGACGCCTTTCCAGCGTGCGCAGCGTGGCCATGAAACGCTGATGCACCCCGGCGCGGCTTTGCGACATGCTTTCGGCGCCCACATCTTCCAGCAAGGCGCGCCACAACGCGGGCTGCCAGCATTCCTGTCCCTGCAGCACCCGCACGCCCTTGCGCGACGTGATCAGCTGGTCGCGGCCATGGGCCCAGTCGTCCAGCCAGTCGGCGCGATACACCTGGTACTGGTCGAACAGATCGGCCAGCCGTTCGGACAGCTGGTGCAGCTTGCGCATCTGCGCGTCGTCGTGCAAAAAGCGGCGCAGCGGCGCAAAGGATTCCTGGTGGATCAGGGTGGGCAACAGGCGCATCAGGCGCCAGGTCAGGCTGGCCTTGTCGAGCGGCGAGCTTTCGGGGATCGACGCGCGCCCCAGCACGGCGCGATACGCCGTCCACAGGAAACTGGCCGGCAACTGCACGTCAATCGCGGCCGCGATTCCGCAACCATGGCCGCCGCCGCTGAACGAAGACCCCCCAGCCCCCGGCGCCGACGCCGTGTCATCGGCCGCCGGGTCTTCGGCCAACGCCAGCTTCAGCCACTGCGCGATGCCGTTGCTTTGTACCAGGATCACTTCGTTTTCCAGCGGCGCAAGCGGGTAACGCTGCATCCACGACACTGCCAGGCTGCGCAAGTCTTCCAGCCGGTTGCTGTGGACGACCATGAAGCCTGGCGCCAGAGACGCGCCGTTGGCTGCCCCGCCCTTTCCTGACGTGTTCATGCCCGACATCCCCTGGTCAGAAGCGCTCGTAGCCCAGCAGATAGCGCCACTGGCCCGGCTCCAGCCCGGCCACTGGCAGGCGGCCGATCCGCAGGCGCTTGATCGTCTTGACCTTCAGGCCGACCTGCGCGCACAGGTGGTCGATCAGCCCTTCCGGCGGCGTCTTGATGGCCACCCGCAAGCGCGTTTCGTTCTGCCAGCTGATCTTGGCGGCCGGCACCACCTTGCCTTTATAGAAGCCGCCTGCGTTAAGGCGCGTCAGGCCGTCGGGCGCCATGTTGCCGGTCACTTCCACCAGATATTCATGTTCGATGCGCGGCGCGTCGTCCCGCAGCTTGCGGGCGATGCGAAATTCCTGCGTCAGCACGACCAGCCCGCTGGCCGCCGCGTCGATCGGCGTGACCAGTTCCAGGTTGGACAAATGTTTTCGCAGGAATTGCAGCGGGGACCGGTCGGTCGGCAGCCGGGTGTCCTGCGTCAATTTATGCAGCGCCGGATCGCTGTTGCCGCTCACGTCGAAGCCCGCCGGCTTGTGCCAGAGGATGGTGACCGGGTCCACCGGCACGGGCTTGGCGTTGGGGTCGATTTCGGTCTGTTGACCGGCCGCCAGGCGGAATCCGGCTTCTTCCACCACATTGCCGTCCACCCGGACCCAGCCCCCTTCGATCAGCTGTTCAGCCTCGCGGCGCGAGCAGCCCTTGGTATCGGCAATATGTTTGGCAAGGCGAACGGAGTCGGTCATCAGGGTCAGGTCGGCAGTCCGGGGAAGCGGAAAAAGGGGTGGAAACACAGACCGCCATTCTACCGGGCGGCGCGCGTCCCTTCCCATCCCGCGCCCCACCAATCCCCGCTTTGTGGGGCTGCCTGCTAGACTTTGCCCCTTTCTGCTCGTATTGGCGCCTATCGTGACCACCACTTCGTTTTCCAGTCTGCCGCTGGCCCCCGCCATCCTGGCCAATCTTGACAGCCTGGGATACACCGACATGACGCCGATCCAGGCCGAAAGCCTGCCGCTGATCCTGGAAGGCCGCGACCTGATCGCCCAGGCCAAGACCGGCAGCGGCAAGACCGCCACCTTCGGCCTTGGCATTCTGCACAAGCTGGCCGCCGCCGACTTCGGCACGCAGGCCCTGGTGCTGTGCCCGACCCGCGAACTGGCGGACCAGGTGGCCGGGGAACTGCGCCGCCTGGCGCGCTTTGCCGGCAATATCAAGACCCTGACGCTGACCGGCGGATCGCCCATCCGCCCGCAGGTCGAATCGCTGGAGCACGGCGCCCACATCGTGGTCGGCACGCCCGGCCGGCTGATCGATCACATCGACCGCGGCAGCATCGACCTGACCAAGCTCCAGACCCTGGTGCTGGACGAAGCGGACCGCATGGTCGACATGGGCTTCATGGAAGACGCGATCCGCATCGTGTCGGCCTGCCCGCCCAAACGCCAGACCCTGCTGTTTTCGGCCACCTATGCCGAAGACATCCGCAAGGCCAGCGCCCGTTTCATGCGCAACCCGGCCGAGGTCAAGGTCGAATCCCTGGTCGACGCCAGCCAGATCGAACAGCACTTTTTTGAAATCAATCCCGACGAACGCAACGCCGCCGTCGCCCAATTGCTGGAGCACTTCCGCCCCGCGTCCACCATCGCCTTTTGCAATACCAAGGTGCAGGTGCGGGAGCTGGCCGAAGAACTGGTCGCCCGGGGTTTCAGCGCCATGGCCTTGCATGGCGACCTGGAACAGCGCGAGCGGGACGACGTGCTGATCCAGTTCGCCAACAACAGTTGTTCGGTGTTGGTCGCGACCGACGTGGCCGCGCGCGGGCTGGACATTGCCTCGCTGGCCGCCGTGATCAACGTGGACGTGACGCAAGACACCGAAGTGCATGTGCACCGTATCGGCCGCACGGGCCGCGGGCAGGAAAAAGGCCTGGCCCTGAACCTGGTCGCCCCGTATGAAATGCGGTGGGCCAACCTGATCGAGAACTACCAGGGCAAGCCGATCCGCTGGTCGGACCTGAAGACGCTGACGCCCGCGCCCGGCGGCCCGCTGCGCGCACCGATGGTCACGCTGTGCATCCAGGGCGGCAAGAAAGACAAGCTGCGCCCGGGTGACATCCTGGGCGCACTGACCGGCGACGGCGGCCTGGCCAAGGATCAGGTCGGCAAGATCCATATTGCCGAGTTTGCAAGCTTTGTGGCGCTGGACCGGCGCATTGCCAAAGAGGCGTGCGCCACGCTCAGCCAGGGCAACATCAAGGGCAAGCGCTTTCGCATGCGGTTAATGTAAACGCGGTTGATGTAAATGCCGTTGATGTAAATGCGGTTGATGTAGATGCCGTTGATCTACGTCAGCCGGTCAGCTTTGCGACGGCGCGACCACCACCTGGTCGCGCCCTTCCCGCTTGGCGCTATACAGCGCGTCGTCGGACCGCCGCAGCAGGTCGTCAAAGCTGAAATCGAAAGGTGACAGGGTGGCCAGGCCAATGCTCAGCGTGACCTGAATCATGGCGCCATCGACCTCGATCACCAGCGCCCGCGTTTCTTCCAGCAGCCGCCGTGCAATGTCGGCCGCCTGCTCGGCGCCCGTGTCCGGCATGATCACCGCGAATTCCTCGCCCCCCAGCCGGCCCGTGATGTCGGACGACCGCAAGCTTTTGCCCCACTGCCGGCTCAATTTGCGCAGCACGATATCCCCGGCCGCATGCCCGTAGGTGTCGTTCACCCGCTTGAAGTGATCGATGTCCAGCGACATGACCGTCAAAGGCCGTGACTGGCGGCCCGCCACCGTAAATTCGCGCTGCGCGGCGTCGTCGAAGGCATGGCGGTTGAGCCAGCCCGTCAGTGCGTCAAACAGGGCCAGCCGGCGCAGCGTGATTTCGGACTGCTGCACCACGCCCAGCACGTAGAAGCCGCCCAGGGCGCCGGCCAGCAGCAGCGCCGAAATGACCAGCCCGGTGATGATGGACAGGCGGCGAGTTTCTCTCCAGGCGCGAAAGGTGTCCTCCCCGCCGGCCGACACAATCACGGTCAGCGGATAGTCGGTCAGCCGGATGAAGCTGACCAGCCGCTCCAGCCCGTCCAGCGCCGAATTGCCCGACATATACATGCCCGACTGGCCATTCTTGATGTGCCGGAGGTAGTCGTAGCCATCGGCGATCGACCTGCCCACGTACTGTTCCACGAAGGGCGCCCGCACCAGCACGACACCGTCGTCCCGCAGCAGCGCCACCGTGCCGTTGGGCTTGAAGCGGATGTCTTCGTACATGCCGCTCAGGTGCCGGATCTCGATCGACGCGTAGACCATTGAAATGCCATGCAGCGGGCGGTCCAGCCTGGACGCGACCGGCACCGCCAGCTGAAGGGTGCCCGGCGTGCGTCCCGGCGCGCCGATCATCATGTTCGATGCAGGCGACTGCTTGTAGGCCTTGAAGAAGTCCCGGTCCGCCACGTTCTGCGGCGCGACGCCGCGCTGCGCCGGCAGGCTGTACGACAGCCCGTCGGTGGACACCACATGAATGTCGATCAGCCCACCCGACGAATCCCGCAGCAAAGTAATGAGGCGGCCGAATTCCGGATCGGTACGGGGATCGTCGCCCGGATGCGTGTCCATCCAGAACTTCGCGGTCTTGACCGACGAATCGACGTCGTGCAGCAGCCGTTCGGACTGCTCGCGCATGGCGATCGTCATCTGCCGCAAGACGTCTTCGGCGCGCAGCCGTGTGGCATTGCCCTCGGCAACGACCCAATAGAGGGTGGCCGACCACTGCACGACCAAGGTCAAGGCCAACGTAACCAGGATGGCGAGCCGATGGCGGCTCTGGACCAGCTTGAGATTACGGATCGACGACGCGGGTGTGCGACTGGCGGACGGACTGCCGCTGGGCGGAACGGGCGTGGGCGAGGCTATGGCGATCGTCGTCTCCGTGAGGGTGGCCCGCAAGGTGATCCGCGGGGGCGTGAACTGCGGCGGTCGATCGGTTGTCGATCGGTTTGGAACGCCGCGCACCATCGGTGTGCACGGCGGCTCATCGATTCTACGTACTTTCCTTCCGTTGCGGCGAGTCTGGCGCTCGATGACGCCGCATCCATGTGACAACTGTCCAGCACAATGAAAGGTAATCAGGCGCATGCTGATAGCCACCGCACCGTTTATCGTGTGGCCTGGTTGCTGGAGACACCCCTTCGTGCTGTTGTGGAATGCCCGCCCTGCCCCCGCTGCCCCCGCTGCCCCCGCTGCCCCCGCTGCCGTCCCCGCCATGGCCCGCCAGGCCGCGCGAAGCGCCCGCAGCTGGCCTACCCGCGTGCGGTGGGCCAGCTGCCTGACCTTGGGCTTGCTGCTGACCGCCTGCGCCACGCCACCGGGCCGTCACGGCAACGCGGACGGCTACCCCTTGCTGGCCAACACGCCCACGGCCCAGGAACGACTGCTGAACCGCGTCACCTGGGGCGCGACGCCGTCGTCGGCGCGGCAGATCGCCGTCATGGGCACGGCCGCCTTCCTGGATGACCAACTGCGGCCCGACCCCCACGCACCGCTGCCCGACGCCGTGCAGGCCCAGATCGACGCCATGACCCTGACCCGGCAACCCGTGGCCGCGCTGGCCGCCGACATGGAAGACCGGCAGAAAACCCTGCGTACCCTGACGGACGACGCCGAAAAGAAAGCCGCCCAGACTGCCTGGCAACAGGAAATGAACCGCCTGCAACGCGAAGCCGCGGCCCGGTCGCTGCTGCGCGACCTGTACTCGCCCCGGCAACTGCAGGAACAGATGACGGCGTTCTGGGTGAACCACTTCAATGTCTACGCCGGCAAACGCGACCTGCGCGTGCTGGTGGGTGACTTCGAGGATCGCGCCATCCGCCCGCATGCCCTGGGCCATTTCCGGGACCTGTTGCGCGCCACGGCCCGCCATCCGGCCATGCTGCGCTATCTGGACAATGATCAGAACGCCAACCGGCGGATCAACGAAAACTTTGCGCGCGAACTGATGGAACTGCACACGCTGGGCGTGGGGGGCGGATACACCCAGCACGACGTACAGGAGTTGGCCCGCGTGCTGACCGGCCTGGGCGTGCGCACCGCGGGTGATCCGCCTGCCCTGCCCCCCCGCCAACGCGACGCGTACGTGCGCGACGGCCTGTTCGAGTTCAATCCGGCACGGCACGACAACGGCGACAAGGTCCTGCTGGGCGCGCCGCTGACTCGCAAAGGCCTGGCCGAGATCGACGAGGCCCTGGACCGCCTGAGCCGATCGCCGGCAACGGCCAGACACATCAGCCAGCGCCTGGCGATGGCCTTTGTGGCCGACGATCCGCCCGCCGCCCTGGTGGACGCCATGGCGGCCACCTTTACGCGCACGGAGGGCGACATTGGCGCCGTCATGCGCACGCTGTTCCAGTCGCCGGCCTTTGCCGCGTCGCTGGAAGGACCCGGCAAGTTCAAGGATCCGCTGCATTACGTCGTGTCCGCCGTCCGGCTGGCCTATGGCGATCGCCCCGTGCTGAACGTTGCGCCCATCCAGAACTGGCTTGGCCGCCTGGGCCAGCCCCTGTATGGCCACGAAACCCCCGATGGCTATCCCCTGACGGCGGACGCATGGTCGGGGTCCGGCCAGATGACGACCCGCTTCGAGATTGCCCGGACCGTGGGATACAGCAGCGCCGGCCTGTTCCGGGGCGATGCCCCCGATGCCGCGCCGGCCCCCGCCTTTCCCCAACTGGCCAACGAGGTCTACTACCAGGCGATGCGCGATCGCCTGGCGGCCGGCACCCGGGCGGCGCTGGAACAGGCGACGTCCCAGCAGGAATGGAACACCCTGCTGCTGGCTTCCCCGGAATTCATGGCGCGGTGACCGGCGCCCTTTACCCTGCCGCAAGGAGCCGACATGCACCGTAGAGACCTGCTCAAACGATTGGCCCTGCTGCCGCTGGCCGCGCGGGGCGGCGCCTTGTACGCCGCGCCGGCCGCCGGATCGTCCCGGCTGCTGGTGGTCTTCCTTCGCGGCGCCTACGACGCGGCGAACCTGCTCGTGCCGATCTCCAGCAGCTTCTACTATCAGTCGCGGCCCACGCTTGCCATCGCCCGACCGGCGGCCGGCGCCGCCGCAGACCCTGGCGCGGCATTGCCCCTGACGGCGGACTGGGGGCTGCATCCCGCCCTGGCCAAGTCGCTATATCCCCTCTATCAACGGGGCGAGTTGGCCTGGGTGCCCTTTGCGGGCACCGATGATGTCAGCCGCAGTCACTTCGAAACGCAGGACACGGTCGAAATGGGTCAGGCGCTGACTGCCCGCCGCGATTATCAGTCCGGCTTTCTGGGCCGGCTGGCCGGGGTGCTCAATGCCGATCGCTCCCGCCCCGCCCCGGTCGCGTTCACCAGCCAGCCGCCGCTGGTGTTCCGGGGCGACGCGCAGGTGCCCAACGTGGCGCTGGGCGCGCAAGGCAAAGGCGGGGTGGACGCCCGCCAGGCCGCCGCGATCACCGCCATGTACGAGCAGACGGCCTGGAAAGCGCAGGTTGCCGAAGGTTTTGCCGTGCGCGATGCGGTGCAGGAAGCCGCCGCGAAGGAAATGGACGCGGCCAGCCGCAATGCCGTGTCCGCCAAAGGCTTCGAGCGGGACGCACGCCGCATGGCGCGACTGATGGCGTCAAGGTTCCAGATCGGTTTCGTGGATGTGGGCGGGTGGGACACCCACGTCGGCCAGGGCGGCGCGACCGGCTACCTGGCCAACCGCTTCGACGAACTGGGACGCGGCCTGGCGGGGTTTGCCGAAGAGATGGGCCCGGCCTGGAAAGACACGGTGGTCGTGGTGATCAGCGAATTTGGCCGCACCTTCCGCGAAAACGGCAACCGCGGCACCGACCACGGCCACGGCACCGTCTATTGGGTGATGGGCGGCAACGTCCGGGGCGGGCGGATCGCAGGCGAACAGGTCGCCGTCAGCCAGGCCACCCTGTTCCAGGACCGGGACTATCCGGTGCTGAACGACTACCGCAGCGTGTTCGGCGGCGTGTTCCAGCGGCTGTACGGGCTACGCCCGGACCAGCTGGAAACCGTGTTCAAGGGCGTCGCGCCGGGGCGGCTGGACCTGGTGTGACGGCGGGGGACGCCTTACCGGACCTGCGTCGCCATCATGTCCGACAGCTCGGCATGATGCGTCAGCCACGCCACCTGTTCATGGCGGCGCACCAGATCAATGGCGTGAATGAATTCGATCGCGCCAGCCGGACGGCCGTATACATGCGCATGCAGCGTCATGTCCAGGCAGGCCGGCGTGCCCAGCAGGCCCCAGTTGTCGAGCACGCGGGCCAGCGCGCGGGTATAGGCTTGCGGTTCATTGCCATACCGCACCGACAGCGGCATGTCGTTGATTTCCATCGAGAACGGCATGGCCGTGATCGGGCCGGCCGGGGTGTCCAGCGCATACGGCACATCGGAATCGAAGGTATCCGCATGCCAGGCGTACCCCGCCTCGGCCAGCAACTGGGCCGTTGACCGGCTGGGCGTGCAGCGCGGGCTGATCCAGCCCATGGGCCGGCTGCCGCTGGCCTGTGTCAGTACCTCGGTGCAGCGGGCAATGTCCTGCCGTTCTTCAGCTTCCGACAGATAGGCCGGAATCATGTGCTGGCTCCAGCTGTGCCCGGCAACCACGTGCCCCTGCTGCACGATCGCAGCCAGCAGGTCCGGATAGCGTTCGGCCACCACGCCGCTGACATAGAACACGGCCCGGGCCTGGTGCCGGTCCAGCAGATCCAGAATGCGCCAGGCGCCGACCTTGGCGCCGTACTCGGCCCAGGAAATCGCCTGCCGGTCCAGCACGCCCGCCTTGAGCGGATTGCCCATGGGGCCGATGCCCGGTGCGGTGTCGTCGGCCCAGCCTTCGAGCATGATGCTGATGGGAACGGCCAGCGGGCGTTGCGCGGGCCAGGTGGCAGGCACGTCACGGTGCGGATACGGCATGGGGACTCCTCAGACAGCAATGACAGGGTTGACCAACGTACCGATGTGCTCGATTTCGCATTCCACGATGTCGCCGGGCGACAGCAGTCCCGGCGGATCCATGGCATAGCCGACACCCGAGGGCGTGCCGGTCGCGATCACGTCTCCGGCCTCCAGCGTCATGCCGCGCGACAGCTCGGCAATGATGCGCCGCAGGTCGAAAATCATCTGCGAGGTGCGCGCCTGCTGCCGAAGCTCGCCATTGACCGACAGGGTCAGCGCCAGATCTTGCGGATCGGGGATCTGATCGGCCGTCACGATCCAGGGCCCCATGGGACACGAGCCATCCAGCCCTTTGCCCTTGAACCACTGGTCATGCCGGCGCTGCAGGTCGCGCGCGCTGATGTCGTTGATGATCGTGTAGCCGAAGATATGCTCGTAGGCGTCGGCTTCGGCGATATTGATCCCGGTCTTGCCGATCACGACGGCCAGTTCGACTTCGTAGTCCAGCTTCTGGGTCACCTTGGCGTCGTAAGGGATGCCGGCGCCCGGCCCGATCACGGTCGTGGGCGGCTTGCTGAACAGCTGGATGTGTTCGGGCAGCTTTACCGCCAGACCCTGCGCCGCGTAGCCTTCCTTGACGTGGTCGACGTAATTGCGGCCTACGCAAAATACGTTTTTGGCTGGCCGTGGAATCGGCGCCAGCAGGCGGATGTCTTCACGGGCCACGCGCGCCGCGGCCATGGCGATGCTTCGCGCCGCAGTCGCCATCCAGAACAGCACGCGCTGCGCGGTGTAGCCATGCGCAATGATGCCGTGCACCGAGGTAAAGGCCTCGGCCATGTCGGGCGGGGCCTGCAATGTGCCCGATGCGACAGCCAGATGAAACGCGCGCTGCACGTCCAGCACACCGCCATCGTCTAGCCACAAACCCGGTCGCGGCCCACCATCCGGCGTCAGCGAAAACGTGATGATTCGCATGACATTCCCCTTTCAAGTCATTGTATTTACAGAATTTTGGCCGGCCGGCGGCTGCATTCACGCCGGGTCGGCGACAGATCGGCACAACGTGCGCTTCGGCAGGCTGCGTGCACCAGGCGGCTTCACGCTGCGACTGGCGGGCACGCCTGCGGTGTCCGTCGCAGCGGCAAGGTCGGAAGCCACGCGCAAGCAGGGGCCGCTCGGCCTGTGTGATCCCAGTGGGCAACAGGCAGCGGCGGGCACCGCCGTGCACCAGCTCGAGGCGGTGCCAGAGCTTAAATCATATATTTTCGAGGCGACATTCAGGGATTGTAGGTAGACCGACAAGCCACCGTACAATGCGCGAGTCCTGACTACTTACTCAACCGTGACTGATCCCAACGGTTCCATCCCGCCCGATTTGCCGCCTGAGTTGCCAGCCAGGTTGCCGGCCGAGTTGCCCTCGCGGTCGCCTGCCCGCACGCCGGCACCGCATGACGGCGCGGAGCCGCGGCCCACGCTGATCCGCCTGGTGTACCAGGCGCTGCGCAACGACCTGATCAGTGCAAGGCTGGTTCCGGGCGCACGCCTGCGCATCCAGGCGCTGAGCGCCCGTTATGCCTGCGGCGTCATTCCCTTGCGGGAAGCATTGAACCGTTTGACTGCGGAAGGCTGGGTCCACCATTCCGAACAGCGCGGCTTTCTGGCCGCGCCGGTGACCGCCGACGACGCGATGGACCTGTGCGAAGCCCGCCTGCTCATGTCCGAAGCGGCACTGACAGCGTCGATCAACCGGGGAGACAGCGTGTGGGAAGAACGCGTGATCGTTGCGTATCACCGCGTGCGCAAGGTGCCCCGATACGAAAGCACCGAGCCGCCGATGGGCAACCCGCACTTCGATGAGCCCCATCGCGCCTTCCACATGGCGTTGGTCAGCGCCTGTGGTTCGCAGCGGATGCTGGCAGCGCTGGAACAGATGTTCCTGCACGCCGAGCGATATCGGGCGTTTGCCCGGCGGATCGAGTTAAGCGATCCCGATGCGGACCACCGGGAGCTGATGGATGCCGCCCTGGACCGCGATGTGGGCAAGGCGGTGGCACTGGCACGCGAACACATCCTGCGGCCTGCCCAGGTCGTGGTGGAAGCGCTGCGGACGCTCCCTATAACATCAAACAGATCAACAGGTTAGCGCGGAAAGCTGGAATTCGGTTCACCCGGCGCTTTCCCCGTAAAGGTGCCCTGTCAGCGCCCCGACGCCGCCTTGCGCCGCTTCTCTTCGTTCAGGCGCTCGACCACGTATTGGGCGATACGCTGGTTCCCCGTTTCATTGCCGATGTCCACTGCGTTCTTGCCGGCCTCGTTGCGGGCATAGCCATCGGCGCTTTCATCCAGCAGCAGTTTCACGGTCGATTCATGGCCGTAACGCACCGCCATCATTAGCGCCGTCGACTTGTCGGGCGATTCGGCGTCAATATAGGCGTATTTCTCGATCAGCAACCGGACGATGTCATCGGCGCCTGCCGTGGCTGCGTAGTGCAAGGCCGTCCAGCCGGGCTGATTCACTTCGGCACCGCGGTCGATCATCGCCTTGGTGCGAGCCAGGTCGTTCTTGATCGCCAGATACATCAGCGGCGACTCGCCCAGCAAGTTGCGCTGGTTCAGGTCGATGCGCTTGTCGGCCATCAGCACCGCGTAGGTATCCCAGGCCTCGACCTTGATCGCCTCCAGCAGCGGGCTGTTCGAATTGCCGTTGACGGCATTCGGGCTCACGCCTTTGGCCAGGAACTTCTTGACGTTGGCAGCGCGGTCGTTGGCGATATCGATCCAGAAATCGGCTGGAGCGGTCGCCGGCTTGCTGGCGGTTTGCCCTGCTGTGGCGGCCTGCGCCCTGGGCTGGCCCTGACTCTGGGTCTGGGCCTGCGCAGGATTCGGCACCATCCAACCGGCGGCCAGCCCACCCACGACAGCGGCGGACACTGCCAAACGATATGCGGAATGCGTGAAACGACTAGACATCATTCACCTTCAATATGTTGGGCAAGCACTTGATTCATAAGCATGTTTTTGGCGTTAACCACACCAACCTCAAGTGAAGTCTCAAGATCGCGATGGGATGCTCAGAATATGCAAGAGCATCAAGTCAATGCGCTATCCCTTTGAAAAGACGGAAGAAATTATCGGTCGACGCTTTGGCCACTTCGGCCACCGTCAGCCCTCGCAAATCGGCAATCCGCTCCGCGACGTGGATTACCTTGGACGGGTCATTGAGCTTGCCGCGATGGGGTACCGGCGCCAGATAGGGCGAATCGGTCTCGATCAGCAGCCGGTCCAGCGGAATGGTGCGCGCGACCTCGTGCAGTTCCTTGGCGTTCTTGAACGTGACGATGCCCGAAAACGAGATGTAGAAGTTCAGGTCGATGGCGGCATCCGCCACCGCCTGGGACTCCGTAAAGCAGTGCATGACGCCGCCGGCTTGCGCCGCGCCCTCTTCCCGCATCAGCCGCAGCGTGTCTTCTGACGACGACCGGGTGTGGATGATCAGGGGCTTGGCCACCTCGCGCGCGGCCCGGATATGGCGGCGAAAACGCTCCCGCTGCCACTCCAGGTCGCCCGTCAGTCGGTAATAGTCCAGTCCGGTTTCGCCAATCGCCACCACCTTGTCGGTGGCCGACAGCCGCACCAGCTCTTCCACGGATGGGTCTGGCGTGTCCTCGTAATCCGGATGCACGCCTACGGACGCCCACAGCCTGGGCTGGCTGTGCACGACTTCCATCAGTTCGGGCCAATCCGGCAGGTTCACGCTCACAACCAGCGCATGCCCCACCTGATTTCGGTCCATGGCCTCAAGGATGTCGGGCAATTGCTTGCGCAGTTCAGGAAAGTTCAGGTGACAGTGGGAATCGACGAACATGGCGACAGGTCAGCTCTAAAAAGGGAATGGGTCGGGCCGTCAGGCTGCTTTCAGGCACGCCGCCGTGACACGCAGCATCGCGTCGTGGGCGAACAGCTTGGCGTTCAAGGGGTGCGCCGCAATCCGGCGCTGGCGGGTCAGCCAGCGCGCCATATCGGCCACGGCATGCCGGCTGGCCCGTGCGGCCACCTTGCCCAGCGGGTCGGCCAACGAGGGAAAATAGCGCACCGGCACGCCCGCCTGCAGCAGCGCCAGATCGGTGCACCAGCGCTGCAGCGCGTCGATCCATTCGGTGGCGGGCACTTTGTCCAGCGTGTCGACCAGCGCCCCGGCATCGGGCGCCTGGCCGCGCGCCAGGGCTTGCGCAAGCGTTTCCAGCCAGTCGGCCCGCACCGGAATATCGGCTTCGATGCGGCGCGCGGCGGCGACGGGGGCACCGCCTACCGCAGCCAATTGCGCCGCCGCGTCTTTCACGCCGCGCGCTTCCAGCCACGGCAGGGCGACGTCGGCGGGCGGCGTGGCCAGCGGCAGACGCCGGCACCGCGATACCAGGGTGGGCAACAGGCGGTCTGGGGCGTCGGACACCAGCAGAAACACGGTGTGGGGCGGCGGTTCCTCAAGCACCTTCAGCAGCCCGTTGGCCGAAATGGTGTTGAGCGTTTCGGCCGGATACAGCACGACCACCCGCAAACCGCCCCGGTGCGTGCCCGTATTGACCCAGGATTCCATCGACCGGATCTGTTCGATCCGGATTTCCTTGGACGGCGCGCGTTTGCTGGCTGCCTTGCCCGCTTCGGCCGGCTCGTCCATGTCGCCATCCAGCGCGTCTTCCAGCACCCCTTCGGCCAAAGCCACGGCTTCGGGGCGGATGCGCCGGAAGTCCGGGTGGTTGCCCGACCCATACCAGGTACATGCCGAACACACGCCACAGGCCAGCCCGCCCTGCGGCGACTCGCACAGCAGCGCCGCCGCCGCGGCACGGGCAAATTCGACCTTGCCGATGCCAGCCAGGCCGTGGATCAGCCATGCGTGGGCGAACCGTTCCCGCTGCTGCGCGCCCAGCCATTCCCGCGCGGTTTCCACCTGCCAGGGGTAGAACTGCGGCACGCTCATGCCGGCCAACCCGCAAGCAGCCCGGCCAGGTCCGCAGCCAGGTCTTCCCGGATCGCGTCGATGCTGCGGCTGGAATCGACGATGCGCATACGCCCGCCCGACGTGTCGGCGCGCGCATGGTAGGCCGCGCGGGTCCGTTCAAAGAAAGCGTCCCCTTCCCGCTCGAAGCGGTCCAGGTCTCGCGACCGGTTCAGGCGCTCGCGCGCCACGGCCAGCGGCACGTCGAACAACCAGGTCCGATCCGGCTGCAGGTCGCCCTGCACCCAGGCTTCCAGCGCGGCAATGCGCGCTGCGCCCAGCTGGCGGCCACCGCCCTGGTAGGCGTAGCTGGCGTCGGTAAACCGGTCGCAGACGACCCACTGCCCGGCGTCCAGCGCCGGCTGGATGACGGTATGCAGATGCTCGCAGCGGCCCGCGAACATCAGCAGCGTTTCGGTGTCCAGCCGCATCGGGTCGTTCAGCAGCAAATCGCGCAGCTTTTCGCCCAGCGGCGTGCCGCCGGGTTCCCGCGTCTGGACCACGGACAGGCCCCGGTCGCGCAGTTGCGCCACCAGCCAGTCAACGTGCGTGCTCTTGCCGGCGCCGTCCACCCCTTCCAGGGTGATGAAACGGCCGCGCGGCGGTAAGGAAGTCGGTGTGCTCATCATTTCTTTTGGCCGCGGCCCAGCTGATAGGTGCCCACGGCGCGATTGTGTTCGTCCAGCGAAGAGGAAAAAGCACTCGTGCCATTGCCCCGCGACACGAAATACAGGTATTTGTGCGGCTCGGGCAGCACGGCCGCCATCAAGGATGCCCGGCCAGGATTCGAGATCGGGGTGGGCGGCAGCCCGCGCCGCGTATAGGTGTTCCACGCCGTATCCGCCTGCAGGTCGCGGCGGCGCAGGTTGCCATCGAAGCTCTCGCCCAGGCCGTAGATCACGGTCGGATCGGTCTGCAGCGGCATGCCGATCCGCAGCCGGTTGATGAAGACGCCCGAAATGCGGTCCCGTTCGGCTTCGTGGCCGGTTTCCTTTTCGATGATCGACGCCAGGATCAGCGCTTCGTACGGCGTCTTCAGCGGGAGATCGGCGGCGCGCTTGTCCCAGACCACTTCCAGCTCATGCGCCTGGGCGCGATAGGCGCGCCGCAGGATATCGATGTCGCTCGACCCCACCGAAAAGAGGTAGGTGTCCGGAAAGAACAGCCCTTCGGGATGGGTGGCGGTGGTGCCCAGCAGCGTCAGCAGCGTCGCGTCGTCCACGCCGTCCAGGGTATGGCGGATGTCGGGGTGCCGGCGCAGCGCCGCCCGGATCTGACGGTAGTTCCAGCCTTCGATAAAAGTCACGTCCCGCTGGGTCACGTCGCCACGCGTCAGGCGGTTCAGCACCGTCCACAGCGAATCCCCCCGGACGATCTCGTACCCGCCCGCCTTGACCTTGCGATCGGTGCCGGTGAGGCGCGCAAAGGCGACCAGCGCATCGGGATGAACCGGGATCCCGGCTTTCTGCAGCTGCCGGGCGATGCTGCGCAGGCTCGACCCTTCGTCGATCACGAAGTCGACCTTGTCGGCCGACAGGGCCAGGGGCGCACGAAGCCAATAGAAGCCACCGGCGGCGACAAGACCGGCCAGCAGCAAGGGCACGAGGATCACGATTGCGATCAGTCGTTTGTTGGAGAAATGTGGTTTTTGCATGGGCTGCCTATAATACTTCGATCATCTTCCGGGGCTTACCCACTATGCATGCGCTCCACGCATTATCCCCTGTTCCCGCAGCCGGGCTGGCCGAAGGCGCTGTCGCCCTCACGCCGCTCGACATGCTGTCGGTGGTGCACGCCGCCGGCGCCGACACGATTCCCTTCCTGCAAGGCCAGCTGACGCAGGACGTCAAGTCGCTGGGCGCCCACCAGGCGCGTCTGGCCGGCTACTGCACGGCCAAGGGCCGTCTGCTGGCCAGCGGCGTGGTGTGGATGGACAACGCGCGCACCGAACCCCAGGCCGCCGACGGCGGATGCTACCTGATGGTGTCGTCCGATCTGGCCGCCGCCTTCCAGAAGCGCCTGTCCATGTTCGTGCTGCGCGCCAAGGTCAAGCTGGCTGCGGCGCCGCTCAAGGTCATTGGCGTCACGGCCCGTCAGGGCGGCATCGCCGCATTGAACGCGGCCTTTGGCGACCTGCCGCGCGGCGCCTGGGACCGGGTCGATCTGCCCAGCGGCACGTGGATCGCGGCCCCGGCGGCCACCGAATCGGCCGACGGCGTGCACGCGCGCTGGTGGTGGGTGGGCACGGAAGACACCGTGGCAGCCGCCATCGGCATGCTGGGCGCCACCGCCTTGCGGGCCGACGCGTCGGCCTGGCAGGCCGATGACATTGCCGCCGGCCTGCCCTGGATCATCGCCGCCACGCAAGACGTATTCGTGCCCCAGACCGTGAACCTGGAACTGGTGGGTGGCGTCAGCTTCACCAAAGGCTGCTATCCGGGCCAGGAAGTGGTCGCGCGCAGCCATTACCTGGGCAAGCTCAAGCGCCGCATGTTCCGCGCCACCGCCCAGGCGGCCGACGTGCAGGCCAAGGCCATGCAAACCGCCGCCCTGCCCGGCACCGATATTTTCCACAGCGCCGACCCCGCCCAGCCTTGCGGCCGGGTGGTCAACGCGGCGTTGTCCGCCCAGCCCGGCGACACCGCCCCGTCGCAGGTGGCCGTGCTGTTCGAAAGCACGTTCGTCTCGATGGACAGTGGCACGGTGCACCTGGGCGCCGCCGATGGCCCTGTGCTGACGGTGCTCCCGCTTCCTTATCCCCTGGCCGACAAGGGCGCCTGACCCCTGGCCGCCCGCGCCCAGGAAACACAGACGCCCTGCCCGGATGACCGGACGCCGCCCACGGCGTCCGGAATCCGCGTCAGCCGCTCCGGCCCACTGCCGCCCCGCCATCCAGGGGTGCCTGCTTTTTTTGACTGAAGGGTCGTCCCATGTCCGTGTCTTCTCATCTCTACGTGTATTACAAGCTTGCCGACGCCGATCAGGCAGCGGCTCGCCTGCTGGCCTTCCAGGTGCTCGACGCCGGCAAGCCCTGGTGCGACCGCACCGCGCTGCAACGCCGTCCGGAACTGCGCGACGGAGTCAGCACCTGGATGGAAACCTACGAGAATGTGTGGGATATCGGCGCGCTGGAACACGCCATCAACGCGGCCGCGATCAGTTCGGGCCTGAGCGCGCGGCTGGCCAGCCCGCGTCACGCAGAAATCTTCGAGGACATTCCCGTTTCCCTCGACTTCGGCAGCATCGAGTAATTTGCAACATGTGTCTGATTGCCTTCGCCTGGGATCCCACCGGCCCCCAGCGCCTTGTGGTCGTGGCCAACCGGGACGAGTTCTACACCCGTCCCACAGCCCCGGCCGACTGGTGGGACGATGCCCCCGACCTGTGGGCCGGCCGTGACCTCATGGCCGGCGGCACCTGGATGGGCGTCACCCGGTCCGGCCGCTTTGCGGCCTTGACCAACTACCGTGAAGCCAACACCTACCGGGCCAACCTGCTGTCGCGCGGGCACCTGGTGGCCGACTTCCTGACCGGCACGGCGTCGCCCGGCGCCTACCTGGACACCGTGGCGCGCAGCGCCGGCCAGTTCAATGGATTCAATCTGGTCACCGGCATCCTGAACGGGGACCACCCCGCCCTCTGGTATTTCGGGCATCGCCCGGGCGGCTACCCGACCGTGGCGCCGGTGTCCCTTGAAGCGGGGGTGTATGGTCTGTCCAACGCCGTGCTGGACACGCCCTGGCCCAAGGTCGTGCGGACGGCGGGCCACCTGGCCATGCTGAAGGCCACCGAAGCAAAGGTGCCCGCCTACCTGGCCCTGCTCAGCGATCCGGCCGAAGCCGAAGACCTGGACCTGCCCAGCACCGGCGTCCCGATCGAATGGGAACGCACGCTGTCATCGGCCTTTATTGTCAGCCCGACCTACGGCACGCGCGCCCAGACCGTCATCCAGGTCAGGAACGACCAGGCCGAGGTGGTGGAACGCAGTTTTGACAACGCCAAACAGGCAGCCGCGATGGCGCCCGCCCAGGTGCGTCAGGCCACGTTCGCGATGTCAAAGACCGACCGCAAATAGGCGATGCTGTCCCGGTGCGCCTGCCGGGCGACACGCAGCGCGCCGCCCATGTTGTAGAAGGCGTGGACGGCGCCCGGATAGACGGTGCAGGTCACATGGCAGTTGGACGCTGCCAAGCGGTTGGCCAGGGCCAGTCCCTCGTCAACCAGCGGATCGCATTCGGCCAGTTGCAGGAAGGTTGGCGCAACGCCGCGCCAGTCCGGCGCATCCAGCACGGCAAACCGCCAGTCCAGGCGGTCGGCGTCGTCCCGCAGATAATTGCTGAAGAACCACTGGACCGTCCTGGCGTCCAGCAGGTAGCCGTTGGCATAGGCGGCGTGGGACGGCGTGTCCTGCCAGGCGCAGGTGCCCGGGTACAACAGGATCTGGCCGCGCAAGGGCAAGCCGCCGTCCCGCGCGCGCAGCGTGGCCTGCGCCGTCAGCGTGCCGCCGGCGCTATCGCCCATGCCGACCACCGCATAGGGGTCGATGCCCAGTTCACGATGTTCGCCAAACGCCCACTCCCAGGCGTCGAACACGTCCTGCGCGGCGGTGGGAAAGCGATGTTCGGGCGCAAGCCGGTAGTCCAGCGACAGCACCTTGCAGGCCGCGCCGTTGGCCAGCATGCGGCAGACGGCGTCGTAGCTGTCGACGCTGCCGATGGTAAAGCCGCCGCCATGGGTAAAGATCACCAGCGGCGCCGTGGTGGCGGCCAGATGCCCGGCATATAGCCGGGCGCGAATGCGTCCGCCCGCCACGGGAATGTCCACGTCGCGCACGTCGGCCACGGACTGCGCCGCAATCTCCAGGATCTTGCTGGCCTTCTCGTGAAATTCGCGCGCGCCTTCGGGGGTGCACTGCCAATACGGCGGCCGGTTCGCCCGGTGGATGCGCGACACCAGGTCGGCCACCTGCGGATCCAGCGGACGCGGGTGCTGCAGCGGGGGGAACGCCATCGGGCCACCCACGCTCATCGCTGCGGCGTCGCCAGCGACTTGCGTATGAACTTGAACGTGCCGGTGCCTTTGGCGACCAGGGCGCCGTCTTCGTCCAGCAATTCACCGTCGCAGAACGCCATGGTGGTGGACCGGTGGTAGCAATGCCCATGCGCCACCAGCACCGCGCCCTTGCCGGGCCGCACAAAGGTGGTTTTCATTTCGACGGTGGCCGCCCCAGGCCGCTCGGGATGGTCCGACCGGGCAGCATTGGCCATGGCGACGTCGAGCAGGGTCATGATCACGCCGCCATGCCCCACGTGCCAGCTGTTCTGGTGATGGGGGTGCATGGGCAGGCGGATTTCACACCGCCCGGCTTCGGCAATGATGAATTCCCCGCCCAGCCAGTCAAGAAACGGAATGGACGGCGGTGTCAGGGGGCCTTCTGCGGGACGCG
The DNA here is from genome assembly GCF_013408655.1 of Pigmentiphaga litoralis. Taxonomy (NCBI): domain Bacteria; kingdom Pseudomonadati; phylum Pseudomonadota; class Betaproteobacteria; order Burkholderiales; family Alcaligenaceae; genus Pigmentiphaga; species Pigmentiphaga litoralis. The sequence continues at coordinate 1,051,062 of NZ_JACCBP010000001.1, forward strand.
TCATCGATCAGCGCGTGCGGGCACGACATAATCCATGCACTCCCGTCCGGCGCGAATGGCCGACATGAAAGGCTTGATGGCGACGTGGGTCGGATGCCCTTGGTAGGCATCGAGCGCTTCCTGGCTGTCGAACAGCGAATTGAGCACCACGTCGAACGTTGCTTCCATGCCGGGCGTGGCAATGCCCACTTCGAATTCGACGATGCCGGGCACGCAGTCCTTCACGCTTTCCAGCGAGGCTTTCACCTTCGCAAGATTGTCGGCGCGGCTGGCGCCTTCGGCGTGGTCCTTGAGCTTCCACATCACAATATGGCGAATCATGCTGGTCCTGAAAAATAAGAAATAAGGCGGCGTTACGCCGCGCGCCCGGGCAGCGCCCCGCCCCGCGTCGATCGCTGCGCCAGGATGGCAGCCATCAGCAGGCCGCCCAGCACGGTAATGTGCTCGATGACGACATACATTTCCAGCGTGGCCGCCGGCTGCGGCATGGTCCAGAACGCGTGGGCGACCGGGATCGTCGCGATGGTGAACACGGCCAGCGCACCCGCGCCCAGCCAGGCGTAGCGGTTGAAGATGATCATGAGCGAGCCAACCAGTTGCACCACCAGGGTCATCACATTGAACAGCCAGGCAGGCTCCAGGCCAAAGTGCGCCATTTCGCCGACGCCCCCCTGGAAGTCGATCAGCTTCGACAGTCCGCTGCCCCAGTACATGAAGGTCAGCAGCACACGGGCAAACACATTCACGGCGGGGGAATCAAGCAGACGGGCGATCGGGGTGGGTGTCATGGTGGCGGCGCTCAGTGGGGGTGGATGACGACTGCACGTTACACAACGCCAGCGATATTACGCGATTACTCACTTTTCCGGCCATCCGCCTTCATCCTTACGGACCGCTGCGCCCACGCGATTGAACACCTTCCAGGATTACTGCATCATCCGCCCACATACCTGTTGGATGTCCCATTTGTTCATGCCCCTTCCCCGCGTCGTTTTCAGGCACCCGCATGCCGGCCGCATCGCCCTTCTGGCGCTGCTGGCATGCCTTGCCGTGAACGCGATTGTCCTGTGGGCGGCCTTGCAGCAACCCTGGCTGGGCCTGGAACTGCGCGCCGGGGAATCCGAACATGGGGTCCTGGCCGATGCCGTTCCCTATGGGCCGGCGCATGCGCTGGGACAGGACGCCCAATTGCTGGATCTAGCCACGTTTACCGGCAGTGGCGCCATCCGGGTCCGGGCTGACGACCTAGCGTCCACCGCCAGTCATCTGGACACGGTCGAAAACCAGCAGCGCTTCTTTGCCCGCCAGTCGCATCTGGCTGGTTTGCTCCAACAACCGGTGCTGCTCAGCTGGAAGACGCGTTTCGGCGCGCTGGCGCAGACCGTGGTCACCCCCGCCCAGCGCCCCATCAGCGCCCTGCCCTCGGCCTGGTGGTGGCGGCAAGGCCTGTCCAGCGCGGCCTTCATGCTGGCAGTCGGGGTATGGCTGGTGCGGCCGGCAGCCGCCGCGGCGCGCTGGTTCGGGCTGAGCGGGGTCATGGTGCTGCTGTCGGTGTCGGCGGCCACGCTCTATCGCACGCGGGACCTGGCCGTCGCGGGCGACAGTTTCCGCCACCTGATGGTCGTGAGCCACACCGCCACGACCGTGTTCGGCTGCACCCTGATGGCGGTGCTGCTGCTGTTTCCTGGCGCCTTGATCCGGCAGCGCACGCTGGCGGCCATCATCGCGCCGTTCGCCGTGTGGTGGGCCCTGGGCCTGGCCGGCATGGCGGCGGGTGACAGCATCGTGCCCCGCGTGCCGGCCCTGCCCATCATGGTTGTCCTGCTGACGGCGGCGGCGCTGCAGTTCCGCGCCAGCCGCCACCGTCCGGCCGACCGGGTCGCGTGGCGGTGGATGGGATCCTTCGTGCTGCTGGGTGCGGTCTGGCTGGCCGGCGCCCTGATCACCGGCGCGTTCTACGGCGTGCAGTTGCGGGCCGGATGGGTCACGGCGGCAGTGCTGGTCTACGCCGGCGTAGCCGCGGGCCTGCTGCGGCAATATGTGGTGCCCCCCAAGCGGCGCACGGGTCCGGCCAGCGTGTAGCCAAGGTAAAAAAAAGGCGGCGTTCTTGCGAACACCGCCTTTTTTACGCCACGCATCAAACCCGTTGGGCGGGCCGGCTGCCACGAACGGGGCTGCTGCCCTGGATCATCGCCGTCCTTAGAACAGCGCTTTGCCTACCCACCACGCCCCGGCGGCCACCAATGCCGAGGCCGGAATGGTCAGGATCCACGCCCACACGATATTGCCGGCCAATCCCCAGCGCACGGCGCTGAATTTGCGGGTCGTGCCCACGCCAACAATGGCGCCGGTGATCGTATGCGTCGTCGACACTGGAATGCCCAGGATCGCGGCCAGGAACAGGGTCAGCGCCCCGCCCGACTCGGCGCAAAAGCCGCCCACGGGCTTGAGCTTGGTGATCTTCTGACCCATGGTCTTCACGATCCGCCAGCCGCCGAACATCGTGCCGAGGGCAATCGCGACATAACAGCTGATGACGACCCACGCCGGGACTTCTTCGCGGGCGCCCGGCACGTTGGCGGCGATCAGCAGCAGCCAGATGATGCCGATCGTCTTTTGCGCGTCATTGCCGCCGTGGCCCAGGCTGTACAACCCGGCCGACACCAGCTGCAGGCGGCGGAACCACTTGTCGACCTTCAAGGGTTTGACCCCCACCATCAGCCACGACACGATCAGCATCAGCAGACCGCCCAGGAAGAATCCCAGCAAGGGCGAGATCACGATAAAGGCGACCACGTAGAGGATTTCCGAGCCCGCCAATGCGGCCGGGCCGGCGCTGGCCAGACCGGCGCCCACGATGCCGCCAATCAACGCGTGCGACGACGACGAGGGGATGCCGAAGTACCAGGTGATCACGTTCCATGCGATCGCGCCGATCAGCGCGGCAAAGATCACGTAATGGTCGACCAGACCCGGATCGATGATGCCCTTCCCGACCGTCGCCGCCACCTTCAGGTGAAAGATGAACAGCGCCAGGAAGTTGAAGAACGCGGCAAACGCCACCGCGTGGTGAGGCTTGAGCACGCCGGTCGACACAACCGTGGCAATCGAGTTGGCGGCATCATGAAACCCGTTCATGAAGTCGAAAATCAGCGCCAATCCGACCAGCAATACCAGCGTGGTGAGACTGATGTGGAGCGTATCCATGGTCTCGATCGCCTCAGGCGTTCTCGAGGACGATGCCCTCAATCAGGTTCGCGACGTCTTCGCAGCGGTCAGTGATCTCTTCCAGCGTTTCGTACACCGCCTTCATCTTGATCAGCTGGCGGGTATCGGCTTCGTCACGGAACAGGCGTCCCATGCCGCGGCGCATGACCCGATCCGCATCCGATTCCAGGCGATCGATCTCGCCGCAGATCTTCATGATGCTTTCGGTATCCGTCAGGTCGTGCATCAGGCTCACGACCATGAAGATGCGGTCGCAGCACTGCACGCCGATGTCGGCCAGCGCGCAGGCGTCGGGGGTGACGCTGCGCACGTCGTACAAGGTGATGCACTGCCCCACGTCTTCCATCAGGTCGAGGATGTCGTCCATGGTGGTGATGAGCGTGTGGATCTGGTCACGATCGAGCGGCGTGATGAAGGTCTTGTGCAACAGATCGACCGTGTCGTGCGTGATCTTGTCGGCTTTCTTTTCCAGCGTCTCGATATTCTTGATACGAACGTCGGCGTCTTTCAGATTGGCCAACAGCGCAACGAGTTCACGGCTGCCCTGTTTGCACAGATCGGCGTGGGCCACGAACATATCGAAAAAACGTGCCTCTTTAGGCATGAAGCGTGCAAACATCGCGTCCTCTCATTGCGCCATATGACAGATATGTGACGCGTTTAAAACCGGGCGCAGTTTAGCAGAGCTTCATGCCGGGGCTGGCAGCAAAATGCGTGTTTCTTCCTACGCGCCCCGGGCAATGCCATCGCGCGCGCCGGGTCGCACGCCTAGTATTGCGCTGCCGAGAAGTTCTGGAACTTGGTGTACTGCCCCTGCCAGGTCAGCCGCACCGTGCCGATCGGGCCATTCCGCTGCTTGCCGATGATGATTTCGGCGGTGCCCTTGTCGGGCGTGTCGGGGTTGTAGACCTCGTCGCGATAAATGAACAGAATCACGTCCGCATCCTGCTCGATAGCGCCCGATTCCCGCAGGTCACTCATCACCGGGCGTTTGTTCGGACGCTGTTCCAGGCTTCGGTTCAGCTGCGACAGCGCGATCAGCGGGCAGCCCAGCTCCTTGGCCAGACCCTTCAGCGACCGGCTGATTTCCGAAATTTCGGTGGCGCGGTTTTCGCCGCCGGTATTGCCCGACATCAGCTGCAGGTAGTCGATGATGATCAGCCCCAGCGTGCCGCACTGGCGCGCCAGGCGGCGCGCGCGGGCGCGCACTTCCATCGACGTCAGCGCAGGCGTCTCGTCAATGTAGAGCTGCGTATCCTGCATCTTGGTGATGGCATGGGTCAGGTTCGGCCAGTCCTCGTCCAGCAGCTTGCCGGTCCGCAGGCGGTGCTGGTCCAGGTAGCCGATGGATCCCAGTACCCGCATCGCGAGCTGCGACGCGCCCATTTCCATCGAGAACACGGCGACCGGCAATCCCTGGTCCACCGCCACGTTTTCGCCAATGTTGATCGAAAACGCCGTCTTGCCCATGGACGGGCGGCCCGCGACGATGATCAGGTCGCCGGCCTGCAGGCCCGACGTCATCTTGTCCAGATCCGAAAACCCGGTAGAGATACCCGTCACGTCGGACGTGCTGTCGCGGTGGTACAGCTCGTCGATCCGCTCGACCACCTTGGTCAGCAACGGTTGCAGTTCCTGCCAGCCGCCTGCGCCACGGGCGCCCTCTTCCGCGATCTGGAAGATCTTGGATTCGGCTTCGTCCAGCAGCTGCCGGGTGTCCTTGCCTTGCGGATTGAAAGCGCCCGACGAGATGTCGTCCGCCACGGTCACCAGCTTGCGCAGCACCGACCGGTCACGAACGATTTCGCCATAACGGCGGATGTTCGCAGCCGACGGCGTGTTCTGCGCCAGCGAATTCAGGTAGGCCAGACCGCCGGCGTCCTCTGCCTTGCCGGACGTCTGCAAGGATTCGTAGACAGTGATGACGTCGGCCGGCCGGGCCAGCGCGATCAGCCGCGCAATGTGCTGGTAAATGATGCGGTGGTCGAAACGATAGAAGTCTTCTTCTTTCACCACATCGGCAATACGGTCCCACGCGGCATTGTCCAGCAGCAGGCCGCCCAAAACGGACTGTTCCGCCTCGACGGAATGCGGGGGAATGCGTAGGTTTTCAATCTGGGGATCTGGAGCGTTCATTCAGGAGGCACAACCTTGACATCGAACTCGGCCTGCGATTCGGCCTTGAAGGTCGACAGTGTACCCGCCCCCCTGGCAGACCGGACAAACCCGCGCAGGGCAACGCCGGATAGGCTGGCGGGTTCGGGCGGGGGTATCGTTGCTGCGAATCCTCGCGGCCAATGCGAAGATACTTACCCGGCAGAAAGGTGGGGATCCTTGCGTTGATGCCTGCGTTGGCACCTGATGAGGCTTTTGATATGACGCTTACCCTTGATCCGACGTGCGCAGGCCTGATCGGCTTCATCGATCGCCATCATCCGGAGCAGATCGCCTTTCTGAAGGCGCTGGTCCAGGTCCCGTCCGACAATCCGCCGGGCGATTGCCAGCCCCATGGCGAGGCGGCCCGGGCCCGGCTGGAATCGCTCGGGCTTGCGGTCGAGACCCACCCGGTACCTGCCGATGCGCTGGCCGCGGTCGGCATGCAATCGGCGGTGAACCTGATCGTGCGCCGCACCTTCGGCCAGGGCGGACCCACCATTGCGTTGAACGCGCACGGCGACGTGGTGCCGCCCGGCCAGGGATGGACCCACGACCCCTACGGGGGCGACATCGTCACCCCACCCGAAGGCGCCGCCATGGTCGGCCGGGGGGTGGCGGTATCCAAGTCGGACTTTGCCACCTACACCTGGGCGCTGCTGGCCCTGATCGACGCCGAATCCCGCGGGGCGCCGTTCAACGGCACGGTGGAACTGCACTTTACCTACGACGAAGAAACCGGGGGTGAAGTCGGCCCCAAGTGGTTGCTGGACCAGGGCCTGACCCGGCCGGACTACGCCATCGCGGCCGGATTCGCTTACGGGATCACATCGGCCCACAACGGGTGCCTGCACCTGGAAGTCGAAGTCATCGGCAAGCAGGCGCACGCGGCCATGCCCCACACTGGCATCGACGCACTGGAAGGCGCCACGCACGTGCTGCAGGCGTTGTACGCCTACCGGCGGCAACTGGCAGGGCAACGGTCCCGCGTGCCCGGCATTGACTGCGCGACCCTGAACGTGGGCCTGATCCACGGCGGCATCAACACCAATGTCGTGCCCGACCGGGTCACGATGCGGATCGACCGGCGGATGATTCCCGAAGAGGCCGGGTTCGATGCCGAAGGCGAATTGCGCCGCATCATTGAAGACGCCGTCGAGTCCGCGCCCGGCATCCAAGTCACGATCCGGCGGATCTTGCTGGCCGAACCCCTGATTGAACTGCCCGCCGCCGCGCCGTTGATCGCGGCGCTGAAGGCCCGGGCAGCGCAGGTCATGAACGTGGCCGTGCCGGTGCATGGCGCGCCGCTCTACACCGATGCCCGCCACTACGCCGCCCGGGGCATTCCGACCGTGCTGTACGGCGCGGGCCCCCGGACGCTGATGGAAGCCCGTGGACATAACACCGACGAGAACCTGCGCCTGGAAGACCTGCGCAAGGCAACTTGCGTGCTTGCGCTGACGCTGGCGGATCTGATGGGGTGATGCGGATCGTGACGTTCGTTGCGGACGAAAAAATACCGGCCCTGAAGCCGGTATTTTTCAATGCATGAAGCCGGGCGGCGTCAGCAGAAACTGCCGCAGACGCCCGTTTCCGTAGGCAGGCCGATCAGCCTTCGCCCGACACGATGACGGTGACGTTGGCCGCCACGTCGGTGTGCAGAGCGACTTCGACCGGGAACTCGCCAATGGTCTTCAGCGGGCCGTTGGGCAGGCGAACCATGCCCTTTTCCACGCTGGGGAAACCATTCTGCTGCAGGGCTTGCGCCACGTCAGCATTGGTGACCGAACCGAACAGACGGCCGTCAACACCAGCTTTCTGCGAGATACGGACGGTCTGGCCTTCCAGGTTGGTGCCTACCGATTGCGCGGCGGCCAGCTTTTCGGCTTGCGCCTTTTCCAGTTCAGCGCGCTTGGCTTCGAATTCAGCCAGAGCGACTTGCGTGGCACGCTTGGCTTTCTTTTGCGGGATCAGGAAGTTACGGGCATAGCCGTTCTTGACCTTGACCACATCGCCCAGACCGCCGAGGTTGATGACTTTTTCAAGCAAGATGATTTGCATAATGTGCTCCCGCCAATCAGCTGTTGTGGTTGTCGGTGTAGGCCAGCAGCGCAAGGAAACGCGCACGCTTGATGGCCGTATCCAGCTGACGCTGGTAGTGCGCCTTCGTACCCGTCAAACGAGCAGGAATGATCTTGCCGTTTTCCTGGATGAAGTCGCGCAGCACGTCGACATCTTTGTAATCGATCTGGTCAACACCCGCTGCCGAGAAGCGGCAGAACTTGCGACGCTTGAACAGCGGGTTTTGTTGACCAAACTTCTTCTTTTCTTTCCGTTTGCCAAATGCGGCCATGATGTACCCCTTGGGTATTCAATCCGTTTCATTACCAGAGACCGGCGTTGCGGCAGCCGGGTCAGTCGCGCTGTGCGCCACCGTGACCGCCTGCTGAATGTGCAACCTCAGTCTGCTTGACCCTTTCCGGGTCGCTGCCAGAAATCCCTGGATCTGCATCCGCTTGCCGAGCGCCGTGCGTTCGAGCGAGCGGGCCAGATCGCCAATGGCCAGTGCGCTGACGGTCATGTCGACGCGGCGTGCTCTGCCGCCCTCCATGACTTCGGATTCATGCGCAAGCATCAGTTCCAGCACCGGAATCCCGGCGGGGGTGTACCTGAGAGGCTTGCACTCGACGACTTCCGCCGTCAGTTGAACCCGGTTCAACGCGTTGCCCAGGGAATGGACATCGACCTGTGTTCCGGTGTGGAACCTGCGCTCAAGCCTCGGCTTGGGCGGGTTCGGAAGAAACCTTGCGAGCCTCTTCGCGCTCGACGATCTTCATCATCGGCGACGGAGCGGTTTCAGCTTTCTTCAGCTTCACGACCAGGTGACGCAGCACGGCGTCGTTGTAGCGGAAAGCGTGTTCAAGTTCGTCGAGCGTAGCTTGATTGCACTCGATGTTCATGCACACGTAGTGCGCCTTCACGAGCTTCTGGATCGGGTATGCCAGTTGGCGGCGGCCCCAATCTTCCAGGCGGTGAATGACGCCTTCTTGGCCGGTAATCAGCGTCTTGTAACGCTCGACCATGGCCGGAACCTGTTCGCTCTGGTCCGGGTGAACAATAAATACCACTTCGTAGTGACGCATCGAAGCTCCTTGTGGATACCCTTCTTTCGAAGAGAGTTAGTCCGCCAGCGTCTGTAGGCGGACAAGGGTTAAATCCGATCCATGGTTGACCGATCTTCAAGCTTCGAAGATCGATAACGCAGACACTTTGCGGGATCGGAGCGGCGCATCTGGGCGCCGACGGTGGCGCGGGATCATCGATCCGCGCCAAAAAAAAGGTAGTGCTGAATGCTGCGGGTGCTGAATGCTACGGGTGCTTGTTGCTGCCCGCGCTCAATGCTTTGCGCTAGACAGAAAACCGCTTGCACAAAAGTTAGCCAATGATTATCACTGACCCGCGGCAAGAAAGCAAGAGACGCGTGGCAGGACAGCGAAACCTGCGCGAGACAGGGGCCGCCCGCCCGCCTGGTTGTTGCGCCGCCGGCTCGGGCCGGACGGTTCAGCCCAGCTTTTGCTTGCGCAAAGCGAAACACTGTATAAAAATACAGCTACTGGATAAACGTACAGAGCAGCGTCGGTCTTCCAGCTTCACCGCTAGCCAGTACCGTCAGTCAGCAACGTCAGTCAGTACCGCTAGTCCTTACCGCTACAGCGGCCTTTGCGGAGCAACCATGCCCAAGCTTACTGCCCGTCAGCAAGAAATTCTCGACCTGATCCGTCAGGCCATCCGCCTTACCGGTTTCCCGCCCACCCGTGCCGAAATCGCCAAGCAGCTGGGCTTTCGTTCGCCCAACGCCGCCGAAGAACACCTGAAAGCCCTGGCACGCAAGGGCGTGATCGAACTCGCGGCGGGTACGTCGCGCGGCATCCGGCTGGTCAACGAACCCGTCGCGGAACCGCTTGCCTTGCCCGCGGCGCTTGCCCAACTGATGTTGCCCCTGGTCGGACGTGTCGCGGCAGGTAGCCCGATTCTTGCCGCCGAACATATCGACAAGAGCATAGGCGTCGACGAAGCCCTCTTTTCGATGCGTCCGGATTACCTCCTGAAAGTGCGCGGGCTCAGCATGCGTGACGCCGGCATCCTGGAAGGCGATCTGCTCGCCGTCAAGAAAACGACCGAGGCCCGCGACGGCCAGATCATCGTGGCCCGCCTGGGCGACGAGGTGACCGTCAAACGCCTCAAACACACCTCCGCGGGCCTGCAACTGCTGCCTGAAAACCCCGACTTCCAGCCTATCGAAGTCAGCCGGGACCGCGACGATTTTGCTGTGGAAGGCATTGCCGTCGGTCTCATCCGCGCCGGCATCCTCCACTAACCGGAGATTGACCATGACCGTGACTCGCCCTGGCATACACAGCGGCTTTGCAACGCTCGACGCCGCCCTGCCCGACGGTGGCTGGCCTGCGGCCGGCGTAACGCAGATCCTGATCCCGCGCAATGGCGCGGGGGAACTGCGCCTGCTGGCACCCTGCCTGCGGCAACTGACGCAAACCGGCCGTACGGTGGCGCTGCTGGTGCCCGCCTACCTGTCGTATGCACCGACGCTGATCCAGTACGGCATCGACCTGAACCATGTCCGCATTGTTCGCAGCGCGTCGCCGCTCGAAGGCATGGCGTCGATCGAAGCCGACCTGCAGGACGCGATCTTCGGCGCAGTCGTGGTCTGGATGCCGCCGTTGGCCGCGGCCGACGCCAACGTCATCCGCACCTTGCAACTCGCGGGTCGTCTGTCGCGCTGCCCGGTCTTCCTGTTCAGCGCAGGTCAGAGTCACGATCAATTGCCTGCCTCGGCCGTGTCGGCCGCGCCATTGCAGCTGCAGGTCAAGTCACCCATTGGCGATACGGTCCACCTGCAGCGGATCGACCCTGCCCGGCCCCACGCGCATCCGGTCATCAGCCTGAGCCTGCCTGCCCCGCAGGTCCGCCTGCGCACGCGGCAAACCCCGCCGGCAAGCGGGATTGCCAAGGCCTTGCTCGCCAACCAGAAGGCTGCCCGTCCGGTGCCTGAAGTCCGTGGGTCACTGCGCACGTCGCTGATCCACATCGCGGCCAATCTTGCTGCGTCGGCAGCATCGGCTGCTGCAGCGGCCGCCGCGTCGACCGCCTCCCTTGCCGCGGCCGAGCCTCTCGCGCAGGCTGCCGGGTCCGGTTCTGGTTCCGGATCGGCCTCCGCGCCCAACCGCAGCCCCTGGCCCTTCAAACAGCGTCGCCGCACGCCCGACACGCCTGCCGTGCCAGGCAAGCCCGGTGTCGGCCGTTTGATGAACTGATCTCGTACGGAACGAGTCAGCACTGAACGAGTCAGCACGGCACGTGTCAGTACTACAGGGCGACCCCGCGGGTCGCTTTTTTTTGGCCCGTTCCTTTGGGCCAGACGGGGCCGCACCGCATGGCCAGACGACATGGCCGCAGGGGAATTTGCCAGTTCTCCCAGCCAATTCGTTAACATGTGAGGTTGCTGGCCATACCGTGCCGCCGGGCTTCTTCCCAGGCATGTGACGTCCGGGCCACGCAGCGCAACTACAGGCACCCTCATGAAAACCCAGAAGATCGAGTTTTATCGCCACCCGGCCGGCGGCTGGGGCGCACTCAAAAGCGTCGCTACCCAATTGTTGGGCCATGGCATTGCGGCCAAGGGCGCGAAGACCATGCTGTCGGCCAATCAGCCCGACGGCTTCGATTGCCCAGGGTGCGCCTGGCCGGACCGCGATCACGCGTCGACCTTCGAGTTCTGTGAAAACGGGGTCAAGGCAGTGGCCGCCGAAGCCACATCGCGCCGCGCAACGGCCGACTTCTTCAGGAAGCATCCCGTCGCGTCGCTGCTGCAGGAAAGCGACTTCTTCCTGGAAGACCAGGGCCGCCTGACCGAGCCGCTGGCCTACGACGCCGCCACGGACACCTACGTGCCGATCAGCTGGGACGATGCCTTTGCCACAATCGGCCGGCACCTGCGTGCCCTGCCCGATCCGGATCAGGCCATCTTCTACACGTCGGGCCGGACCAGCAACGAGGCTGCATTTCTGTATCAGCTGTTCGTGCGCGAATTTGGCACCAACAACTTTCCCGATTGTTCGAACATGTGCCACGAGCCAAGCGGGACCGGCCTGCGGTCCAGCATTGGCGTCGGCAAAGGCACCGTCACGCTAGACGACTTCGAGCGCGCCGACGCCATCTTCATCTTTGGCCAGAACCCGGGCACCAACCATCCGCGCATGCTGGGCGAACTGCGCGACGCCGCCAAACGCGGCGCGCGCATCGTGTCGTTCAATCCCCTGCGTGAACGCGGGCTTGAACGGTTCGCCAACCCGCAAAGCCCGATGGCCATGCTGGGACTCGGCTCCAACTTCATCAGCACCGACTACCACCAGTTGCGGATCGGCGGCGACCTGGCCGCGATCAAAGGCATCATCAAGCATGTGATCGAGGCCGATGACGCGGCTGTGGCTTCCGGTCAACCGCGCGTGCTCGATACCGCGTTCATCGCCGAACATACCAACGGGTTCGACGCGTTCGTGGCCGACGTTCGTGCGGAAAGCTGGGAAACGATCGAAGCGGAAGCGGGCCTGCCCGAGGCCCAGCTGCGCGCCACGGGCGACACCTACATCGCCGCCAAGGCCGTGATCGCGTGCTGGGGCATGGGCATCACGCAGCACAAGCACTCGGTGGCCACGATCCAGATGATCACCAACCTGTTGCTGCTGCGCGGGCACATTGGCCGGCCAGGTGCCGGCGCCTGCCCGGTGCGCGGGCATAGCAACGTGCAGGGTGACCGCACCATGGGCATCTATGAACAGCCCTCGCAGGCATTCCTGGATCGCCTCGACGCCGTGTTTGGCATCCAGACCCCGCGTGCGGCCGGCTTCGACACGATCGCGGCGATCGAAGCCATGCGCGACGGCAAGGCCAGCGTGTTTATCGGCATGGGGGGCAACTTTGCCAGCGCCACGCCCGATACCGCCGTCACCGAAGCCGCGCTGCGCCAATGCGCGCTGACCGTGCACGTGTCGACCAAGCTGAACCGCAGCCACCTGGTGCACGGCAAGGACGCGTTGATCCTGCCTTGCCTGGGACGTACCGAAATCGATATGCAGGCGGGCGGCGCACAGGGCGTCACGGTCGAAGATTCCATGAGCATGGTGCACCTGTCGTCGGGCATCAATCCGCCGGCGTCCGACCACCTGCTGTCCGAACCCGCGATCGTTGCGCGCATGGCCAAGGCCACGCTGCCCGATAGCCGGATCGACTGGCTCGGCCTGATCGAAGACTACGACCGCATCCGCGTGTTGATCGAACAGGTGTTCGATGATTTTGCCGGCTTCAACGACAAGCTGCGTCACCCGGGCGGTTTCCGGCTGCGCAACACCGCGTCCGAACGGGTGTGGAACACCCCCACCGGCAAGGCCAATTTCTTTGCGCAACCGATCCCGCGCGACCTGCCGATCCATCAGGCGCGCCAGCAGACAGACGCCCTGGTGTTCAACCTGGCCACCGTCCGCTCGCACGACCAGTACAACACCACCATCTATGGCATGAACGACCGCTATCGCGGCGTCTATGGTCATCGCCGCGTGGTGTTCATCCATGCCGACGACATTCGCGCGCTGGGCATGAAGGCGGGCGACTGGGTCGACCTGACCAGCATCGATACCGATGGCAAGACGCGTCGCGTGGACCGTTTTCTCCTCGTGGAATACGCCATTCCGCGAGGCTGTATCGCAAGCTACTATCCCGAGACGAACGGCCTGGTGCCCCTGTCGAGCTTTGCCGACCAGGCGCGCACTCCAACTTCGAAATCCATCCCGGTCATGCTGACGCCGCATCATGCCCACGCCCGGAGCGACTCGACGTCGACCACCGATGCAGACACCCTCGCCTGAAGCCCTACTCGCCATCCTGCAGGAATACCCCACGGGCGTTTCCCTTCCCAGGCTGTCCAAACGCCTGGGCGAACGCGCGAGCGTCGTCTTGCGCGCGCTGGCATTGATGGGCGACGGCTTCGGCAACCGCCGCGGCCCGGGCTGGGTCCGCGTCGAACAGACGGACGGTGTCTGGAACATCACGATCACGCCCGCAGGCCGCCAGGCCCTGCAGCAGCCTTGACGATGGCGAGCCCTCCCCTTTCGGTGGACCTGCAAGCCTGTGCCTTTGCGCCGGGCGCCGGCGGCCGAACCGACCGTGCCGATGGCCAGGCCGCCTATGGTGACCTGACCACCGTGCCGACGTCCCGCGCCGTAGCGGCTCGACGCGCGACACCCGATGCCGATACGGCCATCGATGTCGTCGTTGCTGAAGAGACCGCGATTGCCTTGGTGTTCAACGGCATTTCGCATGCGGTGATGATGGCGACCCCGGCGGATCTGGAAGCGTTCGCGCTGGGCTTCGCGTTGTCGGAAGGCATTCTGGATGGCATCGATGCGTGCCGCGATATCGAACTGCAGGGCAGTCCGCTGGGCATCGAAGTCCACCTGACCATCGGGTCCGCCGAATTCGCCCGGCTGAAAGACCGCCGCCGCTCACTGGCCGGGCGCACCGGTTGCGGCCTGTGCGGCATCGACAGCCTGGCTGCGCTCGATCTGCATAGCGGGCCTGTCACGCGGCCAGCCTGGACGCGTGGCCTGTCCCTGGACACCGTCATGGCCGCGATGTCGGCCCTGCCCGACCACCAGCCGCTGAACCAGGTGACGGGCGGCGTGCATGCTGCCGCCTGGGCGCTGCCCGATGGCACGTTGTACAAGGTCATGGAAGATGTCGGTCGACATAACGCGCTCGACAAGCTGATCGGCTGGCTTGCGCAAGAAGCCGACGGGGGCACCGTGCCCGAAGGCTTCGTGGCCATGTCGAGCCGGGCAAGTTATGAACTGGTTCGCAAATGCGCGCGGATGGGCTACCCGGCATTGACGACGATTTCAGCGCCCAGCGCGCTGGCCATCGAACTGGCCACGCAGGCCGACCTGGCGCTGTACTCGTTCTGCCGACCCCCGAAGGGCATGACACGCTTCGTGGCCTGATAGCCCGAGCACCAGAGCGCCCGAGCTCGGTTAGGGGCCTGAGCACCGCGTTGCCGCCTGAGCGCCGAGTCGCGTCCTGAGCGCCTGAGCGCCGAGCGCCGGGGCGCAGTTCGCGCCCTCAGCGACGCCGCGCCTGCGTGCCCCCCCCCGCTAACTCGCGCGTGCGCGCGCCAGCAGTTCGTCGACCTCTTCCTGGCGCGTGTTGAACGAACACACCCACCTGACATAGGCCTGGTCTTCAGCAATGTCCCGGCCGTCAGGCAGCGCATCTGGCGTCCAGTCATAGAACACCGCACCCTCGGCCCGCAGCCGTTCCGCCATCAGCGCCGGAACGATCGTGAACACCTCATTGGCTTGCGTCGGCCAGACCAACTCGACACCCGGCACGGCAGCCAGGCCGTCGGACAACTGTGTTGCCATGGCGTTGGCATGGCGCGCCAAGGTCAGCCAATGGTCGTCGGTCAACCAACCCGCAAATTGCGCGCCAAAGAAACGACCCTTGGCTGCCATCTGGCCCGCGCGTTTCAGCCGGTAGTCGAAATCGACGGCTGCCGCCTCGTCAAAGAACACGATGGCCTCGGCCATCAGCGCGCCGTTCTTGGACGCGCCCAGACACAACACGTCCACCCCTGCCTTCCACGTGATGTCGGCAGGCGCGCAGTTCAAGGAGGCCAGCGCGTTGGCAAACCGCGCGCCGTCCATGTGGATCTTCAGGCCCAGTTGGCGCGCGGTGGCGCCGATCTCGGCCAGTTCGTCGGGGGTATAGACCAGGCCGTTTTCATTGGCCTGCGTCAGCGTCAGTGCGCGGGGCACGACGTTGTGCGGCGCATGCGGCGCAACGCGCAGGCCGCGGCGCAAGGACGCCGCCGTGACCTTGGGGGCATCGCCCGGCAAGGTCACCAGGCGCGCACCGCCGGTAAAGAATTCGGGGGCACTGGATTCGTCCATGAGGACATGGGCCTGCCGGTGGCAAAGCACCGCGCCCCAGGGCGGCACCAGGGCAGCCAGGGCCAGGGAATTGGCCACCGTGCCAGTGCTCGCAAAGAACACTTTCACGTCATGGTCAAAGATGCCGGCAAGCTGCGCACGGGCCGCGTCGCACCACGGATCGTTCCCGTACGACGACACGGCGCCTTCGTTCGCGGCCATCACGGCCTCCAGCACCGGAGCCGACGCCCCCGCCATGTTGTCGCTGCCGAAATGCATTTGCCCCCCTCCGCCCTACTTCGCTGCCTTCTTGGCCGCGCGTTGACGCACGGTTTCATACATGCAGACCGCCGACGCCACGCTGACGTTCAAGCTTTCGATCGACCCCGCCATCGGGATGTTCACGAGTTCGTCGCACGTTTCACGCGTCAGGCGGCGCATGCCCTCGCCTTCGGCGCCAAGCACCCAGGCAATGGGCTGCGACGCGTCGATATCATGAATCGACTTTTCTGCTTCGTCGTCCGTACCCACGACCCACACGCCACGTTCCTTCAGCGCACGCAACGTGCGGGCCAGGTTCGTGACGGTCAGGTAAGGCACCGTGTCGGCAGCGCCGCACGCCACGCGTTGCACGGTGGCGTTGATGCCCACGGCGCGATCGCGCGGCGCGATCACGGCCTGCACGCCGGCGCCGTCGGCGGTCCGCAGGCAGGCGCCCAGGTTGTGCGGATCGGTCACGCCGTCCAGCACCAGCACAAAGGCGGGTTCGGTCGCGTCATCGAGCACTTCGTCGATGTCCATCGCCAATTCCAGCGAGTCGGCCAGGGCCACAACGCCCTGGTGACGCTGGCCCTTGGCGAGGCCTTCAAGCCGTTCCATGCCGACCGCGCGCGCCGACTTGCCGGCGGCCTGCGCCTGTTCAATAAGGGCGAGCATGCGGCGATCCCGGCGCATGGCTTCGACGTAAAGTTCCTTGATCGATTCCGGGGCAAAGCGCAAACGCGCCGACACCGCATGGAACCCGATCAGTATCTGGCTGGCTGCCATATCTTGATTCCTGAAAAACATGCGGCGCTGCTCAGGCAGCGCCGTTCACCGCTATTAAACCAAAAACCCCGCCCTAAGGCGGGGCCCTGGCATCAATGACGCTTGCGCGCGGTCCGCTTGTTGCCCGATGCCCGCTTGCCGGGCTTGGCAGAACTGCCGTCATCCGACGGGCGGCGCGCCGCTTTCAGCGTCTGGCCTTTCAGGCCGGCCGGCTTCGGAGCCGCTGCCTTGCGCGCGGGACGGGTGTCCTCGTCGGCAGGCTTGTCGTCCCGGGCCAGCGCCTTGCGGATGCCTTCGTAGCTCACGCCCTTCACAAGCTTGAACTCGATGCGGCGCGCTTCCAGGTCCACACGCGCCACCTGCACCTGCACCTTGTCGGTCAGGCGATAGCGCATGCCGGTCCGCTCTCCCCGCAGTTCGTGCAGCGAATCGTTGAACTGGAAGTACTCGGCGCCCAGTTCCGACACGTGCACCAGACCTTCCACATGCAGGTCGTCCAGCGTGACGAACACGCCAAAGGTGGCCACACCGGTCACGGTGCCGCTGAAGACGTCGCCCACCTTTTCGCGGACGAACCAGCACTTCAGCCATGCTTCGACATCGCGCGAGGCGTCGTCGGCTCGGCGCTCGTTGCTCGAGCAGAACAGACCCAGCTTTTCCCACAGGGCATGTTCGTGTTCCTTGATGCTTTCGGCCACCACCGGTGCGGCACCGTCCAGCGCCTGCGGCACATACCGCTTGGCCTGCAGCAGCGCCTTGATCACGCGGTGCGTGAGCAAGTCGGGATAGCGGCGGATCGGCGACGTGAAGTGGGCATAGGCCGGATACGACAGGCCGAAGTGGCCTGCGTTGTCGGGGCTGTACATGGCCTGCTGCATGGACCGCAGGCACATGGTCTGCAGCAGGGGCGCGTCGGGGCGGCCCTTGGTGCTGGCCAGCAGCGCCGAATAATCGGCTGCGGTCGGCTTTTCGCCGCCCCCCAGCGACAGGCCCAGCGTCTTCAGGAACTGACGCAGAGACGCCAGCTTTTCGGGCGTCGGGCCTTCATGGATCCGGAACAGGCCAGGATGCTTGCTGCGGTCCATGAAGTCGGCCGCGCAGGTGTTGGCGGCCAGCATGCACTCTTCGATCACCTTGTGCGCGTCATTGCGCACATACGGAACGATGCTTTCGATGCGGCCCACTTCGTTGCAGACGATCTTCGTTTCGACCGTGTCGAAATCGATCGCGCCACGGGCCTTGCGGGCCTCCTGGAAGACCAGGAACAACTGGTACAGGTTGCCGATCTGCGGCAGCACATGTTCGTGCTTGCGCGCCGCCGGGCCGTGCGGCATCTGCAAGGCGCTCCAGACCTCGTTGTACGTGGTGCGCGAATGCGAGTGCATGACGGCGTTATAGAACTGATAGGCCTGCACCGTGCCGGCCTTGGACCCGGTCGCCGGAATGACCATGTCGCACACCAGCACCAAGCGGTCCACATGTTCGTTCAGGGAACACAGGCCGTTCGACAGCTTTTCGGGCAGCATCGGGATCACGCGGCGCGGGAAGTACACGCTGGTCGACCGCTCCAGCGCGTCCACGTCCAGCGCATTGCCCGGCACCACGTAGTTGGCGACGTCGGCAATGGCCACAATCAGGCGCCAGCCCGGACGCTTGCGCGTGCCGGTACCCAGCTCGACGGGCTCGCAATACACGGCATCGTCAAAGTCGCGGGCGTCTTCGCCGTCGATCGTGATCAGCGGCACGTCTCGCAGGTCGATACGGCCCGCCAGATCGCCGCGGCGCACTTCGTTCGGCAGCTTGGCGGCCTGGGCCAGCGCCGCTTCCGAAAATTCATGCGGCACGTTGAACTTGCGCACCGCAATCTCGATTTCCATGCCGGGATCATCGATCTCGCCAAGGATTTCCACCACGCGGCCCATGGGCTGGCTATGACGCGTCGGCTGTTCGACGATCTCGACCATGACCACCTGGCCATGCTGCGCATCGCCGATGTCGCTTTCGTGGATCAGCACGTCATGCTTGATGCGCTGGTCTTCGGGCACGACGATATACAGGCCGCGCTCGTTCAGGAAACGCCCTACCAGGCGATTGGTGCGGCGTTCGATCACCTCGACGATGATGCCGTCCGGCTTGCCGCGATAGTCGTTGCCCGACAGCTTCACCAGGACGCGGTC
This sequence comes from Pigmentiphaga litoralis, assembly GCF_013408655.1. Classification (NCBI taxonomy): domain Bacteria; kingdom Pseudomonadati; phylum Pseudomonadota; class Betaproteobacteria; order Burkholderiales; family Alcaligenaceae; genus Pigmentiphaga; species Pigmentiphaga litoralis. Next base: position 1,069,666 of record NZ_JACCBP010000001.1, read on the forward strand.
CCCATGCAGGACCTTCAGCATTTCCTTCGGTGTCAGGAAGATATCGGACTTGCCGTCGTCGCGGATCAGGAAGCCGAAGCCGTCCCGATGGCCCTGGACGCGGCCAGCAATAAAGTCGAGTTTGTCGGCCAGCAGCAGCACGCCCTTGCGGTTGGGCATCAGTTGCCCGTCGCGCTCCATGGCGCCCAGACGGCGCTGAAAGCCGATGCTTTGCGGGTCGACACCCAGGGTAGCCGCCAGGTCATCCGGCGACAGCGGACCGTCTGCTTCGCGCAGCGTGGCCAGGATCTTTTCGCGTGTCGGCACTTCCGGATCGTAGTCCTGAGGTGCGTTGGGCGAATTGTTATGCGATCGGTTTGTCAAAGGTCAAAAATCTCTATAGAATGCGCGGCTAGGTTGTTGAGCGACGCCAACGAATGCGTTGAACGTTCATCACAACAGTGCCCAGATGGCGGAATTGGTAGACGCGCACGGTTCAGGTCCGTGTGCCGAAAGGTGTGGAGGTTCGAGTCCTCTTCTGGGCACCAACGAATATCAGTTGTCTGAACGTCGGTACGCAGTGTCGATTGAGTCATTGCCTGGATATCCACTTGGTTTGATTTGGATTCCAGCGTCGACAGTGCAGCAAAGTCGCCCGTGCATTGGGTTGAACGCGTGTTCCACGAACATGTGTTCATCGCAATGACGGGCTTTTTTGCGTCTGCACACAGCTCAACTGCTGCGGCCAGGGTGTCAATGAGCCCGCGGCGGTTCGACGTCGTGTCGAAGCCACGTGTTGAAAGGGTATTGCTCAGGGACGCAGGGGCCAGGCGCAGAGGCTGCTCGAACAAAAAGTAAAAGGAAGACGCCAAGGGTCTGCAAGGCAAACCCGGGCAAGGCGTACCCGGAACAGTGTTCCACCGGTAATTTTTTCCGGCCTGAATAGAATACACCGTTCGTATCATGTTGCGCAGGCAAGCCGGGCCTGCGCCGCGGGCGGCAGCGCGATGGGGATGATTGTGCGATGCCCGCGTGGGGCGCGCCGGCGGCAAGGCGCCGGCGGATGCCAGAGGACCGATCAACCGGCCTCGCCCTTGCGGATCCAGGCTTCCAGCTGGAAAGGACGGAGCGTGTCGTAGTCCTCGAACGGCTGGTGGATCCAGGGATTGGTAGGCAACTTGTCGACGTAGTAGTCGGGCACGACTTTGGAGTGCCCTTTGAACCACAGCACGGCCGTGCGCATCTCGGTAATGGCCGAGAACTGCGACAGCAGATGCTGATGGACCTTGTCGAACGTGTTGCCCGTGTCGACCATGTCGTCGACCAGCAGGACGTTGCCGCCCAGCGAGCCACGCGTGATCGTGATGAACTGGGCGATGTCCAATGCGCCCTGCTCCGTACCTGCGGCCTCGCGATAGCTGCTGGTTGCGAGAATGCCCAGGGGAACGTCGAAAATCCGCGACAGCACGTCGCCAACGCGCACACCGCCGCGCGCCAGACACACGATCTGGTCGAATTTCCAACCCGACTGATGCACCGTCAGGGCCAATTGCTCGATCAGGTGGTGATACTTGTCCCAGCTGACCCACAGGTGCTTGTCATTATCTTCTGACATGTCGTTATTGATTCTTATCGATAAAAAAGTGGCCCCGGAACCGGTCCGGGGCATGATGCATCACAGGCAAGACCCGCGAATTCAGGCCTTGAACGGGTGGCGCAGCACGATGGTTTCCAAGCGGTCGGGGCCGGTCGACACCAGGTCGATGCCCACGCCGCAGACTTCGCTCACGCGCTTCAGGTAGTTCTGTGCATTGACGGGCAGCTTGTCGTATTCGGTCACGCCCACGGTGGACTCGGTCCAGCCCGGCATTTCTTCCAGCACGGGTTCGCTGTTGGCGACGGCGGCGGCGCCATACGGCAGCACGTCGCGGAATTCGCCATTCACTTTGTAGCCAACGCCCAGCTTGATGGTTTCAAGACCGTCCAGCACGTCGAGCTTGGTAATGCACAGGCCCGAAATGCCGTTTAGGCGAATCGAACGCTTCAGCGCGGCGCCGTCGAACCAGCCGCAGCGGCGCGGACGGCCTGTGACCGAACCGAATTCCTTGCCGACCTTGGCCAGGTGAGCGCCGACGTCGTCGTCGAGTTCGGTCGGGAACGGACCCGAGCCTACGCGCGTGGCATAGGCCTTGGTGATGCCCAACACGTATTCCAGCGTTTGCGGACCCACGCCCGCGCCGGCCGACGCGGCACCCGCCACGCAGTTGCTGCTGGTGACGAACGGATAGGTGCCGTGGTCGACGTCGAGCAGCGCGCCTTGCGCGCCTTCGAACAGCAGGCGCTTGCCGGCAGCCGATGCTTCGAACAATTCGTTGGCCACGTCGGCCACCATGGGCTTGAGCACCGGGGCCAGCGCCATTGCCTGGTCGCGCACTTGCGCCGCGTCCACAGCCTTGCCGCCCAGATAGTTCACCAGCACGAAGTTGTGATATTCCAGCACTTCTTCAAGCTTGGCGTCGAAGGCAGCCGGATCGTACAGGTCCTGCACACGGATGGCGCGGCGCGCCACCTTGTCTTCGTAGGCCGGGCCGATACCGCGGCCGGTCGTGCCGATCTTGGCGTCGCCCTTGCGCGCTTCACGCGCCTGGTCGATCGCGACGTGGTACGGGAGGATCAGCGGGCAGGCTTCGGACACGCGCAGACGTTTGCGCACTTCCAGGCCGGCGGCTTCCAGTTCGTCGATTTCACGCAGCAGCGCTTCGGGCGACAGCACGACGCCGTTGCCGATGTAGCAGGTGACGCCAGCGTGCATGATGCCCGACGGAATCAGGCGCAGGATGGTCTTTTTGCCGTCGATCCACAGCGTGTGGCCCGCGTTGTGACCGCCCTGGAAACGCACGACGCCCTGGACGGACTCGGCCAGCCAGTCGACGATCTTGCCCTTGCCCTCGTCGCCCCACTGGGTTCCGATAATGACGACATTCTTAGCCATGCTGATTCTGCTTCTCTTGTAGTAAGCCCCGCGACGGGCGCTCAGATTTCAAATAAGGATGATGCGCCTACGACGCAGCCTGGGGGGACGACAGCGGCACGACCTGCCAGTTGCCGTCACGCAAGACCAACGCACGGTCGCACAGGAATTCCTGCTGCTCGTGCTCGTGGCCGGGAAGAACCTGGACGACGATATGACCGGCGTCGCGCAGCGTGCGGACGGCCTGCACCAGGGCAGGCTCCAGACCCCACGGCGCGCTGATGGCCGGGCTGGCGATCGGCGCGGGCAACAGCCCCGCCAGTTCGCGCAGGTCCAGGCTGAAACCGGTGGCCGGACGCGCGCGGCCATAGACCTCGCCCACGTCGTCGTACCGGCCGCCCCGGACGATGGCATTCGGCCAGCCCGGGCAATACACCGCAAACACAATGCCGGTGTGGTACTGGAAGCCATGCACGTCAGCCAGGTCCACGCCTACCGGCTGGTCACCCAGCGCCCGGCCCAACGTGGCCAGGGCGTCCAGCGCCTGGGCAATCCGCGGCAAGGCCGGCAGCACGTCACGCGCACGCTGCAGCACGTCCAGGTCGCCATACAGCGTCGGCAGGACCTGCAAGGCCTTGGCGGTGTCCGGACGCAGCTGGTCGGCCAGCGCGGCCAGTCCAGGAACGTCCTTGTCGCGCAGCAGGCCGAAAATGACGTCGGACAAGCCCGCGGCCGCCGGGTCGGCATCCAGCAGCGCCTGCACGACCCCCAGATGGCTCAGGTCGACCCGAAAGCTGGGAACACCGGCGCGGCGCACGCTTTCGACCGCCAGCTGCAGCGCTTCGATATCGGCTTCCGGACCGGCATGCCCATAGATTTCGGCGCCGATCTGCAGCGGCTCGCGCGTGGCCCAGAGGCCCCGCGGCAAGGTATGCAGCACGCTGCCGTAATAGCAAAGACGGGTCGTGCCGGCACGGTTGAGCAGGTGCGCGTCGATACGCGTGACCTGCGGCGTCATGTCGGCGCGAATGCCCAGCGACCGGCCCGAAAGCTGGTCGACGAGCTTGAACGTATGCAGATCCAGATCGCCACCGCTGCCGGACAGCAGCGAGTCGAGATACTCGACCAGCGGCGGGAGTACCAACTCGTAGCCGTAGGTGCGATACAGGTCTAGCAGGAGTCGGCGCAACTCTTCGATGCGCCGGGCCTCGGCCGGCAAAATATCTGCCAGGCTCTCGGGCAACAGCCATTTGCCCATGCGGGATTCTCGGTAAAGACGATGAAAAATCAATGGACGAAAAAAAAGCGGCTACGGGGGTGCACACAGTGCAAGCCCATCAACCGCTTCTTCCAAGCTTGTGTCGGGGTGGGTCCCTGCTGATGACATGCACTTGAACGGTGCACTACGCAGGAAACGACTCGACTCTTGGCTTACACGCTATTGTCCACTCGTTCGGGGACAAAATCAAGGGACCGGCCCCGCCGTGGCGCAGGCAGCGATCAATCCGCTGCCGGAACGCCACGTTGGTGCCTGCCCGCTTATCGTGCGGGCGCCGGTGCCGGCGTGCTGGCGTTGCCGCCTGCCGACTTCATGAAGCGGAAGAACTCCGAACTCGGGTCCACCACCATCACGTCACCCTTGTTGGCGAACGACGCGCGGTACGCTTCCAGGCTCTTGTAGAACTTGTAGAACTCGCGGTCCTGGCCAAACGCCTGGGCATACACGGCCGATGCCTTCGCATCGCCCTCACCCATCGTCTTCTGTGCCTGGCGATACGCTTCGGCGATGATGACCTCACGCTGACGATCGGCATCGGCGCGAATCTTTTCGCCATCGGCGGCGCCGATCGAACGCTGCTCGTTGGCGACGCGCTTGCGCTCGGCTTCCATGCGGCGATACACCGACTCGGAAATCTCGGGGGCGAAGTCGACACGCTTCAAGCGCACGTCCAGCACTTCCACACCCAGCAGCTTGGCGGCCGCGGCGGTGTTGGTCCGGATTTCCTGCATGATCTTGTCGCGTTCTTTCGAAGTGACATCATTGACGGTGCGGCGGTTGATCGACGCGTTCAATGCATCACGCAGCAGCGCCGACATACGTTCCTGGGCGGCGCGTTCGTTGCCGCCGAAGGTGACGTAATACGTGCGCGGGTCCGAAATGCGCCACTTCACGAACGAGTCGATCAGCAGGTTCTTCTTTTCGGAAGTCTGCACGCGCTCGACATCGGTCGCGTCGATGGTCAGGACACGCTTGTCGAATTGCTGGATGTTCTGGAACGGGGGCGGCAGCTTGAAATACAGCCCCGGTTCACTGATCACTTCCTTGATTTCACCCAAGGCAAACACAACAGCGTAATTGCGTTCGTTGACCACGAAAACGCAGGAAGAAAGTGCGGCCAGAGCGATGAGCAGGCCGACCACGGTGGGAATCAGACGATCCATGACGGGGTTCCTTGTCTCAACGGGGGACGTTACGGTCGCGGGAGCGCAGGGCTTCCCGTGGGGTGGGTTCGGGCACGCTGCTGGACATCGGTGCGGGCAAAGGCAATGCCGTACCGTTGTTCATCGTGCTCGAACTGCCATTGGACCGTGCCGCTACCGCTGCCGACGATTCCTTCGATACCTGCTGCATGATCTTGTCGAGCGGCAGGTAGAGCAGGTTGTTGCCCGAACGGGTATCGACCAGCACCTTGGACGCGTTGGTGAACACTTCCTGCATGGTGTCGAGATACAGACGATCGCGGGTCACGCCCGGGGCCTTCTGGTACTCGGTCAGCACCTGGGTGAAACGCGATGCATCACCCTCGGCGTTTTCGACGATACGCGAGCGGTAGCCTTCGGCTTCCTGCAGCAGACGCGATGCGGCGCCCGCAGCGCGCGGAATCACTTCGTTGGCATACGCCTGACCTTCGTTCACCTGACGTTCCCGATCCTGACCGGCCTTGACGGCGTCGTCAAACGCGGCCTGGACCTGCTCGGGCGGCTGGGCATTCTGGATGGCGACCGTACTGATCAGCACGCCCGTTCCATAGATGTCCATGATGTTCTGCATCAGCTTGGTGACTTCGGCGGCGACTTCGGTCCGGCCTTCGTACAGGACGAAGTCCATCTTCTTTTTGCCGACCACTTCACGCATGGCCGATTCGGCCGCCTGCTTGACCGATTCGTCGGGATTGCGCGAATTGAACAGGTAATCGCGTGCCCCACCCTCTTTCAGGCGGTACTGCACCACGAATTGCATGTCGACGATGTTTTCGTCGTCGGTCAGCATCAGCGATTCCTGCAGCACCTTGCTGCGCGAATTGTTGCGGAAACCGACTTCGATCGTGCGCAGTTGCGACTGGTTGACGATCTCGTGCGACTGGATCGGATACGGCAAGCGCCACTGGAAGCCGGCGCGCGTCGTTTCCTTGTATTTGCCGAACTGCGTCACCACCGCGACCTGGCCTTCCTGGACGATGAAGAAGCCGGAGCCCAGCCACAGCAGGACGACGATGCCGCCGATGACGCCGACACCGATCCCGGCGCCGCGTGGCGACGGCGAGAATCGGCCGTTGTTGTCACCGCCATTGCCGCCACCGCGCGGGCCACCCGGCTTGCGCCCGAACAGGCCGCCCAGGCGACGATTGAAGTCGCGCCAGAGTTCGTCCAGGTCGGGAGGTCCGCCGTTATTGTTGTTCTTGCCGCCGTCGTTGTTGTTGTTTGGGCGACGTGGAGGCTCATTGCCGGAACCGTTATTACCGCGGCCCCAGTTCGAGTCGTTCAGATTGAATATTCTTGATATCGAAGGCAGACGCATCTTTGCTAGAAAGCGAGGCGGACGGGGGAACCCGCCCGCTCAGGAGCGGGCGTCAGCCGCAGGGCTGACGGACGGAGACTGCGTACGAAAACGCGGGTCGTCATTGTCGATGCTGCTGACAACCACGGGTTCTGCCTGGCTGGCTTCGACGATCGCTCCCCGCAAAGCATCGAACCCCAGGCGTTCTGTCGCGCTGACGAACACTCGCGAAATCGTACCACGCTCGTCACGCTCGACCCCGGGCTCCAGATGAGTGAGGTCAATCTTGTTGAAGACCAGGATGCGCGGGATGTCGGCAGCGCCGATTTCCTCGAGCACCTTGTCGACTTCGGCGATCTGTTCGTCCCGCTGCGGACTGGCGGCGTCGACAACGTGCAAGAGCAGATCCGCATGGATCGTTTCTTCCAGCGTCGCGCGGAACGCGGCGATCAGCATGTGGGGCAGCTCGCGGATGAATCCGACCGTGTCGGACACCACCACCGAGCCTGCGCCTTCGATCCACACCTTGCGGGTGGTGGTATCGAGCGTTGCAAACAACTGGTCGGCCGCGTACACATCGGCAGCCGTCAGGGCGTTGAACACGGTGGACTTGCCGGCGTTGGTATAGCCGACCAGCGACACCGAGAACGCACCACCCCGGGCGCGCGAACGCCGCTGGGTCTGGCGCTGCTTCTGCAGCTTGCCAAGCCGTTCCTTGAGCATGCGAACCTTGTCCGCAATGATCCGCTTGTCCATTTCGAGCTGGGCTTCACCCGGGCCGCGCATGCCGATACCGCCGCGCTGACGTTCAAGGTGGGTCCACATCCGTGTCAGGCGCGTGACCAGGTGCTGCAGCTGAGCAAGCTCGACCTGCAGCTTGCCTTCATGGCTCTGCGCGCGCAGCGCAAAAATGTCCAGGATCAGCGCGACACGATCGACCACGCGGACCTTGATCTCGCGTTCGATGTTGCGCTGCTGGGCGGGGGTCAGGTTGTGATTGAACAGGACGAGTTCAATGTCGTTGGCCTGAACGGCCAACGCGATCTCCTGCGCCTTGCCCGTGCCAACGTAGAGTTTGGCATCGGGGCGGGCACGCTTGCAGATGATCGTGTCAACGATCTCTGCGCCTGCGCCTTGCGCAAGCATATGGAATTCTTCGGTCTGTGCTTCGAAGTCAGGCTCGCCGAAATTGACGCTGACGATCAGCGCCTTTGGCGGCGGCCTGTCTGAAGCTGCCGGATTGCGATCAGTCAGCAGTGGGTTCAACCTGGAAGTTGACCGGGCGCGATGGCACCACGGTTGATATGGCGTGCTTGTAAACCATTTGCGTCACAGTGTTCCGCAGCAGCACCACGTATTGATCGAACGACTCGATCTGGCCTTGTAGCTTGATACCGTTCACCAGATAAATAGACACTGGTACGTGTTCTTTACGAAGCACGTTAAGGAATGGGTCTTGTAGCAATTGCCCTTTATTGCTCATAAGTGGGCTCCTGGTTGTGTTTTTCTTGGCGGATGCCAACCTGGCTACTTTACCGGGTTTTCCCCGAGCAAACTAGCCTACATGACTGCATGAATCACCGAAAACTATCGGCTTAAATCATCGAACTACACACCCTATATAAGGACGTATGCGCCCCTTTCAACGGCTCCGTCCACGCGGTCGTGGCCGCTTGTTCGGATCGACCGCCTTGACCGGCGCCTTGTCCTTGTAGGGATTGTCGCTGGTCCGGAACTCGATTCTAAGTGGAGTGCCCTGGAGTTTAAAAGTTTCCCGGAATCGCGATTCCAGATACCGGCGGTACGAATCGGGAATGTCGTCCAGGCCATTGCCGTGAATGACGATGAGCGGCGGATTCTGTCCGCCCTGATGGGCATATCGCATCTTGGGACGGAAGATGCCGCGGCGGGGCGGCTGCTGCTGTTCCAGCGCTTCTTGAAGCTCGCGCGTCAGCTTGGGCGTCGACAGCTTGGCAAACGCCGCGGCGTGCGCGTCCAGCACCGACTTCAGCAGCGGGTTGATGCCCGAATTCTTGAGCGCCGAAATGTGATGCACCTTGGCGAACGACAGGAAGCGCAGCTTGCGTTCCAGCTCGCGCTTGATCTCGTCGCGCTTTTCGCTGTCGATGCTGTCCCACTTGTTCACGCCAACCACCAGCGCGCGGCCGGTTTCAAGCACGAAGCCGGCAATATGCGCGTCCTGGTCCGAGATCTCGGCGCTGGCGTCCAGCATCAGCAGCACGACGTTGCTGGCCTCGACGGCCTGCAGCGTCTTGATGACCGAGAACTTTTCGATCGCCTCGAATACCTTGCCGCGCTTGCGCAGGCCGGCGGTATCGATCAGCGTGTACGAACGCCCGCCGCGTTCGAAGTCGATTTCGATCGCATCGCGGGTGGTGCCCGGCTGGTCGAACGCAATCACACGCTCTTCACCCAGCAGGGTGTTCACCAGAGTCGATTTGCCCACGTTGGGGCGGCCCACGATAGCCAGCTTGACGCGGTGCGACAGCGGGTCGATCGGCACGAATTCGTCTTCGGACGGGGCAACGATCGGGCTGTAGCCGTCCCACTCTTCCGGTTCGGGCAGCGGCTCGACCATGCCTTCGAGGGCGATCTCGATCAGCTCGGTCACGCCGTCGCCGTGCGCGGCCGAAATCGGAAGCGGTTCGCCCAGGCCCAGCGCGTAGAACTCGGCGGCTGCCGTGGCGTGCGAGATGCCTTCGGCCTTGTTGATCGCCAGCACGACCTTGCGGCTCGACTTGCGCAGGCGCTCGCCGATTTCGCGGTCGTGACCGGTCAGGCCGATACGGCCGTCGGTCAGGAAAATGACGACATCAGCCTCGACCATGGCCTGCACGGTCTGCTTGGCCATCTGCGCCATGATGCCTTCCTTGGCCACCGGCTCGAAGCCGCCCGTGTCCACGACGATGAATGGATGGTCACCCACCCTGCCCTCGCCATAGTGGCGGTCCCGTGTCAGACCCGGAAGGTCGGCCACGAGGGCGTCGCGCGAACGCGTGAGCCGGTTGAACAACGTGGATTTCCCCACGTTGGGCCGTCCCACGATGACGACAACCGGTTTGAATGCCACTGGTTTCATTGAACTCAAGAACCTTTATTCGCCAACACCAAGCAGCGCCAGGTTGCCCTTCGAGGTTTGAACGATCAAGCCCCGTGTGGTTGCCAGGGGCCGCGAAACAATTGCACTGCCATCGGTGGCAATGCGCGCGAGAAGACGACCGTCTTCCCGCCCGAGAAAATGCACATAACCCTGATAGTCGCCGAGCGCGATGGCGCGGCCGAGCGAGACCGGGGCGGTCAGGCTGCGATGCTGCAGCGCGTCCTGCTTCCAGACATTGGCGCCGCCGTCGAGCGCGAAGCCGTAGACCACGCTTTTGTCATTGGCCGAGTACGCAAAACGCACGTCGGCCGACATGCCGTTCACGCTGGAAAATTCGCGCGACCACGTCGTGTTGCCGCTGCTGACATCAAAGCAGCTGATGCGGCCCTGGTAGGTCACTGCGCACAGCAGGCGGCCCGAAATGACCGGGGCGCCGACCACGTCGGAGACACGTTCCAGTTCGCTGGTGCCGGTCGGGTTCGACACGGTGCCTTCCCAACGCATGGCGCCATTGGCCGTGGAGATCGCGATGACCTTGCCGCCGGGCAGACCCGAAAATACAAAACCGTTCGACAGCAGCATTTCGCCGGGAGCACGCAAGGCCAGGGCCGGGCCCGGACGCTGCACGCTCCAGCGGCGGCGGCCGGTTTCGGCGTCAAAGGCCTGCACGCGGTAGTCGCCGCTGCGCACCACGACCATGCCTTCGGCGACGAGTGGCGGCACGGTGACTTCGCTGGTAGCCTGCGCCGTCCATTTGATCTGGCCATTGTCGTCAAAGGCGATGACTTCACCGCGCGGCGTGGCCACGGCAGTGATCTTGCCGTCGCTGCCGACACCGGCCGACAGCGTCTGCTTGGCCGATCCGCGCCATTGGGTGGCGCCGGTGGTCAGGTCGTATTTGCCGACCGTGCCGTTTTCCGTCGCGGCATAGACCGAATTGCCGACGGCGACCGGCACGAAGCCCACGCCTGACTTGTTGCCGGCCGACACGCTCCAGACGGCGTTGACCGTCAGGTTGGGCGTGAAGGTGGTGAGGGGTGCGGGCACGTAGCGGGGCTTGTTGCCCCCGAACAGCGAGCATCCGCCCAGGGCGCCGATGACCAGCGCGACGGCGACGGCGCGCATCAGTGCGGGGACGCGAGGTGAAACGTGACGTTGCTGAAATGTGATGGCCATACGGTTCCTGTCATGCCCCGCCCAAGGCGTCGAGCTTCAATTGGATGGACGAGCGCAGATCCGTGGCCGGATCCAGCTTGTCGAGCGCTTCCTTGTAGGCCGCGCGCGCCTCGTCACGCTTGCCCTGCGCGATCAGCACGTCGCCGCGGCGGTCCGCGAACAGCGCCGCAAAGGCGTCCGGCCGCGATGCGCCCAGCTGCTTGAGGGCGTCGTCGTAGGCTTTTTCGTCGAGCAGCAGGCCGGCCAGGCGCAGGCGTGCGACCGGCACCAAGGCGTCGTCCTTGCTGCGGTCGACGACCCACTGCAGCTGCGCCTTGGCGGCGCGGGCGTCGCCCGCCTTGGCGTAGGCGCTCGACGCGATCAGTGCGGCGCGCGGGGCATAGGCACTACGGCCGAAATTTTCCAGGATGGTTCCTGCGCTGTCCTTGACGCGGGCGATATCGCCTGCGTCCGCGGCCTTTTCCAGCACTTCGAATTGCGCCATGGCCTGGGCGGCGTCGCGGCGCTGATACCAGTTCCAGCCATTCCACGCCGCGGCGGCCAGCAGGCACACCGCCACGATGCCAAGGATGGCGGTGCCGTACTTGGCCCACCACGCCTTCAGCGATTCAATCTGTTCCTGTTCTTCTAAATCGTAGGCCATGCATGCCCCGGTTAATGTCAATGGCAGAGAACGCAGACCTGCCGTAAGGGGCGGCCTGCGCGATGTCAGTGCGGGAGGTTACCGGATTCCGCCGACTCCCGCGAAACGCGGTGCGGCAGCGGATCAGTCCGGATCGGTCTGCGACAGTTCGGCAATGATCACGTCGACCAGTGCCGCCAGCGGCACGCGGCGCTGGTTGACGGCAGCCTCGCGGCGCAACGCCTTCAGGCTGGCTTCGTCGGCGGCGATCTCGTCGTCACCCAAAATGACCGCGAATTCGGCGCCGCTGGCGTCGGCCCGCTTCATTTGCGACTTGAAGCTGGGGCTGCCCGCATGCAGGATCACGTCCAGCCCGGCGTCGCGCAGCGTTTCGGCCACCGCGGCGGCCCGGCGCGCGCCGGCTTCGCCCTGGTGGATCACGTACACGTCGCATTCCGGCGTGGGTTCAATGGTTGCGCCCTGCGTCCACAGGTCCAGCAGGCGTTCCATGCCGATCGCAAAGCCCACTGCCGGCGCGGGCTTGCCGCCCAGCAACTGGATCAGGCCGTCGTAGCGGCCGCCGCCGCACACGGTGCCCTGCGCGCCCAGGCGGTCGGTCACCCACTCGAACACGGTCAGGTTGTAGTAGTCCAGGCCACGCACCAGGCGCGGGTTGATACGATAGGCCACCCCCGCGTCATCCAGGCGCTGCTTGACGCCGTCGAAGTGCGCCAGGGATTCCGGACCCAGGAAATCCAGCAGGCGCGGCGCGCCGTCGGCCATGGTCTGCAGGGCCGGGTTCTTGGTGTCCAGCACGCGCAGCGGATTGGTGTACAGGCGGCGCTTGCCGTCTTCATCCAGCTGATCCTGAAAGCCTTCCAGGTACGTGATCAGGGCCTGGCGATGGGCCAGGCGCTCGTCGGCCGAGCCAAGCGAATTGATTTCGAGCCGGATGTCGGTCAGGCCCAGGGTGCGCCACAGGCGCGCCAGCATCAGGATCAGTTCGACGTCGATATCCGGACCGGCAAACCCCAGCGCTTCGACATCGATCTGGTGGAACTGGCGATAGCGGCCGCGCTGCGGGCGTTCGTGGCGGAACACCGGGCCGATCGCGAACACGCGCTGCGGCCGTTCGTAGATCAGATTGTGCTCGACCGTGGCGCGGACCATGCCGGCCGTGAATTCGGGCCGCATCGTCAGCGACTCGCCGTTCAGGCTGTCGGTAAAGCTGTACATCTCTTTTTCGACGATATCGGTGACTTCACCGATGCCGCGGGTGAACAGACGGGTGTGTTCGAGCACGGGCGTGCGCAGGCTGCGATAGCCATAGCTGCGCAGCCAGTCGCGCACCAGCGCTTCGAGTTTGTCCCACTGGGCCGAATCGCCCGGCAGGATGTCGTTCATGCCGCGAATCGCGGAAAGTTTCTGGAAAGTATCTGCCATGGTGTCTTGTTGTTGGTATCGCGGTAAGAACCGCGTTCAGGCGTCCGTGGTGGTCGTGGCGGCCGTGGCCGGCGCGCCGTACCGGCGGCTGACGTAGTCTTCGACCAATGCCTGGAATTCTTCGGCAATGTGATCGCCCTTGAGCGTCAGGCTGCGTTCGCCGTCGATGTACACCGGAGCGATGGGTTGTTCGCCGGACCCGGGAAGGCTGATGCCGATGTCGGCAAACTTGCTTTCGCCAGGACCGTTGACCACACAGCCCATGACGGCCACGTGCAGCGATTCGACGCCGGGGTATTGCGAGCGCCACACGGGCATCTGCGCGCGCAGATAGCCCTGGATGCTGGCGGCCAGTTCCTGGAATACGGTGCTGCTGGTGCGGCCGCAGCCGGGGCAAGCCACCACCACCGGCGCAAAGGCGCGCAGACCCAGGCTTTGCAGGATTTCCTGGGCGACGACGACTTCGGTGCTGCGGTCGCCATTGGGTTCCGGGGTCAACGAGACACGGATCGTGTCGCCGATGCCCTGCTGCAGCAGAATGCCCATTGCCGCCGTGGACGCGACGATGCCCTTGCTGCCCATGCCGGCTTCGGTCAGGCCCAGGTGCAGCGGGTAGTCGCACCGCCCGCTCAGGTCGCGATACACGGCGATCAGGTCTTGCGCGTTGCTGACCTTGCAGGACAGGATGATGCGGTCGGACGGCATCCCCAGGCTTTCGGCGCGCTGGGCGTTTTCGATCGCCGACACCACCAGGCAGTCGCGCATGACAGCGCTCGCTTCCCACGGCACGGCGCGGCGGCCGTTGTCGTCCATCATCCGGGCCAGCAGGTCCTGGTCCAGGCTGCCCCAATTGACGCCGATGCGCACCGGCTTGTCGTGCCGGTTGGCCACATCGATCATCTGGGCGAAATTGTCGTCGCGGCGCTTGCCGGTGCCCATGTTGCCCGGGTTGATCCGGTACTTGGACAGGGCCTGCGCGCAGTCGGGGTACTGCGTCAGAAGCTTGTGGCCGTTGTAGTGGAAGTCGCCCACCAGCGGCACGTAGATGCCCATGCGGTCCAGCTGTTCACGGATCGCAGGCACTTCCTTGGCGGCTTCGGCCGTGTTGACCGTGATACGTACCACTTCGGACCCGGCCAGCGCCAGCGCCTTGACCTGGATCGCCGTGGCGATGGCGTCGGCCGTGTCGGTGTTGGTCATGGACTGCACGACCACGGGCGCCCCGCCCCCGACGGCAACGACATTGCCGTCCCAGCGGATGTGGACCTGGCGGGTCGCGCGGCGCGGCGCCGGACCCGCGGGGAACGGCGCGGCAGCAGCGGTCTGGGCGGTGCCGGTAGTAAGGGGATCGTGAGGGGTCTGCATGGTACGTGGGGTGACTCTCAGTTCAGCGTCATGCGGGCGACGTTGTCGCGGCGGGACGAGCTCATGTCGAGCGGCGCGCGGCGCCACTGGGCGTCCACGCCCTTGACGTTGCCGATCACGATGCGCAGCGGCGCGGCGGAAGCTTCGACCGACACGTCGGTGTTGGGGGGCACGATCTGCGAAATGGCCACCGTGCCATTGGCCCGGCGCACTTCGACCCAGCTGGCTTCGCGGGTGTGGATGACCAGGCCATCGGCATTGGCGGCAGCAGGCGCGGCCGCGGCGGGTTCGGGCGTGGCCGCGGGAGGCGCCACGGCAGCGGCGGCGGCGACAGGCGGCGCCGGCGTGCCCGGCGTCACACCCAGGGGTTCATTCGAGCCGGTCGGCGTGGTGTTGGGCGGCGCGACGGATTCGGTCGATTCCGTGGCTGGCGCCACCGGCGCCAGGGCCGTCGTGGACGGCTTGGGCGAGCCGGTCAGCACGGACAGGGCGCCCTGCTGCGTCAGGGCATACGCGACCAGCGCGATCGCCACGAGCAGCATGAAGCCGCCGATGATCCAGGGCGCCGGACGCTTGCGCCCGGCCTTGGGCCACGCGCGGCCGCCGGACTGCGCGAGCGGGCTCGACAGGGACGAAGCCTGGGCCAACGACACGGGGTCGCCCGTTTCCAGGCGCGGGCCCATCGCCTGCAGCAGCGGTTCGGGCGGAATTTCCAGGACACGCGCATAGTTGCGCACGAAGCCGCGCAACGACATGCCATGCGGCAGGTCGCTCCAGCGTTCGTCTTCCAGCGCCGCGATCTGGCGCACGCCAAACTTGAGACGGATCGACACTTCGTCTTGCGACCAGCCCCGCCGCTCGCGCGCTTCGCGCAGCATTGCACCGGCCGTCGTGGCCGTACTGCTCGCGCCAGTGGCTGCCGCGTCGTTTGCACCGGTCATTGCGCCCTGCCCTTCACTCATTCATGCACCTCGACGATACGGCCGAACCGGCTGTCGGTGGCCATTCTTTCCTTGAAGCGGGTGCGGTCCTTGACCTCGCCCGCCAGTTGCCCGCACGCGGCATCGATGTCGTCGCCGCGCGTCTTGCGCACGGTGGTCACGATGCCCGCATCCATCAGCCGCTGTGCGAAGAGGCGCACCCGAGCAGGGGGTGAGCGCTTCAGGCCGGACAGGGCGAAGGGGTTGAACGGAATCAGATTGAACTTGCACGACACCTGCTGCGCGATGTCGATGAGCTGGGCCGCATGTTCGTCGGCATCGTTGATGCCGTCGAGCATGATGTATTCGAACGTGATGAAGTCGCGCGGTGCAAACGCCAGGTAGCGCTGACAGGCGGCAATAAGCTCGCGCAGCGGATACTTGCGGTTCAGCGGCACGAGATCGTCACGCAACGCGTCGTTCGGCGCGTGCAGCGACACCGCCAGGGCCACCGGGCAGTCCTGCGACAGGCGGTCCATCATGGGCACGACGCCCGAGGTGGACAGCGTGACGCGGCGGCGCGACAGCCCGTAGGCGTTGTCGTCCAGCATGAGCTTCAGGGCCTGGACGGTCGGCTCGTAATTGAGCAGCGGTTCGCCCATGCCCATCATCACGACGTTGCTGATGACACGGTGGTCGGTATTGGCCGTGGGAACAATGCCACCACCCGCCAGACCGGCGGCGCCTTGCGCGCCAGCGTGGACCACGCGCGCGCCCTGGCCGTCGGCTTCGATGGTGCGGCGGGCCAGCCACAACTGGCCGATGATTTCATCGACCGTCAGGTTGCGGTTGAAGCCCTGGTGGCCGGTCGAGCAGAACCGGCAGGCCACCGCGCAGCCCGCTTGCGTCGAAATGCAGAGCGTGCCGCGGTCATCTTCAGGAATGAATACGGTTTCAACGGCATTACCGTTGCCGACGTCGAGCAGCCATTTGCGGGTGCCGTCGGACGACTTCTGGGCGGTAATGACGGAAGGCGCCCGAACCTCGCATCGGTCCGCCAGCGTGGCGCGGAACGATTTTGCGAGGTCGGTCATCTCGTCGAATTCGGCCACGCCGCGCTGATGTATCCAGCGCTGCAACTGCTTGGCGCGAAACGGCTTGTCGCCCCACTGCCCCACCATGGACGCGAGCGAGTCCCCGTCCAGGCCGAGCAGATTGATCCGCTTGGGCGTGTCGGGCGACGTCGGGCTTGCGGGGGTAATTGTCGAGATATCGGTCATCTCAACCTCCAGGTTGGGCAGGGAGCTAGGCAAATCAACGGCTGTGGATCTCGAGTTCCGGGAAGAAGAACGCGATTTCGACCTTTGCGGTTTCCGGGGCGTCGGAGCCGTGAACGGCGTTGGCGTCGATGCTGTCGGCGAAGTCAGCACGGATCGTGCCCTTCTCGGCCTTCTTGGGATCGGTTGCGCCCATCAGGTCACGGTTCTTCAGGATGGCGCCTTCGCCTTCCAGCGCCTGGACGAACACAGGACCGGAGATCATGAAGTCGACCAGGTCCTTGAAGAAAGGACGTGCGGCGTGCACGGCGTAGAAACGCTCGGCGTCGGCGCGCGACAGTTGCACCAGGCGGGCTGCGACAACGCGCAGGCCAGCGGTTTCAAAACGGGAAACGATCTGGCCAATGACGTTCTTAGCAACGGCATCCGGCTTGATGATCGAAAGGGTACGCTCGATAGCCATCAAAAACTCCAATAAAAACAGATACTTTGGGGTGAAACTAACCTTAAATTGTATCATGGGGACAAGGCGATACGTAGGTCAGTGCAAACAGGATGCCGTGGCGATGTGTCACGGGGAACCCTGGTGCATACTCTGTGTCTCATACCTATCAGCCCGTTCGCGGGGTTGTTCGAGCAAAAGACCATCAAGGAGTCGCTCAAAATGAACGAGAGTCGTACCACCACCCTCAATCGTGCCGGGGCTGCGCCCGGTGCGGTCGTGCGCAACCGAGTGCTGCGCAATACCTATTGGCTGCTTGCAGCTTCGCTGGTGCCTACTGTATTGGGCGCCTATATCGGCATGGCCACGGGCCTGGCTTCGGTCATGGGCCGCAGCCCCGGCATCACCGCCATCCTGTTCCTGGTCGGCGCGTTCGGCCTGATGTTCGCCATTGAAAAGAACAAGGAAAGCGGCGTGGGCGTCGGCCTGCTCCTGCTCTTTACGTTCTTCATGGGCCTGATGCTGTCGCGCATGATAGGTTTCGTGATGGGGTTCAGCAACGGTGCCACGCTGGTCATGACGGCCTTTGGCGGCACGGCGGCGGTATTCGGCACCATGGCCGTGCTGTCCACCACGATCAAGCGTGACCTGTCGGGCATGGCCAAGTGGCTGATGGTCGGCGCCGTCGTGCTGATCCTGGCCAGCCTGGCCAACATCTTCCTGCAGCTGCCTGCGCTGATGCTGACCGTGTCCGTCATGGCCATCGTCATCTTCTCGGCATTCATGCTGGTGGACCTGCAGCGGGTCGTGAACGGCGGCGAGACGAACTACGTGTCGGCCACCCTGGCGATCTACCTGGACGTCTATAACGTCTTTGCCAACCTGCTTGCGCTGCTGGGCATCTTTGGCGGCAGCCGCGAGTAACCGGTGAGTAGGGCTCCGGCTTGAGACCCGGAGCAATTGAAAGGGCCACTGCCGCAGCGCATTGGCCCTTTTTTTATGCCAGGTCGAACACCGCAATCGATTCCACATGCCCCGTGTGCGGGAACATGTTGATCACGCCGGCCTTGCTGAGCACATAGCCGCCCTCTTTCACCAGCACTTCGGCGTCGCGGGCCAGCGTGGCGGGGTTGCACGAGACATACACGATGCGGCGGGGCCGATCGTCACCCAGCTCGGCCAGCGCGCGTGCCACGGCCAGTGCGCCATCACGCGGCGGATCGATCAGCATGCGGTCGAAGCGGCCCAGGCTGCGCAGCCACTTGGCGTCGACTTCGAACAGGTTCAGCGTCGAAAACGACGTCTTGCCTTCCAGCCCGTGGCGCCGGGCCGCGTCCAGCGCGCGTTCGGTCAGCGCGGCGCTGCCCTCCACGCCCACGGCCTCGCGGCAGCGGGTGGCCAGGGCCAGCGTGAAGTTGCCCAGCCCGCAGAACAGGTCGGCCACGCGATCGGTGGGCTCGGGGGCCAGCAGCGTCAGCGCCCGCGACACCAGCGTGCGGTTGATCGCGTGGTTGACCTGGGTAAAGTCGGTGGGCTTGAACGGCATGCGCAGGCCGAATTCCGGCAGCGTGTACGCCAGGCCGTCCAGGTCCTCACGCACCAGCGGGTGCACGGTTTCCGGGCCCCCGGGCTGCAGCCACCAGTGAATGTCGTGCTTGGCCGCAAAGTTGCGCAGCAACTGGATGTCGGACTCGATCAGCGGGACCATGTGGCGCAGCACCAGCGCCGTCTGCTGGTCGCCCACGGCCAGCTCGATCTGCGGGATCTTCTTGCGCGAGCGCATGTTGATCAACAAAAAGCGCAGCGGCATCAGCAGGGCGGAAATGTGCGGCGGCAAGGTGTGGCATTCACGCATGTCGGCAATGTTGCTGCCCTTGCGCGATCGGAAGCCGACCCGCATGCCGTTCTTTTCGGGCAGATAGCGCACCGACAGCCGCGCGCGGAAGCGGTACCCCCAGGTCGGACCATGGATGGGTGCCAGCACTTCCCGCGGTGACAGCTTGCCGATGTGCGCAAAGTTGTCTTCCAGCACGCGCTGCTTGACCGCGACCTGCGCCCGCGCGTCCAGATGCTGGACGGCACAGCCGCCGCATTCGTCCACGTGCGGGCAACGGGGCACGACGCGCATGGACGATTCACGCACCAGGCGCGTGACCTGCGCGATTTCGTACGACGACTTGTTCTGCAGTGTTTTAACGGTGACGCGTTCGCCGGGCAAGGCGCCGTCGATGAAGATGACCTTGCCGTCCCGCCGCGCGATGCCTCGGCCGTCCAGATCGAGCGACTCGATGGTGAGGACGGCGTTGGGATCGCGGGGAGCGGCCTCGGCGGCAGGCGCGTCAACGCCAGGGGGACAGGAAGCGTCTGGAAGAGCGTGACTCATGACTTCAGCGGGTGACACAGAAAAAGAAAGGAAGATCCGCTTCAGCCACGGCCTGGCGCAGCCCACGCATCCAGGTATTGATACCAGTGCGGCTCGTCGATGCCTTCAAGCGTCGTGCGCACCAGCGCGACTTCGGCGTCGTATTGCGCCTTGGTCAGCTCGCCGCGCATGAAGCGGAAGCGGCAGTATACGAGCCACGTGTTCACCACGTCGGTTTCGCAGTAGCCGCGCACTTCGTCGGCGTCGCCATTGCGCCATGCATGCCAGACCTGGCTGCCATCCATGCCGAGCTTGCCCGGAAAGCCGCAAAGCTTGGCCAGTTCGTCCAGCGGTGCGTTGGCGCGGCCGTTGTACTTGGCCAGCAGGTCCATCAGGTCGATATGCCGGTTGTGGTAGCGGCTGATGTAGTTGCTGTACTTGAAGTCGCGGTCGTCTTCGCCCATTTCCCAATAGCGCGACGCCTGCACGCCCTGGATCAGGGCGCGGTAGTGCAGCACGGGCAGATCGAACCCCGACCCGTTCCAGCTGACCAGCTGCGGCGTATACCGCTCGATGGTCTTGTAGAAGCCGTCGATCAGCTTGGCTTCGGGATCGTCGGCCTTGCCGATGCATTTGACGCGAAAGCCGTCGTCGTCGCGAAAGGCGCAGCCCACGACCGCGATCTTTTGCAGATGCAGCGGCAGGAAGTCATGGCCGACGGCCTCGCGCCGGGCGGTGAAGGCGCGTTCGGCAACTTCTTCGTCGCCAACGTCCGGACCCCAGCCGTTCAGGGCGCGCAGGCCCTCCACGTCGGGGATGGTTTCCAGGTCGAATACCAGGATAGGGGTCATGATTCAGCAGTCATCATTCAGGGCGCCGGGGTTCAGCGCGACGGCAGGAAGCCGGACGGATCCACGGGCTTGCCCTGGCGGCGAATTTCAAAGTGCAGGCGCGGCGATTCGGCGTCGGTCTGGCCGAGTTCGGCAATCTTCTGGCCCCGCTTCACGGACTGCCCCTCCTTGACCAGCATGGCGCGATTGTGCGCGTAGGCGGACAGGTAGGTGTTGTTGTGCTTGAGGATGATCAGGTTGCCATACCCCCGCAGGCCACTGCCGCTGTAGACCACCTTGCCGTCGGCCGCGGCCAGGATCGGATCACCCGGCGTGCCGGCAATGTCCAGGCCCTTGTTGCGTGTTTCGTTGAAGTTTTCGATGACCTTGCCGGCTGCCGGCCAGGCCCAATCAATCTTTTCACCGGGCGCATCGGAAGGCTTGGCGGCGGTGGCCGGCGGCGCGGGCACCGTGGGCGGCGTGGGCACGACCACGGCCGCGGGCGGCGTGACCGGCGCCGGCGTGCCCAGCGGACGCGGTGCAATCGGCGCCGGACCGGTGATCGGCGCGGTCTGGGCCACGCCGGTGTCGTTCTGCGCGACCACCGGGGGCGCGGAGCCGGGGCGGCGCACGCGCAGCACCTGGCCCACGCGCAGCTGATTGGCGTCTTCCAGCGCGCTCCACTGGGCAATGTCGCGCCAGTCCTGACCATGGTCCAGCGCGATCTGGTAGAGCGTATCGCCGCGCTTGACCACGTAGGTTTCCGCGTCGGACACCGGGCGGCCATCGGGCGTCGTGCCCGGCGTGGACGCCGATGACCCGGTGGTGGCGGTCGTGCTGCGTGCGGGCGTGGTGCGGTCCACGACCGACACCGTGCGGGGCGTGGTCGTGCAGGCCGTCAGGGCGATCGCGCCGAGAGCCAGCATTGCGCCGCGCCGCAACGCCTGCCCCCAGGGCACGGGCGCCAGGGCGAACATGTCGTCCCTGCCTGCCATCCGGCCCTCTTGCAACGTCACACCTGGCGTGCGCCCATTCAGCATCCCGCATCTCCTATGCATTACAACAATACCCCTGGTTGAAGGGGCACGAAGCGCACGGGTTCAAGCTCGGTTCTGACCCAGCTTTGCGCACCCGTGCGCTCAATCATGACCAGCCGCTGCCGGGCCCCGCCCTCGGGCGCGATGAGCCGCGCGCCAATGGCGAGCTGACCCAGCAACGCGTCCGGGATCGACAGACCCGCCGCAGCGACAACGATGGCATCGAACGGCGCGGCGCTGGGAACCCCCAGCATGCCGTCACCGAATACCAGCCGCACATGCGGCAGACGAAACGGACGCAGCCGGGTCCGCGCAAGTTCATGCAGCGCCCGGATACGTTCGATCGTGTAAACCTCTTTGGCGACACCGGCCAGTACCGCAGCCTGGTAACCGCACCCTGTACCGACCTCCAGGACCTTGCCCAGTTCCTTGCCATTGCGCGCCGCGGCGATCATACGCGCCACGATCCAGGGCTGCGAAATGGTCTGGCCATGGCCGATCGGCAACGCCGCGTCTTCGTAGGCACGGCTGGCGAGGGCCTCGTCGACGAAACGGTGGCGGGCAATCGCCTGCACGGCCGACAACACGCGTTCGTCGGCAATGCCCTGCACCCGCAGCCGCGCGACCAGCGCATTGCGCATCCGCTCGGAATTCAGGCCGAGATTGTCGTCCTGGCGCGGCGGCGTGGTGATGGGCGCCGTGCGTTGCGGCACCGTGATCGGCACCGCCGTGCGCGGATTGCCGATACGCGTGTTGCTGTTGAAGGCCCGCGCCACCGCATCGGGCCGGCTGACCGACGCGGGCAACGGCGTCCGTGTCAGGGCCGGACGGCCCGTGGTGACGCGGGTGTTGCTGTTGGTGGGCGTGACCTTGACGGGCGCGGCCACGGCCGGCTTGCGAGTGTCGGCGCCACGGTGATCGGTGTTGCGGGAATCCGTGCCGCGGCCATCGGACGCACGGCTGCCCGTGGACCGCGACGTGTCGCGATCGGTCGGGGCCGGCGCCGATCCCGGCGGGTTCAGCGGTTTGCGCCGGTCCATTCGGGCGTGGCCCAGTCGGTGGCGGCCCACGCGCGCACGGCGGGCATCTGTTCGGCGTGGGTCAGGTCGAAGCGCAGCGGCGTGATCGACACGGCCCCGTCGGCGCAGGCGTGGAAGTCGGTGCCGGGCGTGGCGTCGGCGGCCTTGCCGGCCGGGCCGATCCAGTACACCGGTTCGCCATAGGGCGTGGCCGATTTGACAACCGGTTCGGACGGATGCCGCTTGCCCAGGCGGGTGACGCGGGGCGGCAGCAGTTCGGTCAGAGGCCGGTTCGGAATATTGACGTTCAGCAGCACGGGCGATGGCAGCGGGTTGGCCACGAACTGGTCGACCACCCGGCGGGCGACGGCGGCCGCGGCGTCCAGATGGGTCCAGCCCTTCTGCACCTGCGAAAACGCGATCGACGGAATGCCGAACAGGTAGCCTTCGGTGGCGGCGGCAACCGTGCCCGAATACAGGGTGTCTTCCCCCATGTTCTGGCCGTCGTTGATGCCGGACACGATCAGGTCGGGCCGGCGATCGAGCAGTCCGGTCAGGGCGACGTGCACGCAGTCGGACGGCGTGCCATTGACATACATGAAGCCGCTGGCCGCCTTGCGTACCGACAGCGGCCGGTCGAGCGTGAGCGAGTTGGACGAGCCGCTGCGGTTGGTTTCGGGCGCAACGACGATCAGCTCGGCAAGGGGACGCAGTGCGTCGACCAGTGCCGCGAGGCCAGGGGCAAAGTAGCCATCATCATTCGAAACCAGGATCAGCATGTCATCCATCAACTAAAAAGCCCGCCGGGCAATCCGTGCGGGCTTGAAATCTGTACCGGCCCGCTCTCGATACACGCCGGGGAGCCCGCCGACGAGGGACGATTGTACATGAGGGTATCGTCCTAACGGTGGATAACGCCACACTTGCGGGCGTGCGCGCGACATGTCATCAGCATGCGCGCCACACGCTGGCAAGCCAGGGTTGCTGCTCGCGTGGCAGCCCGGCCGGACGGTAGTAATGGTCCACTTCGGCAAAGCCGGCGGCGGTCATGAGCGACCGCCAGCTTTCCAGGTCGTGGTAGGCGCCGTAGCGGCCGCGATTCCACCCTTCTTCGTTGTTGCCGCGCGGGTTGGAGGTGAACAGCACGCCGCGGGGCCTGAGCGTGGCGCGCAGTTCCTTGAGCACGCGCGGCAGTTCCTGGCTCGGCACATGGAACAGCACGGCGTTGGCGAAGATGCCGTCGAAGCGGGCCGCCGGCAGGTCGAGCGCCAGCAGATCCTGATGCCAGACGTCGCACCCCGAATCGGTGCGCGCCATCTCCACGAACTCCGGCGTGCCATCGAGCCCGACCGCGCGATGCCCCAGGGCGGTGAATGTGCGCAGATCGCGGCCGGGCCCGCAGCCGACATCCAGCAAGTCATAAGGCGCGTCGCCTTCGATCGCCGACAGCAAGGCGTGGATGTTCTGCGAGACGTCGTGGTCGCGTGTCCCGTCGCGGAAGGGCTCGGCCGACGCGCTGTAGTGCGCGATGGTGCGCGCGGCAATGGTGGCCAGTTCGTCGGGTGCCAGGGGCATGGTCGGACTCCGTATGTCAGTAAGCGCCATGGTAGACGGTCACAGCGGTGTGCACCGTGATGGGGCGGGTTCACGCGTGGCGGGCCTGCGCCTTTGGCCGTGGACGCACCAGATACGGGCACAAACGGACGGTTCAGCATGGCACAGCGTTTGCTTGGAAAGGTTTGGTTTCATTTACTGGACGATCTCCGCCATGAAGTTTTTCTCGCTCCTGACCAGCGTTTCCGCTGCCGCCCTGCTCTTCCACGCTCCGGTTCACGCGCAAGCGGCCCTTGATAACGCAATGAGCAAGAAGGTCATCCACATTGCCGTGCCGACCGACTACCCGCCGTACGGCTATGTGGGTCCGGACCTGAAACCCATCGGGCTCGACGTCGAGATGGCTACCCTGATCGCCCAGAAGCTGGGCGTCAAGCTCGACCTGGTGCCGGTCACCAGCGCCAACCGCATTCCCTACCTGCAGACCAAGAAGGCCGACCTGGTGATCTCGACGCTGGGCAAAAATGCCGAACGCGAAAAGGTCATTGATTTCACGGCGGCCTACTCGCCCTTCTTCCAGGCTGTGTTCGGCCCCAAGAACATTACCGTCAAGACGCCGGCAGACCTGGTCGGCAAGACCGTAGCCGTGACGCGCGGCGCGATGGAAGACCAGGAACTGACCAAGCTCGCGCCCGCAGGCGTGGACATCAAACGCTTCGAAGACAACAACGTGACGGCATCGGCCTATGTGGCTGGACAGACGCAGCTGGTGGCGATCGGCGCCGCGGTCGCGGGCACCATCATGCAGAAGAATCCGCAGACCAACACGGAATACAAGCTGTTGATCAAGGACTCGCCCAACTTCATCGGCATTGCCAAGGGTGAAGACAAGCTGCGCGCCAAGGTGAACGAGATCATCCTGGCCGCGAAGGCCGACGGCACGATCGACAAGATGTCGCAGAAGTGGCTGGGCCGCCCGGCTGGCACGCTGCCTGAATAAGGCGTTCACCCTCCCCCCGCTCGACCCCGCCGGACGCTGCTGGCGTCCGGCTCCTTTTTTCCATCGAGCCGCTTCGGGGCTTTCCCATGAACATAACTTTTGATTTTGCCGCGGTGCTCGTGGACTGGCGGCTGTTGCTGTTCGGCACCCTGATGACGATCAAGCTGACCGCGATCGCGATGGTGCTGGGCGGTCTGGTTGGCGTCAGCGCCGCGTGGGCACGGTCGCAGGGCCCGGTGTGGCTGCGGCCGCTGGTCGGCGCGTATGTGGAACTGATCCGCAACACGCCGTTCATCGTGCAGCTGTTCTTCATCTTTTTCGGCTTGCCCGCGCTGGGGCTCAAGCTGTCTGCCGAAATGGCCAGCATCATTGCAATGACGCTGAACCTGGGGGCCTATTCCACCGAGATCGTGCGCGCCGGTATCGAATCGACGCCCCGCGGCCAGATCGAAGCCGCGCAAAGCCTGGCCATGAATCGCTGGCAGATCTTTACGCGAGTGGTGATGCCGCCCGCGCTGTCGCGTGTGTGGCCGGCGCTGGTCAGCCAGATCATCATCGTGATGCTGGGATCGGCGGTATGCGGGCAGATCTCGACCGAAGAATTGTCGCTGGTCGCCAACCTGATCCAGAGCCGCAACTTCCGCGCGTTCGAGGCCTTCATCATCGCCACCGCGATCTACCTTGTGCTGTCCATCGTGCTGCGCCGGCTGCTGAACTGGTTCGGCCCGCGCTTCCTGTTCAACCGCTAAGGACATCCCATGGTCGAATTTTCATTGTGGGACATCGTGCGCAACCTGCTGCTGGCTGTGCGCTGGACCGTGGTCCTGTCGGTCATCGCGTTCATTGGCGGCGGCGTTCTGGGCATGCTGCTGCTGGTGCTGCGCCTGGCCAAGGTGCCCGGCGCGCAGCGCGGCGTGGCGCTGTTCGTGCAGATCTTCCAGGGCACGCCACTGCTGATGCAGCTGTTCCTGGCCTACTTCGGCATTGCGCTGTTCGGCGTGGATACGTCGGCCTGGACGGCGGCGGCGCTGGCCCTGACCCTGCACGCGTCGGCCTACCTGACCGAGATCTGGCGCGGCTGCGTCAATGCCATTCCGAAAGGCCAATGGGAGGCCTCAAGCAGCCTGGCCATGAACCTGAAGGAGCAACTGCTGCACATCATCCTGCCGCAGGCCGGCCGTATTGCCATCGCGCCCACGGTCGGCTTCATGGTGCAGGTTGTCAAGGGGACGGCGCTGGCGTCGGTGATCGGCTTCATTGAACTGACCAAGGCCGGATCGATGATCGCGAACGCCACCTTCAAGCCCTTCCTGGTCTTCAGCTGCGTCGGCCTGATGTACTTCTGCCTCTGCTATCCCATCTCGGCCTGGAGCCGCCGACTGGAAAGGAAATTGAATCATGCCAACCGTTAATCCCGTCGCCCCCGCGGCGTCCGCCGCCCCCGGCGCCGCGCCGTATGCCCTGGTCGACATCCGCGGCCTGCGCAAGCGCTTTGGCACCAACGAGGTCCTGAAAGGCATTGACCTGCAGATCGGCCGGCGTGAAGTGGTCTGCATCATCGGCAAAAGCGGTTCGGGCAAAAGTACCCTGCTCCGCTGCATCAACGGTCTGGAGGTCTTTCAGGAAGGCAGCCTGGCCGTGGATGGCCAGCCGCTCAAGCACAACGACACGCAGGCCATGCGCGAGCTGCGCCAGCAGGTCGGGATGGTGTTCCAGAACTTCAATCTGTTCCCGCACCTGTCGGCCGGGCAGAACGTGATGCTGGCGCCGTCCCTGGTCAAGCGCTTGGCCAAGACGCCGGGCGAAGAACGCGCCCGCAAGCTGCTGGCGCGGGTCGGTCTGGCCGAAAAGTTCGATGCCTATCCGGACCAGCTGTCGGGTGGGCAGCAGCAGCGGGTCGCGATTGCGCGCGCCCTGGCCATGGAACCGGCCGTGCTGCTGTGCGACGAGATCACGTCGGCGCTGGACCCCGAACTGGTCGGCGAAGTGCTGCAGGTGGTCGAATCGCTGGCCGCCGACGGCATGACGCTGATCATGGTTACCCACGAGATGAACTTTGCCCGGAAGGTGAGCGATCGCGTCATCTTCATGCACCAGGGCAAGGTGCACGAGTCGGGACCGCCAACGGAATTGTTCGGCAATCCGCAGACGGCGGAACTCAAGCAATTCTTGTCTTCGCTGCATAACTGAAGCCGCACTGCCAGCCCCGGGCAGCGTCCACGCCGTGAAGGCGTTGCCGGGGTTGACGTGGACCGGGGATAAACGTAGCAACCGCGGCCTGCGCGCGTGCAGCGTCGAGCAACATCTCTTGCACAATCGCGTGACCTGCTTACCTCGATAGTCCCTAGACTGGGGCCGGGGCTGGGACCGGCTTTGGGTCTTTGCACGGGCCTGGGCCTGGCCTGGCCCCGCCGCCTGGCGTCCTGCCTTGCCATCTTCGAGGAAGCTTCCATGTTTGCACCCAAGATTCTCATCACGTCCTTGATGCTGGCCAGCCTGGCGGCCTGCGGCGAAACCGCGCGCCTGAGGGTGTCGGACGGCTACGGCCCCAATCCCCAATTGCCGGCGCCGAACAAGACCCTGGTTCCAACCGTGAACATTGCCAAGGCGGTGGGCTGGCCGGAAGGCGCCACGCCGCACGCGGCAGCCGGCACGACCGTCAATGCCTTTGCCGACAAGCTGGATCATCCCCGCTGGATCTACCTGCTGCCGAACGGCGACGTGCTGGTGGCCGAAACCAACGGCCCCGAGAAGAAACCGTCGGGCATCCGCGCGTGGGTGCAGAGCAAGGTCATGGCGCGGGCAGGCGCCAAGGCACCGAGCGCCAACCGCATCACCCTGCTGCGGGATACCAACGGCGACGGCGTGGCAGATCAGCGCAGCGTGTTCCTGCAAGGGCTGTTCTCGCCGTTCGGCATGGCCTTGGTCGGCGACACCTTTTATGTGGCCAATGCCGATGCCGTCATGCGCTTTCCGTATCAGGCAGGCGCGACGTCGATCACGGCGCCCGGCGTCAAGGTGACGGATCTGCCCGGGGGCCTGAATCACCACTGGACCAAGAACCTGATCGCGTCCAAAGACGGCAAGAAGCTGTACGCCACCGTGGGCTCCAACAGCAATGTGGGGGAAAACGGCATGGACATCGAGGAAGGCCGCGCGGCCATCTGGGAAATCGACGTAGCCAGCGGGCAGAAACGCCTGTTCGGGTCGGGCCTGCGCAATCCCAATGGCATGGCCTGGGCGCCTGGGACCAATGTGCTGTGGACCGCGGTGAACGAGCGTGACGAGATCGGCAGCGATCTGGTGCCGGATTACCTGACGTCGGTGGTGGATGGCGCCTTCTATGGCTGGCCTTATAGCTATTTTGGTGCGAACGTGGACGAGCGAGTGCAGCCGCCCCGCCCCGACTTGGTCGCCAAGGCCAAGGTGCCCGATTACGCGCTGGGACCCCATACGGCATCGCTCGGCCTGGCTACATCGACCGGCACGTCCCTGCCCGATACCTTCAAGGAAGGCATGTTCATTGGCCAGCACGGTTCCTGGAACCGCAAGCCCTACAGCGGCTACAAGGTCATCTTTGTGCCGTTCGCGGGCGGCAAGCCGGCGGGCGCGCCGGTCGATGTCCTGACGGGTTTCCTGAGCGACAAAGAAGAGGCGCAAGGCCGGCCGGTGGGCGTCGCGCTGGACAGGCAGGGTGCGCTGCTGGTGGCGGACGATGTCGGGAATGTGATCTGGCGGGTGACGGCGGCGAAGTAAGGGCGGCGAAGTAAGGGCGGCGAAGTAAGGGCGGCGAAGCAAGGGCGGCGAAGCAAGGGCGGCGAAGCAAGGTCAGCGAAGCAAGGCCGGCCGCGAAGATTGCCCATGTCACGCGGCGACCCGGGGCGGCACTCTTCGGGGCGGCAAAGCGCCAGCCGCCTAGCCCTGACCAATGCCCGTCAGCCCCACCAGTGCCCCGGCGGCCAGCAGCCACAGGGGGTGAATGCGCAGCCGGAAGCCTGCAATCGCGACCACGGCCGTGATCACCGCCAGCATCCATTCATGCGCGGTCGCCAGGGTGATCAGTGCCGCGCTGGCCGCCACCAAACCGACCGTCATGGGAATGAGACCGGCTTGCACCTTCACGCGCCAGGGCTTGTCCTTGAACCGTTCCCACGCATGCAGCGCCAGCCCGGTCACGATGGACGACGGACCGAATTTGGCCAGCGTGGTCACCAGCACGCCGGGCCAGCCGGCAACGTGCCAGCCCACCAGCGTCACCACCATCATGTTGGGCCCGGGCGCGGCCTGGGCCAACGCGAACATGGCGCTGAATTCCTGCGCCGACATCCATTGATGGACCTCGACCACCTGCCGCTGCATTTCGGGCAGGATCGTGTTGCCGCCGCCAAAGGCCAGCAAGGACAGCTGGGTGAAGATGATCGCCAGCGAGACAAGCACCGGGGTCATCGCGCGGCCCGCCAGGTCACGGCCATGCTCAACGGAATCAGCACGGCCATGGTCGGCAACAGCGGCAGTCTGAGCACCGCGATCGCGACGAAGAACAGACAGGCGATCAGGATGGCTATCGGTTTTCTGCGTATCGGCACGGCGATCTTGAGCGCGGTCGAGATCAGCAGTCCGGCCGCGGCGGCAGCCAGGCCGGCAAACATGTGCTGCAGATGCGGGCCATTGAACCGCGTATAGATCGAACCCAGCGCGATCACGACGGCAGACGGCGCGGCAATGATCGCAAAGAGGGACGCCATGGCGCCGCGGGGGCCGTGGAACTTCATGCCGATGGCCACCGCCAGGTTCAGGATGTTTCCGCCCGGCAGGAATTGACAGAGGCCCAGCAGGTCCGTGAACTCGGCCTCGTTCAGCCAGTGCTTCTTTTCGACGACCAGGCGATGCGCCAGGGGCAAGACCCCGCCAAATCCGATCATGCCCAGCCCAAGGAATCCAAGGAACAGATCCATGACCGTGGGCGTCACGGTCGCCTCAGTAGAAGGGGAAGGAGAAGCAGCGGGCAAGGTCGGCGCAAGCATCGGAACGTCATCACAGGGTCATCAGGCTGTGGATGGTAGACCTTTGCGATGCGAGGCCAAATCGATTTTTATACGGCTTTTATGTGATCTACACTCACAAGCATGCAACGCAAACTTCCCCCCTTGCAGGCGCTGAAAGTGTTTGAGTGCGCCGCGCGTCACGAACATTTTTCCCTCGCGGCCGAGGAGTTGCACGTCACGCACGGTGCGGTCAGCCGCCAGGTGGCGGTGCTGGAAGACTGGTTGGGCGTGCAGGTATTCCATCGCCGTGGCAAGCGCGTTCAGCTCACAGATGATGGGCGCCGGTATCTGGTCACCGTACAGGCCGCGTTCGACAGCGTGGCCGCGGCCAGCGCGCGGCTGGCGGAATCCGGCACGGTGCGCACCTTGCGGATCAATGCGCTCGCTACCTTTGCGATGCGATGGCTGCTGCCGCGCCTCAGCCGCTTCCAGCGCCTGTACCCCGCCGTGGAACTGAAACTGGCCACGTCCAACACGGCATTGACGGATGCCAGCGAAGTGTTCGACGTGGCCGTGCGCCGCGGGCCCGGGCATTGGGCGAACTGCGAAAGCCGTGAATTCATGCAGGAGACAGAAGTGCCGGTATGCAGCCCGGCGCTGATGCTGCAGTCGCCCATCCGCGAGCCGGCGGACCTGCGGCACCACACGCTGCTGCATTCCGACACGCGGCCTGATGCCTGGCAGAAATGGCTGGTGTCGGCCGGGCTGTCGCCGCAAGCGTTCGGCAAACGGCAGTTTTTCGACCACTACTACCTGGCGTTGCAGGCGGCTGCCGACGGACTGGGGGTGGCGTTGGGGCCCCTGCCGCTGATCCTGGACGAGATCGACAGCGGGCGGCTGGTGGTGGCGCTGCGCAAGCCCGACGTGCCCGCGCGCAGCTATTGGTGGATCGTGCCGCGGCAACATGCCGCGCAGCCGCTGGTACGGGATTTCTGCAAGTGGCTGGAAGACGAGGCGCGGCGGGAATGAGATGGCGATAAGCGATGGTGATGCGGTGGGCGCAGGTAATGAAGCCCTGTCGCCCGGCTCGTGCATCCGCCCGCTTGTATAGATTGCAACTCCGTTGCACAATGGCCGCCGACCGTGCGCGACATTGCGCCGCCCTGTAACCCCTGTTCCATGAAAGGAGTCGAGACGATGTGGCAAGCCCTTGCCCGCTGCGTTCGACCTGACATGCGACGGCGGCTCGGCGGCCGGACACGCGCCGGCAGACCGGCTTTCGGGTGGATGGCGATTGCCCTGCTGGTACTGGTCATGCAGACCGCCGGCCTGGCCCACCGCATCCAGCATGGCGACGCCGCCATTCCTGGCGTCGCGGCGGCTGTCGCCATGGCCGCAGCGGCCGGATCCGATGCTGCCCCGGACGCATCCACCGACGCGCCGTCCCCCGTCCACCTTGGCCATTCCTGTGTCCTGTTCGACGGCGATTCGCTGTTCGTGGGCGGCGCCTGTCTTCCCCCTTCGCTGACGCGATTGCGCGTCACCCAGCTCGCGCCGCGGTCCTTCGCTGCCTTGCCGGTCGATCTGGCGCCCCTGCGCGCCTTCCACTCCCGCGCCCCACCGCGCGGCGGTCTGTCGTCCTAGCCTGAGCTGTGCCGGTGGCGCGTTGCCGCCGGCGTCGATTTCTGTCCGGGAACCCTGCGCGTCCGTCCCTGTCCGTGCCCATGGCGCGTGGCCTGCGGCATCACGCAAACCGGTTCCGGTACCCCTTCAAGCATCCCATGAACGTCTCTTTGATTTCTCGCCGTGCGACCCGCGTCGCCCATCGTGCCGCCCGCCTGACTCCCCTCGCCGCCGCCTTGCTCTGCCTGCCCTATGCCGTCCAGGCGCAGACCGCGGCCCCCGCGAGTTCGAACGCCGCAGCGACCCCCGGCACCCCGGCCACCACGGCGTCGTCCGCCGTCACCCTGCGCGGCATCGTCGTCACTGGCAACCCGTTGGGCAGTGACCTGAATGACATGGTCACCCCGGTCTCGACGCTTGAAGGCGACGAACTCACCATCCGCCGCGCCAGCACGCTGGGCGAAACACTGAATGACCTGCCGGGCGTGTCGTCCAGCTACTTTGGCCCGAACGCCAGCCGGCCGGTCATTCGTGGGCTGGACGGCGACCGCATCCGCATCCTGCAGAACGGCGGCACGTCGCTCGATGCGTCCGCGCTGTCGTACGACCACGCCTTGCCCATCGACCCGCTGGCCGTCGATCGCGTCGAAGTCGTGCGCGGACCGGCGGCACTGCTATATGGCGGCACGGCCATTGGCGGCGTGGTCAACGTCATTACCAATCGAATTCCCAAGGAACCGATCAACGGCGTGCACGGCGCGGTCGATGCACGTGCTGGCGGTGCCGATGCGGAACGGGGCGGCAGCGCGATGGTGGAAGCGGGCAACGGTCAATTTGCCGTGCACGCCGATGCCTTCGATCGCCACACCAGCAATCTGCACATTCCGGGATTTGCCCGCAGCGAACGCCTGCGCAATGCCAATCCGCTGCCCGACGGAGAAACGGAAGCCAAGGGCCGCCTGCCCAACAGCAGCGCGCGCCAGCAAGGCGGATCGGTGGGCGGCGCCTACACGTGGGCCGACGGCTACCTGGGCGCCAGCTATACGGGCTACCGCAGCAACTACGGCACGGTGGCCGAGGAAGACGTCCGCATCGACATGAAGCAGGACAACCTGGCCCTGGAAGGCGAAGCCCGCAATCTGGGCTGGGGCATTTTCGATACCGTGCGCAGCAAGATCAATTTTTCGGACTATGAGCACAAGGAAATCGAAAACGGCGAGACGGGCACGACCTTCAAGAACCGTGGCTGGGATGCGCGGTTTGAAGCGCAGCACCGGCCCATCGGCAAAATGAAGGGCGTGATCGGCGCGGAATTTGGTCAGAAGAAATTTTCGGCGTTGGGCGAAGAAGCCTTCGTGCCATCGACCGAAACCGACAATGCCGGCCTGTTCATTCTTGAAGAACTGCCGCTGACCGCCAGCGAAGATCTGAAGCTGAGCCTGGGCGGCCGCATGGACCACACGCGCATCAAGGCCAAGTCCGGGGACAACGAACGGTTCACCGATGCCAGCCGCAGCTTCAACACGGGCAGTGCGTCGGCCGGGCTGGTCTACAAGCTCAACCCGGCGTACAGCCTGACGTCCAACCTGGCCTACACGGAACGCGCGCCGACCTTTTATGAGCTGTTCGCCAACGGCCCGCACCTGGCCACCGGGTCATATGAAATCGGCGATCCCGATGCCAGGAAGGAAAAAGCCACGTCGCTGGACCTTGGCATGCGTTTTGGCCAGGGCACGAGCACGGCCAACGTGTCGGCCTACTACAGCCGCTTTGCCAACTACCTGGCCCTGGGCACGACCGGTGTGCTGCGCAATGAGGAAGGCGCCGTGGTCGGGGCTGATGGCCTGCCCGAATACCGCTACGCCGGGGTGCCTGCGGTGCTGTACGGCGTGGAAGCCGAAGGCAAGACCCGCGTCGCGCAGCAACTGCTGACCGGCGCCGATACGCTGGATGTGTCGTTGCGGGGGGATGTGGTGCGCGGCAAGAACCGCGACACCGGCGAAGCCCTGCCCCGGCTGGCGCCGTGGCGCCTGGGGGCGTCGTTGATCTATGGATCGGGACCCTGGGGCGCCCGCGCGGACGTGTCCTACGTCGCGCGCCAGACGCATGTGCCGGTGGCCGATACCGCCACCGACAGCTACACCTTGCTGGGCGCCTCGTTCAGCTATCGCTTCAAGTTCTCGGGGCTGAGTTCGCTGGCCTATGTCAGGCTCGACAACCTGACCAACGAGACGGCGCGCACGGCAACGTCGGTGTTGCGCGATATCGCGCCGCTCGGGGGTCGCAGCGTGAAGGTCGGTTTGCGGACGACGTTTTGATCTAGGTGGTTGGATCAGGACGGTTGGATCAGGGCCTGCGTTAAGGCCCTGATCCTCGGCATCACGAGCAGGTGTAGCTCGCCGCGGCCGTGACCGATCCGCTTGTGTAGGTTGCCTTGAGCGGATACACGCACAACGGACGCGAGCTGGCCACCGGCGCCGTGGTCGTGACCGTGCTGGCGATATCCAGCCGGCCCGGCGCGGCGCCCTTCTCGACCCAATCCGTCACCAGCCGATAGAGCTGGCCCGCGGTCGGCAACGGCACCACCGCGGCCGGGTTCGACGTGCCATTGCCCAGCCCGTGCGTCATGCCTGGCACCAGATAGAACCGATAGAAGTTCTGGATCGCCGGGATGCCGCCCATTTGCGTGGCGACGCGGTTGTAGTAGTTGATCGAGCCTTGCGGCGGAATCAGCACGTCGGCCATGCCGTGGTACATCACCATCTTTGCGCCCCGGTCACGCAGCCGCGACAGGTCCGGATTGTCGGTGTTGATGTTCGCAAACGACGTCTGCAGGGCGAGTCCCTTGTCGCCCGCCGCCGCCAGATCCGCGTACGTCAGTTGACGCCAGCGGTTGGCGCCATTGGCCTTGGCGTTGATGAACACGGGCTGGGCCAGGGTCGCGTCCTGCGATTCCAGGGCGACCACGTCCGTGCTGATCGGAAACGGATTGGCACCCGCGAGTGCGTTCAGGTCGGTGCCGCGAGTCAGGCCGTACCACCGCTGATTGCCGGTGGGCGACACCGCAAAGCCATTGTCCGCCGCGGGAATCGGCACCGATCCGTCATTGGTCTGGCCATACCAGATCTTGTTGATGGCCGTGGCCTGCACGGTGCTGACGCAGCTTGCCGTCGCGTTGGTGCCCCCGCTGGCGGCGCACAGCACCGCCAGATCCTTGGTCGGATCGTACGTGCATTGCGTCGGGTCTGGGATGTAGCCCAGATGCTGCCCGCCCACCACGTCGCACGCATTGATCGCGGCGTTGGATACCAGTCCCAGCTGCGCGCTGGTCAGGTTGACGCCGGCCAGGTCGCGCTGCTGCACGACCTGCGGATACAGCTCGCCAGTGATGAAGCGCGTCCAGTTGAATGCCGGTGCGCCGGCCAGGATGCCGTCATAGTCTTCCGGATACACCTGCGCCAGCTTGTGGCCCTGACGGCCGCCGGTCGAAAAACCATCGAAGTAGGCATAACGCTGCGCACGGCCGTAATAGGCCAGCGTCAGGGCCTTGGTCTTGACCGCCATTTCATGCAGCGACCGCTGCGAAAAATCATTCCATAGCGTCGTGTTGATGGACCCGTCGGGCAGCATCGCAAAGGATCCGCCGTTGGTGGTGTTGGCATGACCCGTATCGGTCGTGGCCGACACGGCGCCTTCCACCCCGGCGACCTCGGCCGGCGTGACCAGGCCGTTGCGCGAGGTGCCTGCCAGCGTTGTCAGCGACGTATGCCCCCCCCCTTGCCAGCCGCCGCCACCCAACACATGCAGACGGTTGTTCCAGGCCGTGGGCGCCGGCAGCCAGACCTCGATCCCGATGCCGGGCGAGGTGGATGGCGCATCCGCAGGCCCCGGGTTGCCCGGCCCGACCAGCAGCTTGACCACACAAAGATCGGCGGCGGCAGTGGGCGTGGTCGCCATTCAGTTGCGCGGTTTGCGGATAACACGTTCAGCAACATGCAAGAAAGTGCTTGCAGGCAACACAAGGCAGACGGGATCCGCGGGTACCGCCAGGATGGCGCATCCGCGTGTGTCACGACCGTGTCATGCCCTGGCCGTACGCTGGCGCGCCTGCCGGGCTGACGCTGGCCTGAATGCGCTGCAGTCTTTACGCAGCATCACCGCCTGCCTGCGTTCCCCTGCCCGCATTGCCTGCCCCGCTCGCACCCTTCCTGATTCCTTGTTTTTGCCCTTATCTTTCCGGACTGCCATGCCCTTGACGCCGCGCGCTCGTTTGTCGACCACCCTTCTGTCCACCGTACTGCTCGCGGCCCTGGCTGCTTGCGGCGGCGGGGGCAACGACAGCACGCCGGGGCCGACGACGCCCGGCACGACGCCACCGGTGACGACCCCGCCCGTCACGACGCCCCCTGTATCGCCACCGCCTGCTGTCGCCCCGGACACCTTCACGCCTGGCGCTGCCACCACGGGCGGGTCAGCCGACGCATCGACGGCCATTGCCCAATCGGCGGCCTTCATGATCGTGGCCGACGACGAATCGAATCTGCTGCGCGTGTATCCCCGTGCCGGCGGCGAAGCCGTGCTGGAGTGGAGCTATGCGCTGAACGGCCCCAAGTTCGCCAAGGAACTGGACCTGGAAGCCAGCGTGAAGATCGGCGACACGCTGTACTTTGCCGGCTCGCACAGCAACAAGAAAGACGGTGGCGACGCCATGGCCGATCGTGGCCATGTCTTCGCGGTCAAGACCACTGGCGTGGGCGCGGCCACCGCCTTCCAATACGTGGGTCAGTTTGCCGATCTGGAACGCCAGCTCGCGGCCTGGGACGCAGCCAATACGCATGGCCTGGGCGCCAACGCGTTCGGTCTGACGGCATCAGCGGCAGCGGGTATTGCCCCCGAGCGCGTCGATGGCTTTTCGATCGAAGGCATGACCAGCAATCGTGGCGACACGGCCGTGTGGCTGGGCTTTCGCGCGCCGCTGGCGAACACGGCCCTGCGCGACAAGGCATTGATTGTGCCTGTCAACAATCTGCCGGCGTTGATTGCCGGCACGACCACCCAGGCGGTCTTTGGCACGCCACTCCAGTTGAACCTGGGTGGACGCGGCATCCGGTCCATCGACAAGGGCACGGACGGCAACTACCTGATCTTGGCCGGCCCGGCCGCCGGCGCCAGTGCAGCGGTCACGCGCAACTTCGCGCTGTACACCTGGAATGGCGATCCGACTATTGCACCGGTTGAACTCGACAACGATCTGGAAACCTTGCGCAAGGCGACGGGCGGCAGCTTCGAGACCATTGTGGAAGTGCCCGGGCCGGTGGTTGCCGGCACGGCAGTCCAGCTGCTGCTGGACAACGGCGACACCGTGTTCACTGGCACGACCAGCGTGGCCAAGGACCTGCCGGCGGCGGAACAACGCTTCCAGGGTTTCCGCACCGTGATCGGCAATCCGCTGCGCGACGCGCAGGGCCCTGCCCTGGTCACCAGCACCCCGGCCGACGACCGCGTGGGCGTCAATGTGGATACGCAGATCGTGCTGCAATTTGACGAAGGCGTGCGCCTGGGCGCAGGCAATATCACCCTGCGCACCGCCAACGGCGCCGCGGTGGACACCTTCAACGCGAACAGCGCCGCCACCCGTGTGCAGGTGCGCTTCAATACGCTGACCTTGACCCCGACCGCACCGCTGCAGAACAACGCGGGCTACTTCCTGACGGTGGACCCCACCGCGGTGCTGGACCATCAGGGCAATGGCTACGCGGGCCTGAGCGGTCCGACGGCGCTCAACTTCACGGCGGCAGGCACCCCCACACCTTTGGCCGTCAATGACCTGCTGTTCGTGGGCGCGAATGCCGAAGCGCCCGATGCCTTTGCGTTTGCCCTGCTCAAGGCCGTGAACGGCGGCACGCGCATCACCTTTACCGACCGCAACCGCAAGACCGGCACGGGCGAATTCACCGGCGTGACCAACGAAGGCGTCTTTGTGTGGACAGCCGATCGCAATCTGCCAGCGGGCAGCATCGTGACGATCCAGACCGACACGCCAGCCAGCCCCATTGCCGACAAGGGCTTCACGATCGGTTCACCGGCAGGGCTCGGCAAGGAAGAGACCATCTACGCCTACACCGGTGGCGCCGTGGCCGGGCTTGGCGATGGCACGGCGGGCGAGATCACTGCGGTCGGTCCGTTCCTGGCATCGATCACGCTGGGCGGCGCGGCGGGCACCATCCCCGCCGAGCTGACCGCGGCCGGCACGGCCATCGACTTTTCGGTGTCGCCCACCAACCAGACCAACGCGCTGTATGCCGGCGCGCTGGACCGCGCCGACCTGGCGGCCTTCGCGGCGCGCGTCAAGAACAAGAGCAACTGGAAGCTGAGCTACAAGCCCGCGCTGGGTTATCCGTTGACAGCAACGGGGAGCCTGTTCGCAGGGGAATGATGCGCCCCGCGCAAGCGGGCGTACGGGCCAGCGAATGCGCTAACCTTGGTGCATCTGATAATCGTACAAGGCGCCGTTTCATGACTGCTTCGCCCACCCTGCTGCTGAACGATGGTCACGCCCTGCCCGCGCTGGGGTTCGGGACGTGGCCCCTGGACGATGCGGCGGCCGAACAGGCGGTAGCCTGTGCCATCCAGACGGGTTATCGCCTGATCGATACCGCCGCGCGCTATGGCAACGAAACGGGCGTGGGGCGCGGGCTGCAGCAGTCCGGCGTACCGCGCGGCGACCTGTTCCTGACCAGCAAGTTGCGCGGCACCGACCATGGCTACGGGCCAGCCTTGAAGGCCTTGGACGCGACGCTGGCGCGCCTGGACACCGACTATCTGGACCTGTTCCTGATCCACTGGCCGCAGCCCACCCGCGACAACTATGTGGATGCCTGGCGTGCGCTGATCGACCTGCGTGCAGCCGGCAAGGTGCGGTCGATTGGCGTATCGAACTTCCAGCCCACGCATATTGATCGACTGATAGATGCGACGGGTGAAGCGCCGGCCGTCAACCAGATCGAACTGAATCCCGCGTTCTCGCAACCCGATCTGCGCGACTACCACGCCGGCCGCCGCATCGTGACCCAGTCATGGAGCCCGATCGGACGCGGCCGCCACCTGGCCGATCCGGCATTGACATTCATTGCCGAAAAACACGGCAAGACGCCTGCGCAGGTCGTGCTGCGCTGGCATCTGCAACTGGGCCTGGCGGCCATTCCCAAGACACAGCACCCGGACCGCATGGCCGAAAACTTCGCGGTGTTCGACTTCGTACTGGACCAGCAAGACATCGCCTCGATCCAGGAACTGGACCGAGGCGTGCGTACGGGCTTCGACCCGGACACCTACGTGGAAGACTGAGGCAAAACGACTTTCCCGCCCGCGCATTACACGATCGCCTGCGCCTTTCTGACGCTATCGATCAAGGAACTGCGCATCAGGAACTGCTTGGCGCGCACCGGATCTTCCGCCGTCTGACGAATCTGGTCGAGCGCGGCGGCGCGCTTTTCCGGATCCTTTTCTTCCAGCCGCTTCTTGTTCGCCACGGTCTGCTGCTGCACGAACTCGATATTCAGATCGCGCCGCCGCCGGTTGTAGCGATCGAACACCGCCGTGTCCGCCCCGTCACGCACTTCGGCAAACATGGTCGCCAGTTCCATGGCGTCATGAATGCCGCTGTTCAGGCCCAGGCCGCCGATCGGGTTGTTGACGTGCGCCGAGTCCCCCGCCAGAAACACCCGTCCTTGCCGGAACGTCGCCGCGACGCGTTGATGCACGCGGTAAATGTTCCGGTGCACCAGGTCGTAGGCCTTGTCCGTCGGGCACACATGCTGCAGCCGGCGGTGCGCGGCCTCGTCGCTCAAGGCCATCTCGTCGGTCTCATCCGCGCCCGACGGAAACACCGCGCGCCACCGGCCCTTGCCGTCGTCACCTGAAATCTTGAACAGGTTGGTCCACGCATCGGGATCGGCCAGATAGTTGCGATAGCAACAACCCATCATCTGCTCGAAGTCATCCAGCACCGTCAGCACGATGAACTTCTCGGGCCACGTGATGCCTTCGAATTCAATGCCCAGCGCCTTGCGCAAGGTGCTGCGCGCGCCGTCGGCCCCGACCACATAGTCCGCATGCAGGGTCTCGACGCCGTCCGGCCCCTGCACGTTCACGGTCACCTGCGTATCCGTCTGCGAGATATCCAACACGCGGGTGTCGAAGCGCACCGACACATCGGGCATCGCGCGCAAGGCATCGATCCCCATGTAGGCCAGCTTGTGCTGCTCGGTCTGCACCACGAACGGATACGCCGTTTCGTCTTTCAGGATGTCGTGATCGAACTGCGCCACGCGCTCGCGTTTGCCCTGATCCCAGAACTGGAAATACCGCGCCACCAGCCCTTCGGATACGAAGCGGTCGATCAGGCCCACGTTCGCGATCATTTCCAGCGTGGAGCAGTGCGTGGTGGCCGCGCGCGGGCTTTCGTCGACCCCGCTTTCCGCTTCGCACAGCGTGACCTTGAAGCCGCGCTGCGCGCAGGCCAACGACGCGATCACCCCGACCGGCCCGGCCCCGACGACAACGATATGTTGCTGGGTCATCAGTGGGCCACTCCGGAAAAGTCCTGCGGAATGTCGCAGCGCGCGACCCGCACCTTGCGGTTGCCGGCCGGCGTATTGCGGCTCTTGCCCACAAAGCGCGGCACGCCGTCGGTCACCACCGCGGCCACGGCGGCAATGTCGCCATTGCGCAAGGCGTCCAGCGGATCGGTCTTGGTGCCGCCCACGCACGCATCCAGCAGCACGATGTCGGCATCCTTGCCGGGCTTCAGGAAGCCGCTGTTGATGCCATAAGTGCGTGCGTTGTTGCCCGTGGCGGCGGCAATGGCCCATTCCACCGGCATGTCGGTCAGGCTGGCCAGGTGCGTGATGGTGTACATCAGGCCCAGGGGCATGATGCCGCTGCCGGTCGGCGTATCGCTGGCGATCAGGAAGCGGTCGAACACGTCGGCGCTGCGCACCATGTCGCCCAGCATCAGGGTCGTGCGCAGGTTGCCTGCCGTGCAGACCTGCAGTGCGATGTCCGACTCGTACACGAGCTTGGGAAAGTCTTCGTCCGGCATGGCGACTGGCCCGCCATTCACGTGGAACGAAACGTGGGGCTTCATGGCGATCAGGTGGTCCGCCCAAATGCCCGATGATCCGGGGATCGACGCGCCACCGGTATGCACGGTCGTGATCATGCCGTGCTTGCGCGCCCAGCCGACCATCTCGGCATATTCATACGGCGACTTGACCGCGCCAAAACCGGCCTTGGCCAGCCACACGCCCTGTGCCGCGATATCGGCAAAATCCTGTTCGACCAGGCCAGGCTCGATGATGATGGACCCTGCAAAGACCTTCATGCCGCCGGGACGGTAGTGTTCGAAGCAGCGCAGCGCAGCGACGGCCAGCGCCTTCACGCCGGCAGGATCTTTCGGCCGGCCCGGCACGTGCACTTCAGATGCGCTGATCGCCGTGGTGATGCCGCCGTGCACATAACTTTCCAGGAAACCCACGGTCTTCTGGCGCGGCGTGTAGTCGCCAAACGTGTTGTGCACCTGCGAGTCGATCAGGCCGGGAATGGCGGTGGCGCCATCGGCATCGATCACGATCTGCGCGGTTTCCACCTCGGCCGACGACAGGGTCCCGACTTTCAGGATCTTGCCGTCTTCGGTCAGGATCGAATCCCCGGCCGTGACAGGCTCGCGCCACTCACCATTGAGGATGCGTCCCAGATTTACGATAGCTACTTTCATCGCTGACTCCTGCGTGGGTTAGATAAGGCCGTCCTTGCCCTGCATTGCTTCTTGCGTGATGCCGCCCACGCGCGCGTTGATGCGGCCGCGGTTGGCCACCGCAAAGATGACCGCGATCTCGTCGGGCATCGGGCCGTCGCTCAAGGTGAACGTCATGGCGTTGTAGTGCGAGCGTACGTACAGCGCGTCTTTGGATGCCAGTGGAATGTCGATCGTCACGCCGGGGCCGCCTACCTTGGTCACCGACGAAATCCAGGCCTTGCCACCGCCGATGATGTCGCGCAGCGGCGTCGCGGCCGCCGTGGTCAGCAGCGCGTTCACATGTTCCTGCTCGCCCGCGATGCCGACAATGCCGCCCTTGCCGTACGCCTGCACCGGGTAGTCGCCCCACACCGACATCAATTGTCGGGCGACTTGGGCGCCCAGGGCCACGCTGGCCTCGATCCCTTCGGTCAGGTCTTCCTGGTACGGGCCCAGGAACGGATTCTTGATGAAGGCGACCGCGGCCGCCTTGCGCAGCGGCACGTCGGCCCGCTGACCTGCTTCTTCGAGCTTGTGCTCGATGACCATGACCCACCTGCGAACCTGTAATTGCATGCCGTGCTCCTGAAAAAGACGCGTGACCTCGCAACCTGCCCGCCGCCTGATGGCGGCAAAAAATTGTTGTTGCGGATTGATGACGATGCTATTGTCATACAATCCTAATGTCAAATGATTCAGGAAGAAAACCATGCGCGGACGCACCATCCTCTTTTCCGAAATGACGCCGGCCCCTGAATGGGAAGACCGCTTCAACACCTGGTACGACGAGGAACACATTCCCATCCGCGTCGGCCTGCGCGGTTTCCAGAGCAGCCAGCGTTATGTGCGTCCGGATCGGAACTACCTGGCGGTGTACGAGATGGACACGCTGCAGGCGCTCAAGACCGTCGCCTATCAGGCGATCAAGAACAACCCGTCGCCCGAAACGGCGTGGATGCTCAAGAACGTGACGGGCTTTACCCGGTATCTGTGCGAAGAAATCAGCATTGCCGGCGACACGTCACCTGCCGGTATCGAGACCCAGGTGCTGTACCCGGTGTGGTTCAAGGTGCCGCCGGAACGCCTGGCCGACTTCGACGCCTGGTACGAGCAGGACCACGTGCCGCTGCTGCTGGAATGCCCGGAATGGCGCTGCGTGCGCCGCTTCAATGTCACCGACGGCGTGCCGGGTGACTACAACCGCCTGGCGCTGCACTACCTGGACGACGGATCCGCGCTAGCATCGCCGGCCCGCGAAAAGGCGCGCAACACGCCTTGGCGCAACCGCATATCGGCCGAACCCTGGTTCAAGGGCGTCTACGACGTCTTTGCCAAGGTCGGCGAGCGGCAGTTGCCGCCGCTCTGACCTGATTCAAGAAAGATCTGGAGACACCATGGATTTGAAGATTTCCCCCCGCACCGTTCAGCACGAAACCGTGCGCCTGTTGCGTGAAGCCATCCTGTCGGGCCACTTCCGGCCGGGCGAAAAGTTGATCGAAGCCAAGCTGTGCAGCCAGATGGGTGTCAGCCGCACGTCGATCCGCGAAGCGTTGCGGGTGCTGGCCGCCGAAAAGCTGATCACCATCGTGCCGAACAAGGGCCCGTCGGTAGCCGAAGTCAGCTGGGCCGAAGCCGAAGGCATCTATCACCTGCGGGCGCTGCTCGAAGGCGAAGCGGCGGCCTTGACGGCGGGCAAACGCACGGACGACGACGTCGCCACGATGGCCGCCGCCCTGGCGCGCTTTCGGGATGCCGTCGAGCAGCAGGATTGGGCCGCACGGATTTCGGCCACGGCCGACTTCTATGAAGTGATCATCGCGCGTTGCGGCAATCCCGTGATGGGCGACGTGTTGCACGGCCTGCTGTCGCGCATCAACTTCCTGCGGGGAAAGACCATGGCCAGTCCCGGACGCGCCAAGCACAGCGTGCGCGAACTCGAACAGATTTACGCCGCGATCGCGAAAGGCGACGCCCGCGCCGCCCGCGCGGCCGCGGTGTCCCACGTGCAAGCGGCGCAGACCGAAGCACGCGATGTGTACCTGGCAATGAACGCGGCGGCCTGACGTCCACAGCCCTTGTCTGACCGTTGCCGTACGGCCAGGCCGCCTTGACCGGATTACCCCACCCACGAGGAACTCGTCATG
This sequence comes from Pigmentiphaga litoralis, assembly GCF_013408655.1. Taxonomy (NCBI): domain Bacteria; kingdom Pseudomonadati; phylum Pseudomonadota; class Betaproteobacteria; order Burkholderiales; family Alcaligenaceae; genus Pigmentiphaga; species Pigmentiphaga litoralis. The sequence continues at coordinate 1,113,113 of NZ_JACCBP010000001.1, forward strand.
ATGTCCCCCATCCGATCACTGGCCGCCCTGGCCGCCCTGCTTACCGTCACGCCCGTTCTTGCCGCCTGGCCTGAACGTTCCGTCACGCTGGTCGTGCCCTTCGCGGCCGGCGGCAATACCGACAGCATCGCGCGCATTACCGCCGAATGGCTGACGACCCAACTCAAGCAGACGGTGGTGGTCGACAACCGCCCCGGCGCCAATGGCGCCATCGCCGCCGAACACGTGGCCCGCGCCAAACCGGACGGCTACACCCTGTTCATGGCGACGCTGCCGCAAATGGCCATCGTGCCCCACCTGCAGAAGGTGCGGTATGACCCCGTCAAGGACTTTGCGCCGGTGTCCATCGTCGCCACCAACGAGTTTGCCCTGGCCGTGGCCGCGAACATGCCCGCCAAATCGCTGCAGGACGTGGTGGCCCATGTGAAAAGCCACCCCGGCAGCGTGGCGTATGCGTCGGCCGGCACCGGCTCCGTCAGCCACCTGACCATGGCCATGTTCACCAAGACGGCCGGGCTGTCGATGATCCACGCGCCTTACAAGGGCGGCGCGCCGGCGCTGGCCGATGTGCTGGGTGGCCAGGTGCCCTTCTACTTTGGCAACGTGGCCGAGATCATCCCCTATGCCAATTCCAGCAAGCTGAAAGTGCTGGCCGTGTCCGGTCCCAAGCGCGCGCCGGAATTTCCCAATGTGCCGACCGTGGCCGAACAGGGATATCCGGGCTTTTCGACGCAGACGTGGAATGGCGTGGCCGCACCGGCGGCGACGCCACCCGAGATCGTCAAACAACTGGCCGATTCGATTGCTCTGGCCGTCAAGGACAAGGCGTTTGTCGGCAAACTGGCCGCGATCGGTGTCGAGCCGCTGGGCAACACACCGGCCGAGTTCAGCCAGAAGATCGTGGCCGACAACAAGCAATGGGCCGCAGCCGTGAAGGATTCGGGCGCGGTGTTGCAGTGATCTGACGGGATGTCAAGCGAAGTGGGCACCGGATCCGGCATCCGTAGTGCCCACTTTTGCATCCTGCGCTCAACTCCCGCCGCGATCGGCCGATAACCCTGGATGGGTGCGGGTGGGGGTCCACTCGCCAACAGGGACGACCATCAGCGATGCTACAGAAACTGTTTTCTTCCAAAGCCCTGCGCCGCGGCCTTGACGCCGCGGGTGACGCCTGGCTGGCCGGCCATACGCCGGAATGGCAATTTGGCACGTCGGCCAAGTCCCGCGCCCTGGCCACCAAGCTGGCCGATGCGCATCGCGCGCAAAACGAACACCGTGCCGCTTTGCTTGCGCAACTCGACGCCCAGGCGGCGGAAATCGACACGCTGCGGCAGCAACTGCACGATGCCGAACGGGCCAATGCGCAGCTGACCCAGGACGTGGCCGATGCCGCTGCGGCGGCCCAAGCGTCCACGGCAGTGTCCGAACGCAATGCCCATGAACAGGAACGCGACGCCCGTCTCGCCCGCTTTGAACTTGCACGCGACCTGCTGCATGACGGCGTGTGGGACCTGACCGTCCTGCCGACCGACCCGCTCAACCCGCGCAACCCCTTCTGGTGGTCGCAGGCCTTCCGCCGCCAGCTGGGCTTCGAGACGATAGAAGAGTTCCCCGACGTGACCGACAGCTGGTCGTCGCGGATTCACCCCGATGACAAACAGGGCGTGCTGGATACCCTGCTTGCCCACCTGAACGACCGGTCGGGCAAGACCCGCTTTGACGTCCGCTATCGCCTGCGGCTCAAGAACGGCAGCTATCACTGGTTCAATTCGCGGGCGCAGACCAAACGTGAACCCGATGGCACACCGATCCGCGTCGTGGGCGTGCTGGTGGACATCAACGCGTCGTACGACGAAGCGGCCCTGCGCGAATCGCAGCAACGCCAGCAGGATCAACTGGCTGAAACGTTGGCGTCGGTGACCGAAATCGTGGGCACCATCAAGGGCATTGCGCAGCAGACCAACCTGCTGGCCCTGAACGCCGCGATCGAAGCGGCCCGCGCGGGTGAAGCAGGCCGCGGCTTTGCCGTGGTGGCAGACGAAGTCCGCAAGCTGGCCACCCGCACCAGCGACGCCACGCAGCGCGCAACGGACATGGTCAGCCAGGCCTGAAGGCGGCAGGATCCTGCCTCGAAGGCAATCCGCTGCCGCCGTCGGGGGATAATGTCGGTCATTGCACCGCGGGCGCGACGCCGGCGGCCGCACCTCTTATGCAGAGTGACCGACCATGACTTCTTTGTCCCAGCCTTCAAGCGCCAGCCACAGCAGCACCACTACCGGCAGCCGCACTGTCACCGGCCAGTTCCCGGCGCAGCGTGACGACATTGCCGACCTGATTACCCGCCGCCCCCTGCCCGGCCGCGGCCTGGACCAGGTCGATCCCTTCCTGTTCCTGAATCACCATGGCCCGCAGGTCTACCGGCCGCGCAACAACGGCCTGCCCTTCGGCCCCCATCCCCACCGTGGTTTCGAGACCGTCACCTTCATCCTGGAAGGCGACATTGCCCATCGCGACACGGGCGGCCATGAAAGCGTGATCGATGCGGGCGGCGTGCAGTGGATGACGGCGGGCAGCGGGCTGGTGCACGAAGAAGTGTCATCGGCGGATTTCAAGCGCGATGGCGGACCGCTCGAAGTGCTGCAGCTGTGGGTCAACCTGCCGTCCCGCCTGAAGATGAGCCCGCCCAAGTACGTGGGCCTGCAGCGCGAAGACATTCCGTCCCTGGAACTGGATGATGGCAAGGCCCAGCTGGACCTGATTGCTGGAACCTGGGCCGGACAGGTCGCGCCCATCCAGTCCCTGACGGGCATCACCATGACGACGCTGACGCTGACGGCGGGTGCGCACGTGCAGCTGGAAGCGCCGGCCGGCCGGTCGGTGTTCTTCTATCTGGTGCGGGGGGCGGTGACGGTGGGCGGTACAGAGAGTGCAAATAACCTGGCGAGCGGGACCGCGGCACCAGGCGCTACGGCGTCAGGCATCGATGTGGCCGCCCAGCACCTTGTCACTTTCGCGCATGACGGCGACACGATCACGGTGACCGCCCGTGCCGACGCCTTCCTGGTCTTCGGCCATGCCGACCCCATCCGGGAACCCGTGGTCAGTCATGGCCCCTTCGTGATGACGACGCGGCAGGAAATCAACGAAGCCATCGCCGACTACCAGGCAGGCAAGTTCGGCGGCTTCTGAACGAATAACGAAGCGGCTCGGTGGGTCAAGGCCCCGGCGTCTGCCCCTGAAGCCACCAGGCCCTGACGCTACCCCGCCTTGACGCCCCTAGCCTCGACGCCCCTAGCCTGAACGCCAAAGCCGTCTAGGATCCGACACCCAGGCAACGGTTTCGACTGCTTACCTGCGTTCCGCCGACGGCGTCGTGACCCGCGTTTCCCCTGCTGACGCCACGGACGCGGTCGGCGTCGTCGGCGTGGTCGGTGTCGCTTCGGCCTTGACCGTCACGCTGTCGCCGGGGCCCGACAGGATGCGCGTTTCAACGGTCTCGGGCATGTCTTCGGTCGCGAACAGATCCCATGCCGCCATGAACAGGCCAGCGATCACCGGGCCGATCACGAAGCCGCTCAGGCCGAACAGCGCCATGCCGCCCAGCGTCGAAATCAGCACCACGTAGTCGGGCATCCGCGTGTCCTTGCCCACCAGCAACGGACGCAGAATGTTGTCAACCAAGCCGATCACCAGGAAGCCGAAGGCGATCAGGACCACGCCTTCCCAGACCGAACCGGTCAACAGGAAGTAGATCGCGACCGGGCCCCACACCAGCCCCGCGCCCACGGCCGGCAGCAGCGACAGGAAGGCCATCACCACGGCCCACAGCAGCGGCGCCTGCACACCCAGGATCCAGAAGATGATGCCGCCGAGTGCGCCTTGCACCAGCGCCACCGCGATGTTGCCCTTGACGGTCGCGCGGGCAATGGTCGTGAACTTCTGCAGCAAGTGCTGTTTGTGGCCGTCGCTGAGCGGGATCGCCTGGCGGATCCGGCGCGCCAGTTGCGGGCCATCGCGCAGCAGGAAGAACATCAGGTACAGCATGACAGCAAAACTGACCAGCACCTGGAAGGTGTCCGATCCGATGCTAACGGCCTTGGTGGCCATCAACTGGCTGCCCTGCGCAACGGCATCGGTCAGCTTGGTCTGGATGCTGGCGATGTCGTTCAGCCCGAAGCGGACCATGATGTCGTGCACCCACAAGGGCAGCGCATCGAAGGCACGTTGGAAGTAGGCGCCGAAGTTCAGATTGCCGGACTTGATCTGGTCATAGACCAGCGACCCCTGCTGCACCAGCGAACCGGTAATCAGCATCAGCGGCAGGATCACGATCAGCAGCACCAGCAGCAAGGTCACGAGCGTGGCGGCATTGCGGCGCTTGCCGAATTTGTTGACGAGCTTGCGGTTCAGCGGGGCAAAGATGATCGCCAGGATCGTGCCCCAGAAGACGGCGCCAATGAAAGGTTGAAGGATCCAGACGAACGCGATCGACACCACGATCAGGATCAGAAGGAAAGTCTTGTAATGGAGACTCGAGTTATTCATGGCTACCTGGGTGGGCCGGGGCCCGGATGGTCGTTGCGTGTTGTTGTGGCGGCGGTTTCGCCTGCGCTCAACGATACGCGAAAGCCATGCGCACACAGCCGGTTACCGAACGCCAATGTTGCCAGTTGTATTATGGATTCGACCCCTCGCACGCTTGATCTGCCGGCATGCGACCTCACGTAATGCGTATCCGTTCTGTCCCTTCCCCCATTCTTTGACGCCAAGGGCCATGAAATACAAAGACTATTACGAGATCCTCGGGGTGCCGCGCACGGCCACCGAAGCCGAGATCAAGGGCGCCTACCGCAAGCTGGCGCGCAAATACCATCCCGATGTCAGCAAGGAAAGCGACGCCGAAGCCCGCTTCAAGGAAATCGGCGAGGCCTATCAGGTCCTGAAGGAACCCGACAAGCGCGCGGCCTATGACAACATGGGCACGCAGTGGCAAGGCGGCCAGGACTTCCAGCCGCCCCCCAATTGGGATGCCGGCTTCGAGTTCAACGGACGCGGTGGCAATGCGGGCGACTTCAGCGACTTCTTCGAGTCCATGTTCGGCGCGCAGGCCGGCGGTGCACGCGGCCGCTCGCGCCGGCCGATGCACGCGCAGGGCGAAGACCATCACGCCAAGGTCATGATCGACCTGGAAGATGCCTATCGCGGCGCATCGCGCAACGTCACGCTGCGCATGCCCATGACGGATGCGTCAGGCCGGGTCACGACCCAGGAACGCACGCTCAGCGTCAACATTCCCAAGGGCGTGCGCGAAGGCCAGCACCTGCGTCTGTCGGGCCAGGGCAGCCCGGGCGTCGGCCAGGGCCAGCCCGGGGACCTGTATCTAGAGATCGCCTTTCGCCCGCATCGCCTGTTCCGCGTCGATGAACGGGACGTGTATGTGGACGTGCCGCTGGCCCCGTGGGAAGCGGCGCTGGGCGCAACGGTCGACGTTCCGACACCCGACGGGTCGGTGCAACTGACCATTCCGCCAAACACGTCGGCCGGCCGCAAGCTTCGCCTGAAGGGCAAGGGCCTGCCCAGCAATCCGGCAGGCGACCTGTACGTAGTGGTGGGCATTGCCCTGCCGCCCGCCGACACGCCCGAAGCCCGCGAGGCCTACGCGGCCATGCAGCAAGCCTTCCATTTCAACCCACGCGCGGGGTTCTGACCGGACGCGCACGGGGCCACACCAGGAGAGTGTGATGAAAGCAAACGAATCGCCGGCCCTGCAAGGCCGGGTCGTCGAAGATGAGGTCCAGCTGACGTTGCTGGAACTGTGTCAGGCCAGCGGTGCGCCGCGCGAGCGGATCATGACCTGGGTGTCCGAAGGCATGCTCGAGCCGGTGGGCGACCGTCCACCCGACTGGCGCTTTACGGGTGTGTCGCTGCGGCGCACGCGGCTGGCCTGCCGGCTGGAGCAGGACCTGGAACTGAACCCGCCCGGCGTCGCGCTGGCACTGGACCTGATGGACGAGATCATGGCCTTGCGAGCGGAGCTGCGTCGTTCAGGGTTTCGTTAGGCAGGCCGGGGGGCATTGCCCGCGCCGGGCCGGGTGAATGCGGTCCGCGCGGCATGCACCGCGTTGCGGTACGCGCAGTCGGCGGCATGGTCATTGACCATGCCGGTGGCCTGCATCAGGGCGTACAGCGTCGTCGGTCCAACGAACTTCCAGCCGCGTGACTTCAAGGCCTTGGACAGCGCCACCGATTCCGGACACGTGGCCCGGACCGGCGTGGTCGGCAGCGTTTCCGGCGGCGCGTAACGCCACAAGAAGGCAGCCAGGGAGCCGGCCTCTTCCCGCAGCGCAATCGCCCGGTGCGCGTTGTTCAACACCGCGTCGATCTTGCCGCGGTGCCGCACGATGCTTGCGTCTTGCAACAAACGTTCGACATCGGTGTTGTCAAAACGCGCCAGTCGATCCATATCGAACCCTGCAAATGCGGCGCGAAAGGCCTCACGTTTGCGAAGGATCGTCAGCCAGCTCAGGCCGGCCTGGAACCCTTCCAGACTGATACGTTCGAACAGTGCCGTGTCCGTGCCCAGCGGCATGCCCCACTCGGTATCGTGATAATGGCGGTAATCCGGAGCGGCGGTCACCCACGCGCAGCGCGTGAGGCCGTCTTCGAAAGTCGGCGGCATGGTGTTCCTGCGGTTCGCAATCCGCTATCGTAGTGCGCCTTGGCCCGGCCGGTTTGCGCCGCCGCCGCGCTTGTCTTCAATGCCCTCCCCCACGCCCATCGGCTCGCCATGCAAGAATTTGACCTCAACGACAGTACCGCCGACCGCTTCCTGCTCGACTCCACCGGCGTCTCGCTCGTGGTCTTCCACAGCCGCACCTGCGCCAATTGCAAGCTGGCGCGCGAGAACCTGCCCAAAATGAACCTGCCGGTCGAACGGATCTGCTGGATCGACGCCGGGGACAATGGCGGGCTGGTGGAACGGTATGAAGTGTTCCATCTGCCTTCGATGTATGTGGTCAAGAACGCCGTGTTCTATGGGTCGGTGCAGGCCACGCTGGCGGAGTGGGACATTCGCCGGCAGGTACACCTGGCGCAGGACAGCGTGCCGGCCGAACTGCCTTGAGCCCGACGCCACACCGCCCCTGCCTTGCCTTGCCTTGCCCTGCCTTGCCTTGCCTGCCCTGCTGACTGGTCCGTCAGGGCCTGATTAGTCTTCGTGCTTGTCGTGGGTCGCTTCGGCCCCGCGGCGCCAGTAGCCCGCCGCCTTGACCCACACCTTGTTCAGGCCGCGTTCGCCCACCAGGTAGGCGCGGACGGCCTTGGCCACGCTGGATTCCGCCGCGACCCAGGCGTAGATGTCGCCATCGGGCAGGCGCAGGTCGCGCAACGCGGCCACCACGGCGTCGCCTGCGGCGGCCTGTCCTATGGCGGCATCGCCCGCCGCAGCCTGAACCGCAGCCTTCCCCGCGGCGGCATTGTCGCCCGCGTCGTCGGACGCGCCGCGATGCACCCAGCGTACCGTCAGGTCGGCCAGCGTCCTGAACGTCTGCTCTTCTTGCGCGTCGGCCACTTCGGCCACCACGCATACCCGGGCGCCGGCAGGCAGTTCGTCCAGGCGGCGGGCAATCGCCGGCAAGGCGGTTTCGTCACCCACCATCAGATAGCCGTCAAAGTCCCCTTCCATCACCATCGACCCCCGGGGTCCACCAATGCCCAGGTACTGGCCGGCGGTGGCCTGGGCCGCCCATTCCGCGGCCGGACCATGTCCATGCAAGGCGAATTCAATGTCCAGTTCGCGGGTGGCCGGATCGTAGCGGCGCGGGGTGTAATCACGGCGCGCGGCGGGGGGCGTATCGGTAGCGTCGGGGCCGCCGGGGCCGGTTGGGCCATTGGGGCCCAGTTGCGGCAGGTCGGGCTGGTCCTGGCCGGGGGCCGGGAAGAACACCTTGACATGGTCGTCGAACGCCGCGCTGGTGAAGCCTTCCAGGTCGTCGCCCGCCAGGGTGACGCGCAGCAGCCGCGGCGTGACGTGTTCCACGCGGCGCACCTGCAACAGGCGCATCTTGAGTTCATGCCGGACACGGCGCACGCCGCGCGCCGGGGTGGCGTCAGCGGTGCGGGATTCGGTGGTGCCGGAGTCGGTGGTTCCGGAGTCGGTGGTGCGGGAGTCAGTAGTGCTGGAGTCAGTAGTGCTGGAGTCGGTGCGGGCAGATTGCGGTGTGCTCATGTCAGATCCTTTTTGAGTTGACGAAGGTCGTCGGTCGCGCGCTGCAGGATCTCTGCAATGCGGCGGTTGCCTTCAGGTGAACAGAGGCCCAGATCGTGCAAGGCATGCTTGAGGCCCAGCCGCGCCAGCATCAGCGATTCGGGGGTGCCCGGTGCGACGGCATCGGCATCTTCTTCACCCGCAAACACGCGTCTTACCTGCGCCATCTTGGCGCCGACGCTGGCCAGCTGCGCCAGGATGTCGTCGGCCACATGCCGCTGGGTAGCAAGCCAGGCTTCCCCTTCCGGCGTGACGGCGTACCGCTTCTTGGCGCCTTCCATGGTCACGGTAGCGTGGCCGATGTCTTCCAGGTAGGCCAGGGCCGGATAGACCATGCCCGAGCTGGGACCGTAAAAGCCGGATGACCGTTCTGACAGCGTCTTGATCAGTTCGTAGCCGTGGCTGGGTTTGTCGGCCAGCAAGGCCAGTAGCACCAACTGAAGGTCTTCGGACGCCAGCTTGCGGCCGGTGCGAAATGCCGGGCGGCCGCTTTGCGCGTCGTCGAACCCGGCGGAGAAACGACGGCCGCCCCGGCCGCCTCCTCGATGATGTCCATGCATGGTTGTCCTTGTTCGCAGCGGGGGTGCGCCAGGGCGGCGCGACGCTCGCATCGCTGCATCTACGGGATCAGTATATCTAAAAACATGTTTTAAGACACATGTTTTTAGATATGTTTTAAAACAGCATCAGTGTCATGGCGGCTGCCTTGGCACGGACCGACACGTCCGGTGACTTGCCTGCGCCTACGCCGGGGCGCTACCTTGCTTGCCTGACTTCAGGAGAGCAGGCATGAACGTATTGATCGCAGGCGCATCGCGCGGTATCGGATTGGGATTGGTCACGGCGCTGTTGGCGCAGGGGCACCATGTGGTGGCGGTGGCGCGCAACCCGGCGGGGTCGGACGGGCTGCAGGCGCTTGCGGGCAAGCATGGCGACGCGCTGACGGTCATTGCCTGCGACCTGAATGAACCCGACGCGGCCAGCGTGCTGCGTGCGGGGTTTGGCGACATCACGTTCGACCGCATGGTGTTCAACGCGGGCGTAAAGACACCGCTACATCAAAGCGTCGCGGCCGCCACGATGGATGAAGCCGGCCTGCTTTTCATGACGAACGCGATCGCGCCCGTGCGGCTGGCGCAGCAGCTGTGCGGCAGCGTGGTGGATGGCGGCGTGATCGGATTCATGAGTTCGCAGATGGCCAGCCTGACTCTGAACCGGTCCGGCGGCATGCCGCTCTATGGCGCAAGCAAGGCGGCGTTGAACAGCCTGATGCTGAGCTGGGCGTCGACGCTGGACGTGTTGCCGTTCAGCCTGCTGGCCCTGCACCCGGGCTGGGTGAAGACGGATATGGGCGGGCCGGACGCGACCGAGACGGTGGAACAGAGCGCGGCCGGACTGATCCGTACGCTGGACGCGCACGCGGGCAAGAAGGTGTGCACGTTCGTGGATTACCAGGGCGAACCGATGCCCTGGTAGGGGCGATGCTGAACCGGGGCGCACCCGGAGGTGCGCCCCCGGCCTCAGATCAACAAGCCCTGCTGCCCCGGTTCCAGCGCCGCATCGGCGGGCTTGTCGGCCGCCGATCCGCCACCCAGATACTCGGCCAGCAGGCGCGCTTCCGGCGTCAGGTTGGCCAGGCGGCGCAGGCAGATCACCAGTTCGCGCAGCGCCCAGGCGTCAGCCAGCACGATGGCCTTGAGCTGGCCCACCTTGACCCAGGGCGCCGCCACGGCTTCGGGCACCACCCCCACACCCGCACCGCCCCCCACCAGCCGGCAGACGGCATCATGGCTGCGCACCTGGATCTTCAGGTTCACCGACTTGCCTTGCGCCAGCGCCTTGTCCGACAGGAATTGCTGGAAGGCGTTGCGTGCATCCAGGCCCACGAAGGGCTGGTCCAGCGCGTCGCCAAAACCCATGCCCTTGCGCCGCGCCAGCACGTGGCCCGTCGGCACGACCAGCACCAGCCGGTCGGACCGGAAGGGATACGTTTCGAGCCCGCCCGTGTCGGTGTTCGCGGGCAGCAGGCCCAGGTCGGCCGTGCCGTCGCCCACCTGCTCCACCACTTCGTCGGCCAGGCGTTCGTTCACTTCGACATGCAGATCCGGATGCTGCTTCTGGAACGCCGCCAGCGCCGACGGCAGAAAGGCCGCCAGGGCATGGTTGTTCGCCAGCAGGCGCACCTGGCCGGCCAGCTCACCTGAATACGCATGCAGGTCACCGCGCAGCCGGTCTTCCTGTTCCAGCATGGTCTTGGCGTGCGCCAGCAGCGTGCGGCCGGCGGGCGTCAGGGTGATGCCCTGGCGTGCGCGTTCGAACAGCTGGATATTGAGCGAGACCTCGAGATTGCGCATGCGTTTGCTTGCCGCAGCCAGCGCAAGATTGGCGCGCGCGGCGCCGTGGGTGATGCTGCCCGCTTCGACGATATGGCGAAACAGACCGAGATCGATCAGGTCAAAACGCATGAGAGCAGTCCTTGCCGTGAAGCCGGCGTGGTGCAAAGCAGTCTTCACGGTGGCAAGACGCCCGCAAGAATGGCGTGGCGGTACACATCGGTAAAGAAGCGCAAACAGCACGGGTGAAAAGCGAGTCGGCGATTCTACCAGCCTATGGAACGCACGCCGGACCGGCAGGCGCGCCACACCATCCTGACATCCGCCTGAATTGTATTTCATCCTAATTGATAGGATCCTATCTATTAGGCTAAGATACGCTTCATGAAACCCGCAGATTCGCTCCGCATGTCCGTCAGCACCGCGCTGGTGGTGGTCACACGCGCCATGAAACAAGAGGCCGATGCCGCCCTGGCCGGCTTCAACCTGTCGCACTCGGCGGCCTGGCCCCTGGTCATGATCGGCCGGCTGGGCGAAGGCACGCGCCAGGGCGCGGTAGCCGAGGCCGTCGGCATCGAAGGCCCGTCGCTGGTGCGGCTGATCGATCAGCTGTGCGCGGCCGGTCTGGTCGAACGCAAGGACGACGCCAACGATCGCCGCGCCAAGACGCTGTACCTGACCAAAGAAGGCCGGCTGCTGCGCGACGACATCGAAGCGTCATTGATTCAATGGCGCAAGCGCCTGTTCCACGGGGTGTCGGTAGACGACCTGGAAGCCTGCATGCGCGTGTTTGGCAGCGTGGCCGACGCACTCGGCCGCCCTGACCTGCTGGGCCAGCTGAACCGCAAATGACCCCATCGTTGATCCGCCCATGACTGCCTTGCCGACCCGGGCCGAATGGCTGTTCTCGTTCAAGAACTACGCGGCCGCCATGCTCGCCATCTTCATTGCGATGGGCATGGGTTTGCCGCGTCCGTTCTGGGCGATGCTGACGGTGTTCGTGGTCGCGCAGCCGCTGTCGGGCGCGGTGCGGTCCAAGGCCGTGTTCCGTCTGCTTGGCACGGCATTGGGCGCTGCGGCCGCGATCGTCATGGTGCCCCCGCTGTCCAACGCGCCCGAACTGCTGTCACTGGCGCTGGCCTTGTGGGTCGGCGCCTGCCTGTATCTGTCTTTGCTTGACCGCACGCCGCGCAGCTATGTGTTCATGCTGGCGGGCTACAGCGCGGCGCTGATCGGCTTTCCGGCCGTGTCGCAGCCCGAAACGATCTTTGACGTGGGCCTGGCGCGTGTCATCGAAATTTCGCTGGGGATCGTGTGCGGCACGCTGGTGCATTCACTGGTGTTTCCGCAAGGGCTCGGGCCCGTGCTGCTGAAGCGGCTCGATGGCGCATTGGCCGATGCCCGGACCTGGATGCGGGATGCCTTGCGCGGCGACCGCGATGCCAAGAGTGACCGCGATCGCCGCAAGGTCGCCAGCGACATTACCGAACTGCGCGTGCTGTCGACCCATCTGCCCTTTGATACGTCGCACCTGCGTTTCACGTCCCATTCCCTGCGCGCCTTGCAGGACCGCATGGCGCTCTTGCTGCCGGTGCTGGCATCGATCGAAGACGTCGTGGCGTCGCTGCGAACGCAAGGCGGCCTGTCGGCCAACCACACCGCCTTGCTGGACGACATTGCGGCGTGGGAACCGGCGGATGGCGCATCGTCGGCCGACACGGCGGTCATGCAGCGTGCCGAGGCCGCGCTGGCGGCGCGGATTGACGCATCCACGCCGGCAGTCGACGGCATGTCGTCGTGGCGGGACCTGCTGACCTTTCATCTGTGCGCACGGCTGCATGAGCTGCTGGATGCGCGCGTTGAAAGCTGGCGGCTGCGCGCGCAGATCGACCGCATCGCGCACGGCGGCCCGGCCCGCCTGACCGACGGCATCACCCGCGTCATCCGAGCGCGCTTCGGCACGCCCTTTCATCGCGACCATGGCCTGGCGCTGCTGTCGTCGTTCGCCGCCGTGATTGCCATCCTGGTGTGCTGCGCGTTCTGGATCGGCACGGGCTGGCCATCAGGGTCGGCGGCAGCGCTGATCGCGGCCGTGTTCTGCTGCTTCTTTGCCACGCAGGATGACCCCGCGCCCAGCATCAAGACCTTCCTGGCCTACACAATCTATTCCTTGCCGCTGTCAGCCTTCTACCTGCTGGTCGTGATGCCGGCCATCAACAGCTTCGGCATGCTTGCCCTGGCGACGGCGCCCGCGATCGTTGCGATCGGCATCTTTGTGGCGCGCCCGAAGACCACGCTGCGCGCCATGGCCTTGCTGTTCGGATTCGGGTCGACCTTGAGCCTGCACGACACGGGCACCGCCGACTTTGCGTCGTTCATCAACAGCAACATCGGCCAGATCGCCGGCACCGCTGCTGCCGCGCTCATCACCCAACTGTTGCGCAGTGTGGGCGCCGAATGGACCGCGCGTCGGCTGTTGCGCTCTGGCTGGTCCGAACTTGCCGCCATGGCCGGTGCGCGCGGGGCGTCAGCGGCGCAGACCGTTGCGCATCAGAACGTGGCCAACCGGATGCTGGACCGGGTGGGCCTGCTTGCACCCAGGCTTGCCTTGTCGCGGCCGGTCGAACATCAGGTGGCGTCGGATGCCTTCCAGGACCTGCGCGTGGGCGACACCATCGCGCAATTGCAGCGCGCCCGGCCGCTGCTGCACGACGGTGAACCGGCGCTGCGCCGGTTGCTGCGCGCGCTGTCGCGGCACTTTGCCGATCTGTCGGCGGGCCGCATCAAGGCGGCGGACATGGCTGGCGGCCGCGGCGCGCCGGGCCCGGAAGTGCTGGCCGCGCTGGATGGCGCGCTGCGCGGCATCGTGGCTGGCCCGGCCAGCATGGCGCGCGACCGCGCGGTCATCGCCCTGGCCGGCTTGCGCAACAGCCTGTTTCCACAAGCCGAGGCGTATGTGGCAAGCGCCGTGGCCACCGCTGCGGCAACCTTTGCTGCAACCTCTGTCGCAACCACAGCGGCCACAGCCACTGCCACCGCGGCGGCTACAGCTGCGTCACCTGCCGCCCCCCATCCCCCAGCGGAGCCCCCGAATGATCGGTGAAGTCAATCTCCACGGCATCTTCGTTCCTGCATTGCTCGTGTTGACCTTGGGCGCGCTGCTGTTGTCCAGCCTGCTCCGGCGCGTGCTTGCCGCCGTCGGCTTCTATCGATACGTGTGGCATCCGGCCCTGTTCGATTTCTGTCTGTTCATCCTGGTGCTGGGTGGTATCTGCGCCCTCACCGCGGGCACGTCGCCCGCCTTCTTGTCGTCACTGCTATGAAACGCCTTGCCCCTGCCGTCCGCCGCTTCTTGCGCGCCACCACCGGCGCCACCCGCCGAGTCTTCTCTCATCACGCTCCCAGGGTCGGCCGCGTCGCCGTCACGGCCGTTGTCGTCATTGGCGCGGCATTCGCGGGCCTGCGGCTGTGGAATCACTACGAGATCGACCCCTGGACACGCGACGGCCGGGTCAAGGCATCGGTCGTGCAGATCGCGCCCGACGTGACCGGGCCTGTCGTGGAAGTGGCTGTGCACGACAACGAATCGGTGCATGCCGGACAGGTGCTGTTCCGGATCGATCCGACCCGCTTCGAACTGGCGCTGCGCCAGGCGCAATCCGCCGAAAGCCAGCAGCGCGCCGTGCTGGCCCAGGCCGAACGTGAATCCCGCCGCAATAACGAACTGCGCGACCTGGTGTCGGCAGAAGTGCGGGAACAGGGACTGGCTCGTGTCGAACAGGCCCGCGCGGCCCTGATGCAGGCTGTCGTCAACCGCGACACGGCCGCGCTCAATCTGCAACGCACCCGGGTCCTGTCGCCGGTCGATGGCACGGTGACCAACCTGGATCTGCGCACGGGCGCCTATGCCGCGGCGGGCAAGGCAGTGCTGGCCCTGGTGGACCGGCATTCGTTCTACGTGGAAGGCTACTTCGAAGAAACCAAGCTGCCGCACATCCACCTGGGCGACAAAGTCTCGGTGCTGCTGATGGGCGAACGCCATGACGTCCAGGGCCATGTGGACAGCATTGCATCCGGCATTGCCGATCGCGACCGGACCACCGGCAATGACTTGCTCCCGAATGTGAACCCGACCTTCAACTGGGTGCGGCTCGCGCAGCGCGTGCCGGTGCGCGTGTCGCTGGATGACATCCCTGCGTCGGTGCGCCTGGTGGCCGGACAGACCGCCACCGTGACCGTGGTGAATTGATCATGGCCTGCCTTTCTTTCGTTCGTACGATAATCCTGCGAGTCGGATTCACGCAGCGGTCACCTGCCCGCGCACCTGCCGCGGCCCCTGCGCTTCTCGCGCTGCCGGTCCTTCTTGCGCTCGGCGCCTGCGCCCAGGTGGGTCCCGAGTACACCGGCGCGCCGGCTTCCGCAGCCATCCATGCCCCGTCCGCCAACGGCCCGCTGATCGGCGCCACCGAGCCCGGCGTCAGCAGCGCCCCGCTGCCGCCGCACTGGTGGCGGCTGTACCAGGACCCGGCGTTGGACGACCTGGTGGGCCAGGCCCTGGCCGCCAACAACGACCTGAAGGCCGCCGCCGCCAATTTGCGCCGGGCGCAAGCGGTGGTGCGCGAAGCCGGAGGCGCAGCCCTTCCCACGATCGGTGTCAGCGGCGGGCCGTCGCTGGGTCACGCGTCGGGCGCGGCCACGGGGTTGCGTAACGAACTGCCCAGCCGGGTCTCCTACGATGCCGGCATCAGCGTGTCGTATCAGGTGGACCTGTTTGGCCGCATCGACCGTTCGATTGCCGCCGCGCAAGCCGATGCGTCGGCCACGCAGGCCGCATACGAAGCCGCCCGCATGACGGTGGTGGCCGACACGGTGCGTGCCTATGCCGACTTATGTTCGGCGCACTACCAGGCAAAAGCCGCGGCCGATCAGGTCGCCCTGCAGCAGCGCAGCCTGGACCTGACTGACCGGCTGGCCTCGGCCGGCCGCGGCACGGCGTTCGATCGCGTGCGCGCCGCCGCGCAACTCGACACCCTGCGCGCCACACTGCCCGGCTTTGCGGCGCAGCGTCGGGTGGCGTCGTATCGACTGGCCGCGCTCACCGGCCGTACCCCTGCCGAGGCGCCCGAGCCTGCCTGCGACACGCCGCCGCACCTGGCGCAACCGATCCCCGCGGGGGACGGTGCGGCCCTGCTGCGCCGCCGTCCGGATATCCGGCAGGCCGAGCGCACCCTGGCGGCCGCGACCGCACGGATCGGCGTCGCCACCGCCGACCTGTATCCCACCATTGCCTTGGGCCTCTCGGCCGGGTCAACAGGCCCGGCGACCCGGTTCCTGGACAGCGCAAGCTATCGCTGGAGCCTGGGCCCGCTGATCTCCTGGACACTGCCCAACACGGGCGTTGCCCGCGCCCGCATCACGCAGGCCGAAGCCAATGGCGACGCCAGCCTGGCCCGCTTCGACGGCGTGGTGCTGGGCGCGCTGCGCGAAGCCGAATCGGCCTTGACGGTGTATGCCCGCGAACTGGACCGCAACGCCGCCCTGCGCGCCGCGCGGGACCAGAGCGCCGTGGCCGCGCAGCAAGCCAACGAACTCTATGCCCGGGGCCGCGAAAACCTGCTGACGGTGCTGGATGCCGGGCGGACGCTGGCCTCGGCCGATGCGGCGCTGGCGGCATCCGACAGCCTGCTGTCCACGGATCAGATCGCGGTCTTCCTGGCATTGGGCGGAGGGTGGGAGGGCTGAACGCGGCGTTGCGCCGACGCAAATCCCCTACTCAGCCATGGACTTTCACAACATACGTTCATGTACGTATGTATGATGTCATTTTCCTGACATCTTCGTGCAGGGGACCGCTGGCCCGGCAATCTGCCTTGGCGCCCTTCCCTGCCGTCAGATCTTCTGCATAGCGGCCTCAGTCTGGCGCTCATTTAAGGAACGTCCGGCATGCCAGACCCCGCCCGAAGCAGCGACCTGCTCCCCCGCCCAGAACGCCCCCCGTCCCCCGCCCTGGTCCCTGCGATCCCGCTGTCGCCCGCCGTCAGCGGCCTGTCCAGCGGCAAGGCGAGCCTGGTGCTGGCTGCGGTCTTCGCCTTGGCTGCCCTGGCCATCGGCCTGTTGACGCCGAACGTCATGCCGTTGGGCTTCCTGGAAGAAGGCGGCCCAGTTGAAAACGGCACCATCTTCCTGTATCTGGCATCGGTGGCCTGTGTGATCATGACCCGCATGCCGGGCCTGACGCGAACCGACAAGCTGGCGCTGTGCGTCGTGCTGCTGTCCCTGGCCGCGCGCGAGGCCGATCTGCACAAGGCCATGTTCGGCATCAGCATCCTCAAGGCGCGTTTCTATAACCGCTATGGGTCGCTCGAGCAGATCGTGATGGCCGTGGTGACCTTGCTGCCCGCCCTGCTATCGATGCTGTGGCTGATCCGCCGAGGGGCGCGGCGCTGGTGGGACGCCGTCGTCTCGCGCCGCGCCCCTGCGCTGACCCTGATGACTTTCCTGGTCATCATCGTGCTGGCCAAGGCCTTCGACCGTACGCCGGTCACGCTGGTGTCGACCGGCCTGATGGCATCGGTGCCGGCCACAATGCGCACCCTGCTGCAAAGTTTCGAAGAGATCTTCGAGTTGATGTTGCCGCTGCTGGTCATGCTGGCCGTGATCCAGAGCGTCCTGATCCGCGCCACACCTGCATCACCCGAAGAAGCCGGCGCGCGCGACTGGAGCGTACGCGTCCACATTCGCCGCAATCGCCAGAACCGCTATGAGCCGCACATCGAACTCGAAGCCAAGTGGGGCGGCAGCCGCCAGTCCTGCATGATCCCGCCCACCACGGATTTCGATACCCCCGAAGCCGGCACCGCCCATGCGCTGGAATGGGTCGCGACCTGGCAACGCCTGAACGGCCAGGGCCGTCTCGAGTAAGCCGCGAAGCATCTGCCTGGCGCCAACGTGGCATGCGCTTTGCATTGGAAACGGGTCGCCGCACGCCGGCACCTTTCCAGAGCATGTACCTTGATGACCCGTCTCCTGGCTTCCATGATCGCAGCGCTTGCCTTTGCATCCGCCGCGCACGCGCAATCGCCCGCCACCTCCGCCGTCCAGTATCTGCACCCCCCCGGCGCCATCACGCCCACCGGCCCATGGGGCCTCGCGTCCAAGGCCGGCAACACTCTGTACGTTGCCGGCATGCGTGGCATCGACCCCAAGACCAACGCGCTCGTTGCGGGCGATGAAGCCCGCGTGCGGCAAGCCTTCATGAACATGAAGCAGATCGTCGAAGCGTCGGGCGGCACCTTGCAGCAGACCTTGCGCCTGGTGGTGTATGTCAGCGACATGTATCGCTACCGCCCGCTGGCCAACAAGGTTCAGGAAGAGTTGTGGGGCAAGGGGCCCTACCCGCCGCGGACCATCGTGGAAGTCGACCGCCTGAATCAGGACGACATCATCGAGGTGGAAGGCACGTTCCACGTGCCGAATTAGGCATGGCGTGATCGCCGCGTGATCCACGCGTGACGCCGCGTCCTGTTGGCACGCTACGTGCTTGAACAGACGCAAGAGTAGAAGCGTTCACCACCTACCATTCCTTCAGCACCGCTACGGTGCACGGGTCGCCAGTGTGGCCGGAAATTGCTCTTGAAGTGCCCACCGCCGGTGCATCGTCCTTGACGTTGCCGGCGTGGGCGATTTCCCACTTCAAGTCGCAAGCCGAGTCCACGGCGCCGACCCCTATCCGAAGGAGCTTCACCATGCATCGCCGTCACATGCTCAAACTGGGCGCTGCCGCCGCAGCCGTGCTTGCCGCGCCCGTCGTCTGTGCCCAGCCCCTGACCCGCCTGCGCTTCACGCTCGATTACCGCGTGACCGGGCAGACCGCGCCGTTCCTGGTCGCACTGGCCAAGGGCTACTACAAGGAAGAAGGCCTGGACGTCACGATCGACGCCGGCAGCGGGTCGGTCGCGTCGATCACGCGCGTGGTGACCGGCGCGTACGACATCGGCCTGGGCGACATCAATTCGCTGATCGAATACCACGGCGCCGCCACCGGCACCCCGGCCCTGCGCGCCGTCTACCAGTACTACAACCGCGCGCCGTTCGCGATCATTGGCCGCAAGGATCGCGGCATCACTGACTTCAAGAGCTTGCAAGGCAAGCGCATCGCCGCGGCCGCCGTCGAGTCCACCAAACGCGCTTGGCCCATGGTCGCGCGCAAGACAGGCCTGTCAGACGACGCGCTGGAATGGGTGACGACCGACTTCAGCCTGCGCGACAACGTGATCGTGCGCGGTGATGTCGACGGCGCGACCTACTTCCATGATTCGGCCGTGACACTGTTCCAGCGCATGAAGCCGGAAACCCTCAGTGTGCTGTCGTTTGCCGATGCGGGGGTGAACCTGTACGGCAACGCCGTACTGGCCAGCACCAAGCTGATCAACGACAACCCGAAAGCGCTGGCCGCCTTCCTGCGCGCCAGCAACCGTGGCCTGCAGGACGCCCTGGCCAACCCGGTTGCCGCGATGGCCATCGTCAAGCAGCGCGATCCGCTGATCGACGAAAAGGTCCAGCTCGAAAGCTGGCTGATCACCGCCAAATACCTGGCCGCGCCGGATACCCGCACGCATGGCATGGGCGACGTGCGCAAGGACCTGGTGGCCGAGCAGATCACGATGGTGTCGGATACGTTCGGGCTCAAGACCCGCCCCACGGTCGACAGCCTGTACGACCTGCGTTTCCTGCCGCCGCTGGCCGACCGCATGGCCAAGGCGTGACGCCATGGCGCTGTCCATCGATACCTTGCCGCCGGCCGCGGCCCACCGCGCATCCGGCCCGGCTGGCGACAGCCTCCTGATCCGCGGCGCGCAGGCCATTCTGACCGGCCTGCCGGACGCGGGCGCGCGCAGTCCTGCGCGCGACATCCGTGTTCGTGAAGGCCGCATCCACGCCATTGGCACGCTGGCGCCCGAGCCGGGTGAACGCGTGCTGGACGCAAGCGACTGTGTCGTGTATCCGGCCTGGGTCAACACCCACCACCACCTGTTCCAGTCCCTGCTCAAAGGGGACCCGCTGGGTATTAACGTCTCGCTGATGCCCTGGCTGACGGCGATTCCGTTCCGCTATCGCCCGGCCTTTGACGAGTCGCGCTTCCGGACCGCGGCGCGTATCGGTCTGGTCGAGCTGGCCCTGTCGGGGTGCGCAACGGTTGCGGATCACAACTATCTGTATGCCCCGGGTCTGGGCTTCGACACCTCCGAGATCCTGTTTGAGGAAGCGGACCGGCTGGGCCTGCGCTTCGTGTTGTGCCGGGGCGGCCAGACCCGGGTGCGGCAGGTCGAAGACAGCCTGCCCGCGTCCTTGCGGCCGGAACGGTTCGAGAACTACCTGGCCGACGTCGAACGCCTGGCTTCCAGGTATCACGATCCTGCGCCGGACGCGCGGCGCAAGGTTGTGCTGGCGCCGACCAATCCCCTGCACGGTGTCGATGCGGGGCAGTTGCGCGAAAGCGCCGCGTTCGCGCGCGGCCTGGGGCTGCGCATGCATACCCATCTGTCCGAAACCGTGTCCTACCAGGATGACGCGCATCGGATCGCGGGCAAGTCGGCGGTGCAATATTGCGCCGACAACGGCTGGGTCGGCAGCGACGTGTCGTTTGCCCATCTGGTCAAGCTGCAAGCCGAAGAAATCGACTTGCTTGGCGCCACGGGCACTGGTGTTGCCCATTGCGCGCAGTGCAACGCCCGCCTGGGCAGCGGCATTGCGCCGGTCGAAGCGCTGGAAGCCGCTGGCGCCAAGGTGTCGATCGGTGTCGACGGCGCGGCATCGAACGAAGCGGCCGACATGTATTCGGAAGTCCATACGGCCTGGCTGATGCAGCGGGCCAAGGAAGGCGAATGGACGCGTGCCCGCCTGCACGGCGGTGAAGGCGAAGCCGGCCGCAACCGCACGACGGTGGAAGACGTGGTGCGCTGGGCGACCGCGGGCGGGGCCGATGTGCTCGGCCTGACCGACCTGGGCCGCATCGAAGTCGGACGCGTGGCTGACCTGGCGCTGCACGCGGTCGATGCGCCGCGCCACTTCGGCCTGCATGACCTGGGCATTGCCCCGGTTGCGTCAGGCGGCGGACGCGTCAAGGCCTTGCTGGTCGGGGGCAAGCAGATCGTGGATGACGGCGCGCTGGCCGGGCTGGATGTCGATGCCCTGCGGCGCGAGGCGCGGCAAGCCGTGGCCTGGATGCGGGAGCATGCGACGCCGCTGTGATGGCGGCATCGCCGTACCCTTAACGCCCGCCGAAGTTTGGCGGGCGTTTTTCCAGGCGCGCCCGGATGCCCTCGGTCTTGTCTTCCGTGGCGAACAGCAACTGGAAAGCCTTGCGCTCGAACGCCAGCCCGGCGTCCAGTCCCACCTCCATGCCGTGCAGCACCGATTCCTTGATCGCCCGCACGGCATGGATCGGCAGGTCGGCAATGCGGCCTGCCAGGGCCAACGCGGTGGACTCCACTTCCGTGTCGGCCACCAGATCACTAACCAGCCCCATCGCATACGCCTGGTCCGCGTGGATCGTTGAACCCGTCAACAACATGCGCATGCCGCGGAACTTGCCCACGGCGCGGGTCAGGCGCTGCGTCGCCCCGCCACCCGGCATCAAGCCCAGCAGCACTTCGGGCTGGGCGAAACGCGCGCCCTGCCCGGCCACGATCATGTCGGCGTGCATCGCCAACTCGCATCCGCCGCCCAGCGCGTGGCCGCTCACGGCGGCGATCACGGGCTTGCGGCAGCCTGCAATCGCCTGCCACAGCCGGCCCATGTCGCGGCCTGCCACCTCGGTCGGTGTCGCGTCCACGTATTCCGTCAGGTCCGCGCCGGCGCAAAAAGCGCGTTCATTGCCGGTGATCACGATGGCCCGCACGGTGTCGTCGGCATCCAGCTCGATAAAGCGGCGAGCCAGCGCATGACGCAGTTCAAGATTGAGCGCGTTCAATACGTCCGGCCGGTTCAGCCGGAGCCACGCCACGCCCGGCGCCGGCCTTGTCAGTTGCAGGACATCGTGGCTCACAGTCCCAGCACCCGCTCGGCATTGCCGTGCATGATCTTTTCCATGACCTCGTCCTTGTACCCAAGCTCCTGCCATTCCCGCAGAATGCGTTCGTACGGCAGGCTGGGATAGTCGCTGCCGAACATGATCTTGTCCTGCAGACGACCCCGGATATCCACCTTCAGGTTGCCGGGAAAGTGTTTGGGCGCCCAGCCCGACATCTCCCAGTACACATTGCCCTTGTGCAGCGCCACGGCCGTCGTCTCGTCCACCCAGGGCCATCCGGGGTGCGCCATCACGATCTTCAGGGCCGGAAAATCCGCGGCCAGATCGTCGATCGCGTCCGGATGCGCATGGCGGATCCGCGCGCCCATCCCGCCTGGCATGCCGGCGCCCATTCCCGTCGTCCCCACGTCGATCATCACCGCGGCGCCCAGTTGCGCCAGTTCTTCGAACAGCGGATAGAAGCGCCGGTCGTTGACCGCGAAGTGCTGCATGATCGGGTGGAAGTGAAAGCCGATAAAGCCCAGCTCCCGCATCGCATGCCGCGCTTCGCGGATCGCCAGTTCGCCCTTGAACGGATCCAGCGTGCCCCAGCACTGGATGACACGCTGCGGATGCCGCTTCCACATGCCATGCACATAGTCGTTGGTGCATGGCGGTGTCGCCACCGTGGTCTCCAGATCCAGCGCGACCAGGCAGGCTTCGACACCGGCCGTGGTGAACTCGTCGATCACGGCTTCTTCGGTCTTGCCGACCCAGTGCCGTTTCCAGTAGGTGGCCAGCGCCTCGACATACGGGCCCTGGGCGTCGATCCAGGTCTGGGTGCCGGGGTAGCAATGCAGGTCGATGATTCTCATGGCAGGTCTCGATGCAAAAAAGAATTCAGGAAGGGGTGCTGGCGGTCGATGCCAAGGTCGCGGCGATCTGTTCGCCCAATGCTTTCTTTGACACCTTGCCGAACGTCGACACCGGAAAATCCGCAACGATTTCCAGCCGTTCAGGCAGCTTGAACTTGGCGATTTCCTTGGTCAGCAGAAAGTCCACCAAGGCCTTCAAGGTCAGGTCGCGTCCGCGTTTCAGGATGACGAAGGCGCACATGCGTTCGCCCAGGTCAGGGTCGGGCATGGGCACGCACGCCACGTTCTGCACCGATGGGTGCATCAGGATCAGGTTTTCGATTTCTTCGGCACTGATCTTTTCGCCGCCCCGGTTGATCAGGTCTTTCTTGCGCCCTTCCACCACATAGTTGCCGGATGGATGCTGCCGCATCAGGTCGCCCGACCGATAGAAGCCATCGGGCGTGAACTGGCGCGCGTTGTACTCGGGCACCCCGTAATAGCCGCGCAGCGTGTACGGCCCGCGGCAGGTCAGCTCGCCAACCTCCCCCATCGGCACTTCGCGCCCTTCTTCGTCCAGCAGCAGGATTTCGTCGTCCTCGCACACGGGGCGGCCGCAGGTTTCCAGCTTCACGTCATCGGGATCGTCAAATCGCACGAACATCAGCACGCCTTCCGACATGCCAAAGTTTTCCTGCACGAAGGCGCTCGGAATCAGCTCGCGGGTCCGCAGGCGCACTTCCGGCTGCATGCGCTGCCCGCCGCTCTGGATCTGCCGCAAGGATGTCAGGTCGTACTTGCCGATGGCCGGATCGTTGATCAGCCGGATCAGCAAGGCCGGCACCACCTTCAGGTGCGTTACCTTGTGCTGCTGGATCAACGCAAACATTTCTTCCGGCTTCGTATTGCCATGCAGGACCACCTTGCCCCCGGCAAACAGAAAGCCCTGGATACCCGGGCAGGCCAGCGGCAGGTTGTGCGCGATCGGCAGCACCAGCAGCAGGACCGAATCGCGTTCCACATGCGCCACCACCGACGCCGCGCGCGAGTTGTAGGCGTAATCGTTGCCGGTGCGCGGGATCAGCTTCGGAATGCCGGTCGTGCCGCCCGATAGTTGAAAGATGCAAGGATCTGCCGGGTCGATATGCAGCGCGCCGAGCGCCGACGCGGGCCGGGTGGCCGGCCGGGCGATCAGTTCCTGCAAGCCCACTTCGCCTTCGCCCGGCGTGCCCAGCACGATGCGGAAGCGCAGCGTGGGCTGTTCTGCCTGCACTCGCGTGATCACGGGCGCAAACGCAAAGCTGCCCTGGGTTTCGGGATACACGCAAGTGGTTGCGCCCGACAACTGCACGAACTGGCTGATCTCCGCATAGCGGTGGGTCACCAACGCAGCAATCGGTATGGCGCCGATCTTCTGCAGCGCGAAGTACAGGATCACGAACTCGGCCACGTTGGGCAGGGTCGGCACGACCCGGTCCTGCGGCTGCAGGCCCAGGTCCAGCAGATTCAGCGCCAGGTTGGTCGACGCGCGGTCCAGCGCTTCGTAGGTGTACTGACGATCGCCATCCACCAAGGCAATGCGGTCGGCAAAGGTCGCAAACACGGTGGAAAATTCTTCGGCAAGCGACTTGTCGCGCCAATAGCCCTTGGCGCGGTAGCGCGCGGCATCGGCATCGGGAAAAGAAACGAATCCTGGCAGCATGGGAATGCCTCCGTGCAAATTGATCAGGCGATAAATCGGGTCAGGCGGCCTGCGAGTCAGGTCAGGTCGATGCCGTGAACCCGCCATCGATCACAACGATTTCACCGGTCACGAAACGATTGCCTTCCAGCAGGTTCAGCATCGTTTCGGCCACGTCGTCCGCCGTCACGCAGCGGCGCAGCGGCGTGGCGCGCGCGCGTTTGCCCATCAGGTCGTCGTACTTGTCGCCCAGCATGCGTTCCATCCAGTCGCCTTCCATCCAGCCCGGCGCGACCGCATTCACGCGAATGTCGGGGCCCAGGTTCCAGGCCAGCGTCTTGGTCAGGTTCACGACCGCGGCCTTGCTCGCGGCGTAGGGCAAGGGTTGCGGGCCCGGCCGCAGGCCAACAATGCTGGCCGTGTTGACGATGGCAGGCGCCGTGCCTCGGCGCAGCAGCGGCACGGCAGCCCGCGTCACCTGGAACAGGCCGCGCACATTGACGGCAAAGGTCCGGTCCCACTCGTCCAGGTCCAGGCTTTCCAGGTCCTTTACCTTCCAGGTGGCTGTGGTGCCCGCGTTGTTGATCAAGGCGTCCAGGTGCCCGAACCGTTCACCCACCTGCGCCACCATCGCCCGCACCGCGGCTTCATTGCTGACGTCGCACTGCACCAGCAACGTGTCGGCGCCCAGACTGCGCGCTTCGTCGGCGCAAGCGCGCGCCGCGGCCTCGCTCGACGCATAGTTGATGGCCACGTCGTAGCCCGCCCGTGCCAGCGCCAGCACGGCGCTGCGTCCGATACCTGTTGCGCCGCCCGTAACCAGCGCTTTTTTCCTGTCTGTCATGACTGCCCTTTTGATGATGTGACGACGAATGACGGCCTGCGGCGCGTGTGCCGCAATGGCGATTCAAGCAATGCAATGCCGCGCAAAAGCGCTACTGCGGCGACAGCCCCAGGTCGGCGACGACCTTGCGCCATACCGCCTGCTGGTCCTTCAGATAGGCGCCCAGGTCCCCCGGCGACCCGGCTTGCGGATACACCCCAAGCTCGGCAAAACGGGCGACCATCTCTGGCAACTGCACGACCTTGTTGACGTCGCGGTTGACCTGCTCCACCACGGCGGCGGGGACGCCCGCCGGCGCAAAGATGCCGAACCAGCCGATCGATTCAAAGTCGGGGACGGTCTCGGCCACGGTGGGAATGGTCTCGAAGCCCGGCAGGCGCGTTTTGGAGGTCACGGCCAGCGGGCGGAACTTGCCTGCCTTGACGTGCTGCATCAGCGCCGGCAGGCCATCGATCGTGACGGCCGCATCGCCGCCCAGCAGCGCGGTAATGGCAGCGGGCGATCCGCTGTAGGGCACGGTGAACAGGCCCATGCCGGTCGCGCGGCTCAGGACTTCGCCCGTCAGGTGCGGCACCGAATGGGTCTGCGCGGCAGCAAAGTTGACCTTGCCTGGCTGCGCCTTGCCCGCCGCCACCAGGTCCGCCAGCGTATGGACGCTGGAGGTGGACGGCACCACGACCATCATCGGGCTGGTCCCCACCATGGCGATGGGCGCGACGTCGTTCATGCTGAATTGCGGCTGGCGGTACAGGAGCGGCGTCAGGGTCGCCACGGCGGCGGGCACAAAGCCCAGCGTGTAGCCGTCGGCCGGGGACCGCACCAGGGTCGACATGCCCGGGATCCCCCCGGCGCCGGCGCGGTTTTCGACCACGACGGCCTGGCCCCAGGCCATCGACAGCTTGTCGCCCACCAGCCGGGCAATGACATCAGGCGCCGCGCCCACCGGGAACGGCACGATCAGCCGCACCGGCTTGGTTGGCCAGGCCGCGCCCGGCGTGGCAGCGGACGCGGCCCCCGGTGCGGCAGCTTGCGCCGATACGCCCATCGGCAGGGACGCGAGCGCAACGGCGGCAAGCGCCGCCGCCAGGCTCGTCACGCGCGGCAGGGAGAACAATCGGGAGGTAAAGCAGGACAGTCCGGCAAGGCGGGGCATGGCGTGTCTCCTGGTCTTCATTGCCGCGTGATCGCGGTCTGGAGCGGACTATGTCATGGCGACCCGATTGCAAATAGATGGCAGAATCGTCAAGGCGATACGGTTTTCGCATCCCCCGAACCCAAGGCAAATGCCCATGAAACTCAATCAACTGCGCGATATGGTTGCGATTGCGGACAAGGGCAGCCTGCGGGCGGCCGCGCGCTTCCTGGGCCTGGCGCAGCCGGCGCTGACGCGCAGCGTCCGGGCGCTGGAACATGAACTGGGCACCACCTTGTTCGAGCGCGATGCCCGCGGCATGGTGCTGACGCCGCGCGGGCAACTGTTCTACCAGCGCGCCAAGGCGGTGGTGAACGAATTGCGGCGGGCCCGCGAAGAAATCGAGCAGACCAGCGGCGACATGCACGGCACCGTGGTCGCGGGCCTGTCGATCATGCCGCACGTCGGGATGCTGCCGCAGGCCCTGCCCGCGTTCCGGCGGCAATTCCCGAACGTCACGCTCAAGGTAATCGAAGGCCTGTATCCCGCCATGGAAGCCGGCCTGCGGGACGGCAGCATCGACTTCTACGTGGGCGCGTCCCCCCGGGTGCCACCGGCGCCCGGACTGCTGGAAGAACGCTGGTTCGACAACACCCGCACCATCGTGGGCCGCAAGGGGCATCCGCTGGCCCGCGCCACGTCGATCCGCGATCTGGCCAGCGCCGACTGGGCGACGACCTCGGTCGACTACAACGCGACCGAAGACCTGGAAGCGCTTTTCACCCGCTACGGCATGGGCGCGCCGCGCGTCATGCTGCAGGCCGACTCCGCCATGTCGGTCATGGTGGCGGTGGCCTATGGCGATTTGCTTGCGATCCTGCCCGTCCAATGGAACGAATTTCCGTTAGCGCAAGAAATGCTTCAGGTGATTCCGATCGAAGAGGTATTGCCAGCGCCTGCGATTGGGTGTATCCGACGCCCGGATTTGCCCCTCACCCCAGCGGCAGAGGCGTTTTGCGACCTGCTGCGTCGGCATTCCGGTTGAGTGGAAAAGCGTGTAAATGTAAGGGTTCTTCTTAAACCCGCTGCGTCAAATTCCTAGCAATTCGCAGGCATCCCCCGTCAAAAAACTGTAACTCCGGCGATCCGTAACATTTTTTCACGCGTCTTTTGTTAGAATCCGTCCGGGCTTGTAGCTGATTGCAGCAGCAAGTCTGGTCACCGCCTCGTAAGCCGCGAGTTTTTTGTCCCTTCTGACGGTACCCCCCACAATGGTTGTTCGCGTTATTTCCGGCGCCCTGTTCCGCGCCGTCCGGTTTCACCTTCCTGCAACAATTGCCCTGCTGACCGCCCTGATGGCCGCTCCTGCGTATGCAGTGACCGAGCGCCAAGCCGATGCCGAGCCCCGCCTGTCGATCCGCGAACGCGTGGTCCAGACGGCCGAATCCTGGATCGGCACCCCCTATGTCTGGGGTGGCGACAATCCCGAAGATGGTTTCGATTGCAGCGGACTCGTCCGATTCGTGTTCCAGCAAACGCTGGGGATGGACCTGCCGCGCATCGCCAAGCAGCAGCGCAAGACGGGCACCGCCGTCGCCAGCAACCAGATGAAGCCCGGCGACCTGGTGTTCTTCAACACCCGCCGCGACCCCGGTTCACATGTCGGCATCTACCTGGGCGGCAACCAGTTCCTGCACGCCCCTTCCCGCGGGTCCGAAGTGCGCGTCGACGACATGCACAACTCGTACTGGAAGCGCCGCTTTACCGGCGCGCGCCGCCTGATCTCGGCCACCCTGCCCTAAGCGCACGCAGCATGAAAAAAGGCCGGAACGTATCGCTACGTTCCGGCCTTTTCGTTTTACTTCACCCTCAGATCAGCGGCGGATCCATATCGCGCGCCGGATGGCGGTGCTGCGACACGGCGTCGATGAACTGCTGGGCTGCGGCGTCGATGCCCGATGCATCGGCAAACAGCAGACCCGGGTCGGTTTCGCCGGTTGGCAAAGTCGGGTTGATGCCCATCTTTTCCGTCAGCTTGGAGCTCGCGCCCAGGACCAGGATCGTCTTGCAGTGGCGGTACTGGTTCTTGATGAACTCGTCGGTGTAGCCGATGCGCGCCAGCAGGGCGACAGCGTCCTCACCATCCGGCAGCACCATCGCGTCGAACAGCACGGGCGGCGTGTTTTCCATCGATGCCTGCGCTTCCAGCACGGTGCCATCGGCAGCCGTAACCTTGCCCAGACGCGGGGCCACCAGCAACGGCACGGCGCCTGCGTCGACCAGTGCGGTCTGCAGGGCTTGCACCGACGTGCCTTCCACGCCATTGGCCACCAGGATGGCGATCTTGCGGGTACGCACGCCGCCTTCGCCTGGCAGCGCCGTCAGCGACAGGGCCGGCGACACCGTGATTTCCGGCGTCACGTCGATCTGCAGCGCCTTGGGCATCGCTTCCGGCAATTCCATGCCCAGGCCGTCGGCGACTTCCGTCGCCAGTTCCATCGACACGTTCATCAGCGACGACAGCATCCGTTCACGGATCGCCGGCACCGTCAGCTTGCTCAACTCGAAACGGAAGCCGCCAATGATGTGCTGCTTTTCGGCTTCGGTCTGGCTGTTGAAGAACAGCGTCGCTTGCGTGTAGTGATCCGCAAACTTTTCCGGCTTGCCGCGCACCTTGTCTTCATGGATCGGCTCGGGGAAGGACACGAACCCCTTCATGCCGGCCTGGAAGGGGCAGCCACCGCCGAGCGAATTCGGCTCATAGGCCACGCGGCCACGGTTGATGGTCTGGCGATGATGGCCATCACGCTGGTTGTTGGCCACGGGCGCGATCGGCGTATTGATCGGGATCTCGTGGAAGTTGGCGCCACCCAGACGCGAAATCTGCGTGTCGACATACGAGTGGTTCCGGCCTGCCAGCAGCGGGTCGTTACTGAAGTCGATGCCTGGCACCACGTGAGCGGTACAGAAGGCGACCTGTTCCGTCTCGGCAAAGAAGTTGTCCGGGTTGCGGTTCAGCACCATGCGGCCCACGGGCATGACCGGCACGAGTTCTTCCGGGATCAGCTTGGTGGAGTCCAGGATATCGAAGCTGAACGACTCGGCCTGTTCTTCGGTAAAGATCTGCAGGCCCAGTTCCCACTCGGGGTATTCACCGGCTTCGATGGCTTCCCATAGGTCGCGGCGGTGGAAGTCGGAATCGGCGCCAGAAATCTTGACGGCTTCGTCCCACACCAGCGAATGGGTGCCAAGCTTCGGCTTCCAGTGGAACTTGCAGAATACCGACTGGCCGGCTTCGTTCACCAGGCGGAACGAGTGCACGCCAAAGCCCTGCATCATGCGATAGCTGCGTGGCAGCGCACGGTCCGACATGGCCCACATCAGCATGTGGGTAGACTCGGGCATCAGCGACGCAAAGTCCCAGAACGTGTCGTGGGCCGATGCGGCTTGCGGAATGGCGTTGTTGGGTTCGGGCTTGACCGCGTGCACCAGGTCCGGAAACTTCATCGCGTCCTGGATGAAGAAGACCGGGATGTTGTTGCCCACCAGGTCCCAGTTGCCTTCGTCGGTATAGAACTTGACCGCAAAGCCGCGCACGTCGCGGGCGGTGTCGGTCGACCCGCGTTCACCGGCCACGGTCGAAAAGCGAACGAACACCGGGGTGATCTTGCCCGCTTCCTTGAACGGCGCGGCGCGGGTGTATTCGGTCAGCGGCTTGTACGCTTCGAAGTAGCCGTGCGCAGCCGAACCGCGAGCGTGCACGATCCGTTCAGGAATCCGCTCGTGGTCGAAATGGGTGATCTTTTCACGAAGGATGAAGTCCTCCATGAGCGTCGGGCCGCGCAATCCGGCCTTCAGCGAATTCTGGTTGTCGCCGATCGGCACGCCCTGATTCGTCGTCAGTACCTGGCCGGTGGCGTCGGCGCGCACGCGGTCCAGCGATTGGATCGTGGCATTGGTTCCGATCGGCGGGACGCCGCTGCCCACCTTGGCGGACGCATTGGTCTCGCTCAGTGTGCTGCCGGTCACGATGGGGGATGCAGGTTCGCTGGTCATGCCCTGGGGCGGCGACACGGCGTTGTCACGGCCATGCTCGGCGGCCTTGTTGACGTTGTAGCGCATGGAGGCCGACAGCTCGTTCACGAGCTGCATGTGCTCCGCTGGCAGATCGCCAGGGGCGGTCGATCCATGCGACGGACCGGTCGATGTCGTACGTGCGGATGACTTGGCAGCCGCTTTCTTCGGATCTGACTTGGCTGCAGGTGCTGCGGGTTTCTTGGTGGTGGCCACGGGTGTTCCTCACGGGTCGGTGGTGCGCACCCGACCCCGTGGCTCCTCCCTGATGGAAGGACCTCGCTTTGGCACGTGTGCGCCCCAGGGGCGGTTTGCGGCGAAACCGGAATTTGCCGCACTGGACGGCATCGGCACCCTTCCTGCACGACCAATGCCGCGGGAAGGTTCGACACACCCAAATCGTTGGGCGTCCAGTTCTCAAAGCACATCGGCTTTGGCGAGGGTCACAAGCGACGCGCCTGTGATGCAACTCATCCTACGCCCCTGCTCTGCCATATCGGCGCTACAGCATGTAAGGATCTATGCGCAACCGATACCATGGATGAGCAAAACAAAACGGCGATGCGGCGCCTGTCTCGAGGCCCCACATCGCCGCCTGCCGTGGTGTGGCGCGGGGTTGCGCCGCGCCTTACGGTCGCGCCAGATACTTAGATCACTTACTTAGATCACGTACAAATTCACATACTCATGCACGGGCATGGCTTCCAGCCGTGCCTGGTCCAGCGAGATATCCAGGATGGCTTGCTGCTGCTTGACCGGGAAACGCCGCGCCAGATTGGTCTTGAACTTCTCGACCAGGAGCGGGATGCCATCATGACGGCGGCGGCCGTGGCCGATCGGGTAGTCCACTTCGATCTCGGCCAGTGATGTGCCATCGTGGAATTCGACCGTCAGCGCATTGGCGATCGACCGCTTTTCCGGGTCATGGTAGTCGGCGGTAAAGCGCGGGTCTTCCACGCACACGATCTTGCTGCGCAGCTCGTCAATGCGTGGATCGGCCGCCACCTTGTCCTCGTAGTGCTCGGCGGTCAGGCTGCCGAACAGCAATGGCACTGCCACCATGTACTGGATGCAGTGGTCGCGGTCAGCCGGGTTGTTCAGCGGACCGGTCTTGTCGATGATGCGGATGCAGGCTTCGTGCGTCCGGATCGTCACCTTGCGGATGTCGGCCGCCGTGCGGCCCGTGGCCATCAACTGACCGTGCAGCGTCACGGCCGCCTCGACCGCTGTCTGCGAATGGAATTCCGCCGGGAACGAAATCTTGAACAGCACGTTTTCCATCACATAGCTGCCGTACGGGCGCTGGAAGGCAAAAGGCTTGCCCTTGAACAGCACGTCGTAGAAGCCCCAGGTGGGCGCCGTCAGCACCGACGGGTAGCCCATCTCGCCGGTTTTGGCGATCAGCGCCAGACGCACGGCGCGGCTGGTGGCGCCCCCTGCCGCCCAGCTCTTGCGCGACCCGGTGTTGGGCGAATGGCGATAGGTGCGCAGCGACTGTCCGTCCACCCACGCCAGCGACACGGCGTTGATGATCTCGTCGCGCGTCAGGCCAAGCATCTGCGCGACCACCGCGGTGGACGCAACCTTGACCAGCACCACGTGATCCAGGCCTACCTTGTTGAACGAATTTTCCAGCGCGATGCAGCCCTGGATTTCGTGCGCCTTGATCATCGCGGTCAGCACGTCTTTCATGGTCAATGGCGCTTTGCCGTCGGCAATGGCATTGCGCGACAGCCAGTCGGCGGTGGCCAGGATGCCGCCCAGGTTGTCCGACGGATGGCCCCACTCCGCGGCCAGCCAGGTGTCATTGAAGTCCAGCCAGCGGATCATGGTGCCGATGTTGAACGCGGCCTGGATGGGGTCGAGCTGGAACTGCGTGCCCGGCACCTTGGCGCCGTTCGGCACGACGGTGCCGGGCACGATGGGTCCGAGCAGCTTGGTGCACGCGGGGTATTCCAGGGCTTCCAGTCCGCAACCCAGCGTGTCGATCAGGCAGTTGCGCGCCGTGTCGTACGCCTGCTCGCTGTCGATGCGGTAGTTCAGGACGTAGTCGACGATGTCGGTCAGGACCTGATCGGGTTCGGGACGGACGTTGGAGATGTGTTGGCTCATGATGCTCGATGAATGGAAAGAGATCGAATGAAAGGGAAGATGTGGAAGGTCACGGTTCCGGCGCGCGGCCGCAGCGCCTTCGCCATCCCCTCAGGTGCGCGCGTCGATCGGCACAAAGGCCAGGTTCTCGGGGCCGGTGTAGTTCGCGCTGGGCCGGATGATCTTGTTGTCGATGCGCTGCTCGATCACATGGGCACTCCACCCTGCGGTTCGCGCAATCACGAACAAGGGCGTGAACATGGCGGTCGGCACGCCCATCATGTGATAGCTGACGGCGCTGAACCAGTCCAGGTTCGGGAACATTTTCTTGACGTCCCACATGACGGTCTCCAGCCGTTCGGCGATGTCGAACATGCGGGTCGATCCGCTGGCGTTCGACAGGTCCCGCGCTACTTCCTTGATGACCTGATTGCGTGGATCGCTCACGGTATAGACCGGATGGCCAAAGCCGATCACGACTTCCTTGGCCTCGACCCGGCGGCGGATATCCGCTTCGGCTTCATCGGGATTGGCATACCGCTTCTGCACTTCGAAGGCGACTTCGTTGGCGCCGCCGTGCTTGGGTCCACGCAGTGCGCCAATGCCGCCGCAAATCGCCGAATGCATGTCCGACCCCGTACCCGCCACGACGCGGGCCGCGAAGGTCGACGCGTTGAATTCATGTTCGGCATACAGATTCAGGGACACGTGCATCGCATGCACCCAGGCATCGTTGGGCGCCTGGCCATGCAGCAGATGCAGGAAGTGCCCGCCGATCGAATCGTCATCCGTCTCGACATCGATGCGCTTGCCGTTATGGCTGTAGTGATACCAGTACAGCAGCATGCTGCCCAGGGACGCCATCAGGCGGTCTGCAATGTCGCGCGCGCCCGGCACGTTGTGATCATCTTTCTCGGGCAGCACCGTGCCCAGTACCGACACGCCCGTGCGCATCACATCCATCGGATGCGCGGCCGCCGGGATCTGTTCCAACGCCGCCATCAAAGGCGCCGGCAGGCCGCGCAGGGCCTTCAGTCTGGTCTTGTAGGCGGTCAGTTCGGCGCGGGTCGGCAGCTTGCCGTGCACCAGCAGGTGCGCGATTTCTTCGAATTCGCACTGCTCGGCAATATCCAGGATGTCATAGCCCCGGTAATGCAGGTCGTTGCCGGTCTGGCCCACGGAACACAGCGCCGTGTTGCCTGCGGCCACGCCGGACAGCGCCACCGACTTCTTCGGTTTGAGAGGGGTCTTTTCAGCACTCATCGACAGGTCTCCTGATAGGGGTTGGTCCAGCAGGAACGGCGCTCAGCGCGGCGCCTTGTCCTTGTTCTGCGCATACAGCGCATCCAGCTTACGTTCAAAGTCGAAGTAGCCGATGCTCTCGTACAGTTCCATGCGCGTCTGCATGGTGTCGAGCACGCCCTTCTGGTGCCCGTCGCGGCGAATCGCGGTGAACACATTTTCGGCCGCCTTGTTCATGGCGCGGAATGCCGACAGCGGATACAGCACCATCGCCACGCCGGCGCTGCGCAATTCGTCCACGCTGAACAGCGGCGTCTGGCCGAACTCGGTAATGTTGGCCAGCACCGGCACTTTGACGGCATCCACGAACTTGCGATAGCTGTCCAGATCATAGGCCGCTTCGGCAAAGATGGCATCGGCGCCCGCTTCGACGCAGGCCAGCGATCGCTCGATGGCGGCATCAATGCCTTCCACCGCAATTGCGTCGGTCCGCGCGATCAGGAAAAAGTCCGGATCCGTCTTGGCGTCCACGGCGGCCTTCACGCGGTCCACCATTTCCTGCTTGGACACGATCTCCTTGCCCGGACGATGGCCGCAGCGCTTGGCGCCCGCCTGATCTTCGATGTGGCAGGCGGCCGCGCCAGCCTTGATCAACGACTTGATGGTGCGGCCGATGTTGAATGCCGACGGCCCGAAGCCCGTGTCGATATCCACCAGCAGCGGGGTGTCGCACACGTCGGTGATCCGACGGATGTCGATCAGCACGTCATCCAGCGTGTTGATGCCCAGGTCCGGCATGCCCAGCGAGCCGGCGGCCACCCCGCCACCCGACAGGTAGATGGCCTTGAAGCCGGCGCGGGTCGCCAGCAAGGAATGGTTGGCGTTGATCGTGCCCACCACTTGCAAAGGGGATTCTTCTTTGAGCGCCTGGCGGAAACGCGCGCCGGCGGAGGGAGTCAGGCTCATGGTCGTCCTTGTGGAATGGGTTGGTGCTGCGCGGCGGAACGCCGCGCGGCCGGTAGTCCGGTAGGTGGATGTCTCAATGCAAAGGGTGTGCCAATGGAGGGCAGTACGCAAGGGGTGGCGCTGGGGCAGGCTCTGCGGGAGCTATCGGCAACTACGCGAAAGCAGAGATGACTGCCTTGCGCACGCGGCATTGCAGATGTGAAATCTGGTATTGCAGTGTTGAGATATCATGGCTGGCGGAGCACCACCTGCCGTTTCGCCGTCGAACCGCTCGTCATTCGCTCCGACGCAGCGCGTGGCCTTCTTCCCGACCTTCCTTCCAACCGGTCCCTTGCCATGGTCGCCATCACCTCTCCCCGCCCCATCATCTGGGCCGCAGGCATCAGCCGGCTGTCAGGCGCCTTTGTCGAGATCGTGCCGGGCTTTGCCGATCGTGCCGACATTCGCGTCATCGAAAAAGGCTTTGAAGCCGCGGCCGTGGCTGTCGAAGCCGCAGCGCGCGAACGGCGGGTGGATGCCGTCGTTTCGGGTGGCGCAAATGGCGCCTACCTGCGTCAGCACGTGTCCGTGCCGGTCATTCTGGTCAAGGTCACGGGCTTTGATGTCTTGAGCGCCTTGGCGACCGCGCGCCGGGTGTCGCCGCGCATCGCGCTGGTGACCCATGCATCGGTCTATGCCGAACTGGCCGAGTTCTGCCAGGCCTTCGACCTCGACATCCCGCTGCATACCTACCTGACCGGCTATGACGCGTCGACACTCGTCCTGTCCCTGAAGGCCGCGGGCACCGAGGTCGTTGTCGGCCCGGGCCTGGTCACCGACCTGGCTGACAAGGCCGGCATGACCGGCGTCTTCCTGTACTCCGGCAATTCCGTCCGCGCCGCGATGAACGATGCGATTGACGCGGCGCAGGTCAGGCAGGCCGAGTCCGTGCGCCGGCAATACGTCAACGCGATCCTGGCGCATCTGAACGAAGGTGTCGTCGCTGTCGATGCCGCTGGCGACGTCCAGGCGTTCAATCCGGCCATGGAGCGTTTTCTTAACGTGCCGGTCAACGAAGCGCTGGGCCAGCGCTGGCAGACCCTGTCCCCGTCCCTGCCCCTTGACGCGGTGATGCGATCCGGCCGCCAGGAACTCGAAGCCATTCACCGGCTGGGCGACAAGACCGTGGTCGTCAACCGCATCCCGCTGATCCGCCAGGGCGAATCCGCCGGCGCGGTGCTGACGGTGCAGGACGCGCAAGCCATCCAGCGCGTCGACCGCAATCTGCGTTCACGCAACCGGCCGCGCGGCACCGCCACCCGCTACACGCTTGATGACCTGCTGGGCCATTCGCCATCCATCACCTCGGTGCGCACGCTGGCCCGGCGCTACGCGCAGGTGGACTCCACCGTATTGATCCGCGGCGACAGCGGCACCGGCAAGGAAGTGATCGCCCAAGGCATGCACCACGCCAGCCCCCGCCAGGCCTTCCCCTTCGTGGCCGTCAACTGCGCGGCCTTTCCGGAACCCCTGCTGGAAAGCGAACTGTTTGGCTACCAGGAAGGCGCGTTCAGCGGCGCGAGCCGCGGCGGCAAGGTCGGGCTGATCGAAGCCGCCCACAACGGCACCCTGTTCCTGGACGAAATCGGCGACATGTCCCCTGCCCTGCAGGTCCGCCTGCTGCGCGTGCTGCAGGAACGCCAGGTGTTGCCCATCGGCGGGCTGGACCCCGTGCCGGTCAACGTGCGAGTGATGGCAGCGACCCACCGCGATCTGCCCGCGCGCGTGGCCCTAGGATTGTTCCGCGAAGACCTGCTGTTCCGCCTGAACATTCTGCGGATCGACGTGGCGCCGCTGCGCGAGCGGATGGAAGACCTGCCGGAGATTGCCGGCGCCTTGTACGAACGGATTCTTGGGCGGCTGGGCTTGCCCGCGCAAGGTCTGCCTGAGTGGATTCAGGCGGCGTTGATGACGTACCCGTGGCCAGGGAATGTGCGGGAACTGGAAAACGTGCTGGAGCGCGTGGCGGTGCTGGCTGCGGGGGATCAGGAGGCGGTCGATGAGGTCGCAGGCCACGACACAGATCGGCCCGCCCTGCGGCAGGCGATTCCTGAAATCTTCGGCGTTGCAGACGCGGGCGCGGCAACCGGGCTACGTGGCGTGGCTCGGGTATCGGAGGCACGGATATCGGAGGCTCCGCTCTCGCAGGTCTCCCGGCACAGTCAGGTCGCGCACATCCATCGTGTGCTTGCCGACTGCCACGGCGACCGCGCCGCCGCGTGCCGGGTCCTCGGCATCAGCAGCACCACCCTGTGGCGGCGGCTGCGCGATGCGGGGTGATGGCGACGGCGACGGCCGTAGATGCCATGGCTCCGCCGCCATCGCTCCGCCGCCTCTGCTTAACGCGCCATCACGTAATTCGCGATGGCGAACAGCCTTTCATCCGTATGCTGAGCACCCATCAGCTGCAGCCCCAGCGGCATGCCTTCATCCTCGTACACCGGCAATGACAACGCCGGCGCGCCCAGCACCGACGCCGGCACATTGAACATCGGATTGCCCGTCCACTGAATACCCTTGGGCGCGGCACCCGTCGCCCCCAGCGTGATGAACGCATCGGCCTCACGCGCCAGCGTCTCGAACGCCTCCCGCATGGCCGCCCGCCGCGTCAGCAACGCCCGATAGCCGTCCAGCCCCAATTCGTCTGACAGCTTGATCCGGGTCAGCACCGACGGGCTCAGGCCATCGCGGTCCCGATACGCGACGCTTTTGAGCGGCCACCGCGACTCATAGCCCACGATGTCCAGCGCCAGGTCCATCACCTCAAGCAAGGCCGTCTCGAACTTCGCCACGCCCTCATGGTTGTCTCGCGACAGGATCTGCACCCCCGCCGCGCTCATCGTCGACACCGTCGCCAGCAGTTGCTCGCGCGCACTGGCCGTCGCGTCATCCCATGCGGGCGTCTGCAGCAGAATCAGCTTGCCCGGCTTGGCCGGCGCCGCCAATTCGGCCTTGCCGATCAGGCCCATGGCGCCCGGATCGCCACCCGCCCGTTGCACCATCTCGTGCGTCGTGAACCAGATGTCCGCCAGGCTGGCGCCGATCACGCCAATGCAACTGTGGCTCTGGAAATCATGGCTGCCGCCACGATTGATGGCGCCCAGCGTCGGCTTGAACCCGAACGCCCCGCAAAAGCTGGCCGGCCGCAAGGTCGACCCGATCACCTGCGTGCCCAGGGCCACCGGCAGAATCCCCGCACCCACCGCACTGGCCGACCCGGCACTCGATCCGCCCGACGTCCGCGTCGGATCATGCGGATTGCGCGTATCCGTCGCATAGCTGCCCGCAAACTCCGTCGTCTTGGTCTTGCCGACGATGGCGGCCCCCGAATCCCTCAGCGCATGCACCACCGCCGCATCGCGGACAGGCTGAAAGCCGCTGGCCGTCGGCGAACCCAGGCCCATGGGCATGTCGAAGGTCTCGATGATGTCCTTGATCCCGATCGGCATCCCATCGATGCGCGACACCGGCCTGCCTTCTTTCCACCGCAGCGATGCACCATCGGCCACGATGCGCGCCCGAGGAATCGCCAACGCCGCAAAGGCCTTCAAGGTCGGCTCGGCCGCTTCGAGCTTGTCGATGGCGCGCTCCAGAAAGTCGCGCGGACTGTCCGTGCCGGCGCGAAAGCCCTCCGTGGCAGCCTGAAACGAAACGAGGGTCGGTGTCAGATCATGGCTCATGGGGCCGGTGCTCCTGGTGGGGTTCAACGAGGGTGAATACTCACAATAGCAGGCGTTAACCCTTAAGGAAAAGCATTCAATGCCGGATTGTCCGGACTTTATTTGAAGCTGACCCGCCAACGAAAAAAGGCGCGGCGTCTTTCAACGCCGCGCCCTTGGCACGTCTTCTTGTCAAACGATCACGCGATCATCGCTGACGTCTGGCGGCATCAACGACCGAAAATCGTCGCCGCGATCACGCCTGTCGCGACACCGATCAGGAAATAATCGGCGCCGACGGCCACCCACTGCTGACCACGCTGTGGCGGCGGCAGACGATGGGCGCGCCAATCGCTCACATAGTATTGGCGCGTGCGATAGTCGTACGGCAGGCGGTCACCCCGATTCCAGTGGCGCGGAGCCGGACCGCGATAGTCCGAATGCCGTCCGTTCCAGTCCCGGTCGGGTGGGCCGCCACGCGGACCCGGATTGCCATGTGGCCCCCGGTCGTGGCCATGCGCATTGCCATGCGGCGGGCCGCCGCGATGATCCGGGCCATTGCCGCGCCCTTGCGCCGATACGCCAACCGAAGCCACCAGCAAGGTGCTGGCCAGCAAGCTGCTAATGATGCGGTGTTTCATGAGACCCCTCCTAGGGAAAGGACCGTCGGATCATGGGCTATGCCACCGGCACACCTCACGTCCTACGGTCGAGCACCCCGATTACACCCCAGTCATTGTCGTGTGGCGCATCGCATGTAACCAGACGCCTCAAAACCGCCAGGATGAAACCCGCGGATTACACCTGTGGAGAGAATTAGCAGAAATTGGTGGACGCAAAAAAGCCGCGCTCGGCATAGACCGGCACGGCTTCCTTGGTTTAGGCGACCCATCACGGCGCCTGAGGAAATGCTAGCAGGCGCGTGGCCTGCGTATCACTTCACTCGAGTCGAGCACCCTGTCAATTAAGACAGCTTGCCCCACAGGTAGGCCACTGCTGCCACCACGGCGACCGACGTGATCGGGCGGGCGCGAATGGTTTCGGTCGCGCTTTGCAGCGCTTCGGCCACTGCGTCGCGGTGTTCGTCGATCAGTTCCGATGCGGTTTCTTTCGCCTTGCGGGTCACTTCGGTTGCCTTGCTGGCCACGTCGTTGATCGCACCTTCGACGGAATCTGCACCTGCCGATACTGCGTCCTTGGCCTTTCCTGCCGTTGCATCTGCGCTCATCTCGTGCTCCTTGTGCGAAAAATTGAATTCGTTGAATCGAGCAATGATTATTCGGCCGCGACCTGTCCCACACAAGTCACCGCTCGTATCCAACGATGACCAATGTGTTTTGCGAAAGGTAGGGGGCAGTGGTCCGCAACCGCAGGCTTGCAGAGGCGTAGGGGCTCAACGCAAGCCGAATGGAGGTGGTGTTCGATGACAAGCTCGTTACGTGTTGCGCGCTGTTGTTGCCGCCGGATCTTCGGCAAGCCGAGAAAAAACCGCCGGCACTCAGGGCGCCGGCGGTTTCTTTACTTCTGTGTCGCTTCAGTACTTCGCCGCTTCAAGACGTCACGCCAATATCGGACGCAAGGTCGATACCGGCCGCTGGCCTCACCGTCCGGCCATCATGTCCTGGATGCGTCCGTTGGACGAATTCACCAGATAGAAATCCGCCCCTACGCCCACCCAGCGATGCCCACGCGGTGGCGCCGAGAGCTTGAAGCTTTTCCAGTCATCGATCACATACTGATTGCCGCGATAGTCCATCGGCAGTTGATCGCCCTTGTTCCAGCGCGGCGGCACCATACCCGTGTTGGTGCCCGTCATGGGCATGGAACCCGATCGGCCGTCCATGCCTGGCTGCGCCATCCCGCCGCGGCCGGGGCCGCCCATGCCGGGTTGCATGCCTTGCTGCATTCCCGGCTTCATTCCCGGATCCATGCCAGGACGCGGGGGCGGTGGCGGACGGGTGCCACGCGGTGCGCGGTCCGGGCGCGGCGTGTCACTCATGCGCATATCGCCGCCTTCCATACGTTGCATGGGCGCGGGCTTCATCATGCCGGGCTTTGCGCCGGGTGGCGGTGCGGGAGGACGGACACGGTCCCCAGGTGCGCCCATGGGCGGTGGTGGCGGCGCCATGCCGTCAGGAGAGGTCATCCCCTGCGCCATCACGGAAGCTGCGCCCGACAGGCAAGCCATGCCAACCAAGGTGCTCAGTAGTATGCGTTTCATGCCGTACTCCTTTCTGGGGGTCTCGTTATAAGCTCATATATCGCAAGGCCATTACACGCCTTGCCCGGCACCCACGCGCGGCGTGTGTAACCGGAGAGCCAAAAACCACCAGCTTGAAACGCGGCGCTAACACGTGCGCGATAACGCACACATAGCTTTCAAGTCACTGAGTTGACCCACAGTGAGAGTGCGGCGAGCCACACGGCCAATGCTCACTGCGTGAGTTGGTCAGCGCGATCGAAAGCAGGCCAG
This sequence comes from Pigmentiphaga litoralis, assembly GCF_013408655.1. Taxonomy (NCBI): domain Bacteria; kingdom Pseudomonadati; phylum Pseudomonadota; class Betaproteobacteria; order Burkholderiales; family Alcaligenaceae; genus Pigmentiphaga; species Pigmentiphaga litoralis. The sequence continues at coordinate 1,153,778 of NZ_JACCBP010000001.1, forward strand.
TTACCGATCACGACGCATGCTGTTCCAGCAAAGCCACGATCGCATCCAGTTCCTGCTTCGCTGCGTCTACCTGCCTGGCGGCGTCGCGATACGCCGCACACGTCGTCGCGTCAAAGCCCGCATCCCTGGCCTGACTGAACGCTTCAAAGAACTGGTGCGACGAGCTTGCCCAGGTACGCAGCGCGTTAAGTTGCCGATTTTCCATGGCTTTTTTTATCCCTCTTTGAAGGTGTGAGAATACCAAGAGATTATTGAATTGAGTCATGCTGGCAGAAATAGGACGCATGGATGCCCGCAATACGTCGCAGCACGAACCCATGTCGAATGAACGATGGCCCGCGCCTGCAGGCGTGCCGCGTATTAATTCTGCGGCCACCCGGGGCCACCTATTAACGCGACGGCAATTAATTGTCAGACGGTGAATATTCAGTCAGATGAATACACAGCGCCTTCGCACTAAACTCGCGACCAAAACAAAAAGCCCGCCGGAATAAACCAGCGGGCTTTCGTCATTACATACTGCGTGCTGCAAACTGCAAATTAAATGGTCGGAACGGCGGGATTCGAACTCGCGACCCCTTGCACCCCATGCAAGTGCGCTACCAGGCTGCGCTACGCTCCGAACAGAAAAAGATTATAGCAGGATTTCTGATTACTTCAACGCGCTGCCCAGCATTTTTGAAATATCGCCGAGTTCGGCACGGATCGCGAGCAAATCGGCTTCAGCGATCGCATACGTGACCTCGACCGGCTCTTCTTCGCGCTCGTTGGCGCGCGAGTCGTCCAGGCGATTGCGGGCGCCGCTGATCGTGAAGCCTTCTTCGTACAGCAATTCGCGAATGCGGCGGATCAGCAGCACTTCGTGGTGCTGGTAGTAGCGGCGGTTGCCGCGACGTTTGATGGGTTTGAGTTGCGTGAACTCCTGCTCCCAATAGCGCAGCACATGCGGCTTGACGCCGCAGAGGTCGCTCACTTCACCGATGGTGAAGTATCGCTTGGCGGGAATGGGAGGGAGAACGACCGGCGTTTCAATGCGCGCCATAGTACCTCTCAGGACTGGCTCTGCTCGCGCAGAGCGACTTGCTCAACCATGCTTTTCAGCTTCTGGCTGGCGTGGAACGTGACGACGCGGCGAGCCGCGATGGGAATGGCCTCGCCGGTCTTGGGATTGCGTCCGGGGCGCTGCGGTTTGTTCCGAACCTGGAAGTTGCCGAAGCCCGACAGCTTGACCATATCGCCGCGCTCGAGAGCATCGCGAATTTCCTCAAAGAACGTTTCCACCATGTCTTTGGCTTCCCGTTTGTTGAGGCCGACCCGCTCGAACAAGAGGTCGGCGAGTTCGGCTTTGGTCAGGGTGCGGGAATCGTCGGCGCCTGCGACAGCGCCCGCGGGCGCGTCGAAGTCTTCGTTGGGATCAAACACGTCGGAAGCAAGAGAATGCATAGGCAAAGATTCGGAACTCAGGTTACACCCGAAGTCTCGCACCATGCGCGGCACCCAATGCGTCGCGAATACGTGTGAGACAACCTTCGACGCGCGCGTCATCCAGGGTCACGGCAGTATCCTGCAGGCGGAATCGGAAGGCAAGGCTTTTTTCCTTTGTTGACAAGGACTTATCTCGCCAAACATCGAAAATGCGTGCATCTTTCACGACCGCCAAATCCGGCTCTGCAGCGCACGTTGCGGCAATGGTGTCGAGCATCTGCTGGGCCAATACCGCCTCGTCCACCCACAAGGCCAGGTCGCGCGTGACGACTGGCTGGCGTGAAATCTCGGCCAGGTCAGGCAGCGGCCGAGCCGCCACGGCATCCGCATCCAGCTCGAATACGACCGGGGCATGCGGCAGTTCCGCTTTTTGCGCCCACTGCGGATGCAGCTCGCCAATCCAGCCAACCGCCTTGCCATCCAGCACGATGCGGGCGCTGCGGCCAGGATGCAGCGCCGGATGCGACGCGGGCTCGAAGCGCACGGCCTGGTGCGACGCACCCGCCAACAGCGCTTCGACATCGGCCTTGACGTCGAAGAAGTCGGTCTGGCGCGTGGCGGCGCCCCATTGCTCTTCGACTGCCGGACCGTAGGCCAGGCCGCTCAGACGCATGGGCTGGCACACGCCGGCAACGGTCAGGTCACCGGCCTGCACGGATGCATCGCGCCAGAACACCCGGCCCAGTTCGAACACACGGACGCGGGACATCTTGCGGTTCAGGTTGTACTGGGCGTTGGCGACCAGGCCGCCGATCAGGCTGCTGCGCATGACCGACAGCTGGCTGGCGATCGGGTTGAGCAGGCGGATCGGGTCGGCGTTGCCGGCATAGTCCTTTTCCCAGTCGGCTTCGACGAAGCTGAAGTTGACCACTTCCTGGAAGTCCAGGTCGGCCATACGATGGCGCAGATCATGGAAGGACCGGCGGTTTTCGGGCAGGGCACGCACTTCGGCGCGCGCCATCGGCGGCACGTCGGGGATGCGTTCGAAACCATAGACCCGGGCGATTTCTTCGATCAGGTCTTCTTCGATTTCCAGGTCGAAACGGAAGGACGGCGGCGTGACGACGAACGCGCCCTCTTCCTTCACAAATTCCAGACCCAGGCGCGTGAAGATCGCCGCAATCTCGTCTTCGGGCACCTGCACGCCCAGCACCTTGTGGCAACGCGCGACACGCAGGCGCACGGGCTTGCGGTCAGGCAAGGCCACCGTCTGCTGGTCGATCGGGCCGACGTCACCACCGCAGACATCCACGATCAGGCGCGTCAGATATTCCAGTTCTTCGGGGATGTGCTCGAAGTCCACGCCCCGTTCGAAACGGAAGCTGGCATCCGAACTGAAATTGAACTTGCGCGCGCGGCCTGCGATCGCATCCGGGAACCAGAACGCCGTTTCGACAAAGATGTTGGTCGTGGCCAGGCTGACGGACGTCGACTCGCCGCCCATGATGCCGGCCAGGCTTTCGACGCCCTGGTCATCGGCCACCACGCCAACGGTCCCGTCCAGCTCGACGGTCTGGCCATTGAGCAGCAGCAGGCTTTCGCCCGGCTTGCCCCACCGCACGTCCAGGCCGCCGTGCACCTTGTCCAGGTCGAACACGTGGGACGGGCGGCCCATTTCCAGCATCACATAGTTGGAAATGTCGACCAGTGCCGAAATCGAGCGCTGCCCTGCCCGCTCCAGGCGCTGCTTGATGTAGTCGGGTGTGGGCGCATCGGCGCGCACATTGCGGATGACACGCCCGGCAAAACGGCCGCACAGGTCGGGCGCGCTGATGCGCACCGGCAGGCGTTCGTCCAGCGTGACCGGCACCGGCGTCCAGGTGGGCCGCTTCAGCGGCGTATCGGTCAGTGCCGACACTTCGCGCGCAACGCCCAGGATGGACAGGCAGTCCGCCTTGTTCGGGGTCAGCTTGAGCGTGATCAGCGTGTCGTCAAGGCCCAGCCAGTCGCGCACCGATTGGCCGACAGGCGCATCAAAGCCAAGGTCGATCAGGCCGGCGTGGTCTTGCGACAGGCCCAGTTCGCGAGCCGAGCACAGCATGCCGGCCGATTCCACACCGCGCATCTTGGCAACGCCGATGGTGATGTCGCCGGGCAGCGTAGCGCCGACGGTCGCCAGCGCGACCTTCATGCCTTGGGCCACATTGGGCGCGCCGCATACGATCTGCAGCGGCGCAGCCGCGCCCGTGTCGACCGTGCAGACGCGCAGCTTGTCGGCGTTGGGATGCGGTTCAAGATGCGTGACATGGGCCACGATCACACCGGAAAACGGCGGCGCCACCGGGGCCAGGTCTTCGACTTCCAGGCCCGCCATCGTCAGCGTGTGCGCGAGATCGGCGGTGGACAGGGCCGGGTCGGTCATCGACCGCAGCCAGGATTCTGGGAATTGCATAGCAGCGTGTACCTTCGTTCAGTTGAACTGCTTCAGAAAGCGCAGATCGCCTTCGAAGAACTGGCGCAGGTCATTGACCCCATAGCGCAACATGGTCAGGCGCTCAAGGCCGGAGCCGAACGCAAAGCCGATATACCGCTCGGGATCGAGCCCGAAATTGCGCACCACCGACGGGTGCACCTGGCCCGAACCGGAGATTTCCAGCCAGCGTCCCTTGTTGGGGCCGGTCGTGAACATCATGTCGATTTCGGCGGAAGGTTCGGTAAACGGGAAGAACGAAGGACGGAAGCGCAGCACCAGGTCGTCCGTTTCGAAGAACGCCCGCAGGAAGTCGGTGTAGACACCCTTCAGGTCCGCAAACGAAATGTCTTCGGCGATCCACAGGCCTTCGACCTGATGGAACATGGGCGAATGCGTCGCATCGCTATCGACACGGTAGGTCTTGCCCGGGGCGATCACCTTGATCGGCGGCTTGTTCATGCGCGCGTAGCGCACCTGCATCGGGCTGGTGTGCGTGCGCAGCAGCAGCGGCAGGCCCTTTTCGTCTTTCATGTCGACGTAGAAGGTGTCCTGCATGGACCGCGCCGGGTGGTTTTCCGGGTTGTTCAGGGCCGTGAAGTTGGTCCAGTCGTTTTCGATTTCGGGGCCATCGGCCACATCGAAACCGATCGACCGGAAAATCGCTTCGACGCGTTCCCAGGTGCGGATCACCGGGTGGATGCCGCCCGTGCCCCGGCCGCGGCCAGGCAAGGTGACGTCGATCGTTTCTTCGGCAAGGCGCGCGGCCAGCTTGGCATCGGCCAGCGCCTGGCGGCGGGCGTTCAGCAGATTTTCGATGGACGTCTTGGCGACGTTGATCTTTGCGCCTTCGCTGCGTTTTTCTTCAGGCGAAAGCGAGGCCATGCCCTTCAGCAGCGCGGTCAGCGCACCCTGCTTGCCCAGGAAGCGGGCCTTTTCGTTTTCCAGCGCAGCGGGGTCGGCCGCGGCGGCAAATGCCTCGCCGGCTTGGCGTATCAGGTCGTCCAGGTTCTGGGACATGGCGGATTCGTTCAAATAGGGTAAGGGAAGGCGCGAGGAAGGCAGCGCGGCGGCGGAAACGCAAACGGGGCTTCCAGAGAAGCCCCGTTCGGGTAGCGTGCACGCATGAACGCGCACTGCCTGGTTCAGATCGCCGGCGGAATCGCCGCAGGGCGAAGCGCCGGCGGAATCAGCCTCAGGCGGCCAGGGCGTTCTTGACTTGCGTCACGATGGCGGCAAAACCCGCCTTGTCGTGCACAGCCAGGTCGGCCAGGACCTTGCGATCGAGGTCGATCGAAGCCTTTTTCAGGCCAGCGATGAACACGCTGTACGTCACGCCGTGCTCGCGCACAGCGGCGTTGATACGCGTGATCCAGAGTGCGCGGAACGTGCGCTTCTTGGCGCGACGGTCACGATACGCATACTGGCCAGCACGCATGACAGCCTGCTTGGCGATACGGAACACATTGCCACGACGGCCACGGTAGCCCTTGGCAAGGTCGATGACTTTCTTGTGACGGGCCCTTGCGGTTACCCCACGTTTGACTCTAGGCATATAAAAACTCCAATCTAAGCGGCTGAGGGGTTAGGCGTACGGCAACATGGCCCGGACGGATTTCACGTCGGACTTGGCGACTTCGGCGGAACCGCGCAGCTGGCGCTTGGTCTTGGTCGTTTTCTTGGTCAGGATGTGGCGCTTGAACGCTTGACCCCGTTTGATCGAACCGCCTGGGCGGACGACAAAGCGCTTGGAGGCGCTTTTCTTCGATTTCATCTTAGGCACGATGAGACTTTCCTGTTGTTTACATGCTCACGGGTGGACCCACCAACGAACGGTGAGGCACTTGATGACCCGCATTCACTTGTTTTGTCCACTGTCTGGAAACGCACCGCAAAAAGGTAAATGCCACCTTTGCGGATTTGAAAGCGCCCGGAACGCGTGGTTTTGCCCGGAATCACGTAAAAGCGATCCCGGGCAGCAAAAGAGTATACCGCGTTATTCGGCGGAAGGCTTGCCTGCCGGCACGACCTTTTTCTTTGGAGACAACACCATGACCATCTGCCGACCTTCCAGCTTGGGCATGGCTTCGACGATTGCCGTGTCCAGCAAATCGTCGCGAACCCGTTCCAACACCCGCATGCCGAGTTCCTGGTGGGCCATTTCACGGCCACGGAAGCGCAGCGTGACCTTGGCCTTGTCGCCTTCTTCAAGGAACCGTTTCAGGTTACGCAGTTTGACCTGGTAATCGCCTTCGTCGGTACCCGGACGGAATTTGACTTCCTTGACCTGGATGATCTTTTGCTTGAGCTTGGCTTCGTGCTGACGCTTCTGTTCCTGGTACTTGAATTTGCCGAAGTCCATCAGGCGGCAGACCGGAGGCTGCGCGGTGGGGGCAATTTCTACCAGGTCGACGTCGGCTTGCTCGGACAGCCTGACTGCTTCGGCGATCTTGACGATGCCAAGCGCTTCACCGTCGACTCCAATCAGGCGCACCTCTGGTACGTTGATTTCACCATTGATGCGATTCGGCTTGTCGGTTGCGATGTTTGAAACTCCTAATTTGATTGAGTGACCATGCGGCGCGAGTGCAGCGTCGGCAAGTGCTCGACGCTGCTGCCCCGCCGTGGGGATCCGGTGCGGGCCGTGTCCGGTTTATTTCGGAGCGGCGGGCAGATCCAGATTGCGGCGGTCGGAGACGTCGGTGGCGAGCCGGGATGCGAAGGCATCGATGGGCATGACACCCAGATCGACGCCACCCCGGGCGCGCACAGCCACTGAAGCAGCCTGCGCTTCCTTGTCACCTACTACGAGGATATAAGGAATTTTTTGCAGACTGTGCTCACGGATTTTATAGGTGATCTTCTCGCCGCGCAAATCCGAATTGACGCGGAACCCCTGCTTTTTCAGATTGTCGGCCACGCTTTTGGCGTAATCCGCCGACGATGCCGAGATGTTGACCACCACCGCCTGGGTCGGCGCGAGCCACGGCGGCATGGCGCCCGAGTAGTGCTCGATGAGCATGCCGATGAAGCGTTCGAACGATCCGAGGATCGCACGGTGGAGCATCACGGGCACCAGACGCTGGTCGTTCTGGTCGACATATTCGGCGCCCAGACGGCCAGGCATCGAAAAGTCGACCTGGATCGTGCCGCACTGCCAATGGCGGCCGATCGCGTCCTTGAGCGTGTACTCGATCTTGGGACCGTAGAACGCGCCCTCTCCGGGCGTAATGTCGAATTCGCAGCCCGAGCGGCGCAGGCTTTCGATCAGCGCGTGCTCGGCCTTGTCCCAGCTTTCGTCGGAGCCGATGCGGTTTTCGGGGCGCGTCGCGACCTTGTACAGGATCTCGCCAAAGCCGAAATCGCGGTACACGCTTTGTAGCAAGGACGTGAACGCCACGCACTCGTCCAGGATCTGGTCGTCGGTACAGAAAATGTGGCCGTCGTCTTGCGTAAAGCCGCGCACACGCATCATGCCGTGCAGCGAGCCCGACGGTTCGTTCCGGTGGCACTGGCCAAACTCGCCATACCGCAGCGGCAGGTCGCGGTAGGAATGCAGATTGGACTTGAAGATCTGCACGTGACCCGGGCAGTTCATGGGCTTGAGCGCGTAATAACGGTTCTCGGATTCCGTCGTGAACATGTTGTCACGGTAGTTATCCCAGTGGCCGGTTTTCTCCCACAGCGAGCGATCCAGAATCTGCGGCGCCTTGACTTCCTGGTAGCCGTTGTCGCGATACACGCCGCGCATGTATTGCTCGACGTTCTGCCAGATCGTCCAACCCTTGGGATGCCAGAAAATCAGGCCCGGCGCTTCTTCCTGGAAGTGGAACAGGTCCAGTTCCCGGCCAAGGCGACGGTGGTCGCGCTTTTCGGCTTCTTCCAACTGGTGCAGGTACTGATCCTGGTCTTCTTTCTTGGCCCAGGCCGTGCCGTAGATCCGCTGCAGCATCTCGTTTTTGCTGTCGCCGCGCCAGTAGGCGCCAGCCACCTTCATCAGCTTGAAGACCTTCAGCTTGCCGGTACTCGGCACGTGGGGGCCGCGGCACAGATCCAGGAAATCGCCTTCCCGGTACAGGGTGATGTTCTGGTCGGCCGGAATGGACGAGATGATCTCGGCCTTGTACTTTTCGCCGATCGAATTGAAGAAGGCCACCGCGTCGTCGCGCTTCCATTCTTCGCGTGTGACCGGCTCGTCTTTCTTGGCGAGCTCTGCCATCTTCGCTTCGATGGCGGCCAGATCGTCGGGCGTGAACGGGCGCGAGTACGAAAAGTCGTAGTAGAAGCCATTGTCGATGACCGGGCCGATGGTCACTTGCGCCGACGGGTAAAGCAACTTGACCGCGTACGCGAGCAAGTGCGCCGTCGAATGGCGGATGGTATCCAGCCCGTCGGCGTCCTTGGCGGTCACGATCGCCAGTTTGGCGTCACGGTCAATGGTGAAGCTGGTGTCGACCAGGCGCGATTCTGCGTCGTCGAGCGTGACCCGCCCCGCCAGCGCAGCCTTGGCTAAGCCAGCGCCGATCGACGCAGCCACTTCGCCCACGGTCACCGGACCGGGAAACTCACGCTGGGAGCCGTCGGGCAGCGTTACCTGAATCATGACAAACCTCGATAGAGAAAGCGGTATTGGGGAACAGCCAGGGATGCGACGCCCGCCATGCCGAATCGTCGGGCCACATCAAATCGTTGGACGAAAAAAAAGCGGCCATGGCCGCGTTTCATTTCCGATTCTGCAAGGACCCCGATATGGTCGGGACAAACAACAACAGCCCTCAGAAAAACCAGCGCGACTAGGCGGCGATTTCTCTGCGAGTAGTTCGTGCGTTGTGCACTTGAACCTTACCGTGCACTTCGACTTCACGTACGTTAAACAAGACAGAACGCATGTTCCGGCATTTCCTGAATTACCGGCATTGAACCACCGCCGGTTCCGAGAATATCTGTGGACATTCTCTGGAGATTCAAGCCTGGAAGAAAACAAACCAAAGCTTGAAGGGAAATAACTGGTAGGCAGTACTGGATTCGAACCAGCGACCTCTTCGATGTCAACGAAGCGCTCTAACCAACTGAGCTAACCGCCTGCAGCAGCAACGAATGAAACTATAACCTATTAAATATCGGCTTGTCAAAGCGCTGACGCTAGGAGAATTCAATCAATGCGTCGGTACCCGCCACACGGGCTTCGTGCATCGACCCTTGCCCCAGCAACCACGCGGAAAATGCGGCAATGGCCCTATCCCCTTCCCGATGGGTTTCATAAACGATGACATACGGTTCGGACGGCGCAAGCGCCTGCGGAAATGGCGCGACCAGCCGCCCGGACGCCAGTTCGTCTTCCATCAGGTAGCGGGGCGCCATCGCCACGCCCAGCCCGTCCAGCGCGGCCTCCAGCGCCAGATAGGTGTGATCGAAGCTGACGGTCGCCACCGGATCCGGCGCGGCCAGTTGGGCGTAGCCCTGCCAATGGCTCCAGTCGTCGGGCCGCATATCGGCGGTCAGCCAGGTCTGGCTTGCCAGCACCGACAGCGCGTCACGGGTCAGGCCGCCGTCATGATCGAGGTTGGAGCCTTCCGTGAACCGCTTGGCAATCGATGGCGAACACATCGGGGTGATCGATTCGCGCATGAACGGCACTTGCTGGCGCTGACCGTGGCGGCTGGCGCCCCGGCGGATCACCATATCCACGCCGGTGGGCCATGCCCCGTTCTGTTCGCGGCGATTGTTGAGCCGGATGCCGATGTCGGGATGCAGCCGCAAAAAGCTTGTCAGGCGCGGCACGAGCCAGTGCAAGGTCAAGGTCGGCGGCGCGCTCACGACCAGTTGCACGGCGTCGGGCCGGGCCACGGTTGCAATGCGTCCGATCGCCTCCGCCACCTGGTCGAGCGCGGGGCTGACCGCCGCGAGCAGCTCCCGGCCGGCGGCCGTCAACACGAGCCTGCGCGCGCTGCGGTCGAACAGCGCAACCCCCATCCAGCTTTCCAGATTGGCCAACTGTTTGCTGACGGCGCCGTGGGACACGCAGAGTTCATCCGCAGCTGGCACGACGCCCCCCAGGCGCGCCGCTGCTTCGAACGTTTTCAGGCTGTTCAAGGGCGGCAGACGGCGCATTGTTCCTTTTCCTCACATCAACCGGGAAATCTATTCGCTGGAGCCGTGCAGCCCGGCTACCTAGAATCACCGCAACTGGCCTATCCCAGGCAGAGCCAGACACCCATCATAAATCCGGAGACCGCCATGATCATCCACCTGCCCTGCCGCGCCAGCGTCAGCGCCTGCAAGGGACTGAGCGCGCTCGGCGCCCTCGCCACCGTCGGCGGGCGCACCGCCCTTGCCGCGCTGGTAAGCATTACCGCCCTGTCGACGCCACTGGCCCACGCCGCGGACGCCTACCCGTCGCGCCCCATCCGCTTGATCGTCCCGTTCGAACCCGGCGGCAGCACCGATCTGACCGCACGCATCACCGCCCAGCACATGAGCGAGCGCCTTGGGCAGAGCATCGTCGTCGAAAACAAGGCAGGCGCGGGCGGGAACATCGGCACCGATGCGGTCGCCAAGAGCAAGCCGGATGGCTACACGCTGCTTTGGGCCAACGTCGCGCCAGTCGCCATCAATCCGCACCTGTACGCCAGGATGCCGTACGACGCCGTGAAAGATCTCGCGCCCGTGGGACTGGCCACCGTGTTCCCGAATGTGCTGGTGGTGAAGGCGGCGTTTCCGGCCGACACGTTGGCGCAGTTCGTGTCAAAAGCCAAGGGCGAGCTGAAGGGGCTGACCTACGGATCGGCGGGCAATGGCAGTTCCACGCATCTGGCGGCGGAATGGCTCAAGACGGAACTGGGCGCCAACTGGCTGCACGTGCCCTACAAAGGCGGCGGACCCGCCCTGCTTGCGGTGGCTGCCGGCCAGGTCGACATGTATTTCAGCAGTGTGCCGGCCGCCCTGCCCTACATCAAGAACGGCACGTTGAAGGCCATCGGGGTCACCAGCCTGAAGCGCGCGCCATCGTTGCCTGACGTGCCCACCATCGCGAGCGCCGGCCTGCCGAACTTTGAAGCCTTGAACTGGAACGGCATGATGGCGCCGGCGGGCACCCCTGCGCCGGTGTTGGACAAGCTCAGCACCGCCATGCGCGAGACCCTGGAATCCGACGCCGTGCGGACCAAGCTGACGGCGCAGGGGGCGGAACCGTCGCCGACCACGCGCGAGGCCTTTGCGGCCTATCTGACTTCGGAAAGCACCAAATGGGGCCGGATCGCGAAGCTTGCCAATGCCAGGATCGAGTAATGGCCGACAGCGCTTTGCATGCCGTGTGGCGCGGCGAAGCTGTACTCGACGGGATCGCCGACTATGTCGTGACGAACGTGGACTGGCCCGATGCCACCCTGGACACGACGCGCCTCTGCCTGGTGGATGCGCTGGGATGTGCAATCGGTGCGCTGGGTGACCCCGAGTGCGTGCGGCTGCTGACGCCGCTTTTTACGCCGGCGCCGGGATGGGAAAGCGTGCCCGTGCCCGGCACCGCGTGGCGACTCGATCCCGTCACTGCGGCGTTCGACATCGGCACTGCCATACGGTGGCTGGACTTTAGCGACACCAGCGTGGTGGGCGGTCATCCGTCGGACAATCTGGGCGCCATCCTGGCAACCGCCTGCTATGCCAGCCGCTTGCGCCAGCGTCAGTCGCGACCCGCCCTGACCTTGCGGGACGTGCAGGATGCCATGATCAAGGCGTACGACATCCAGGGCCGTCTGGCCCAGGCCAACCGCTTCGATCACCCGTCCGTGGCGCTGGACCATGTCATCGGGGTCAAGATCGCATCGACGGCAGTGGCCACCTGGCTGCTGGGCGGCGATCGCGATGCCGTCCGGCGTGCATTGAGCCATGCCTTTCTTGATGGACAGGCACTGAACGCCTACCGGCACACCCCCAACGCCGGCACGCGCAAAGGCTGGGCCGGCGGGGATGCCGGCGCGCGGGCGGTGTGGCTGGCACTGCGTACGCTGCAAGGAGAGATGGGCTACCCGCAGCCGCTATCGGCCCCCACATGGGGATTCGAAGCGGTGCATCTGGGTGGCCGCCCGGTCACGTTGGCGCAATCGCTGGGCCACGGCATCCTGGACCGGGTCATCTTCAAGCTGTCGCCGTGCCAACGCAATGCCAGCACGGCGCTGGAAAGCGCCGTGGCGCTGCGGCCGTGGCTGGCTGGCCGCATCGATGACATCGCCCGGATTCGCATCTTCACGCACGACGAAGTCATGCGGCGCATCAACAAGACCGGCCCACTGACCACGCGTGCGGCGCGCGACCACTCGCTGCAGTACATCGTTGCGACGGCCTTGCTGAAGGGATCGGTACGCAGCGAGGACTATAGCGACGCCAGCGCGAGCGACCCACGGATCGACGCACTGCGGGCCAAGATGGACGTGATGGAAGACCCCGCCTATACCGTTGGCCACCATGACCCGGCAGTCCTGAGTTGCGCGAATGCGGTGGAGATCGAGCTGCGTTCAGGCGAAACGTCGGACCGGGTCGAAACCCTGTATCCGATGGGTGATCCTTCGCGGCGAGCGGCATGCCTGCCCCGCCTGCTGGAGAAATTTGCCGGGTTGACGGCGGATCATTGGCCCGCAGAAAAACGCGAACAGGTGCTGTCAGGGCTGAGCGGACAAGCCTGCATGGCGTCGACCCGCGTCGAGGACTGGCTGGACGGGCTGGCCGCTTGATGGCGAGAACCGGCGGCCGGAGCGGGCCGCCGGACTAGCGCAAGGTGGGCACGCGTGCGGCGCCGGCCCGACCACAGTACCGCTCCGGCATCGCCCAGTGCAGCACCTGATCAGCGCCTGATCAGCGCCGCGATACCTCGACCACCCCCGCCACGTCCCGGATCCCTGCCAGCGCCTTGTTCAGGTGCTCGGCATTGCCGACCTCGGCCGTGAAGACCATTCTTGCCTGCAACTGCCGGCTTTGTGTGTTCACGCCAATCACGTTGATGCGCTGGCGCGCGAACACTTCGGAGATGTCGCGCAGCAGGCCGTGACGATCGGCCGCCATGACGATAATGTCGACCGGATAGACGGCGTCGCGGGTGTCGCCCCAGGTCACGTCGATGATCCGTTCGCGTTCACGGTCGGCCAGGGCCAGGAAGCTCTTGCAGTCGCGGCGGTGGATCGACACCCCGCGGCCGCGCGTGACGAAGCCGGAGATCAGGTCGGGCGGCGCGGGCCGGCAGCATTTGGCCAGCTGGGTCATCAGCGCATCGACGCCCACCACCAGCACCCCGCTCTTGCCGGCATGGGCCGGGCTTTCGGACAGGCTGGGGCGATTGAGCGCGGCCAGTTCGATCTCGGGTTCGATCGTGGGCGCCTCGAACGCCGTGCCGACCTGGCGCAACCCGAATTCGTCTTTGGCGATGGCCACGTACAAGTCGTCGGCGCAGGCAAAACCCAACTGCTGGGCCAGCTGTTCCAGATTGGTCGCGGTCTTGCCCAGGCGCTGCAGCTCTTTGTCGAGCATGGTCTGGCCCTGCGCGATCCGCTGCTGGATGTCGATCGCGTTGAACCACGCGCGGACCTTGGCGCGCGAGCGCTGGCTGGCCAGGTAGGCCAGCTGCGGGTTCAGCCAGTCGCGCGACGGGCCGCCCGACTTGGTCGTGATGACTTCCACCGTCTGCCCGGTGATCAGCCGGGTATTGAGCGGCACCATGACGCCATCCACCCGCGCACCCCGGCAGCGATGACCCAGGTCGGTATGCACCTGATAGGCGAAGTCGACCGGGGTCGCACCCGACGGCAACTCGATCACGCGGGCTTGCGGGGTCAGCACGTAGATGTTGTCGTCGAGCTGGTCGAGCGCGGTCGCGCCCAGGGTCTCGTCAACCTGGACATCGCTTTTCCACGCCAGCAGCTGGCGGATCCAGGACAGCTTGCGGTCGTATTCGGAATCGGCGCTGACGTTGCCGCCCTTGGCGCCGGCTTCCTTGTAGCGCCAGTGGGCCGCCATCCCGAACTCGGCAAACTGGTGCATCTCTTCGGTGCGGATCTGGACTTCGAACGGCCGGCCGTCGTCGTCGTACACCACCGTGTGCAAGGACCGGTAGCCGTTGGGCTTGGGCCGCGAAATGTAGTCGTCGAATTCGTTGGGCACCGGGGTCCACAGGTTGTGGACCAGGCTGAGCGCGGTATAGCAGGTACGGATGTCGTCAACGATGATGCGCAGCGCCCGCAGATCGAACAGGCTGGAAAAATCCATGCGCTTGTTGCGCATCTTGTTCCAGATGCTGTAGATGTGCTTGGGCCGGCCGGTGACTTCGCCGGCGATGCCGGCCGAGGCCAGCGCCGCGGACACGCGCGTGACCGCGAGGTTGATGAACAGCTCGCGTTCCACCCGCTTTTCTTCCAGCAGCCGGGCGATTTCCTTGTAGCGGACAGGCTCAAGAAACCGGAAGGCCAGGTCTTCCATTTCCCACTTGATCTGCCAGATGCCCAGGCGGTTCGCCAGCGGGGCGTAAAGTTCCAGCGTTTCGCGCGCCACGGACTCTTCAAGCGGCAGCTTGCTTTGTGCATGCCAGCGCAGCGTCTGCAGCCGTGACGCCAGCCGCATCAGCACGATGCGCAGGTCCGCCGCCATGGCAAGCAGCATCTTGCGGAGCATTTCGGACTGCGCGCCGCTGCCGGCGGACGAATCGCTGGCGTCGCGCGTGACTTGTCCCAGCCGGATCAGGGCGCGGTAGCCGTGCACCAGCCGGCCGATCTCGGCGCCAAAGCGCAGCGTGACGGGGTCCTTGCTGGGATTGGCGTTGACTTCGCGGTTGCCGACCGCGGTCGCGAGCATGGCGGCCATCCGGGTGTGCACGTCGACCTGCAGGCCAGACAGAATGGCGACCACACCGGCGGCATGGCCGGCCAGCGATTCTTCCCCCACGGCGCCGTCGCGCTCGAAGCGGGGCAAGGCCCACGCCAGCGCCTGACGCAGTTCTTCCTGCGCGTCGAACGACAGGCCGTCGTTGGCGACGTGATTCCACGCGTCCCCGAAGTGGGACATCACGGCAGAAGAAGCTTGGAGGGTGGTATCGCTCATCGTCATACACTTTAAATCGCGCAGGGTTGCAAGAGTGCGACCACTGCCTTCAGACCCGGGAACCACACATCATGTTGGGATGGATTTTTGGCCGCGGTGCGTCGACGACGCAGGTGGCTCAGGTACAGGCACGCATTACACCCGAATTATGGACCCAAACGCTCCAAGGGCATGGGTTTCTGGCGCGGTTGAGCCAATCGGAAACGGAAGAGCTCAAAAGCCGTTGCGCCTGGTTCCTTGCAAGCAAATCAATGTCCGGGGCCGGCGGTTTTGTGCTGGACGATGCGACCTGCCTGTCGATCGCGGTCCAGGCCTGCCTGCCCATCCTGAAGCTCGATCCCCTGCTCTACCATGGCTGGAATGAAATCATCGTCTATCCGGCCGGTTTCCTGATTCCCCGAGAGGAAATGGACGAAGACGGCGTGGTCCACGAGTATGTACAGGAGGCCGCGGGCGAAGCGTGGGACGGCGGACCCGTGGTGCTGTCGTGGGAAGACGCCGCACCGCGCAACACCGATCCCGACGCCGCGGAAGACCCCGCCCATGCCTTTAATGTGGTGGTGCACGAGTTCGCGCACAAGCTCGACCTGATCGATGGCGAGCCCGATGGTATGCCCGCGCTCGATGCCCATCCGGACTTGCGGCCGCGGCAGTGGCAACAGGTGATAACGGCAAGTTATGAGGCGTTCAATGACCAGCTCGATGCCATCGAGGCCGCGATTCCGGACGATGTCGACCCGGAATCGGAAGAAGCGAACGCCTGGTATGGCCAGCTGCCGATCGATCCGTATGCCGCAACCGATATTGCCGAGTTCTTTGCGGTGAGCTCGGAGGCGTTCTTTGTGCGGCCGGCGCCGCTGGCCGCGGCATACCCGGACTGGTATGCGCTGCTGGCGGCGTATTACCGGCAGGACCCGCTGGGCGGGTAAGCCGGCAGGACCCGCTGGCCACGTGAGCAGACAAGACCGGCCGGCCGGGTGAGCCGGCCAGCTGGTTCCGCCGCTCAGGGCGTCAGATCGCCGCGGTGATGACGATCTCGACCTTGTATTCCGGCGCGGCCAGCTTGGCTTCGACGGTGGCGCGGGCAGGCGTGTTGCCGGCAGGCACCCAGGTGTCCCACACGCCATTCATCTGGCTGAAGGTAGCGATGTCGGCCAGGAAGATCTCGGCGCGGATGATCTGGGTCTTGTCGGTACCGGCTTCGGCCAGCAAGGCGTCGATGGCGGCCAGCACTTGGGTGGTCTGACCGGCGACGTCTTGCGACGGGTCGCCTGCAACCTGGCCAGCCAGGTAGGCAACGTTGCCGTGGACAACCATTTCAGACATCCGTTTGCCGGTGTGGAAGCGCTTGAGACTCATGGAATTCCTTGAACGTGAGGGAAAGAGGAAAGCGGCAGCGAGTTTAGCAGTGACCGCGCCGCGCCCTGCCCTCAGCCCTTGGGCGTATCCATCAGGCTCACATGCGCCGCCACCACGCGCCAGCCGTCGTCCATGCGCACCCAGGTCTGCGTCTGCCGGCCGATGCGCGGCGTCGATTCACGCGTGAATTCCACGTTCGCCACGGCAAAGTCGCGGCCAAAGGTAGTGACCGACTTGGCCGAAATGGTGCGCGACAGGCCAACCGATGGGCGCGCATTGCGAAAATCCTGGATCGCCTGGAAGCCATACAGGTTTTCGCCGGCGCCGTAACGCAGCGTGTGCGGCGAATTCCAGAACAGACGGTCGAGCACGTCGACGTCGTTGGTGACCAGCGCCTGTTCGTACTCGGCAAACACGGCTTCGACTTCGGCCAGGGTCTCGGGATGATTGATTTCTGGGGACATGAAAAGCGCCTGAAAAGGAAGAAGGGAATTACTTGCCGCCCCAGTGGACGAAACGGCGTTCGGCCACCAGGAACAGCAGATTGAGCACGTAACCGAGCGCGCCGGCGGCAAAAATCGCGGCATACATTTCGGGCATGTCGAACACCATCTGCGCGTTCATGATGCGCTGGCCCAGGCCGTCGGTGGAACCGATGAACATCTCGGCCACGATCACGATCACGAGCGCCAGCGAGACGCCCGACCGCATGCCCACGAACGTCTGCGGCAACGATTCCCACAAGGTCACGTCACGCAGCACCTTGAACGACGAGGCGCCCATCACCTTGGCCGCCAGCTGACGCTGCTTGCGCGCGTTCATCACACCATACGACACGTTGAACAGGATGCCCAGGCCGGCGCCAAACGCGGCGACCGCGATCTTGGTCGCCTCGCCTACGCCGAACAGCACCAGGAACAAGGGGAACATGGCCGACGCCGGCGTCGAGCGGAAAAAGTCGATCGCGAATTCGAGCGAACGATAGACGCGTTCGGATGATCCGAGCAAGATCCCCAGCGGCACGGCAATCACCGTGGCGATGATGAAGGACGCAAAAGTCCGAATGATGGTCTTGTAGAAATCGCCCCACAAAGTGCCCTGCGTCAGGCCCTTCCAGAAGGCGTCCAGCGATTCACCGGGCGATGGCAGCAGCACCGGGTCGACCAGCTTGACCTCGTGCGCGAACCACCACAGAAAGATGATGAGCAAGGCCCCCACCAGCGGTTGCAGGCGGGGCGCCCAGCGGCGCGACAGGTGCGTGATCATGGCTTGCGTACCTCGCGTTGAAAGACTTCCAGGCAATGGCTCTTGACCCGGACAAACTCGGGCGTGACGGTGGTGTCGACGGTGCGCGGACGCGGCGCATCGAAGGGCACGATCTCGCTCACGTGGGTCGGCCGCTTGGTCAGCAGCAGCACGATGTCGGCCAGGCACACGGCCTCGTCCAGGTCATGCGACACCAGCAGCGTGGTGGTCTGCCGCTCGATCAGCACCTTCTGCAGGCGGTCGCGCAGGAATAGCGTCATCTCGTAATCGAGCGCCGAAAACGGCTCGTCAAGAAACAGCACTTCGGGGTCGACCACCAGGGCCCGCATGATCGACACCAGCTGCTGCTGCCCGCCTGACATTTCATACGGGTAGCGATTCAGGTCGAGCTTGACGTCGAAACTGGCCAGCAGGCTTTCCACACGCGCGTCGCATTCGGCCCGGCTCAGCCCCAGGAACTGGAGCGGATACCGGATGTTGTCGCGGGCGCGCAGCCATGGGAACACGGCTTCGCGATAGTTCTGGAAGACGTAGCCGATGCGGCTTTCGCGCACCTCCTTGCCCTCGAACAGGATCTGCCCGCTGTCGTACGGCATGATCCCCGACATCATGTTGATGAGGGTGCTCTTGCCGCAGCCGTTGGGTCCGAAGATCGAAATGATCTTGCCCTTCGGAATGTCGAGGTCGAAGTTTTCGTACAGCGTGCCGCCTTCGAATCGCTTGGTCAGGCCCCGCACGGTGATGTGGGTGCCTGCCGGAAACCAGCGGTGGCCCGCGGCCGCGTCGGCCCCGACCCCCTGCGCCGGGGCAACGCTGGGGCCGGAGGCGACGGCCTGGAGGTGAGCTGCGCGCATGGAGAGGCCTTGGATCAGAATTTCTTGATGAAGGTGGCGGTATCGATCTTGTCCTTCACGACACCCAGGCTCACGCCGATGTCGACGAACTTCTGGAAGGACGTGAGATCGGCCGGCGACAGGTCGCTGACCATGACGATCTTGGCCAGCGGCACGGTGGGCGCCAGCGCGGCGGGCGTGTTCATGTCCTGCGCCAGGTAGTCACGCACCTTGGGATCGGTGTTCGCATCCTTGGCGCCCTTGGCCCAGGCCGACGCAAAGCGCTTGGCCAGGTCGGGGTTGTCGGCCAGCAACTTGCCGGAAATCGCCGCGCCCGCGGCGAACGCCAGGGCGTCCTTGTTGCCCAGCAGGTGCGTCGAGATCACGCCCGCTTCCAGGCGCCGTCCCACCCCTTGCGCGATGATGTTGCTGGCAATGGGTTCCAGCGTGTAGCCGCCATCGAACTGGCCGCCCTGCAATGCGCCCAGGTGCACGCTCAGCTGCTGTTCCTGGATCGTGTAGTCCTTGTTTTCTTCCAGGCCGATGGCCTTGAGCACGGCGCGCGCGCTGCCGATGTTGGCCGGGCCGGGCGCCGAAAAGAGCTTGGTGCCCTTCAGGTCCTTGAGCGACTTGGCCGTGCTGGACGACTTCACCACGAACTGCTCGGTGATGTACTGCGCGTTCTGGCCGTTCAACGCGATGTAGCTGAGCGTATTGGGACGGCGCGCGTTGATGTTGGCGCCTTCCAGCGTCACCAGGTTGGAGGCGATGTCGATGGTGCCGGCGACCATTGATTGCACGATCAGCGGATGGTTGGCCAGGGGCACGGTTTCGACTTCGATGCCCACGTCCTTGAAGTAGCCGCGATGCAGGGCGACGAAATAAGGTAGGGCCGAGCTGGACGGGAAGACCCCGACCTTGACCTTGTCGGCGGCGCTGGCGGGCGCGGCAAAGAGCCCTGCCAGCAG
The DNA here is from genome assembly GCF_013408655.1 of Pigmentiphaga litoralis. Taxonomy (NCBI): domain Bacteria; kingdom Pseudomonadati; phylum Pseudomonadota; class Betaproteobacteria; order Burkholderiales; family Alcaligenaceae; genus Pigmentiphaga; species Pigmentiphaga litoralis. The sequence continues at coordinate 1,173,178 of NZ_JACCBP010000001.1, forward strand.
CACGGCGGCGGTCCCGACAGCGGCGGTAAAACCATGACGAAGCTTCATGACAACATCCTTCAATTCAAGAGAGTGAGCAGGTCGGGATAGTTCAGGGGGTCGAAAAAGGAAGCGCCGGCGACATAGCCGCGGCCGGGCGACATGTCGGGCAAAGGCAATTCGGTGGATGTGCCATCGGGGCCGATGGCCGCGCCGCCTTCGATGCTGCCTTCAAAGGTCAGTTCGATCTGCACGCCGCTCGGGTCGTACACGAACAGCTGCCACAGCGAAGTGCCGGGCACGATGAACTCGCGCCACGCCAGGCCAGCGGCTTTGAAGCGGGCCACATAGTCATGAAAGCCCAGGCAGGCGACCGACAGGTGATCGATCGCGGCGGTGCCGGCGGGCGCGATGCCTTCCGGACCCAGCGCGGGGCCGCCGGCGTACACGTGGATGATGGCCTGGCCACCCGGTTGCGGGCAGGCCAGCCACGCGCCCGGATAGCCGAAGTCGGGGCGCGCGATTTCTTTCAGGCCCAGCACCTTGCACCAGAACGCGCGGGTGGCGTCCAGGTTCGAAGTCTTGATGGCGATGTGGAACAGGCCCAGGATGGCGGCGCCGGGGGCGCGGTTCGCGGCGGTCATGCGCTCACTCCTGGCAGGACGACGTCGCGGTACAGGCGCGTCAGATCGCCGATGAATTCGGGTCCGGTTTTCTTGAGGGTGCCGGCGACCGGATCGGCCCCTGCGAGCATGGTGTCGCTGGCATCGAACGACAGCTGCATGGTGAAGCGCACGCGATCGCGGCGGGCGGCGTCCAGCTGGTCCAGCCAGTCGCGCGGCGGCGTGCCGGCTGCCATGCCGGCGCGCAGCAGGTGCACGGCGCAGCAGGCGTCTTCGATGGCCTGCGTGGCGCCCTGCCCCAGAGTCGGCACCATGCCGTGGGCCGCATCGCCCAGGTACATCACCTGCACGTCGGGCTCGGCAAAACGCATGTCGGATTCCTGCATGCGCGCCCAGTGCAGCGCGTCGGTGTTGGCGCACACGGTATCGATCAGCCAGGTGGCCTGATCGCTGGGCAGCCCGCCTTCAGGCGTGTAGGCGGCGCGCAGGAAGTCGGCGGTCTTGCAGGCGTCGGGCACGGATTCGTCGGCGGGAATCGGGAAGGTGCCGGCGATATAGATGTGGGCCGAGGGCACGCGGAACGACAGCAGTCGGTTGGGCCCGTTGAACCATTGTTCGTAGTCGTCGATCAGCCCGGCGCTGGTGTCGGGCACGAGCAGGCGGAAGATGGACACGCCCAGCTGGCGCACTGGCGGCGTACCCGAGAAGGTCTCGCGCGTTTGCGAATAGCGGCCGTCCGCGGCTATCAGCAGGTCGATGTCGTCGAGCACACGGGGCTCGCCATGGTGGGTGTACTGCACGGTCGTCTTGCCGGCGGCGTCCGGGTCGCGGGCGATCGCCTGGATCTCGCAGCCGTACTGGATGACGCCGGCGGCTTCGCGGCGCAGCACACTGTAGAGTTCCGACCAGCGGATGCGCACGCCGTCGCAATCGGCCACCTGGTCCAGCGGCAGATCGAACAGCACGGTGCCATCGGTCAGGGACACCCGCCACTTCTTCCACGCAAAGCTTGCCGCGGCAATGGCATCGGCCAGCGCCGGTTCGGTCAGGCGCAAGGCCTTGACCGCATTGGGCCCGATGTTCAGGCCGGTGCCCGATTCGGAATGATCGTCTTGCAGAACCCGTTCAAGGCAGACCGTTTCCACGCCCGGGATGTCGGCCAGGGAACGGGCAAGAATGCAGCCCGCCACGCCGGCGCCGATGATTGCGATTTTCATGCTGTAGGGATTCCTTGACGACTCGGGCGGGCGCGGCGCACGCGCGGCGCGGCCTGCCCGCCCATCAATAGGCAAAAACGGTGCCATGCGCATGCGCCAAGGCGGGGCATGCACGGCGGTGGGTTGGACGGAAGCGGGCGCATCACAGAGCCGGCCACCGATGGGCCCACGGGTGGGCAGCTTCGTACTGCGCGGCCAAGCCCAGCAGCAGCGATTCGGCGCCGGGCGGTCCCACCAGCTGGAAGCCGATGGGCATGCCAGTGCGGTCGGGTCGGGCCGGCAGATTGATCGCGGGCAACCCGGCGGCATTCACGAAGGCGGTGAAAACGGCATGGCCGCGCGGGCCCACCGGCAGCCCGGCAATGGTGTCCGGATGGCTGTGCGTGGCCGGCCATGGCAAGGCGGCGGCGCTGGGCAACAGCAGCAGATCCGCCGTGGCGAAGCAGGCTGACAGTTCCGCTTTCATGCGGCGGACCAGCGCGTGGGCGTTGAACAGGTCGATCGCCGACAGGGCCCGGCCGGCGGTGGCCATGGCCTGCAGCGCGGGCGTCATGGCCGTATCGTCCAGCGCGGCGCCAAAGGTGGCCTGCAGCGTGGCGGCCAGCCCGGTCTGGCTGATGACAGGCCAGGCCTGGCTGTTGAAGTCGCGCAGGATGGCCGGCCCGTTGCGTGTGTCAACGAGATGGTTGAGACCCGCAAGCATGTCGGCCACCTCATTGACGCTTGCCGCAATGGCCGGATCGACAGGATCTCCGTCGAATTCGGGCCAGTACACGATGCGCAGCGGCGCGGGCTGCACCAGCTTGGGATGCTCGATGTTGGTGCATGGGGGCGCGGGAAGACGGCCGCCGGGCAAACTGTCGCCGGGCAAACTGCCACCGCTTAGCAAGCGCAGCACGGCCGCGGCATCGGCCACCGTGCGGGTGATCGGTCCGATGACTTCCATGCCAGGCAGGATCTCGGGCAAGCCCTGTTCACGTGGCACGGTCCCCTCCCCCGGCTTGAATCCGACCAGCCCGGTGTGCGAACACGGCCGGCGGATCGACCCGCCGCCATCGGTGCCGATCGCCACCGGGCCAATGCCGGCCGCAACGCACGCGACCGCGCCGCCGCTCGATCCGCCCGGCGTCATTGCCCGGTCCCATGGATTGACGGTGGCACCGAACACCAGGTTGTCGGTGTAGCCCTGCAGCGTGAATTCCGGCACGTTGGTCTTGCCGATCACGATCATGCCTGCCGCGCGCAGGCGTTCCACCGCCAGCTCGTCACGTTCAGGCCGATAGCCGGCGTACAGGCGGCTGCCCCAGGTGCACGGCAATCCTTGTACCGGGATGTTGTCCTTGACCGTCAACGGCACGCCGTCGAATGCCGACAGCGGCATACCGGCGCGCCAGCGCGCGGTGCTTGCCTCGGCCTCGAGTGCCGCATCCGCCAGCCGTTCGCTGATCACCGCGTTGAGCAACGGGTTCACGGCCGCCAGGCGGTCCGCGATGGATTGCAGCGCGTGTACCGGCGTCAAGGTGCCAGCGGCAAACCGCAGGGACAGCTCGGTGGCCGAATGCTGCCACGCCGGCCGCGGCGATGTTGCCAGCGCGGACGATGTCCCATCCGGGCGGGCGGAATCTGCATTGGTCATGCGCGCCCGGCCGCGATCACCGCCACCAGTCCGCCGCCATCGGGGCCCTGGTGTTCCGCGCCGCCCGACACGAACAGCCGGCCGTCACCCATCACACCGGCGACCAGGGCGCCGACCGCGCCACGGATGTGCCGCTGGGCATTGATGTCGGTGTCGTCCAGCATGGTATGGCGCGCGCCGCGAATCTGACCGCGGCGATCGGGCTCGCACTTGACCAGCACCGCGGCGATGCGATCCCGGTCAGCGTCGTCAACCTGCGGCCGCGCCGCAATGCCCAGCCGGTCCAGCGCCGCGCCGACAGCAGGCAGATCGAGCGCGTCGCGCATCGGCGCATGGGCAATCCGCAAGGGGCCCGACCAGCGTGTCGAGTTGCCCAGCACGATCACTTCATTGCAGGTGACTTCCACACCCGACGACACACTGGCGCGGTTGCAGGCCACCGCAAAATCGGCCAGCAGGTCGGCATCGGTGGCTGACGCGGGCAGTTCACCCAAGGCCAGTGCAATGCCGAACGCCCCGGCCGCACGCGACAAGGCCATCGACCGGTTGGCATCGGTCGTTACGACGGTCTGGCCACGGGCGGCGGCATCCTGCACCCGCGCCGACGTGATGCACGGACACTTGACCTGCACGAATTCGATCTCGCGCGGATCCGTCAGGCCCGCGTCATTCATGGCCGCACGCACCGCCGCGGCCACGCTTTCCACTTGCGCCCATCGGCCCACCGCTTCGGCCGGCAAGGGGTCGGTGAACGCGGTGCCGATCGCCAGCGAACCGTTGACAGTGTCAACCGGTTGGGCGGGCGCATCACCGTGCCGCGCGAACACCACGAAGTGCGGGCTGAGCACGCCTTCGGTTCCGCCCGACAGGACACAGGGAATACGCGCGGCCAATGCCTCGGCCGGCTCGCCGGTATGGCGGGCCAGCAGCGCCATCAGCGACTGCGTGAAATAACCGCGCGTGAAATCGTTGACGCCGCCATTGCCTTCTGTCTTGCCGATGAAGGCAACGATATCGCGGGCCCGCAGTTCGCCCGCATCGATCAGGCTGGCCAGGGCCGAGACGTCGCCCGGATGGGCCATGGGAAGTCGGTAGACAAAAGTTTGCATGGAAGAGATGAATGGTTTGCGCCGCAACACCCACAGTCTGCGCACGGCGCTTCCTGCCGCATAGCGCAATAAAACGCTCGGACCGAGCGCAAATTGTGTGCAGTGCAATGCAGCCCGAAAAATGCGCCAAGTCGATGCATCGAAGCGCACGCGTGGTGCAGAAAAACGGGGCGGCTTCCTGGGGCGGCACCACCTTAGCGCGTGCGAAATCAACCCCTGCAAATACCGTTGACACAGGCAAAAACCATCAGTAGGCTGACGAATATGTCAGTACGCTGAGTAATTCTCTACCCCACCCCACCTACCCAGGGATGCATCCATGCAGCGACGCCGTTTCCTTTCCCAAGCCACCACCGCCGCCGGCGCCAGCCTTGCCACATTGGCCGCTCCCGCCATTGCCCAGGGCACGCCGACCGTGCGCTGGCGCATGTCGACCAGCTGGCCCAAGAGCCTGGACACGATCTACGGTTCGGCCGAAGAACTGTGCAAGCGCGTGTCGGCAATGACCGACGGCAAGTTCGAAATCCGCGCCTTCCCGGCCGGCGAACTCGTGCCGCCGCCACAGAACATGGATGCCGTCAGCAACGGCACGGTGGAATGCAATCACGTGCTGAGCTCGGCCTTCATCGGCAAGAACACTGCGGTGGCCTTTGACACCGGCCTGGCCTTCGGCCTGAACTCGCGCCAGCACAACGCATGGATCCACTACGGCGGCGGCATGGCCTTGCTGCGCAAGATGTACAAGCAGTACGGCATCGTCAATCACGTCAGCGGCAACGTGGGCGTGCAGATGGGCGGCTGGTATCGCAAGGAAATCAAATCGGTTGCGGATCTCAACGGTCTGAAGATGCGCATCGGCGGGATCGGCGGCATGGTGCTCGCCAAATTCGGCGCGGTCTCGCAGCAGATTCCGGCGGGCGATATCTACTCGGCGCTGGAAAAAGGCACGATCGACGCGGCCGAATGGATCGGCCCCCACGACGATGAAAAGCTGGGCCTGAACCGCGTGGCGCCGTTCTATTACTCGCCAGGCTGGTTCGAAGGCAGCGCTTCGATCACGTCGATGGTCAACGAGAAAGCCTGGGAAGCCCTGCCGGCCTCTTACAAGGCCGCATTCGAATGTGCCTGTGCCGAACAGACCATGAAGATGCTGGCCAACTACGACGCACAGAATCCGCTGGCCCTGCGCAAGCTGGTGGGCGGCGGCGCCAAGCTGGGCTACTTCCCGAAAGACGTGATGGACGCCACCTACAAGGCATCGCAGGAACTGTGGACCGAGCTGTCGGAAAAGAACGCCGACTTCAAGGCCATCTACCCGTCGTGGAAGAAATTCCAGCAAGACGAAGTCAGCTGGTTCCGCGTGGCCGAAAACGCGCTCGACAACTACACCTTTGCGGCGGTGGCACGTAGCTCATGAGTACCGAACATCCCACGTCCGCGCACAAGGCGCAGGGGGTCGGGGCGCGCGTGCGCCGCAAGGAAGACGCGCGCCACCTGCATGGCAAGGGCAACTTCGTTGCCGACATGTCCATGCCCGGCCTGAGTGAAGTGGCCTTTTTGCGCAGCCCCCTGGCCCATGCGCGCATCGTGGGCGCATCGATTCCTGACGACATTCGCGTGGCTGTGGTGCTGCGCGGCGACATGGCCGATTCGCTGGATATCGTTGCCGAATCGACCTTGCCCACGTATCAGCTGTCGGCGCAGCCGCCACTGGCATCGGGCAAGGTCCGCTTTGTGGGCGAGCCCATGGCCATGGCCTTTGCGCCGACCCGCGCGCTGGCCGAAGACATCGTCGAACAGATCCAGATCGACCTGGACGACCTGCCGGTCTATGCCAACGCCACCACTGCCGAGGCCGCCACCGGCACCTTCGTCCATGATGACTGGACCAGCAACCTGTTCATGACGCTGCATGCCGATCGCGACTTCGACACCTGGGCGGCAAAGGCTGACCGGGTGGTCAAGCGCACGGTGGACCTGTCGCGCCAATGCATGGTGCCGATGGAAGGCAAGGCCGTCCTGGCCTACTGGGACTTCCAGGCCGACCAGTTGGTGGTGGTCAGCGCGACCCAGGTCCCGCACATGATCCGCACGATCCTGGCCGAGTGCCTGAAGCTGCCGCAGGACCAGGTCCGCGTGATCTCGCCCGACGTGGGCGGGGCCTTCGGCTACAAGTGCGTGCTGCAGCAGGAAGAGCTGTGCATTGCGTGGCTGGCCAAGACCCACAAGCGCCCGTTCCGCTTCATTGAAGACCGGCGCGAACACCTGATTGCCGGCGCGAACTCGCGCGAGCATTCGTATGACATGACGGCCTATGTCGACAAGCGCGGCAAGCTGCTCGCGCTCGACGCGGTCATCACCATCGATGGCGGCGCCTATTCGGTCTGGCCCTTCACGGCCGGACTCGAACCCGGCCAGGCCATCGGCAACCTGCCCGGCCCGTATGACTTTCGCGGCTACCGCTGCGTGACCAAATGCGTGGCGACCAACAAGCCCGGATTCGTTCCCTATCGCGGCGTGGCGCGCACCGGCGTGTGCTTTGCGATCGAGCTGACCATGGACGCCATTGCGCGCGAGGTCGGCCGCGAGCCCTGGGAAGTCCGCAAGGAAAACCTGGTGCCGGCCGACGCGATGCCCTACGTCAACGTCACCAACAAACATCTGGACAGTGGCGACTATGGCGCCAGCCTGGCCAAGGCCATGGAGATGCTGCAGTTCGACCAACTGCGCGAACGCCAGAAAGCCGGTGAAGCCGATGGCCGCCTGCTGGGCATCGGCATCGCCACCTACACCGAACAATCCGCGCACGGCACGTCGGTGTTCGCCGCGTGGGGCACGCCGCTGATTCCGGGCTTCGACTCGGCCACGGTGCGCATCACGCCCGACGGCGGCCTGGAAATGCGGGTGGGCGTGCATTCGCACGGCCAGGGCATGGAAACGACGTTTGCGCAGATCGCGCATGAAATCCTGGGCGTCGACATTGCGCGGACCAAGTTGATTCATGGCGACACGGGCCAGACACCGTTTTCGACCGGCACCTATGCGTCGCGTTCGATGGTGATGTCGGGCGGCGCCGTGTCGGTGGCGTGCAAGAAACTGGCGCCGCGGGTGCTTGCCATTGGCGCGCATCTGCTCGGCGCCGACCTGTCCGCCGTCTCGCTGGCCGATGGCCGCGTGGTCGGTCCGGACGGCAAGTCGGTATCGATCGGCGACGTGGCGAACGCGTGGTACCTGCGTCCGCATCTGCTGCCGGCCGACGTGGATACGGGCGGGCTGGAAGTCACGGCGGGCTACAAGCCCAAGGTCGACACCGGCGCATTTACTTATGCCACCCACGCGGCCGTCGTGGCGGTGGACACCGATACCGGCGATGTCGAGATCCTGGACTATGTGGTGGTCGAGGACTGCGGCACGATGATCAACCCCATGGTGGTCGAAGGCCAGACCTACGGCGGCATTGCGCAAGGCATCGGCACCGCGCTGTACGAAGAGACGCCCTACGACGAAAACGGCCAGCCGCTGGCGTCGACCTTGGCCGACTATGTGCTGCCTGGCGCGGTCGAAGTGCCGACCATCCGCATGCATCACTTCGAGACCAAGTCGCCGCACACCGAATTCGGCGCCAAGGGCATGGGCGAAGGCGGCGCGATTGCACCGCCCGCGGTGATCTTCAACGCGGTCAACGACGCCCTGCGCGTGATTGGCGCGGCCGAAGTGACGCGCACGCCGCTGAGCCCGCGCCGCCTGCTGCAGGCGATCGAAGACGGTCCGGGCCCCGATCCCCTCGTCATCACTCTGCCGATCCGCCAGACCGTCAACGTGGCGTGAAGGACTTTTCATGAAAGCCGCTTTATTCGACTACACCCGGCCCGACGAGGTCGGCGCGGCCATGTCGCTGCTGTCCGGCAGCCCGGGCGCCAAGGCCATGGGCGGCAGCCAGTCGCTGGGCCCCATGCTCAATCTGCGCCTGGCGCGGCCCGGCGTCGTGGTGGACGTCTCGGGCATCCCTGGCCTGCGCACGGTCACCCAGGAGGGCGACAGCATCCGGGTCGGCGCCGCCGTGACGCACGCCGAGATCGAAGACGGCATCCACCCCCTGCTGCGCGGCACGCCCCTGCAAAAGATCGCGGCGGGCATTGCCTACCGGTCCGTACGCAATCGCGGCACCCTGGGCGGCAGCCTGGCCCATGCCGATCCGGCAGCGGACTGGCTGGTCACGGCCGTGGCCTTCGGGGCATCGCTCGAGATTGTTTCACCGGCCGGCAGCCGCCTGGTGGATGCCGATGCCTTCATGATCGGCGCCTACACCACGGTGCTTGCCGAGAACGAACTGATCGCCGCCGTCCGCTTCCCGGTGGCGTCTCCCGCCATGCGCTGGGGCTACTACAAGTATTGCCGCAAGACCGGCGAGTTTGCCGAAGCCAGTTGCGCGGCCCGCTTCGATTCGTCCACGGGCATGGCGCGCATTGCGATCGGCGCCCTGTCGGGTGCCCCCCGCCTGCTGCCGTCCCTGGCGGCCGCCGTGGCGCGCGAAGGCCAGACGGCCTGCACCCAGGACGCCATCGCCCATGCGGTGGCCGAAGCGATGCCGGATCACGACGCCGTCGACCGTAAATTGCATGCCGTAGCGGTCCGCCGCTGCCTGGCGCAACTTCTTGGAGCAGAAGAATCAACATGGCGTTAGTCACCCTGGATGTGAATGGCCGCAAGGTCTCATCCGACGTTCCCGCGCGTATGCACCTGGGCGACTTCCTGCGCGAAGAAGCCCGTCTGACCGGCACCCACCTGGGTTGCGAGCACGGCGTCTGCGGCGCCTGTACTGTCCTGATGGACGGACAACCGATCAGGTCCTGCATTTCGTTTGCGTCCGCCTGTGCGGGCAAGCACATCACCACCATTGAAGGCTACGACGCGGACCCCGTCATGCGGCGCCTGCGTGAAGCGTTCACTGCGCACCATGCTTTGCAGTGCGGCTACTGCACGCCCGGCATGCTGGCCACCGCGCGCGACATCGTGCTGCGTTGTCCCGATGCCGACGATGCGCGCATCCGGGTCGAACTGGCCGGCAACCTGTGCCGCTGTACCGGATACATGGGCATCGTGGCGGCGATCCGGTCGGTGCTGGCGGATCTGATCGCCACGCCGGACGAAGAGATCTCGGCTTTGCGCCGTGCGCTGCGTGGCGAGCCCGCGGGCGCGGTGGCGGCCCTGCCGGCCCCTGCTTCATCGTCGGCTGCCGCCCCGGCTGCGCAGACGCCGTTCGAAGGCTTCATTGCCAAGGTGACGACGCCGGTGAAGGACACGGCTGCATCGGCTTCATCGGCTTCCACTGCGTCTTCGGCGTCGACGTCTTCGTCTGCCTCGACCGCCCCCGCTTCCCGCACCAAGGGGTCGGAGATCACCGGGCAATTCGAAGTGCCCTTCCCGGCCGACCAGGTCTGGGACTTCATGGTGGACCTGCCCGCCGTGGCCAGCTGCCTGCCCGGCGCATCGATCACCGAACATGATGGTGATCGCGTCAAGGGGAAGGTCGCGATCAAATTCGGGCCGATGTCCGCCGCGTTCAATGGCGCGGCCCGGCTGGAACGGGACGACACCACCAAGACCGCAGTCTTTCGCGGCGCGGGGCAGGACACGCTCAGCCAGTCGCGCGCCAATGGCGACATCACCTATCGCCTGACCGCCCTCGACAGCAGCCGCACGCGGGTCGATGTGGAACTGCTGTATTCCTTGCAAGGCCCCCTGGCGCAGTTTTCGCGCTCGGGCCTGGTCCGGGACTTCGTGCGCCGCATGATCGCGGACTTTGGCCGCAACGTCACGGCCCGTCTGCAGCGTCCGGCCGATGCCGGCGCGCCCCCACCGGTCGCCGCCTTCAGTCCGACCCGCATGTTCTTCGGCGTGCTGTGGGACCGGATCAAGGGGATCTTCAGCCGCACGCATTGATCGCTGCCCACGCCGTTACGCGGCTCGCCCCACGCGAGCCGCGCTGCTTCACCGATCCGTCCCTGTCTTAGGAACCCGTTCCATGCGGCCCCTGCTCGCCTTCTCGCATCTGATCGATGCCATCAATCGCCGTGTTGGCGAATGGGTATCGTGGCTTGTGCTGGTGGTTGTCGTCATCAGCGCCGGCAACGCCATCATCCGCAAGTTCTTCCACATCAGTTCCAACGCCTGGCTGGAACTGCAGTGGTATCTGTTCGGCGCGAGCTTCCTGCTCGCCGCAGGCTATACGCTGCTCAATAATGATCATGTTCGGCTCGACATCCTGATGGAAAAGCTGCCGATCCGCACCCAGGTCAAGATCGAGATCTTCGGCGTCATCTTCATGCTGTTCCCGATGGTCTTCCTGATCCTGCTGCCGTCGTGGCCCATGTTCGTCGCGTCCTACGACACGCTGGAGCGTTCCGCCAACAGCGGCGGCCTGCTGCTCTGGCCCGCCAAGCTGCTGATCCCGGTCGGGTTCTCGTTGCTGTTCCTGGCGGGCGTGTCCCACCTGATCAAGTGCATCGGCTTTCTGCGCGGTGACTGTCCCGATCCGCGCATCAAGAATTCAGAAGCGCAGGCCGAAGAGGACTATACGGAACAGGTCCGGCTTGAAGCCGAGCGGCGCACCGAAGAAGCTGCCCGCCTGGCCGCGCTCCAGCACGGAGAACGGCCATGACCGAATTCCTGATCGCCAATCTGGCGCCGATCATGTTCGCGTGCCTGATCCTGCTTCTGCTGGTCGGGTTCCCGGTTGCGTTTGCGCTGGCCGCCAACGGCGTGCTGTTCGGCCTGATCGGCATCGAACTGGGCTTGTTCACGCCCGTGCTGTTCCAGGCCTTGCCGCAACGTGTGTTCGGCATCATGACCAATGACACGCTGCTGGCGATTCCCTTTTTCACCTTCATGGGCCTGATCCTGGACCGATCCGGGATGGCCGAAGACCTGCTCGAAACCATCGGCCAGCTGTTTGGCCCGATCCGCGGCGGCCTGGCCGTGGCGGTGATTCTGGTCGGCGCACTGCTCGGCGCCGTGACGGGCGTGGTGTCGGCCTCGGTCATTTCCATGGGCCTCATCTCGTTGCCCATCATGTTGCGCTATGGCTATGACCGCAAGCTCGCCAGTGGCGTCATCGCTGCATCTGGCACGCTGACGCAGGTCATCCCGCCGTCCATGGTCCTGATCGTGCTGGCCGACCAGCTGGGCCGTTCCGTGGGCGACATGTACATGGGCGCCATGCTGCCCGGCCTGATCCTGACCGGCCTGTATGTCGTGTACGTGATGCTGCTTGCCATGTTCCGGCCCGGCGACGTGCCTGCCCTGCCGCCCGAAGCCCGGCGTTTTCGCGAATCCAACGGCGCAAGCGGCAACCTGTCGCTGCTGGTGCTGCTGGGGATTGCCACTGCGGCGGCGCTGACCTACGCCAGGCTGGAACTGGTCGGCCGCGCCATGGACGAAAAGATCGTGCTGTCCATGCTGGTCGGCGGCGCGGTGGCATGGGTGCTGGCCCTGCTGAACAAGTGGTTCAAGCTGGGCCTGCTTTCAGCGATTGCCGAACGCGTCACCTTCGTGCTGATCCCGCCCCTGGGGCTGATCTTTCTGGTGCTGGGCACGATCTTCCTTGGCATCGCCACGCCGACGGAAGGCGGCGCCATGGGCGCCGTGGGCGCGCTGCTGATGGCATGGGGACGCCGCAGCCTGAGCCTGTCGCTGCTGCGTCAGTCGATGACCGTGACCACCAAGATCACCTGCTTCGTCGTCTTCATCCTGGTGGGCTCGACCGTGTTCGGCCTGACTTTCCGCGGCGTGAGCGGCGACCTGTGGGTGGAACATCTGCTGACCAACCTGCCCGGCGGCCAGATCGGCTTCCTGATCGCAGTCAACGTCATCATGTTCTTCCTGGCCTTCTTCCTGGACTTCTTTGAACTGGCCTTCATCCTGGTGCCGCTGCTCGGCCCCGTCGCCGACAAGCTCGGCATCGACCTGGTCTGGTTCGGCGTGCTGCTGGCTGTCAACATGCAGACGTCCTTCATGCACCCGCCCTTCGGCTTCGCGCTGTTCTACCTGCGGTCCGTGGCGCCCAACAAGGACTACAAGGATCGCGTGACCGGCAAGATGATCAAGAAGGTCGAAACCCGTCAGATCTATTGGGGGTCCGTACCTTTCATTGCGATCCAGCTGATCATGGTCGCGCTGGTGATCATGTATCCGCGCATGGTCACCCATTACAAGGACGGCCAGGCCAACGTCGATCCGAGTACCGTCAAGATCGACATGGGCGCACCGATCTACGGCGATTCGCCGGGCGCCTATCCGGGCGGGACCACGCCGTAATCAGACGGGGGTGTCCCCTGGCTGGAAGTCGCAGCCAGCGGACGCTACAGTGGCGGCACGATCCTGATCAAGGCCGCCCCCCGTGCTCAATTCGAAACTGCTGACCTGCTTTCTTGCGGTGGTCACCCACCGCACGCTGACGGCAGCTGCCGACCATCTTTGCATCACCCAACCGGCGCTGTCGAAAAGCCTGCGCCGGCTCGAAGATGAATTGGGTGTGCCTCTGTTCCAGCGCACTTCGGCCGGCATGGTCCTGACCGCTTACGGATCGACGCTGGCCCACCGGGCCAGGCTGATCCAGCTGGAAGCGCAACGCGCCCACGACGAAATACTGCTGATGAAGGACGGGGGCGTCGGCACCTTGACGGTCGGGGCCGGGCCGCTCTGGTCCGTCCACCTGTTGCCCGATGTGATCGCGGAGTTGTCCCGGACGCACGCCAGCCTTCGCGTGCGTGTGGTGCCGGGTGTGCTGAGCACGCTGTTGCCTCAGCTTCTTCGTGGCGAAGTCGACGTGCTGTGCGCGGCGCTCGACTTTCCTGACCACGATGACATCGAGAAGGAATACCTGATCGACAGCAGCCACGTGTTCCTTGCGCATGCCAGCCATCCCCTTGCCAGTAAGTCCCAGGTATCGGTTGCCGACCTGAGCCGGTGCAAGTTCGTGGGTCCGCACAACGACTATGCCGTGCTGGACCGGATGAAGCAGTTCTTTGCGTTGCGCGGACTGGATTCGCCCGGCTTTGCCGCCGAGGCCGATTCGCTGGAGCTGGTGCTGTCACTGGTGGCCACCGGCGAATTCATTGCCACCCAATCGCATCAGGTCCTGGCCCATGCGCGCCAGTTGGGTATCGACACCCTGGCCACGGACGAAGGCATCTGGACGTTTCGCGGGGGCCTGGCCCGGCTGAAGCGGCCCGTGCCGCTGCCGGTGGTCGACCTGTTCCGCCACAGCCTGTTGCGGCATCTGCATGCGGCGTCTTGATGCGGCGTCTTGATGCGGCGTCTTGATGTACTTGCACACCCCCTATAACTGGCGGGAATGGGGCATGAAAAGATGCCATTGGGCAGTGGGCATGGCGCTGGGTACTCTGGCGTCGCTGCAGGACGGATATCGGTCCATCATCCTGTAGCCATGCCTTATCCGACAGGAACCCTATGCCCGCTTCTGCTTCCTCCATTCGAATGCTGGTGCCCTACGTGCAAGGCGGCGGCAGCGACCAGCGCGCACGCCTGATCGCGAAGTACCTGCAGCGCCACCTGAACCGTGACGTCACGGTCATCAATTGCCCTGGCGCCGTGTCCGGTCACCAAGCCATCGCCGATGCCGCGCCCGATGGCGCCACGCTGGGCCTGATCACGGGCGAGATCGGCATGATGCATTGGCATCCGGGACTGACGTCGTTGACGCCCGCCGACTTCACCCCGCTGGCGGTGCCGTTTGTGGAATCAAGCGCCATCATCGTTCCCGCGGCATCGCCATTTCATACGCTGGCCGAATTCCTGGAGCATTGCCGCCATCACCGTATTACCGGGTCCGGCGGACCTGACTTCAGTGTCTGGAAGTTTTCGCTTGCGGGCCTGATGCAGGCTGCCGGCATTCCCTTGAGCCACCTTGGCTGGATCGAAACCCACAGCGGCGAGCAAGGGCTGGAACACGCCCTGGCGGGACGCGCCGATGTTGCCCCGATCACTATGACCGACGCGCGGGGGCCGCTCCTGTCGAACGCGGCGCGCGCGCTGGCGACCATGGAAGATCGGCGCCACGCCGCGTTCCCGTCAGTGCCGACCGTGGCCGAAGCGATCGGGGTGGACTGGTCCGTCGCGCACTGGCGCGGCATCGTGGCGCCCCGTGGCCTTCCTGAACCGATGACCCGCATCTACATTGATGCGTTGCACGCCGTGGCGGCCGATCCTGACTTCAATGCGGAAGCCGCGGCCAGTTTCTTTACGCTGGGTTGGCGGATGGGCGACGCGTTCGCCGACTACATGCGCGAAGACGACGCCCGGTTTGGCGAAGTCATTGCCGCCCTGGACATGTCGCTCAATACCCAGACATCGCTTCACTAGACCAACGAGCGGCGATCGACGCCGCCGAGGAGACTGACATGACGCCATCCCTTTCACGCGGGGTGCTCGGCGCTGCCCTGTTGGCGCTTGCGGGCTTTGCCCACGCGCAGGGCGCTTACCCGACCCGGCCCATACGGTTGATCGTGCCGATCGCGGCCGGCAGCGTGACCGACGTTGTCTTGCGCTCGGCCGCGCCCGGCCTGGCGCAACGCCTGGGCCAACCCGTTGTCATTGACAACCGCCCAGGCGCCAGCGGGATTGTCGGGGCCGAAGCCTGCGCGCGTGCGCCAGCCGACGGCTACACACTGTGTGCGGTTTATCACTCGATCATGTCCTTCAATCCCTACATGTTTGAAAAGCTGCCCTACGATCCCGAAAAGGACTTCAAGCCGGTCAACCGGCTGTTCTTCGTGACCGAAGGCCTGGTAGTGCCCGCCGCCCTTCCTGTCCGATCGGTGGCCGAATTGCGGTCCTACGCGCAAGCCCACCCCGACAAGGTCAACGTCGGCACCTTGGGGTCCGGATCGCTGCAGGAACTGTTCGTTGCCTGGCTGAACCAGGAATGGCGCACGCGCATCGTCGGCGTCCCGTACAAGGGCGGCGGGCCGATCGCCAATGCGGTGACCGCAGGCGATATCCAGGTGGCGCAGATGGGGCTCGGCAACTTCATCGGCCTGATCCAGAGCGGCCAGCTGCGCGCCATTGCCCTGTCCGCATCAAAACGCTCGGCGCAGCTTCCGGACGTGCCGACTGCGGCGGAAGCGGGACTGGACGGATTCCCGAGCCGCCCCTGGTGGGGCATTGCCGCCCCGGCGGGTACGCCAGCCAGCGTGGTGACACGGGTGCATCGTGCCTTTGCCGAGACCTTCGACGACCCGAAGATGATGGAAATGCTGGAGTCGAGATACGTAGAGAAAGCCGTCGACACGCCCGACGAATTCGCAGGCTTCCTGACGCAGGACCGGCAGGCCGCACGCGTGCTGGTCGAGCTCGCCCGCGTGCCCAGGCAGCCTTGACCGACTTGCCATGGCCACGCTGAACCGGACCTTTCGCGTCGATGATTTCGAAGCCATTGCGCGCCGCCGCCTGCCCAAGCCGATCTTTGACTTTTATGCAGGCGGCGCCGAGGACGAACGCACGCTGGCGTTGAACCGCGATGTCTTCCAGCGCTTTGGCTGGACGCCGCGCGTCATGACCGGAAGCGGGACCCCCGACCTTCGTGCTGCACTGCTGGGCCGCGACGCAGGCATGCCGGTCATTGTGGCGCCAATGGGCGCGGTGGGATATGGGTGCATCGAAGGGGACCAGCTTCTCGGGCAAGTCGCCTCCGACTTCGACATTCCCTACACCTTGTCCACGACAGCCAGCACGTCCATCGAACAGATCGGCGCGTCCGTACCAGGACGAAAATGGTTCCAGCTCTATCCCTTGAAAGATCGGGCGTTAATGAAGGGACTGATCGGCCGAGCCCGTGCTTGCGGCTTCGAGACCTTGATCGTGACGGTGGACGTGCCCGTGGGCGGCAAGCGGGAACGCGACCTTCGCAACGATTGCAGCATGCCCTTCCGGTTCACCGCGCGAAACCTGGCGGCCTTCGCGTCCCGCCCCGCGTGGGCCTTAAACCTGCTGCGGCATGGCCCGCCCGGCATGCCTAACCTGTCGGCATTGGCACCGGCATCCAAGCGGGCGTCCAGCCTGGCGCCGTCGGTCGGCGCGGAATTCGATCACGCGTTTGGCTGGGCGGGACTGGCGGAGATAAGGAAGCAGTGGGATGGCCCCCTGCTGGTGAAAGGCATCCTGCGGCCGGACGACGCCGAACGCACCCTGCACGCGGGATGCGATGGGGTCATCGTGTCGAATCATGGTGGCCGACAGCTCGACACAGGCATTCCCGCGTTGGCCGCCTTGGCGGCCATCGTCAGTCGGGTCGACGGACGCACTCCGGTCTTTTTTGATGGCGGCATACGGCGGGGGTCGGACATTGCCAAGGCGCTGTGTCTGGGCGCGGCCGGCGTGCTGGTCGGCCGGCCCCTGTTGTATGGGGTGTGCGCGGGCGGACATGCTGGCGCGTCCCGGGTCCTGACCATCCTGCGCGACGAGTTGTCGAGAACGATGCAGCTATGCGGCGCGCCGTCTGTTAATGCGCTGGGTGAGGATCTGCTGCGTGATCTGGCGGGCGCGGCTGCGGCTGCGTGATGCGCTGAACTCGACTTAACGGGTTTTCCTGTTTCGATTCAACGCCTGACGGCGCTCCTACATCGCTTCCAATGCTGCTTTTAGCGCCTGCGCAAAACTGGACGTGGCGACTGGCAAGGCGCGGCCAGCGCGCGCGGCCATCATCAATTTTCCGCCGGCCAGATCGCGGTCAGCCAACGGGATAGCGACCAGATCCCCACGGCCAACATCGCGCGCGGTGCCGACCCGAAACTGGAAGCACAGCGCGTTGGTGGTCAACGCAAAGAACTTGAGCGTCTCCACCGAATTCGCTTCCAGCGAGACTCGTAAAGACAGCCGCAGTTTGGCGGCCAGCCGGTCGATCAGCCGGCGGCTGCCGAAACTTTCGGCGCCCAAGGCGATGGGATACCGTTCGCAGTCGGCCAGGCGGACGCTTTCCTGGCCGGCCAGCGGATGGTCCGGCCGCATCATCACGCACAGGGGTTGGGGCACACTGGCGATGATCTCCAGGCCTTCGGCAGCCGGAGGGTCATGGGCGACCACCAGTTCCACGTCGTCATTCAGCACATCGCGCACCAGCGCCGCCGTCCCGCCAACCGTGATCCGGAACTGGACGCCAGGATGCGTGCGCTGATAGGCGGCCACGGTCGCAGGCACCAGGTCGTTGGCGACCGACTCGGCACAGGCGATACGCACCGTGCCGCGCACCAGGCCCTGCAACTGCTCGATCTGAGACGACGCGGACTCCAGATCCGCCAGGCCGCGGCGCACGGTGGCGAGCAGAACTTCGCCTGCCGCGGTGAGCCGCACCCCGCGCGGCAGCCGTTCGAACAGGGGCGTGCCGACTTCGCCTTCGATCTCGAGGATCTTGCGGTTCAAGGCCGTGGACGCGACATGCAGCTGCTCCGCCGCCTTGCGGATCGAGCCCGCGCGCGCGACCGCATCGAGGTAGACGTAATGTCGTGGCGGATGCAGCATCGTCAGTCAGTCCGCCGGGCCTGCCGCGCCGCGGGTGTGCGACGTGGCGGTCGCGCCGGCCCCGCCTGTCAGGAAGCCCTCGGCGATGGCGATCTGGTCGTCCGACATGAACGTGGGCGCGTGCCCCACGCCGGCAATCTCGACCACCTGCGCATTCGGATTGCGCCTCGTCATTTCGGCAGCCGTTGCCGCGCTCAGCAGGTCGGACTGCTCGCCCCGCACGATCAGCGTCGGGCAGTCGATCGCGTCGAACGCCTTCCACAACATCATCTCGGCCGCCATGGCGATCGGCGGCGCCATGGGCTTGAAGGCGACGGAAATCGCCGGGTCATAGTGCAAGCGCCAGGCGGTGGGTTCCGCCGAGGCCGCCGGCGTTGCTGCCGGGATCGCGGCGGCCAGCGTCCTCGAATTCCCTTGCTGAGTCCTGCCCGGCCCCGCGTCCGCCGGCACCAGAATGTACTGGTTCAGCTCCTGCCAGGCTTCGGGCTTATGCGGACCAAACGCCGCCGACACCACGCTCAGGTACTCCAACCCGGCTTCTCTCGACGGAAAGTCCCCCGCTTTTCCGACGTACTGCCCGATGCGCATCAAGGCATCGGGCGCAAGACGCGGGCCGACGTCATTGATCACCAGACGCGTGATCGGCGTGCCCGCCAGGCTCGCCAGGCTCATGCCGATCAAGCCACCCAGCGACGTGCCGAACCAATGCACCGTCTTGCCGCCCACTGCCGCCAACAAGGGCAGCATGTCAGACACGTATTGGGGAATCACGTAGTAGGCCGAGTCGCTCAGCCAATCCGACTGCCCTCGCCCCACGATGTCGGGACAGACCACGCGATACCGCGATGACAGCCGCCGCGCCAGCCGGTCAAAATCGCGCCCGCTGCGAGTCAATCCATGCGCGCAGATCAGCACCGCCGGATTGTCCGGATCGCCCCACTCCCAGTACGCCATCCGATGCAGCCCGGCCGGGCTCAAGCAGGTCACATGGGCAAGACGGGGTTCTTCAAGCGCGTCCGGTGCGGCGTGATGCGTCATGCGGGTCACCTCGTGGTGGATTGATGGAACGATTGTAGAGTGCTGGCAGGACGGAAGGCAGGACGGGTGCTCCTCACCAACGTCGCCGCAGTCGAAGGCCACAATCATCATGTCGATCATTCGGCATGCCAGTACCGTCGCCGCTGTTCTCGCTCCCGGCTGACGGACAGCACGCCGCGGCGCGAAGTGAAAATGACCGCGCCGTGCCTGTCAGTGCGGTGGATAGCGGCCCCGGCCGCCTGCCATCGGGCCAGGGCGTCCGGGTGCGGATGCCGATAGCTGTTCAAGTAGCCTGCCTGCGCCACCGCGTGCCTGGCTGCGACGGCCACCGTCCAGGCGACGTGGGAGGAATGCCGGGACCCGTGGTGCGCCATCAACGCGACATCGGCCGGCAAGGGACTGGCCAAGGCATCTGCGTCAGGACTCTGGCCTGCCCCAAGGTTCGCAGCGGCCACCCGATCTACGGAGTGCCGGGCCGCCGCCACTAGGTTGGCCGCATTGCCTTCGTACCCATTGCCTTCGTACCCATTGCCTTCATCTACATTGCCTTCGTCCGCCTTGCCTTCATCCGCATTCCCTTCGTCCACATCTCCTGCCGATGCGGCCCCGTTTGTCCGGGCAGCCGGAACCACCCCGCCCTGCAGACGAGCCGACCGCAGAATCACGTCCTCCTGCTCCGCGCCAATGTCCCCTGGAAGCAAAGCCGAGTGATGGCGTCCTTGCACATGCAGCACGCAGCTGTTCGCGTTGCGGTCCGCCGAGGCGCGTCGCGCCGTGGCCGCATCTGCAGGGGGTGAGCGAGGCTTTCCAGTCACGGCGCGCGGATACAGCATGTGAAACGTCACGCCATCCACCTGCCACGCCTGCCCCGCCTCGCACGGCCCGGATCGGGTCGCCGAGGGCAACCCGGGCAAAGTGGCCGGCCAGGCGGTCTCGCGCGCCACGTCATACGACGCGGTGATGGCCGTCACCGGCACAGCCGCCAGCAATGACGCAAGGCCGCCTGCATGATCGGCGTCCCCGTGGGACACCAGCAGATGATCGACCTTCCGGATGCCACGTGCCCGCAGATAGGGCCAGACGACACGCTCGCCCGCATCGGCGTTGTCGCCAAACGGTGGCCCGGTATCGAATACCAAGGTCTGGGTCGCCGTCTCGAGTACCGCGGCGCCGCCCTGCCCCACATCCAGCACCGCCAGCCGCCAGTCGCCCGCCTCCGGCCGTTCCGGCCGATAGCACAGCACGGGCAGCACCAGCGCGATGCCGAGCCATCGCCGCGGCAAACCGGCAGGCTGCAAGGTCCACGCCACCCCGAGCAGCCCGATCGCAACCCAGGGCCACGGCGCCGCCGCCGTAGTGGCGCTGGCATACGGCAGGTCAGCCAGTGCCTGCACGGGCCACATCACCGCCGCGAACACCCCCTGCGCTGCCGCTGATACCAGGTGCGCCAGCCCGTCCGGACCGGGCAGCACCGACAGGAACATGGCGGCGAGTGCCAGCGGCGTGACCACCAGACTGACTACCGGTATCGCGATGGCATTGGCAATCGGCGACACCAGTGATACCTGCTGGAACATGAGCGCCAGCAAAGGCAGCAGCCCGAGCGTCAACGCCGCTTGCAGACGGGCAGCGTCGCGCAGCCCCTGCCCGAGCCGGTGTCGCCACACCGTCAGCCGGCCCGCCACGTCGGGCACCCGTTGACGCCGCCACCGCCCGCTTCCCGCGAGCATCAATACGGCGACGGCGCCGAACGACAGCCAGAAGCCTGCCGACACAGGCGCCCAGGGATCCAATACGGTGACCGTCGCCGCCGCCAGGGCCAGCACCCGTGGCCCGCCAAGCCGCAGTCGGGCAATGGCCGCCACCGCCACCACGGCCAGCATGAAGAATGTGCGCTGGGCAGGAATGCCCCAACCTGCCACCAGGCAGTAGGCCCAGGCCACGCACAATGCAGCGCAGGCGCCCATGACCTGCGCCGGCGCCCGTTCGGCCAGCATGACGCCGCGCCAAGACAGGCGGGACCAGCCCAGCATGGCCAACGCACCGCCCAGGGCCGCCATCATCGTGACGTGCAGGCCGCTGATCGACACCAGATGGGTGATGCCTGTCAGATTGAAGGTGCGCCAATCTTCCTTTCGGATGGCCGCCTGATCGCCCATGGCCAGGGCGAGTATGACGCCGCCATACCGTGTGCCCTCCAGTCCCGGCGCCATGGCCTCCCGCAGCCGGTGCCGCACGCGTTGGATCGCGATATCGAAGCTGGCGTACGGCGCATCGCCGACGCGGGTCGCCGGGCCGCGCACCGTTGCGGTGGCGCGGATGCCCTGCTGAAAAAGATGCGCTTCATAATCAAAGCCGTGCGGGTTCAGGAGGCCATGTGGCCGCTTGAGCGCAAGCCTGCCGGTCCAGATGTTTCCGGGAACCACCCCCATCGGAATCGGATCGGACGCACCTGGCAAGGAAGACGCCACCGAGCCCACAGGGCGAACAGCGCTTGTACGGTCTATCGGAGAACCCGAAGGCGACGCACGGTCCGGGGGCACCGAATGTGGCGAGCGTCCGGGCTGGCCAAACCTGCCGGCACTGGGCTGCATCACCAGCACGCGCGTTGGAACGCCCGGGGGTGGATCAATGATGTCCGCTTCGAAGCGCTGCCCACGATCCGTTACCGTCGCCAGGCCCGCGACACGCCAGGTCAATGGCATCGCCTGATTCTCGACCGACGCGTCCAACGCATCCCGCAAGCGGAAATCGGCGCGCACCATGGTCATGGCTGCGCCCAGGCCAAGCGCTAGCGCCGGCCAGGCAAGCCAGCCCACCCAGGGACGACGTGCCCGCACATCCGCCGCCTGCCACAGACCCGCACCCGCACAAACGAAAGCGATGAACACGATCACGCCGAGCAGCACATGCGGCAGCGCCGGCAACCCATGTACGAGAGCCGCCCCCACCACGAATGCCCATGCCGCCCATCGTCCCATGACTGCCCCAACCCCGCCCTGAATCGCCGCGCCGACATGGCGCGAGACGACCCATGCTACCGACTGCCGGCAATCAACGGAGGCGCATCAGGACAGTTTTATCCCTGCCAATCTTGGCAGGACACGAAGGGCGTTGGCGCCGGTAACCTTGATCACGTCATCGACGGGAATGCCGCGCAAATCGGCAAGGGCCTGCGCCACACCTTGCACCTGTCCGGGGGTGTTGCGCCGGTCCGTGTCGGGCAACCACGCAGGGGGAATGTCAGGGGCGTCGGTCTCAAGCACGTAGTGCTCCAGATCGAACTCGCTGCACAGCCGGCGGATGTTGAGCGCCCGTGTCCAGGTCATCGCGCCGCCCACGCCCAGGGCAAAGCCCATGTCGATAAACGCACGCGCCTGTTGTTCGCTGCCATTGAAGGCGTGGCCGATGCCACCGCGAACCGGGATGCGTCTTAGGTATTTGAGGAGAATGTCTTGCGAACGCCGAACATGCAGCAGTACCGGCAGATCGAATTCCGCAGCCAGCTTCAGTTGCGCGGCGTAGAAGCGCTCCTGTTTGTCGCGCTCGGCGCCTTGCGAAATCTCCGGAATGAAGAAGTCCAGGCCGATCTCGCCAATGGCAACAAAACGCGGGTCGGGCAACGCCGCGACAATCGCGTCGCGCAGGGCATCCAGATCACTGTCCTGCGCGTGCCGCACAAAGATGGGATGGATGCCAAGCGCGTACGTGCCACCGTCAAATCGATGAGCCAGGTCGCGTACGGTGTCGAAGTTGGACCGGGCGATGGCCGGAATGACGATGGCGCGCACACCTCGCGCCGCGGCCTGCACAATGACGTCAGGCCGGTCGGCATCGAATTCCGATGCATCGAGATGGCAGTGGGTATCAATCAGCATAGCTGCCAGAATAAATCAGCGCGAGCAGACACGAGCTCTTATTACAGCGTGACCCGGCAGCAGGCGCTGTCCCCAAACGATCGTCGCGGCGGTCGCTCAGCGGCGCCGCCACCAAGCGCGTCACGCCGCTGCGATCTCGGCCGGCAGCAAGACGCCGTCCGCCATCTTCAGTTGCCGGTCGGCGCGCGCGGCCAGTTCCGAATCGTGGGTCACGATCACGAACGCCATGCCCAATTCCTGGTTCAGTCGACGCAGCAGCGCAAAGATATCCCGTGCCGTGTGCCGGTCCAGGTTGCCAGTGGGTTCATCGGCCAGCACGCACACGGGTCGTGTCACCAAGGCGCGTGCCAGGGCGACGCGCTGACGCTCGCCCCCCGACAACTGGCCAGGGTGATGCGTCGCACGCGCCGCCAGCCCGACCTGCTGCAGCATGTCGGCTGCCTGCTCGCGCGCGTCGGCGCGGCTCATGCGCCGGATGATGAGCGGCATGGCCACGTTGTCCAGCGCCGAGAACTCGGCCAGCAGATGATGGAACTGGTACACGAACCCCAGCTTTTCGTTTCGCACGACGCTGCGCTGTTTTTCGGAAAAGTTGGCGGCGGCCTGCCCGTCCACCGTCACGGTGCCGGACGTGGGCTGGTCCAGCAGCCCCAGCACATGCAGCAGGGTGCTTTTGCCCGAACCCGACGCGCCGATCAATGCCAGCATTTCAGACTGGTGCACGGCCAGGTCGACCCCGCCCAGCACCTGCACGCGATTTTCGCCTTCGGTATAGATCTTGGTCAGGCCTCGGCCTTCCAGGACCACCCGGCCGGGCGCCACCCGCGCCGGCGCGGTGCTTGCGACCACGCCATCCGGAACCACGTTGCCCGGAACCTGTTCAATCATGACGCAACACCTCCGCCGGCTGCAGCCGCGAGGCGCGCCAGCTGGGATACAACGTGGCCAGGAAAGACAGCACCAGCGACGTCACACCAATGGAAACGATGTCTGCCATCCGCGGATCGGACGGCAGTTCGGTAATCAGATAAATGTCCTTGGGCAAGAACTGCATGCCCAGCAGACGTTCGATGAACGGGACAATCACATCGATATTGAAGGCCACCAGCATGCCGCCAGCCACCCCCAGGATCGTGCCGATAACGCCGATCAGCGCGCCTTGCACCACGAACACGCGGGCAACTTCGCCCGGCGATGCGCCCAAAGTCCGCATGATCGCGATATCGGATTGTTTGTCGTTGACCGCCATGACCAGGGAAGACAGCAGATTGAACGCCGCCACCGCCACGATCAGGGTCAGGATCAGGAACATCATCCGCTTCTCGGTCTGCACGGCCGCAAACCACGTGCGGTTGTTCCTGGACCAGTCGCTGGCCACGATGCCCGCGGGCAATAACGACGCCAATTCGGAAGCCACCTGCGGGGCCTCCTGCATGTCCTTGATCCGCAAACGTACGCCGCCGGTACCGGTTTCCCGGAACAGCCGCGCGGCGTCATCCACGTTCACAAAGGCCAGGCTGGAGTCATATTCGTAATGGCCCGCTTCGAACACGCCCACGACCGTGAACTGGCGCATGCGCGGCGTAAAGCCCGCCGGGGTGACCGACCCCTGGGGGGCCAGCATCAACACCGGATCGCCCAGCCTGACATCAAGCGCGCTGGCCAGGGTCCGGCCCAGCACCACGCCAAAGCTGCCGGGTTGCAGGGCGTCCAGCGAACCCTGTTTCATGCTGCCGACCAGGTCGGATACGTTGCGCTCGGTGGCCGGGTCGACTCCGCGCACCTGCACGCCACGCAGCGTCTGGTCGCGTGCGATCATGGCCTGCGCCGATACGTAAGGCGCGCCCGCCAGCACTTCGGGATTCTTCTTGGCCAATTCGGTCAGCCCCCGCCAGTCGGCCAGGGCCGCCCCACGCTCGCCACCGTTCGAGAACAGTTCGATGTGCGGCAGCACCGACAGCATCCGGTCGCGCACTTCGGTCTGAAAGCCATTCATGACGGACAGCACGATGATCAGCGCCGCCACGCCCAGCGCGATGCCTGCCATCGAACTGCCGGCAATGAAGGAAATGAAGCGGTCGCGACGCCGCCCGCGGCCGGCGCGCGTGTAGCGCCAGCCGACCCAGAGTTCGTAGGGAATATTGAGCACGCGCGTATTATGTCAGATGCCCGTGGCGCGCTCATCCGCCGCCCGTGTCCAGTCGTCACAGACCTAGCCTGCGACCGCCTTACAATAGCGCCGTGCCTGCCTCCCCTTCCCTCGTCCTCGTCGTGCCCGGCGCGCTGCCGCCCGGCCCGATCGCCCCCGAACTCGCCAAACAACTGTCGGCCACGCCGTCGCCCGCCCCCACGCTGTTGAAGTGGCTGCGGACAGCGCCCGCGACAGTCAGCGAGCCGCCTGTTTTCGATCCCAAGGCCACGCCGTCCGAAGCCTGGTGGCTGCACCGCGCCGGATTCGAGCCGCCTGCGGGTCCGGGGGATGCACCCGACGCGCCGATGGCACCCCTCGGTGCCGGCCTGGCCGCTCTGCTCGCGCCCGACGCTCAGGGAGACGGCCCCCTCTGGGTCGCCGACCTGGCCCACATCCAGGTCGGACGTGACGGCCTGGTGCTGACCGATACCAACTCGCTGGACATCACCGCCGACGAATCACGGGCCTTGCTGGCCACGGTCCAGCCGCTCTTCGACGCCGATGGCTTTACGGTGACCTATCTGACCCCGCGCCGCTGGCAAGTCGGCTTGCCAGACGGTCTGACGCCTTATGCGGCCACGCCGTCGGCGGTCATGGGCGGTGACCTGAACGATTACTGGCCCAAGGGCCTGCCCGCGCGGCCGTGGCGCCGCCTGGCCAATGACGTGCAGATGAGCTGGCACGAGCATCCTGTCAATGAGGCCCGCGCGGAACGGGGCGAACCCGCCGTGAACGGACTATGGCTGCACGGGGGCGCTCCGGCCTGGACGCCCACCTGGCGCGGCACGCCGCCGCGTCACCTGATCGGCGATGCGCCCTGGCTGCAGGGACTGGCCGAACGGGCCAAGCTCGCCTGGAGCGGCAGCAGCACCCCCGCGTCGCAGATCAAGACGGACGCAGCCATTCTGCTCGACGCCCTGGAACTGCCCTGTCGCGCGCAGGCCTGGGGCGACTGGCTGGCGGCCCTGACCCGGCTCGACGCCGACTGGTTCGCGCCGCTGGATGCCGCGCTGCTCGATGGCAGCATTCAGGCGATCGACCTTGTATTTCCCGATGTCGAACGCCATGTCACCTTACGCCTGACGGCGCGCCCGAAGGCGCTGCGCTGGCTTCCTCAACCCAAACAAGACTGGACCCGCTGGTGGCTGCACCCCGAATCCTGACGCGCCGCGTCGACAGCGGTATCGCACAACGCCTGGAGCGGTCGGGCATCCACCCGCTGCTCGCCCGGTTATGGGCAGCGCGTGGCGTGGCGGAACCCGCCGAAACGCGGGGCGAGTGGACGTCGATGCTGGCGCCGCACGGCTTGACGCACGCCACGCGCGCTGCGGAACTGCTGGCGGACGCCATCCGCGACCGCAAGCGCCTGTTGATCGTGGCCGACTATGACTGCGACGGCGCAACCGCGTGCGCAGTCGGCATTCGCGGCCTGCGCAGCATGGGAGCCGATGTCGATTTTCTGGTGCCGAATCGCTTCGAGACCGGCTATGGGCTGTCGCCCGCCGTGGTCGACCTGGCGGTAAAGCATCCGCGCATGGGCAAGCCGGACATTATCGTCACGGTCGACAACGGCATTGCCAGTATCGATGGCGTGGCCGCCGCCAAGGCAGTCGGCATCGACGTGATTGTGACCGACCACCACCTGCCCGGCGACGTGTTGCCCGACGCCCTGGCCATCGTCAATCCGAACCAGCCGGGCTGCGGTTTCCCTTCAAAGAACCTCGCCGGTGTCGGCGTCATTTTTTACCTGATGCTGGCCTTGCGGGCCGAACTTCGCAAACGCGGTGTGTACCCGCCCGATGGCGGCCCGCGGCTCAATGCTTTGGTGGACCTGGTGGCGCTTGGCACGGTGGCCGACGTGGTCAAGCTGGACGCCAACAATCGCCTGCTGGTCGCGCAGGGCCTGCAGCGGATCCGCAAGGGGCTAATGCAGCCCGGTGTGCAGGCGCTGTTCGTCGTGGCGTCCCGCGCGCCGCGTGAAGCCAGCACGTTTGACATGGGCTTTGCGCTGGGCCCCCGGATCAATGCGGCCGGGCGTCTGGCCGACATGAGCCTGGGCATCCGCTGCCTGATCACCGATGACGAGGACGAGGCCCTGCAACTGGCCCGACAGCTCGACACGATCAACCGGGAACGCCGCGATATCGAAGCCACGATGCGCGAGCAGGCCTTGCTGGCGGTGGAAAACCTGACCGCGTCCATGAATGCCAGCGTCTGCGTGTTCGACGCCGGCTGGCATCAGGGCGTGGTAGGTCTGGTCGCTTCGAAATTGAAAGACAAATTCTGGTGTCCGACCATTGCATTCGCACCGGCCGGAGACGGCGAATTGCGCGGCTCGGGCCGCTCGGTGCCCGACGTGCACCTGCGTGACGTACTGGACCTGGTGTCCAAACGCTATCCGCAACTGATCCGCAAATTTGGCGGGCACGCCATGGCGGCGGGCTTGACGCTGCATGAGTCGGATTTTCCGGTGTTCGCGTCGGCGTTCGATGCGGCGGTGCGCGAGCTCAGCGGCCGCAGCCAGTTCGAACCGGCGCTGGAAACCGACGGATCGCTCGACACCTGTTATGCCAACACCGAAATGGCAACGCTGCTGGACCAGCAGGTGTGGGGCTCGGGCTTTCCCGCCCCGGTCTTTGTCGACACGTTCACTGTCCGGAACCAGCGCATTGTCGGGGAAAAGCACCTGAAACTGGCCCTGGAGCGCGGCAACCAGCGCTTCGACGGCATCTGGTTCGGACAGGCCGATTCGCTCCCCGCGGCGGTCGATGTGGCCTACCGCCTGGGACTCAACAACTGGAACGGCATGGTGGCGGTGCAACTGCTTGTTGAACATGCCGAGCCCGCGCGGCGCAACGAGCGCTAAAATGCGAAGTTACGTCGAAATAATTGCATAGGAAGACCATGGAAGCAGAACGCCTGAACCAGCTCGAAGCACGACTGCAGGACCTGAGTGCGCGCACTCAGGATCTCCGGAGGTATCTTTGACTACGATGTCAAAGATGAACGCCTGCACGTTGTAAACGCCGAGCTGGAAAGCGCGGAAGTCTGGAATGACCCCAAGCACGCCCAGGAACTGGGCCGCGAAAAAAAGTCCCTGGAAACCATTGTCGACACGATCCGTGAACTGACGACCGGCCTGGCCGACGCCAGTGAGCTGTTCGAGATGGCCCGTGGCGATGACGACTTCGACACGCTCGCATCGATCGAATCCGATACCGCCGCGCTGCAAGCCAAAGTCGAAGGCCTGGAATTCCGCCGCATGTTCAACAATCCGGCGGATCCGCTGAACTGTTTCGTCGACATCCAGTCGGGCGCCGGTGGTACCGAAGCGCAGGACTGGGCGTCCATTCTGCTGCGCCAGTACCTCAAGTACGCCGAGCGCAAGGGCTTCAAGACCGAAGTCATGGAAGAGTCCGAAGGCGAAGTCGCCGGGATCAAGTCCGCCACCATCAAGATGGAAGGCGAATACGCGTTCGGCTACCTGCGCACCGAAACCGGCGTGCACCGCCTGGTCCGCAAAAGCCCCTTCGACTCGTCGGGCGGCCGCCACACGTCGTTTGCCAGCGTGTTCGTGTATCCCGAGATCGATGATTCCTTCGAGATCGAAGTGAATCCGGCCGACCTGCGCGTCGACACCTTCCGCGCGTCGGGCGCCGGCGGTCAGCACATCAACAAGACCGATTCGGCGGTGCGGATGACGCACATTCCGACCGGCATCGTCGTGCAGTGCCAGAGCGACCGGTCGCAGCACCGCAACCGCGCCGAAGCCATGCAGATGTTGAAGTCGCGCCTGTTCGAACTCGAAATGCGCAAGCGCATGGCCGAACAGCAGAAGCTGGAAGATTCCAAGACCGATGTGGGCTGGGGTCATCAGATCCGTTCCTACGTGCTCGACCAGAGCCGGATCAAGGACCTGCGTACCAACGTCGAAATCTCGAACACGCAGAAGGTGCTCGACGGCGATCTGGATCCTTTCATCCAGGCCAGCCTGAAGCACGGCGTGTGAGGACCGCGACCTACGGTGCCACGGGCGGCACCCTCGTCATCCTGACCGGCGCGTCGCGGGGCCTCGGCGCCGCGCTGGCGCTGGCCTTATGCCGCCCCGGCACCCACCTTGCCACCCTCTCGCGCCACAAGCACACCAAGCTCGACGCGCATGCCGCGGCCAATGGCACCGTGGTCCAGCAGCATCCGGCCGACCTGACCGATGCCGCCGAAACCACGCGAGCCATCGACCGCCTGTTCGCAACCTTGCCACGCAATGCCGACCGGTACTGTCTGATCAACAACGCCGGCACGGTCGATCCCATCGGCCCGTCGGGCACGCTGCGCCAGGACGATATCGCCCAGGCGCTGGCACTCAACGTCGCGGCGCCCATGCTGCTGACCTCGCGCTTCATTGCGGCGACGGCGGGTCTGCGTGCCGATCGCCGCGTGCTGAACATTTCGTCGGGCGCCGGACGCAAGCCGATGGCCGGCTGGAGTGTCTACTGTTCGACCAAGGCGGCCATCGACATGTACACGCGCAGCGTCAAGCTCGAACAGGGCGACACCGGCGTGCGCATCGTGTCGTTGGCGCCTGGCGTGATCGACACCCCCATGCAGGCGCGGATCCGGGCCAGCCAGCCCGAGGCCTTTCCCGCGCTCGACAATTTCAAGGCGATGCATGCCACCGGCCAGCTGTCGTCGCCCGACGACGTGGCCGCCCGCATCGTCGCCTACCTGGAACGCGACGATTTCGGCCAGACCGAGATCGACGACATCCGTAATTACTGACTCAAGCCCACCATGACCGATACCCGGCCAACCGCCCCCGAGCCCGTCCCCCAGGACGAAAACCAGATCGTCGCGGAACGGCGCGCCAAGCTCGCGCGTCTGCGCGAAGCGGGCCCCGCCTTCCCGAACGACTTCGTGCCCGCCGACCGCGCCGCACCGCTGCACGCCGCCTACGACGACAAGGAAAAGGAAGCGCTCGAAGCGCTTGCCGTGACCGCCAGCGTGGCCGGCCGCCTGATGCTCAAGCGCGTCATGGGCAAAGCCAGCTTCATCACGTTGCAGGACGCCACCGGCCGCATCCAGATCTACCTGAGCAAGGAAAGCGTCGGCCCCGAAATCTACGACGCTTTCAAGCACTGGGACATTGGCGACATCGTGGCCGTGCGCGGCAATGTTTTCAAGACAAACAAGGGCGAACTGTCGATCCACGCGGTCGAACTGCGCCTGCTGACCAAGTCGCTGCGTCCGCTGCCCGACAAGTTCCACGGCATCGCCGACCAGGAAATGCGCTATCGCCAGCGTTATGTCGACCTGATCATGACCGAGTCCACACGGGCGACCTTCATCGGCCGCAGCAAGGTGGTTGCCTCGATCCGCAAATACATGATCGACACCGGCTTCCTGGAAGTCGAAACGCCTATGCTGCATGCCATTCCCGGCGGCGCGTCGGCCAAGCCGTTCACGACCCATCACAATGCGCTGGACATGGAAATGTTCCTGCGCATCGCACCCGAGCTGTACCTGAAGCGGCTGATCGTGGGGGGGTTCGAACGCGTCTTCGAACTGAACCGCAACTTCCGCAACGAGGGCGTCAGCCCGCGTCACAATCCTGAATTCACGATGATGGAGTTCTACGCGGCCTACGGCAATTACACCTGGCTGATGGACTTTACCGAAGGCCTGCTGCGCCAGGTCGCCATCGACGTGACCGGCAGCGCGACCCTGATGTACCAGGGCCGCGAAATTGACCTGGCCCAGCCCTTCGATCGCCTGACCATCACCGGTGCGATCCAGAAGTACGCCGAAGGCTATACCGATGAACAGCTGGCGGACGAAAGCTTCCTGCGCGCCGAACTGAAGAAGCTGGGCGCCCACGTGGAAGGCCCGCAACTGGCCCGTGCCGGCATCGGCGCCCTGCAGCTCGCCCTGTTCGAAGAGACGGCCGAGTCCAAGCTGTGGAGCCCCACCTACATCATCGACTACCCGGTTGAAGTCTCGCCGCTGGCTCGCGGTTCGGACGATCGCCCGGGCGTCACGGAACGCTTCGAACTGTTCATGATGGGCCGCGAAATCGGCAATGGCTTCTCGGAGCTGAATGATGCCGAAGACCAGGCCGACCGCTTCCGCAAGCAGGTGGAAGCCAAGGACGCCGGCGACGAAGAAGCCATGTACTTCGACGCCGACTACATCCGCGCGCTGGAATACGGCATGCCCCCCACCGCCGGCTGCGGTATCGGCATCGACCGCCTGGTCATGCTGATCACCGACAGCGCCAGCATTCGTGACGTGATCCTGTTCCCGCACATGCGCCGCGAGGACTGATCGCGACAAAAGAGGCGAAAAAAAGGGGTGTCAGCCTGACCAGGCAGACACCCCTTTTTGCTGGCCGATGACGGCGCGTTCACATCACGGTCACGGCCACGGCATCTGGTAATTCACGATCGCCGACACCGACCGCCCCGCCCCCACCGAGCAGCTATCGGTATAGCAGTAGGCCACGTAGCCCTTGTCCAGCAGATTGCTTGCGCTGGCGCGGAACTGCAGACCTTTCAGCTCGGAATACAAGCGGCCAAAGTCGTAATTCACCCCGGCATCAACCAGCATGTAGGACGGCGCGATGTCGCTGGACCGGCCGGCATAGCCATAGCTTGCGCCCGTGTGCCCTACCCGGCCATCCAGAGACAGCCCGGCAAAGCTGCCGCGGTCCACCGCATACTTGGCGCGTACCGACACCTGCTGTTCGCTCACGGTCGGGAAACGGTTGGCCAGCATGGCGCTGTAGGCGTCGTCGGACGTATTCATGACCGACGAATTGGTGACCATGTAGGCGGCGACCACGCGCAGGTTTGGCAAGGGCTGCAGCTTGCTTTCGACGGCGGCGCCGCGCACGCGCAATTCCGCCCAGGCCTGGCAGCCCGCCAGCCCGCACCCGCCGCCGGTGTCGGTGGTTTGCGAGTTGTTCTGGATCTGGTTGAACGCCGACAGCGTCGTGACCTTGCCGAAAATATCCGGCACGTACCGCACACCCGTTTCGTACTGCTGGCTGGCCGTCGACGTGAATTCGCTGCCGCCCACGGGCGCGTACGTGTTCGAGTAGTTCATGTACGGCGCCAGGCCGTTGTCGAACTGGTACTTGAGGCCGATGCGGCCGCTGACGGTTTCGTTGTTCAGCAGCACCGCATCCGACGTATTCGCGCCCAGGTCGATCGTGCGATTGGTCAGCTGATCCCGCCGGCCGACCAGCGACATGGTCCATTTGTCCAACGTGACCTGATCCTGCACGAACAGACCCAGCTGACGCTTTTCGGCATAGGCCTGGGCCACGGCGCGGGGACCACCCACCGCAGCGCCGTAGGCCGGGTCGAAAATATCCAGTGAGGGCGCGAGCGCGACCCGCGTCTCGTAGATATCTCGAGCCTTCAGATAATCAAAGCCGAATTTGAACTGGTGCTGCAGGCGGACGGTGGTGAACTTCCCCATGGCGTGCGTGCCG
The DNA here is from genome assembly GCF_013408655.1 of Pigmentiphaga litoralis. Lineage (NCBI taxonomy): Bacteria > Pseudomonadati > Pseudomonadota > Betaproteobacteria > Burkholderiales > Alcaligenaceae > Pigmentiphaga > Pigmentiphaga litoralis. The sequence goes on from NZ_JACCBP010000001.1 coordinate 1,205,877, forward strand.
AGGTTGAACGTTCCCAGGCCGGGCAGCAAGCCGTCGTCGGACGCGCGCAAGGACTCGGGCGTCAGGCCATTGCCCTGCTCGGTGCTGGGGCGGCCGTAGCGCAGGGACTGCTTGATCGACCAGGTGTCGTCCAGCTTCTGTTCGAATTCGAAGTCGGACTTGCGCATGGCGGTGGACCGGCCGTAGCGTTGGCTGCCCCAGGCATCGGCCACCCCGCCGTCGGCATCGGGATTCCACTGGGGCGCAGGCGCCACGGGCGAGTCGACCCCGGGTTCGGCCACGGGAAAGGCGACCGCGGCAGACGTCGCATCACGGGCCGCCGCATCACGCGCGGCGGCGGCGTAGTCGGGCGGCGTGGCCGCCGTGCTGGTGGCGTAGTAGACCTTGCCAGACGCCCTGGCCGGGTCCTGGATGGATGCTTGTGTCGTGGTTGTCGCGTGCGGCGAACGGGCAGGCGGATCTTCCTTGAGCGAGATCGCCGGCGCGCAGCCGGCCAGGACCACGGTCAAAGCCAATGCCAGGGTCGGGGCCATCGCACCGGTGGTCCGTACGGGTCCGGATCGGCGTCGTCGTCTATCCCGCAATCTGAAAGTCATGGCGCTCCCCACGCGTGTTGACGGTGGACACGCAGCCCACGCAGTTGAAGCTCAATGACGCTTCCCCGGCGTGTTGTGACGGGAAAGCGCTAGATTTCGTCGATCCAGGCCATCTGGATCGCTTCAAGAATGCCTTCGTTCGACCGGGTGGGATCATCGGCAAAACCCGGAAGTTCCGTGACCCAGCGATGAAGATCGGTAAATCGCACGAACTGCGGTTCGACATCGGGATGCTGCTCGACCAATGCCGCCGCAATCTCAAAAGTATCGGACCAGAGCATGTCAGTGGTTTTCGCTCGCGTGATTGATCGTGTACTTGGGGATCTCGATGGTCAGGTCGGCGTCCTGCACGACGGCTTGGCACGACAGCCGCGACGTGGACGTCAGGCCCCAGGCCTTGTCGAGCATGTCTTCTTCACTGTCGGTGGCTTCGGGCAGTGAAGAAAACCCTTCCTTCACGATGACATGGCAGGTGGTGCAGGCGCAGGAAAGCTCACAGGCGTGCTCGAGCTCGATATGGTTGTCGAGCAGCAGGCGGCAGATCGAGACGCCCTGGGGCGCCTCAAGGACGGCGCCTTGTGGGCAGAGCTGGGGATGCGGAAGCACCGTTAACTTGGGCATGATCAAAAAAACCTGGAAATGGGCAAATCAGACGACTTCGTCGATACGACGGCCCGCCAACGCGGCGCGGATGCTGCGATCCATGCGGCGGGCGGCAAAATCTTCGGTACTGGCGGACAGCGCGTCGACCGCGGCGCGGACGGCATCGCTGTCGCCTTCGCGCGAGGCCTGCTCGGCTTCATCCAGACGCGTGTGGATGGTGGCCACCGAGTCGGCGTCGAGCAGATCGGCATCGGCGGCCAAGGCCGCGCGCACCGATTCCACCAGGCGCATCGCCTCGACCTGCTGTTCACGCAGACTGCGCGCCTGCATGTCGGTATCGGCGCCGTTCATGCCATCGGCAAGCATGGCGGCGACTTCGTCATCGCTCAGGCCGTACGACGGCTTGACGGAAATCGAGGCTTCCACGCCTGCGCTCAGTTCGCGCGCGGTGACGCCCAGCAGTCCGTCGGCATCGACCTGGAAGGTCACGCGGATCCGTGCCGCGCCAGCCACCATCGGAGGAATGCCCCGCAGTTCGAAGCGGCCCAGTGAGCGGCAATCCGCCACCAGTTCGCGTTCGCCTTGCAGCACATGGATCGCCATGGCGGTCTGGCCGTCCTTGAACGTCGTGAATTCCTGTGCGCGGGCGACGGGAATGGTGCTGTTGCGTGCGATGACACGTTCCACCAGCCCACCCATGGTCTCAAGCCCGAGCGACAAAGGAATCACGTCCAGCAACAGCCATTCGTCGCCAGCCGCGCGGTTGCCTGCCAGCAGGTTCGCCTGCATGGCGGCGCCCAGCGCAACGACCTGGTCCGGGTCGAGATTGGTCAACGGCGTCGTGCCGAACAGTTCGCCTACTTTTTGCTGCACGATGGGCATGCGCGTTGCGCCGCCCACCATGACCACGCCCTTCACGTCGGCCACGGTCAGGTCGGCATCGCGCAAGGCGCGTTTGGCGCTGGTCAGGGTGCGTGCCACCAGCGGCTGGGCCAGGGCTTCGAAGCGCTCGCGGGTCAGTTGCACCGCCAGCGAATAGCCGGTGGACAGGGTCAGGCTGATGTCGGCCTGGTCCGCCGACGACAAGGCTTCACGCAGGGTCCGGGCCGCCACCAGCAAGGCGCGCTGGTCTTCGGGAATCAGGGCGGTCAGATGCCAGTTTTCGGACATCCACGTCACAATGGCCGCGTCGAAATCGTCGCCACCCAGCGCGGTGTCGCCGCCCGTTGCGATCACTTCGAACACGCCTTGCGACAGCCGGAGCACCGAAATATCGAACGTGCCGCCACCCAGGTCATAGACGGCGTACAAGCCCTCGGCGGCGTTATCCAACCCGTAGGCGATCGCCGCAGCGGTAGGCTCGTTCAGCAGCCGCAAGACGTTCAGGCCCGCAAGTTTGGCCGCATCTTTCGTGGCCTGGCGCTGCGAGTCGTCAAAGTAGGCAGGCACGGTAATCACGGCGCCAACCAGATCGTCGCCAAGCACGTCTTCGCCCTGCTGGCGCAGCTTGGCCAGGATCTGCGCCGACACTTCGACCGGGCTTTTATCGCCCTGCACCGTGCGGATCCTGACCATGCCCGGCGCGTCAATAAAGTCATACGGCACATTCAGCTTTTGCGCGTCGGCCAGGCCGCGGCCCATGAACCGTTTGACCGACACCAGCGTGTTGTGCGGGTCGATCGTTTGCGCAGCCAGCGCCTTGCGTCCGATCTGCACGGCGCCGTCAGGCAGATAGCGCACGGCAGAAGGCAGCAGGGCCTCGCCCGCCTCGTCGCGCAACACTTCGGCCACGCCATTGCGTACCGAGGCCACGAGCGAGTTGGTGGTCCCAAGGTCAATGCCCACCGCCAGCCTGCGCTGGTGGGGGGCTTCGGACATGCCAGGTTCGGCTATCTGCAAAAGCGCCATGCGTTTACGTTCTTCTCAGTGTGAATCCGCAAGAGCATCGGCAACTGCATCGATCTCTTCGGAGAATTTTTCTATGAACATCCACTCGCGCACCCGCGCGGCGGCAGTCGTGTAGTCGTGCTCGACATCCAGCAATTCGCCCACTCGACGAGCCATGGTATCGCGTTCGGCGGCCAGTTCGGCGGCTAGGTGGTCCAAAGCGTCCTGCTTGCGCGAAGCGCGTGCATCGTCCAGGGCCTCGCGCCACTCCATCTGCTGCATCAGAAACCCGGTGGACATGGCAGTGTTGGTCTCGACCTGCAGGTCGACGCCGGCGCGCTCGCACAAGTAGCGCGCGCGGGACAAGGGCGACCGCAGCGTGCGGTAGGCCTCATTGGCGCGCGACGCCCACTGCATGGCGACCCGCCGTTCCTGCGCGGTGCCCGAAGCGTGGCGGTCGGGATGCACCCGGGCCTGCACGTCGCGCCAGGCGGCGTCGAGTGCGGCGCGGTCCAACGCAAAGGTGGCGGGCACGCCCAGCAACTCGAAGTGATCCGGATCTGTCTGCATCAGACCGTGAACGACTCGCCGCAGCCGCAGGATGCCTTTTCGTTCGGGTTGTTGAACTTGAACCCTTCGTTCAGGCCTTCCCGGGTGTAGTCGAGTTCCACGCCTGCCAGATACGGCATGCTTTTGGGGTCGACAAACACCTTCACACCCTGGCTTTCGAAGACCTGGTCTTCGGGCGCGCTTTCATCCACATACTCGAGCTTGTAGGCCAGGCCTGAGCACCCGGTGGTACGCACGCCCAGCCGCAGCCCGATGCCCTTGCCGCGTTTCTGCAGATAACGGCTTACGTGACGGGCTGCGCTTTCGGTCAGCAATACCGACATGGCTTCCTCACCTATCAGTTCGTACCGTGCTTGGTACGGTAATCGTCGACCGCCGCCTTGATGGCGTCTTCGGCCAGGATCGAGCAGTGGATCTTGACCGGCGGCAAGGCCAGTTCCTGCGCGATGTGCGTGTTGCGGATCTCCATCGCCTGGTCCAGCGTCTTGCCCTTGACCCACTCGGTCACGAGCGAGCTGGAAGCAATGGCCGAACCGCAGCCGTAGGTCTTGAACTTGGCATCTTCGATGATGCCGGCTTCGTTGACCTTGATCTGCAACTTCATGACGTCGCCACAGGCGGGCGCGCCGACCATGCCGGTGCCGACCGAGCTGTCGCCCTTCTCGAAACCACCGACGTTGCGGGGGTTTTCGTAGTGATCGATGACTTTTTCGCTATATGCCATGATGAATCTCCTAGATCAGTGTGCAGCCCACTGCACCGAATTGAGGTCGATGCCTTCCTGGGCCATTTCCCAGAGGGGCGACATTTCGCGCAACTTGCCGACCTTGCTGCGCAGCAATTCGATGGTGAAATCGATGTCTTCGACCGTGGTGAAACGGCCGATCGTGAAACGGATCGAGCTATGCGCCAGTTCGTCGCTGCGGCCCAGGGCACGCAACACGTACGACGGCTCCAGACTGGCGGACGTGCAGGCCGAACCGCTCGACACCGCGATGTCTTTCACGGCCATGATGAGCGACTCGCCCTCGACATAATTGAAGCTGACGTTCAGGTTGTGCGGAACGCGCTGTTCCATGTCGCCATTGAGGTAGACCTCTTCAATGGTCGACAGGCCGGCCCACAGACGGTCCCGCAACATGCGGACCCGGTCGCTGTCGATGGCCATTTCTTCCTTGGCCAGACGGAAACATTCGCCCATGCCGACGATCTGGTGCGTGGCCAGCGTGCCCGAACGGAACCCGCGTTCATGGCCACCACCGTGGATCTGCGCTTCGATACGGATACGCGGCTTGCGGCGGATATACAGCGCGCCAATGCCCTTCGGACCGTATGTTTTATGGGCGCAGAACGACATCAGGTCGACCTTGAGCGTCTGCAGGTCAATCTGGACCTTGCCCGAAGCCTGCGCCGCGTCGACGTGGAACACGATGCCCTTGCTGCGGCAGATCTCGCCGATCTGGGCGACATCCTGGATCACGCCGATTTCATTGTTCACGAACAGGATGGACACCAGGACCGTATCGGGACGCAGTGCGGCCTTGAACGACTCGATATCCATCAGACCGTTTTCCTGCACGTCGAGGTAGGTGACCTCGAAACCCTGGCGTTCCAGTTCGCGACAGGTATCCAGCGTCGCCTTGTGCTCGGTCTTGAGCGTGATGATGTGCTTGCCACGCTCTTTGTAGAAATGCGCCGCGCCCTTCAGGGCGAGGTTGATCGATTCGGTGGCGCCCGACGTCCAGACGATTTCGCGCGGATCGGCATTGGCGAGGTCGGCCACCTGCTTGCGTGCGTTTTCCACGGCCTGTTCTGCTTCCCAGCCGATCGAATGGCTGCGCGAGGCAGGGTTGCCGAAGTGTTCGTACAGCCAAGGCACCATGGCGTCGACCACACGGGGGTCCACGGGCGTCGTTGCGGAGTAATCGAGATATACCGGTGTTTTGATCATGACGTCTTTACCTTATTACGTAACCCTGGCCTGCGTGGCCGGAGTGCGCTTACAGCGCGGCAGTTGATTCGGTGGGAGCGCCGGTGCGGCGATCGAGCAGCACGGACTTGGCCGCGTTTGCCTCGTGCAACTCGCGCATGCGCTGCTGATCAACCAGATCCTGCAGCGACACGGAGTCGAGGTACTCCACCATCTTGCGATTGAGCGTGGCCCAGAGTTCATGGGTCATGCACTTGCCCGATTTGCCATCATTGCCGCGGGTACAGTCCTGCTTGCCGCCGCAGTCGGTCGCGTCGAGCGGTTCGTCCACGGCGAAAATGATGTCGGCAACGGTGACGTGGCGCGCCAGCTTGGCAAGGGAGTATCCGCCGCCCGGCCCGCGCATACTGTCGACCAGCTCATGCCGGCGCAGCTTCCCGAACAGCTGTTCGAGGTAAGAGAGAGAGATGTTCTGCCGTTGGCTGATCGCGGACAAGGTGACTGGCCCGCTGTGCTGGCGCAAGGCCAGGTCGATCATTGCCGTGACGGCGAAACGCCCTTTGGTGGTAAGTCGCATCCAGGACCCCTGAAGTCTATCCTTCGCGCGCTGGGACCGGGAACCTGTTGAAAGCACCAATCCCTAACGATTTGGTCAAGTATACCTAATTCCCGAACGATTTGCTAGGGATTACGTGAATCGATGGGCTGGAGAGCGCCGCAGACCGTGGGCCGGACGTAAAAACACCGCGTCGATACGCGGTGTTGAGGGCAACCTGGCAAGGGATCGCGCTGCCTTGAGACAGGCAGAGAAACCTGCGCAGGTTGAAACACTGGGACAGTAAGGGCGCAATCAAGCCCGATCAGGCAGCCTGATACTGGGTTGCGCGCTTGCGAACGACTTCAAGCAGGCCCTGGCAGGCGTCTTCGATATAATCGAGCACCTTCGCAAAGCCTTCCGGCCCGCCGTAGTACGGATCGGGAACGGTTGCTTCTTCGTATTCATTGGCGAAGCGCATCAACAGCATCAGCTTGTGCTGATACTGCTTTGGAGCCTGCTGCTGCAACAGCGCCAGGTTGTCCCAATCCATCGCCAGGATCATGTCGAATTCGCGGAAGTCGTCGGGGCGAATCTGTCGCGCACGAAAATCCGTAATGTCGTAACCGCGTTTGCGGGCTGCAGCTTGCGCCCGTGCATCAGGCGGCTCTCCGATGTGGAAAGCGTGGGTGCTGGCCGATTCGATTCGGACAACGTCTGAAAGACCGGCATCTTTCACCAAACGGCGAAACACGCCCTCTGCGCTCGGCGAGCGGCAGATGTTGCCCATGCACACAAAGAGTACCTTCGTCATCATGTCCGAAAGTGTGCGGGAAAACCCCGCTCAGTTCAAGCTTTTTTTAAAAGCGTGCAAAACGCCGAAGCGATGAAAATTCTTTGAAAATCAAACACTTGCGCAATATTTATCGATGAAATAGCTATTTTCCATCGTCCCATGCACAAGTGTGGTACATGCCGTGTACGAATTCCGCCTAGTCCAATTGCACCGTTATGGTGCACCACCGACCTGCGTCGCAACATCGGTTTGGCGAGCCTCTCAGCACGAATCAGACCAGGGGTCCCAAGCCTTGCCGGCGGCCCGATCAGGAAGCCGCGCTACCCATGGCCTCGGCATCCGCCTGCGTGCCGGACGCCCCGAACAACCGCTGCTTGAGCGTCATCAGCTGGTCACGCGCCTGGGCCGCCTTTTCGAATTCCAGGTTGCGGGCATGCTCGAGCATGGCTTTCTCAAGACGCTTGATTTCCTTGCTGATCTGCTTTTCGCCCATGGCTTCGAACTTGGCGGCTTCCACCGACAGTTTCAAGGCCTCCTGGTCGCCGTTCGGCGCGTATACGCCGTCGATCAGATCCCGCACTTCCTTCTTCACCCCACGCGGCACGATGCCGTGTTCGGTGTTGAACAGAATCTGCTTTTCCCGCCGGCGCTGGGTCTCGCCGATCGCGCGCTCCATCGAATCGGTCATCCGATCCGCGTACAGGATCGCGCGGCCGTTGAGGTTACGCGCGGCCCGGCCGATGGTCTGTATCAAACTGCGTTCCGACCGCAGGAAGCCTTCCTTGTCGGCGTCCAGGATCGCCACCAGGGACACCTCCGGAATGTCCAGGCCCTCTCGCAGCAAGTTGATGCCCACCAGCACGTCGAAGGTACCCAGGCGCAGATCGCGCAGGATTTCGACGCGTTCCACGGTGTCGATGTCCGAGTGCAGGTAGCGCACCTTGACGCCGTGCTCACCCAGAAAGTCCGTCAGGTCTTCCGCCATCCGTTTGGTCAGCGTGGTGATGAGCACACGATCGCCCTGGGCGACCCGCGCATGGATCTCGCCAAGCACGTCGTCGACCTGGTTCAAGGCCGGACGCACTTCCACCACCGGGTCAACCAGGCCGGTCGGCCGCACCACCTGTTCCACTACATTGTCGGCGTGCTCTTTTTCGTAGTTGGACGGCGTCGCCGAGACAAAAATCGTCTGGCGCATCTTGCCTTCAAACTCTTCGAACTTGAGCGGCCGGTTGTCCATCGCGGACGGCAGCCGGAAACCGTAGTTGACCAAGGTTTCCTTGCGCGACCGGTCGCCCTTGTACATGGCGCCCACCTGCCCGATCGTGACGTGACTTTCGTCAATGATCATCAGGGCGTCTTGCGGCAGATAGTCGATCAGCGTGGGGGGCGGATCGCCCGGCCGTGCCCCGGACATATGGCGCGAGTAGTTCTCGATCCCCTTGCAGAAACCCAGTTCCTGCAGCATTTCGAGGTCGAACCGGGTCCGCTGTTCAATGCGCTGCGCTTCGATCAGCTGGCCGGCGTCCACGAATTGCTTGGAGCGTTCGCGCAGCTCGGCCTTGATCGTTTCGATCGCGTTCACGACCGTGGCGCGCGGGGTCACATAGTGCGACCCGGGAAACACCGTGAAGCGCGGAATCTTCTGGCGCACGCGGCCGGTCAGGGGATCGAACAGTTCCAGGGTCTCGATCTCGTCGTCGAACAGCGTGACGCGCAGCGCCAGTTCGGCGTGTTCCGCCGGAAAGATGTCGATCAGTTCACCGCGTACCCGGAAGGCGCCGCGCGTGAAGTCGGTGTCGTTGCGGGTGTACTGCATGGCCACCAGGCGGCCGATGATCTCGCGCTGCCCGAGCTTGTCGCCGGTGCGCAGCAGCATGACCATCGAGTGGTAGTCACTCGGGTTGCCGATACCGTAGATGCACGACACGCTGGCCACGATGATGGTGTCGCGCCGTTCCAGCAGGCTTTTGGTGGCGGACAGCCGCATCTGTTCGATGTGCTCGTTGATCGACGAGTCCTTTTCGATGAACAGATCGCGGGTGGGCACGTACGCTTCAGGCTGGTAATAGTCGTAGTACGAGACGAAATATTCGACGGCATTGCGCGGAAAGAACTCACGCATTTCGGCGTACAGCTGCGCGGCCAGCGTCTTGTTCGGCGCGAGCACCAGCGCCGGCTTGCCCATGCGGGCAATCACGTTGGCCATGGTGTAGGTCTTGCCCGACCCCGTCACGCCCAGCAGGGTCTGGTAGACGAGGCCATCTTCGATGCCCTGGCACAGGCCATCGATCGCGGTCGGCTGATCGCCGGCCGGCCGGTACGGTTGGTACAACTGGAAGGGACTGCCGTCGTACGTGACAAAGCCGGGCTCAAAGCCCGTGCCATCCGAAGCGGCGCCGGGAAGCGCCTCGGGCAGCGGTTCGGCGACGTCAAAACCGGCTTCAACGAGGGCGTTTGCTTTCTCGAGCGACACAGGCTGCATGCTAGACTCTTGTTTCATCTGGAAAACTTCGGCAGGAAAAACGGGTGGGAGTTCCCCGACCGCGTGAGCCAGAGGGTGAATGCGTCGGAAAGCAAGGCATCGGATCCATCAGTACTGGATGTACAGGTAGTAGATGTACAGGTACTGGATCTACAGGACTGATGTCCCTGCAACGGATCGATGCCATGCGGCCGAACAGATGGAAAACGGACGGAAAAGCGGACTGGAAACGGTAGTGCCGAATGTCATCATCGGCGTCGAACCCGGACCGCCAACAGATTGGATCGGGTTTCAAGCTTTTGCGAGCTTGGATCGGGCTTACTCGGGCTGCTCAGGCTTTATCGGGCTACTCAGGCTTTACTCGGCCTGACCCCAGCTTTACCTGGCCTGTCCCGAGCTTCGCTCATTCCGACTGGCTTTAATGGAACTTGGGCCCGAAGCCGCCACTTTCAAGTGCCGGCACCGTGCTTTCCCGGCTGACGACCAACCCGCCATTATCCCTGTAGCACTCTTCAACGACAACCCCACGCGCAACGGACGCTTTACATGACCTCGCTCTTCGCCGCCGTAGAACTGGCTCCCCGCGACCCTATCCTCGGGCTGACGGAACAATTCAATGCTGACACCCGTAGCAACAAGGTGAACCTTGGCGTTGGCGTGTACTACAACGACGAAGGGAAGATTCCCCTTCTGGGCGCGGTCCGCAAAGCGGAACTGGCGCGCATCGAAGCGGCTGCGGCGCGCGGGTATCTGCCGATCGAAGGCATCGTGGCCTACAACCAGCTGGTGCAGAAGCTGTTGCTGGGTGCGGATTCGCCCCTGATCGCCGAAGGCCGTGCATTGACGGCGCAGAGCCTGGGCGGCACCGGCGCGCTGAAAGTCGGCGCCGATTTCCTGAAGCGCCTGCTGCCGGGCGCCAAGGTCGCCATCAGCAATCCCAGCTGGGAAAACCATCGCGCACTGTTCGAAGGCGCCGGTTTCGAAGTCGTCAACTACCCCTATTACGATGCCGCCACCCATGGCGTGGATTTTGACGGCATGCTCGCCGCGCTGCGCAGCTACCCGGCCAACACCGTGGTCGTTCTGCACGCGTGCTGCCACAATCCGACGGGGGTCGACCTGACGGTGGACCAGTGGCATCAAGTCGTGGCCGCGGTGAAGGAAACCGGTCTGGTCCCGTTCCTGGACATCGCCTACCAAGGTTTTGGTGATGGCATCGACGCCGACGCTGCCGCGGTGCGTCTGTTTGCCGACGCCAACCTAACCTTCCTGATCAGCTCGTCGTTTTCGAAGTCGTTTTCGCTGTATGGCGAACGCGTGGGCGCGTTGACCCTGGTCGCCGCCAATCGCGAAGAAAGCGCGCGCGTGCTGAGCCAGTTGAAACGTGTGATCCGCACCAACTATTCCAACCCGCCCACTCACGGCGGCACGGTCGTGGCCCACGTGCTGGGTCAGCCCGAGCTGCGCGCCGAATGGGAAACCGAACTGGCCGGCATGCGCGATCGTATTCGCGACATGCGCAAGGCGCTGGTGCAGAAGCTGAAAGACCGAGGCGTCGAACGCAACTTCGACTTCGTGTTGAAGCAGCGCGGCATGTTCTCGTACTCGGGCCTGACCGCCGACCAGGTGGATCGCCTGCGCGAAGAACACGCGGTGTATGCCATTGGCACGGGCCGCATCTGCGTGGCTGCGCTGAACTCGCGCAATATCGACGCCGTGGCCGATGGTATTGCCGCCGTCCTCAAATAATTTGATTTGAAAATGGCAGCCGCTTGCAAACCCGCTTTTTATTGATATAGAATAACGGGCTCGCTTCAAGCAAATCGTTTTCAGCAGTTTGAACCTGAAATGCAGCGCTGCCAAGCAATTCCCTGATAGCTCAGTCGGTAGAGCGACGGACTGTTAATCCGCAGGTCCCTGGTTCGAGTCCAGGTCGGGGAGCCAGAATAAAGAGAACCGGGTGTCACCTTAGGGTGATGCCCGGTTTTTTTGTTTTTGGCCGTGGGAATTGGGCCGTGGGAATTGTGGCCATGGGGATTGTGGCCGCGGGAATTGGGCCGTGGGAATTGCCGCCTTGGAACTGTATTCGGCCGTGGGAATTGTTTCCGGCGTCGGGTTTGTTCGTGCCGTCGAAGATGGTCCTGGCATTGACGATGTTCCTGGTGTCGATATTCTTCCGACGCCTGTAACGTTTCTGGCGTCTGTACGCTAGGCTTTCCATCCGTAATACATCCACACACCCATCCGCTTGCCCTTGCCCTACTGTTTCGGTGAACGCAGGTCGACTCGCATCCACCAAGTTGGCGATCGACGTTTCCCGAATCATTCCACCTAGAACACAGAGGCAAGCCATGGGTATTCTGAGCAACATCTTCAGCAAGATTTTTCCTTCGTCGCACGCAGCTGACAATCCAGCCGACGGCGCCGCCCCGGCAGGCACCCCGCCCGTAGGTTCGGCGCCGGTGGGCTCGCCCGCACCGGGCACCGCAGCCGCCCCGGCCGCCATGTCGCAAGTGGACGTGGAATCCATTCTGGACGGCAAGGCGCAACAGGCAGGTGAAAAGCTGAACTGGCGCACGTCGATCGTCGATCTGCTCAAACTCCTGCAACTGGACAGCAGCCTGCAATCGCGCAAGGAACTGGCCCAGGAACTGCACTATTCCGGCGACACGTCGGATTCGGCCGCCATGAATATCTGGCTGCACAAGCAGGTCATGAACAAGCTTGCCGCCAATGGCGGCAAGGTCCCGGCTGACCTGATGGATTAATGCGGTCCCTGCCCCGCCGGCCTGCCCGTCAGGTCCGGGGTAAACTGCAGGCAGTACACGAAACAGGAGCTCCAACGGGCTCCTGTTTTTTTATTTTGGCGACCCGATTCCCCTGGCGCCATGCGGGTCCGCGGGTCAGCCCCAAGGCGACCGGCATGCCACTCCGGTTATCATCCTTGCCTGCGACCGCCCCGGCGGCCACTTTTTCCATTACCAGACTTCTTCATGCCTCATCTCAAACAAAGCGCCTACTCCACCGAAGAACTGTTGAGCTGCAGCCGCGGCGAGTTGTTCGGCCCGGGCAATGCGCAACTGCCCGCCGGCAACATGCTGATGATCGACCGCATCGTCCACATCTCGGACCAGGGCGGCAAGCACGGCAAGGGCGAGATCGTCGCCGAGCTCGATATCACGCCTGACCTCTGGTTCTTTGCCTGCCACTTCGAAGGCGACCCCGTCATGCCGGGCTGCCTGGGCCTGGATGCGATGTGGCAGCTGCTGGGCTTCTACCTGGGCTGGCAAGGCAATCCCGGGCGCGGCCGCGCGCTGGGATCCGGTGAAGTGAAGTTCGTTGGCCAGGTGCTGCCGACCGCCAAGAAAGTCACGTACCGGATCGACATCAAGCGCACGATCAACCGTTCGCTGGTACTGGGCATTGCCGACGGGTCGATGAGCGTGGATGGCCGCGAGATCTACACGGCCGAAGGCCTGCGCGTCGGCCTGTTCACGTCGACCGAAAGCTTCTGATTCCGGCAGCGGCCCGGAAACCAGCATCCCGCAGATCGCCTTGACGACCCTCCCGTCCGTTCGTCGCGTGGCCTGGCTGGCACTGCTTGCCGCGCTGATGCACGTGCTGCTGCCGGCCGCGCATGCGATGTCAGGGGGTGGTCTGACGCAAGGCCAGGCAGCGGGAACCACGATTCCGGCCGCATTTTGCCTGTCGCCCGGATCGCCGCTGGAAAGCCTGCTGCAAGACGCGCCTGCACCGTCGCACGACACCACCGCGGCAATGTGCCCGCTCTGTATCGCGGGGGCCATGGCCGCCGTGCTGCCCCCAGCACCGGAGCTTGCGGCGACCGCCCGCACGTTGTCCTACCTGCTTGCGCAACGGGCTGTCGACGTACCGGCGCCCGGCGTGGTCCTGCTGTCCTTCCTGTCCAGAGGCCCGCCAGCCCAGGGGTAAGCGACTCGCTACGAGTCTTCCACGACCTTTGCGCTGCCACGCAGGCTTGACCGCCTGCCCGCTCTCGACACATCCAGGATCATCATGACGCTGCGTACCTTTACCCTGACCGCCCTGCTTCTGGGCACCCTGACCACCTCCGCCTTCGCCCACGGCTACAAGGCTGGCGAGATCGACATCGGCCATCCCTGGGCCCGCGCGACCGTGCCCGGCCAGCCGGCTGGCGGCGGCTTCCTGAAGCTGGACAACCACGGCAAGGACGACAAGCTGCTGGCTGTGCGGTCCGACGTGTCGGCCACGGCCGAAATCCACACCATGGAAACGACAGACAACATCATGCGCATGCGGCAGGTCGACGGCGTGGCCGTGCCGGCGGGCAAGACAGTGGAATTTGCACCGGGCGGCTATCACATCATGTTCATGCAGCTGAAGGCCCCCCTGAAACAGGGCAGCTCCTTTCCGGCCACGCTGGTCTTTGAAAAGGCGGGCGAAGTGAAGGTCGATTTCAAGGTGGAGGCCATCAACTTCAATACCCAGGGCAAAGCAGCAGCCGGGGGTCACCAGCACCACTGAACGGCAGGTATTTTGTAACGCCCGAACCCGGCGAAACCCAGCAACCACGCGGGTTTCGCCGTTTTTACGTGCGAGTGTTGGAAAGGTGCAAGGTTTTCGTCAGTCGCGTGTGCAACAATCGCGGCGACAGTCAGATTCCCTGTTCTTCGAGAGTTACGTTGATACGCCTGCACCTTGCCCGTTTTGCCCTGCTCGGCAGTGTCGCCTTCGCGCTGAACGCGTTTGCCGCCGCCCCTGCCGCCGTCCCTGCTCCTGCCGCTGCCGCGGCGACCAAGCCCGCTCCCACCGCCCCCATCATTGTCCTGAATTCGCTGGATGCGAACCTGAGCCTGATCGACCCGGTCACCTATCAGGAAACCGGGCGCATCCCGACAGGCAAGGAACCGCATCACCTGTACCTGACGCCCGACGAAAAGTCGGTGATCGTTGCCAATGCGTCGAGCGATTCGCTGACGCTGGTCGACCCGCGCACGGGCAAGTTCCAGCGCACCATTACCGGCATCGTCGACCCGTATCACCTGCGCTTTTCGCCGGACATGAAGTGGTTCATTACCGCCGCGAACCGCCTGGACCATATCGACATTTACCGGTGGCAGCCGCTGCCGACGGGCGGCTTCGATCTGAAGCTGGCCAAGCGCGTGCCGGCCGGCAAGACACCCAGCCACATCAACACCGACAGCAAAAGCACGACGGCGTATGTGTCCCTGCAGGATAGCGACCAGATGATCGCGATCGACCTGGCTACGCAGACGCCCAAGTGGACGATCCCGGTGGGCAAGATGCCCGCCGACCTGTTCGTGTCCCCCGATGACAAGTTCCTGTTCCTGGCCCTGACCGGTGACAGCTTTGTCGAGGTCTATGACCTGACCGTGTCGCCCGCCAAGCTCGTCAAGAAGATCCAGACGGCCGCCGGCGCGCATGCGTTCCGGGCGCAGGGCGACAAGCGTCACGTGTTCGTCAGCAATCGCGTGGCCAACAGCATCAGCCGCATCGACATGCAGACGCAGACGGTGGTCGACACCTTCCATGCCCCGGGTGGCCCGGATTGCATGGACGTGCTGGCCGACGGCAAGACGCTGCTGGTGACATCGCGCTGGGCCAAGAAATTGACCGTGATCGACCTGGACACCAAGAAAGTGGTGCGCCAGGTGAACGTGGGCCGTTCGCCGCACGGCGTCTGGACGCTGGATCATGTTCCGCTCCGTTAGACGGGTCAGTCTGGCCCTGGCCGCGACGGGCCTGGTCGCCAGCACGGCGTTTGCGGCCGACTGCGACAAGCCCGTCTACCTGACCTTCGACACCGGGCACATGGGCGTCGCGCCCCTGATCGCCGACGTGCTGAAGCGCAACGACGTGAAAGTGACGTTCTTTCTGGCGAACGAACGCACCCAGACCGAGGGCGGCAGCCTGGATGACCAGTGGGCGCCGTGGTGGAAGGCGCGCGCGGCCGAAGGCCACCTGTTCGGGTCGCACACCTACGACCACGTGTACTGGCTGGCCGACCAGGCCGGCGGCACCTTTCGCATGAAGCCGAGCGCCGGCCCGAATGCCGGGCAGACCCGCCAGTGGACATCGGCGGAATATTGCGCCGAGCTGGACAAGGTCGCGACGCGCTTCAAGGCGATGACCGGCCAGAAACTGAGTCCGCTGTTCCGTGCGCCGGGTGGCAAGCAGTCGCCCGCGCTGCTGGCGGCGGCCAAAAGCTGCGGCTACAGCCATGTCGGCTGGGCCGAAGCGGGCTTTCTCGGAGACGAGTTGCCCAGCAAGGCCTATCCGAACAAAGCCCTGCTGGACCGCGCGCTGCAGCGCATCCGGCCGGGCGATATCCTGTTGGCGCACCTGGGCATCTGGTCGCGTCAGGACCCCTGGGCACCTGCTGTGCTCGAGCCCCTGATTGTCGGCCTGAAGAACAAGGGCTTCTGTTTTGCCACGCTGAAAACCCATCCCGCCTATCGGGAGTGGCTCAAGACAAACGGTTGACGATGGACACGATCACTGACCTTTTTTCCGCCGCCCAGCAATGGCTGTTCGAAGCGGCCATCCAGCCCCTGCTGTTTGCCATGGGCATGGGCAATCTTGTCGAAGACGCCTTTGACGCCACGATGTGGCTGCTGGTGGGCGTGATCCAGATCGTGGTGCTGATCGCGGTGATCGCACCCATGCAGCGCTGGAAGCCCGTGGAACAGGTGACCGACCACCGCGGCATCCGTCTCGACATGATCTACACGGTCATCCACCGGCTGGGCATCTTCCGCGTTGCCCTGTTCTTTGCTATCGACCCGTTGTGGAATGCGATGTTCGGCAGCCTGCACGTCATGGGGCTGTCGTCATTCCAGCTGGATCAACTGTGGCCCGGCGTGACCGATGGCCCGATCGCCAGCCTGCTGCTGTACCTGTTGCTGTTCGATCTGCTGGGCTATCTGTTCCACCGCGCGGTGCACAGCTACCGGTGGCTGTGGGCGCTGCATTCGGTGCACCACAGCCAGCGCCAGATGACGATGTGGAGCGATGACCGCAACCATCTGCTCGAAGACCTGCTGCACGACACGATGCTGGTGATTGCCTCGCAACTGATTGGCGTGGCGCCCGGCCAGTTCGTGGCGATCGTTGCGATCAGCAACCTGATCGAAAGCTTTTCGCATGCCAATGTGCGCGTGAGCTTTGGCCGCATCGGCGAAAAGCTGATCGTGGGGCCACGTTTTCACCGTCTGCATCACGCCATCGGGCTGGGCCACGAATCGCGCGGCCGCCGCCTGGGCGGGCATAACTTCGCGGTGCTGTTCCCGATCTGGGACATTCTGTTTGGCACGGCGCACTTTGGTGGCAACTACGAAGCCACCGGCATTCGCGACCAGCTGCCGGAAGAAGGCGGCCGCGAGTACGGCCAGGGATTCTTTGCCCAGCAGTGGCTGGGGCTGAAACGGATGGTGGGACGGGGCTGAGGTACAGGGCTGAGGTATACGGCGGCGGGCCGATGGCTGCCTGCCTGCCCCGCCGTCGCATGCCTTCAAGGCACCACGTAGAACTCCAACTTTTTACGCCGTTTCCATCAGTGTCTTGATGTCCGACGCGCATTCTTGCGCGCTCTGGTCGTGGCGCAGCGCCAGGCGCAGCTTGCCCTTCTGGTCGAACACGTAGGTCAATGACGTGTGGTCCATGGTGTAGGAGCTGCCCGTGGGCACCTTCTGATAGAACACCTTGAACGCGTCGGCGGTAGCCTTGGTTTCGGCCAGGTCGCCGCGCAGGCCCAGGAAGGTCGGGTCAAAGGCTTCGGTATAGGCCTTCAGAATCTCGGGCGTATCGCGCTCCGGGTCGATGGTGATGAACACCACCTGCACCTTGTCGGCATCGGCGCCCATGATCCCGCGCATCTCGACCGCGCGCGCCAATGCCGTCGGACACACGTCCGGACACTGCGTGAATCCGAAAAACACCATCACGACCTTGTTCGGGAAGTCGGCCAGCGTCCGTTCCTTGCCCGCCGGGTCCTTCAGCTTGAAGTCGGTGGCAAAGGTGGCCTGCGACAGGTCGATGCCGTGGTATTCGACCTTCTTGGCACATGCGGCCAGCGCGGCCAGCGACGGAAGCAGCGTGGCCGCCAGAGCGGTGCGCAACACGCGGCGGCGGGTAACGGGTAAAGGCATGACGCTCCTGTGTCTATAGGGTCTGCGGGACGAAAGGTGTGCGTCATAGTAGCAGCCGGGTGCGCCCCTTTTCCTGGCGCACGCACCGGCATGCCCCAGCATGGACCGCCCCCAGGCACCGCTTTGGACCGCCGTTCCGCGCAAGGGAACGGCTGCCTGCCTGCTGCGCACCATAGACGTGCGCTTGTCTGCCCAGAAGTGCCTGCTATCACCAGGAACACCCCCAGCCTGCCTGGCACACCGCTTGCAAGATACGGGAACGTCGCCGTGACGTGTTCCGACCGAGGATGCAACGTGCCCCACCGCAGAACCTTCATTGCCGCACTTATCGCCACCGCTTGCGCCTCCGTGGCCTGGGCCGCTCCCGCCGCCGCCGCCGACCAGGTCATACGGGTCGGCACGCTCAAGCTGATCCACGCGATCACCCCCTACTTCTATGAGAAGTTCACGCCCGCCGGCTACAAGATCGAGGTGGTCCCGTTCGAGACGCCCACCGATGGCAAGAACGCCGTGGTGACCAAGTCCGTGGACTTTGGCGCGTTCGGACTGGCGGCTGCCACCCTGGGCGGCGCAGCGGGCGAGCCCGTCGTGATCATTGGCGCGCAGTGCAATCGCGGCATGGCGATCGTGGGCCGGGCCGATGCGCCGGCCAATTCGGTCAAGACGCTCAAGGGCAAGAAGATCGGGATCCTGCCAGGCTCGACGCAGGAAGTGGTCTTCCTGGATCGATTGAAGCAGGAAGGCATGACGATCAAGGACGTGCAGTCGGTGCGCCTGTCGTTCAGCGAAATGCCGACGGCCATGGAACGCGGCGACATCGACGCGTACGTGGGCGCGGAACCGGGCCCGTCGATCAGCGTGGGCCGCGGCGTCGGCAAGGTGATCGAATTCCCGTACAACACGCCGACCGGGTCGGTGAACATGGTCATGACGACGCATGCGGATACCGTCAAGGCCAAGCCGGAACTGATCAAGGTCTTTCTGGACATCCACCGCAAGGCCACCGAATACGCGATGTCGAACCGCAGCGCATTCATCGAGATGTCGTCCGCCAAACTGGGCATTCCGGCCAAGGTCGTGGAAGTGGCCGCGCCCAACGTGGAACTGACCTGGAAGATCGACGACGACTGGACCACGCGCGCCAAGTATTACGGCGCGCAGATGCTGGACAAAAAGCAGATCCGACAGCTGCCGAACTATGCCACGTTCATTGATACGACCTTTATCCAGCAGGTCGCGGCGACGAAATAATGGCCAGCCTTCCGACCCCACCCGCAGGCGCCGCCCTGCCCCTGCCCGACAGCAACGAGGCGGCCGATACCGGCACCCGGCGGACGGCGGCCGGCACGCTGCGGCGTGTCGTGACGCCGTGGCTGTTGCCGCTGGGCCTGCTGATTGCCTGGGACCTGGCGGTCCGGCTGACGCGCACGCAGTTGATCCCGTTGCCCTATGACGTGGCGCGCATGCTGGTCGACTTCACGGTGGGCGGGGTCTACGACGACGCCTTCAGCGAAACGCTGCCGCTGCATGTGTGGAAGTCGGTCACGCGGGTCTATGGCGGCTTCTTTGCGGCGGCGCTGGTGGGCATTCCACTGGGCCTGCTGATCGGCCGCATCAAGCTCGTGCGGGACGTGGTCGACCCCACCCTGCAGTTGCTACGGCCGGTGCCGGTCACGGCCTGGCTGCCCCTGTCGATGATCTTTTTCGGCCTGGGCCCGAACGCCGCGATCTTCCTGGTGTTCCTGGGCGCGTTCTACCCGATCGTCTTCAACACGACTTTCGGGGTGCGCGCCGTGGACCACCGCCTGTTCGAAGCGTCGGCCATGCTGGGCTGCAGTGGCCCGGCCATGTTCCGCCAGGTGGTGCTGCCGGCGGCCTTGCCGTCGATCCTGAACGGCCTGCGGCTGGGCCACGGCTTTGCGTGGATCCTGATCGTGGTCGGCGAAATGACTGGCGTGCCCGAAGGCCTGGGCGCGGTGATCATGGACGGGCGCATGCTGTCGCGAACTGACCTGGTGATTGCCGGCATGATCGTGATCGGCCTGGCCGGCTTCCTGACCGACCGTGTGCTGGTGATGGTGAACAACCGATTGCTCAAATGGAGTCCGCAACATCATGTCTGACAGCGACCTCCGCAGAAAGCCCCTGCCCATTCTTTCCATCGAGGGCGTGAGCAAACGTTTTTCGGTCGGCGGCAAGACCGTGCAAGCCCTGGCCTCGGTCGACCTGCGCATCGACAAGGGGGAATTCGTGTGCCTGATCGGGGCCTCTGGCTGCGGCAAGTCCACCCTGCTGCGCATCATGGCCGGCTTCGAGACGACCTCGTCGGGCAAGGTCAGCATGTATGGCGCACCGATTACCGGCCCCGGCCCGGAACGAGGCATGGTCTTCCAGGACTACGGCCTGTTCCCGTGGCTGACCGTGAAAGAAAATATCGGCTTCGGCCCCAAACAGCGGCATCTGCCCAAGGCAAAACTGGACGAGATCGCCGCGCATTACACCGACATGGTGGGCCTGTCGGCCTTTGCCGATTACTACCCGGGCCAGTTGTCGGGTGGGATGAAGCAGCGCGTGGCCATCGCGCGCGTGCTGGCCAATGATTGCGAAGTGCTGTTGATGGACGAGCCCTTCGGCGCGCTGGATGCGCTGACGCGCGAAAAGCTGCAACAGGACTTGCTGGAGATCTGGGCACGGACGAAAGTGACGGTGGTGTTCGTGACGCATGCCGTCGAAGAAGCGGTGCTGATGTCCGACCGGGTGGTCGTCATGACAGCCGGACCGGGCCGCATCGAAGAGGACATTCCCCTGCTGCTGCCGCGGCCGCGTGAGGTGTCCGAACCGGGCTTCAATGACGTCAGGCGCAGCATTACGCAGCGCCTGAGCAGCCATGTGGCGTCGAAGGCGCCGGTGGTGGTGCAAGCCGGCGTTGCGGTGCCGGCCGGGGTGACGTCATGAGCGCGATCTACCGGGGAATGACGCGGGCGCAGCTGGACGCGGCGTATGACAACAGCAAGGGCGTGGCGAACAGCAGTGTGCTGATGGCCGATCTGGACCGGCGCAGCGCGGAACTGCGCGCCGCCTATCCGGATTACCTGAACCTGGCCTACGGCCCGGCGCCGCGCAACCGGATCGACTACTTTGCGTCGGGCCGGCCGGGTCCGCTGCTGGTTTTCATCCATGGCGGCTATTGGCAGATGCGCCACAAGGATACGTTCAGTGCACTGGCGGCCGGGCCGTTGGCGCACGGGATGCATGTGGCGATGGTGGGCTACACCCTGGCGCCGGACGCGACGCTGGCGCAGATTGTGGACGAGTGCCGGCGGGCGGTGGCGTGGCTGGGGGATCATGCGCCGACGTTTGGGGGCGATGCGGAACATATGATCGTGTCGGGATGGTCGGCGGGGGGGCATCTGGCGGCGATGTGCCTGGATGAGCCGGGGGTGCACAGCGCACTGGCGATCAGTGGCATTTATGATCTTGAGCCGGTGCGGATGAATTATCTGAATGACAAGTTGGGGCTGACGCCGGCGGATGAACGGGCACTGAGTCCGCTGCATTTGCCGTTGAGTCCGAAGTCGCTGGTGTTGGCGTATGGCGGGGCGGAGTTGCCGGAACTGCAGCGCCAGTCGGAGGTGTTCGAGGCGGCGCGGGCGCATTTGCCGGGGCATATTGCGTGTTTGCCTGGGTTGAATCATTTTACGATTCTTGATGAGTTGGTGAGTCCTACGGGGGCGTTGACGCGGAAGGTTCGGAAGTTGGCGGCTTTGATTTAGTTCTTGCTGGCGTTTTTTCTTGGTGCGTGTTGGGTTCTTGCTGGGGTGGGGGGTTTTTGCGCGGCCGCCGTGGGTAGTTGGGTTGGGGGTCAGAGCTTGCTGGGGCCCGGCCTTCGCCGGTCCCCCGTGCCGGGAAGCCGAATCGGGGCGGACGCGCAAACTCGCGGCATCGACTGTCCCCCGGACAGTCGATAAGCATGCCGCTCAAACAGGCGCGCCCTTACCTCCCCGATTCAGCTTCCCAGCCCGGCGCAAGCAATTCCCCCCAACCCAACTACCCACGCCGGCCTTTTTTGGTGCAAACCTCCTTGCGTCTGGGAGCGTCTTGGCGCTGGCATTTGTTTTGTAGTGCGACCGTGTCCAGCCGATGCGGTAGCGAGAGGCAGGGACGGCGGGCTCCCAACCAGCAACTCTTCCGCAAGCCCCACCGCCCCTTAAATTCCCCCTACCCCACCCAACTTGGCGGTGCGACCTTGTCCAGCCGATGCGGTAGCGAGCGGCAGGGACGGTGCGGGGAGTCGCATTGCGAGGCTTTGCTAAGCCCAGGCCCGGCGTAGGCCGGGACCCAGCGAGCTCGGCCTTGCAATGCGACTCCCCGCGGCGGCCGGGCTCCCAACCAGCAAATCTTCCGCACCCCCCACCCCTTCCCCCATCATCCCGTAAAATCCCCCCTCTCAAAGCCACACCCCCACCCAAACTCCATGCACGCCTCCTCACCCACCCTCATCTGGCAGGAATCCGACGAAGCGCATACCGCGCGGTGGCGGTCCGAGGCGGGGAATGTGCCGCCCAAGCGGGTGGTGGTGGCGGACGACACGACGCCAGCGGATACGGCGTACCGGTTGGCGTGTGAAGGCACGGCCTTGTTGTGGCGCGGGGACTTTCAGAACGCGCGGCAGTTGCTGCAGGCCATGGGCCGGCGCATCGACCGGAAGCCGCGCAAGAAAGTGGCGGGGTCGCCAGCGGATGCGTTTCATGCGCATCGTCAGGCCCAGGGGCAGCGGGCGCGCACCTTGGGCATGTTGCTGTTGCCCATGGATGGCGATTACGGGATTCCGCTGCGGCGTGCGCCGGACGTGCGGCTGGCGTGTCGCGAGGCGTATGGCGAGCCGGATGGGCAGCCGTCGGTGGTGTCCATGCGCGAAGTGCTGGGCCTGGTCGGCGCGCACGAATGGCGCAAGAAAGGCGTGCCGATTGCGGCGCTGGGCGATCGGATCCACCCCTGGTATGGCGTGTTCGCGCCAGTGCGCGGCGAATATATCCAGCTGGTCGATCGGGCGCCGCTGCCGTCCACGACGCTGGCGTTCGATATCGGGACGGGCACGGGCGTGCTGGCGGCGGTGTTGGCGCGGCGTGGGGTGCAGCGGGTCGTCGCGACCGATCAGGATGCGCGGGCGTTGGCGTGCGCAACCGAGAATCTGACGCGGCTGGGGTTGGCGGCGCAGGTGGACGTGGTCGAGGCCGACCTGTTCCCCGCCGGCCAGGCGCCGCTGATTGTCTGCAATCCGCCGTGGGTGCCGGCGCGGCCAAGTTCGCCGATCGAATATGCCGTCTATGACCCCGAAAGCCGGATGTTGCGCGGCTTTCTGGCCGGGCTGCGGGCGCATCTGACGGCCGGGGGCGAAGGCTGGCTGATTCTGTCCGACCTGGCTGAACATCTGGGGCTGCGGTCGCGCGCCGAATTGGACGGCTGGATTGCCGATGCCGGACTGACCGTGCTGGGACGCATCGACACCCGGCCGCAGCATGGCAAGGCGAGTGATCCGGACGACCCGCTGCATGCCGCGCGGTCGGTGGAAGTGACGTCCTTGTGGCGGCTGGGCGCGGCCGCCGATGCTGCGCGACCGGCTGCCTGATCGTGTCCCTTCGCGCCTTCTGCCGAGCCCGCCCATGAAATATCTCGCTTCGTATTCGCCTGAATTGCTGGACCAGGTGCGTCAGTTGATCGAGCAGAATCGGCTGGGGGATTACCTGCAAAAAAAGTATCCGGAACGGCACGCAATCCAGACCGACAAGGCCTTGTACGAATATGTGCTGGACCTGAAGACGACCTATTTGCGCAGCGCGCCGCCGGTCCACAAGGTGGCCTATGACAGCAAGCTGGATGTAATCCATCGGGCGCTTGGTTTGCACACCGCGATATCTCGCGTGCAAGGCGGCAAGCTCAAGGCCAAGAAAGAAATCAGGGTGGCGTCGGTATTCAAGGAAGGCCCGCCCGAATTCTTGCGGATGATCGCCGTACACGAACTGGCGCACCTGAAAGAGCATGATCACAACAAGGCGTTCTATCGGCTCTGCGACAGCATGCAGCCGGGGTACGCGCAGCTGGAATTTGATCTGCGGCTATACCTGACACATCGTGATCTGGTGGGCAAGACGCGCGCGGAATGAAGCGCTGCGGTGATTGCGCAATGACGAATGCGGGTACGAGTGCGGTACAAGTGCTGATGCCGACGCGTTATGTCCGCCGCACTGGCTAGGTCGCGCGCTTGATCTGCTCCGCCAGTTGCACCCGACCGCGCGTCAGATCGCTCACCATCGCCGCCCATGTGGCCGCCCGTTCACGCGGCAGGCGCACTTGCCACACGGCGCCTTCACCCGTGAAATTTTCCGCTTCCAGTTCCGCCGCATGCTCACGCAGCCGCGCGCGCAGCACGGGCATCTCGGCAAAGGTGCAGGCCAGGGTCAACACGATCTGGTCGACGATGGCAACCTTGGTGGCCAGCCGCAGGCAGGTTGCCGCGCAGCCGCCGTATGCGCGCATGAGTCCGCCCGCGCCAAGCAGGATGCCGCCGAACCAGCGCGTGACGACGACCACGACCCGATCGCATTCCTGACCTTCGATGGCCGCCAGGATGGGGCGGCCGGCGGTGCCGCCCGGTTCGCCGGCATCGTGAAAACGGTAGGCCGATCCGATGCGCCAGGCCCAGCAGTTATGGTTGGCCGTGGCATCCGAATGCGCGGCGATGAAGGCCATGGCGGCGTCGGGCGTGGTGACCGGCGCGGCTTGGGCAATGAACCGGCTTTTGCGGATCTCTTCGCGGTGGGTAGCGATGTCGGCCAGGGTGTATACGGGCATGCAGCGCCTGCTAAAAATGCATGCCGTCATTTTGACACAGCCAAAATTTCTGCTATAGTTGCGGTCTCAATTCCCTGATAGCTCAGTCGGTAGAGCGACGGACTGTTAATCCGCAGGTCCCTGGTTCGAGTCCAGGTCGGGGAGCCAGAATGACAGGCCGCAGGCGGTATGTGTTCAGCAAAACTTTTGCCAGGACATGCCACTGCAGCCGAAGAAAAAAGCACTTGTGTCCTAGCGGGCCAGGTGCTTTTTTTATTGGCATGTTCAACCCTGAATCCTGCTGCCCCCCACGTTGGAATGCCCATGATGGAATGCCAGTGACGATGCCCCGCCGCCGTTGCCTTGTCCTTCACCGATTTTCGGCCACGCATCTGGCCGAGATCGAAGCGAAGCTTGACGTCATCTATGTGCCCGACACGTCGCAGCAGGCCGAGGCCATTGCGACCCACGGCAACGACATCGATATCGTGTTGACCATCGGCGCACGTGGACTGACGGCGGACGAGATGGATGCGATGCCCAGGCTCGCGTTCATTTGCGCATTGGGCGCGGGCTACGAGCGGCTGGATGTGGACGCGGCACGCGCGCGGGGCATTGCGCTGGCCAACGGCGCGGGGGCGAATGATGCGTGCGTGGCCGATCATGCAATGGGACTCTTGCTTGCGGTGACTAGGCAGATTCCGCGGCTGGATCAGCGCGTGCGTGAAGGCGGCTGGCGCGAAGGTCTTCCACCGCCGGCAAGCATTTACGGCAAGCGCCTTGGCATCATCGGGCTGGGCACGATAGGCCGGCAGATCGCGCGGCGCGCAGCGGGCTTTGATCTTGCCATCGGCTATCACAACCGGCGTCAGCTTCCGGATGTCGACCACACCTACTTTGATTCTGCAACGGCGCTGGCGCAGTGGGCCGACATGCTGATCGTGGCCACGCCGGGTGGCGCGGACACGCGGCACATCGTCAACGCCGACGTCTTGCAGGCCCTGGGGCCGCGCGGCTACCTGGTCAACATCGCGCGTGGCAGTGTGGTCGATACCGCTGCCATGGCCCAAGCCTTGCGGGATGGCGCGATCGCGGGGGCGGGTCTGGACGTGTACGAAAGCGAGCCCGATGCGCCGGCCGACCTGATCGGTCTGCACAACGTGGTGCTGACGCCGCATGTGGCGGGCGCGTCGCCGGAAGCGATCGCGGCGACCGTGGCGTCCTTCCTGGATAACGCCGAACGGCAGGCTGCCGGGCAGCCGCTGCGCACGCCGATATGACACAGTGCAGTACGACACATGGCAGTTGCCGGATACCGTGCCATCACGATCTTGCGCCATGAACAGCCTGGAAAAAATGCTGTCGTTGATCGACATCGTCGAAGCCGCTGGCGGCCTTGATGCCGACGCCTTGCTGGCGCGCTCAGGCTTGCCGCGCAGCACCTTGTACCGCTACCTGAAAGTGCTGGCCGAGGCCGGGTTGATCACGTCCTTGCCTGAACTGGGCTACACGTTGGGACCCCGCGTGGCCGAGCTCGATCACGCCATGCGCCTGCGCGATCCGCTGATCACCGCAAGCCGCCCGGTCATGCAGGACCTGGTGCGTGCAGTGCCCGGTATCGCCCTGCTCTGCCGCCGGTATCAGGACAAGGTCTTGTGCGTGCACCAGGAAGCTGGCACCGATGCCTTCCACAGCCATTACGAACGCGGCTATGCGCGGCCGCTGTTGAAGGGCGCCGCGTCGCGCATCATCCTGGCCTACACCCCCACGCGGACCGTGACGCGGCTGTATGCCGAACAACCCGAGGCCTTCGTGGATGCGGGCCTGGGTCACACGCTGGCCGACGTCAAGACACTGCTGGCACGCCTGCGGCGCACGCGATGCACGATATCCAGCGGCCAGGTCACGCCGGGCGTGACCGGGGTCGCAGCACCTATCCTGGATGGCGCGGGCAACTGCCTGGGCAGCCTGAGCCTGACCCTCGCGCGGCCGCATTTGTCCGACGACGAACGGCTGACCATCGGCGAGCGCGTCATGTTCTGCGCCAGCGCCGTCAGCCAGGCGCTGCGTTTCCCGCCGCCTGGGCCGGACGCCATCGGGTCGTCAACACCCGTTTTGAAACTGTGACAAAGTTATCCCCATATCCTGTGGACAAGCTTGGGGACAGCTGGCTCAACCGCTCGCGCAAGCCGCATGAAATGGGCCTCCAAAACACATCGAACAAAAAAAGGGCACTGTGGATACTGCGTAACAGGCCTAGCACAAAATCGGGCGATGTGCCCCGGCGCTATCCCCGATTGCCGGCTTGACACCGCCCTGCCCCGGCCCTTAAGGTTCCGACCCCTGAGGTCCCTCCTGCTCCAAAGCGAATTGCCATGATCGTCTGGTTGAAAGTCCCGTTTGCCGAGAAAGACCAAGCCAAGGCGCTCGGCGCCCGCTGGAATCCCGCGCAAAAAAAGTGGTACGTCAAGGACGTGGCCGACCTGTCGCCGTTTGAAGCGTGGATGACCGAGCAGCCGGCTGCCGTGCCCGATGCGCCCCCGCCATCAACCGATGCGCCCACGTCGGGCGTGGCCATCTATTGCGATGGCGCATGCCGTGGCAACCCGGGCGGTCCGGGGGGATGGGGCGCGTGGATCCAGACGCCTGACAAGGCCGTCGAAATCTATGGCGGAGCACCCGACACGACCAACAACCGCATGGAACTCACGGCGGCGATCGAAGCCCTGCGCTGGGTCTTGGAGCCGACCGACATCGTCGTCTACACGGACTCGCAGTACGTGGTGAAGGGCATGACCGAGTGGCGCCATGGCTGGGTCAAGAAGAACTGGAAGGACGTGAAGAATCCTGAGCTCTGGAAGACGCTGATCGATGCCGCGCAGCGTCACAAGGTCAGCTTCCGATGGGTGCGTGGCCACAACGGCCATGCCGGCAACGAACGCGCCGACGCGCTGGCCAATGAAGGGCTGGAGCACGCCAAACGCACGGGCGCCGTCACGGGCGTAATCCGCGAATTGCCGCTGCCCGCCGCGCGCGACGTGCTGGCCGCGGCAGGCTGATCGGACCCGGGTTCAGCCGGCCAGGCGTTCCTGCCGGTCTTCCACCCGCGCATGCATGGACGGCGATGCCGACCGGTCCGCAAACGCCGTCACCAGGTCGTTGCCCGCGGGCGATTGGTACAGCCGCAAACCCAGCTCGGGCAGGATCGCCAGCAGGTGATCGAAGATGTCGCCCTGCACCTGTTCGTAGCTCACCCATGCCGTGCTGGCCGTGAAGCAGTACAGCTCGATCGGAATGCCCTTGTCGCCCGGTTCCAGCATGCGCACCATCAGGATCATGCTGGTGTTGATGCCGGGGTGCTGCTTCAGATAAGCCTCGGTATAGGCGCGGAAAGTACCGAGGTTGGTCAGGCGCCGCTGGTTGACCGGATCATGGCCGGGCTCGCCCAGTTCCTGGTTGGCTTCGGTGATGGCCTTCTGTTTCTGGTCGAGATACTCGCCCAGCAGGCGAAAGCGCCGCAACTGTTCCATCTCGCCATCGCGCAGGAATCGCACGCTGCCCGCGTCCAGCCGGATCGTACGTTTGATGCGCCGTCCGCCTGACGTGAACATGGTCCGCCAATTACGGAAGCTGTCCGAAAACAGCCGGTAGGTCGGGATGGTGGTGATGGTCTTGTCCCAGTTTTCGACCTTGACCGTATGCAGCGCAATGTCGATCACGAAACCATCGGCGCCCACCTGCGGCATCTCGATCCAGTCGCCCACGCGCAGCATGTCGTTCGATGTCAGTTGCACGCTGGCCACGAAGGACAGCAAGGTGTCCTTGAACACCAGCAGCAGCACGGCCGACATGGCGCCCAGGCCGGACAACAGGAGCAAGGGCGACCGATCGATGACGGTGGCAACGATCACGATGGTGCCAAAGGCCCACAACACGATCTTGCTCAGCTGCAGGTAGCCCTTGATCGACCGGGTGTGCGCGCGGGTCGATGTCGCGAAGGCGTCGTTGGCCGCGTTCATGGCCGCCGACAGCATCAGCATGCCGAACAGCAGCGTGGCCGCCAGGGCAAGATTGCGGAGCACTTCAGTGGCGGCGATTGTCAGGTCGGGCACGGCAAGAATGCCGAACTGGAAGACCACGGGCGGCGCCATCTGCGCAAGCCGCTTGTAGAAGCCGTGACGGGTCAGGGCGTCGTCCCAGTTGCCCAATGACAGGCGGGTCAACAGTTCGCGCATGACGCGCTGCACGACGCGGTGGACGATCACGTAAGCCAGAGCGGCTACCAGGACCAGTGCCACCATGGCGGCGCTGATGCGCGCCCAGGGTTCAGAGAAAAAGGGAGAGAGACGGAGCTGTAATGCCTGGAACATGCCTTCCTTTAAAAAAAATGTCTAGGTCAGCCTCCCATTATCGCCTACGTAGCATGACGGTCCCGATACAATGCCGCCCCATGCGACTGTCTTTCCTTTTTCTGCTTTCGGTGTTGACCGCTTTACCTGCTCACGCCGCTCCCCTCGTCACCCGCCCTACCGCTGTCGGTCCCCGCGACTTCAAGCACGCCAAGCAGGTCCTGCCCCGGCTGTATGCCAACCTGGAACAGGACTTCTATTGCGGCTGCAACTACAAAGGCAAGACCATCGATGCGAAGTCCTGCGGCTTCAAGCCCCGCAAGAACGCGTCGCGCGCATCGCGCCTGGAATGGGAACACGTGGTGCCCGCCTGGAACATCGGCCACCAGCGCCAATGCTGGCAGCAAGGCGGCCGCAAGCACTGCGCCGCCACGGATCCGATCTATGGCAAGGCCGAGGGGGACCTGGTCAATCTGGTTCCGGCCATTGGCGAAGTGAACGGTGACCGGTCCAACTTCGGCTTCAATGTGTGGGACAACAACCCCACGCCCATGTACGGCCAATGCCGTACGGTAGTGGACTTCAAGCATCGGCGCGTGCAACCGCGGCAAGTGGTGCGCGGCCGTATCGCCCGCATCCAGATGTATATGCACACCACCTATCGGCTACGCATGAGCGACCAGGAACGCCGCCTGTTCTGTACGTGGGCCAAGGCCTATCCGGTGGATGCGTGGGAGCGCGAACGTGAACAGCGCATCTGGAAAATCCAGGGGTCGGGCAATCCGTTCGTAAGCCAGCCGGCCGCCACCGAACGCTTCTGCGGCACGGATCTCTAGGGGTGACGCCGGGGCTGCGCAGCGCGGGGCATCGGCGTACGATGCCGGTATTCCCGTAGCACCAGGCCCTAGAACCATGCTGATTGCGCCCCTTGCGCCCAATGAAGAAGACCGGTTGGCGCTGCTGCACGCGCTCGACATTCTCGACACGCCGCGTGAACCAGTGTTTGACCTGATCACGAGTCTGGCCGCGCAGGCACTGCGTGTGCCTGTCGTGCTGGTGTCGCTGGTCGACCGTGATCGCCAATGGTTCAAGTCCAGCTATGGCTTCGACATCCGCCAGTTCGACCGGCAAAGCGCCTTCTGCGCGCATTGCATCGTGCAGGACCCGCCCCTGGTGGTTCCCGACACGCTGATCGATGATCGCTTCTTTGACAACCCGCTGGTGACCGGCACGCCTGGCATTCGCAGTTATGCGGGCGTCGCGATCCGCAGCCTGAAAGGATTGGCGCTGGGCACCGTGTGCGCGGTGGGCTGGGAACCCCGTGAGTTCGACGAAGCGGACATTGGCTGTCTGAGCCAGGCCGCGCTGCTGGTCAGCCACGAACTGCATCAAC
Organism: Pigmentiphaga litoralis; assembly: GCF_013408655.1. Taxonomy (NCBI): domain Bacteria; kingdom Pseudomonadati; phylum Pseudomonadota; class Betaproteobacteria; order Burkholderiales; family Alcaligenaceae; genus Pigmentiphaga; species Pigmentiphaga litoralis. The sequence goes on from NZ_JACCBP010000001.1 coordinate 1,236,020, forward strand.
GGGAAGCCCTGATCGACAGCCGTCGGGGGGACATCTCCGCCTTGCGCGACCTGGATGGCGAAGCGCGATTCCGTTCGGTATTCGAAGGCGCGGCGGTCGGCATTGCATTGATCGGACTGGATGGCAGGTGGATCGAGGTGAACGATTCGTTGTGCCGCATCGTGGGCTATGGCCACGAAGAACTGGCGCATCTGACCTTCCAGGACATCACGCATCCGGGTGATCTCGATATCGACCTGGATCGTCTGCAGGAACTGGTGCGCGGCGACGTGGATCGCTACACGATCGACAAGCGTTATATCCGCAAGACGGGCGAAGTGATCTGGGTCAACCTGACAGTGGCCGCCCGCCGGTCGGTCGACGGGACGGCGCTGTATTTCATTTCCATCGTTGACGACATCCAGCAACGCGTCGAAGCGCAGGCTGCCTTGCTGGCCTTGCAGCAGAGCCTGGAAAGCCGCATTGAAGCGCGCACCCGCGAACTGCAGCACGCCAACGACCAGCTGCGGATGGTGAGTGACAACGTGCCGGCGCTGGTGGCGTACTTCGATGCCGACCTGCGCTATCAATATGCCAACGAAAAGCACCGGTCGATGTTGGGCAAGGATCCGCAGCGATTGATCGGCCATCCGATCGAAGACGTCATGGATCCTGCCGCCACGCAGCAGATCCGTCAGGCCCTGGCCGCCGTGGGTGACGATGACCGTGTGTCGCTGGAGATCGCGCAGCCCATGGCGGACGGGTCGACGTCGTACACCGCCGTGACCCTGATTCCGAACGCGGTCGACAACCGGTTGGCAGGCTACTACTGCATGGCGCACGACGTGACCGAGCGGCACGTGCGCGAACTGGCGCGCGAAGTCGAAGCCCGTGAAGACGTGCTGACCGGCGTGCCCAACCGGCGCGCCTTTCAGGAACACCTGCCACAAGCCCTGTCGCGCGCCGATGCGACCGGTGGATCGGTGGCCGTGGTGTTCCTGGATCTGGACGGCTTCAAGGCCGTCAACGACACCCTGGGTCATGAGCAAGGCGACATGGTGCTGAAGGAAGTCGCCCGCCGTCTGCGTGACCGGGCCGGCGAAGGCAGCCAGGTCTTCCGGCTCGCGGGTGACGAATTCGTGCTGGTGGCCGAAGGCCTGGTGGACAAGGAGAACCTGAGCGCGCTGGCCGGCACGTTGCTGTCGGCCCTGGGCGTGCCTATCGTGCTGGGCGCGCATCAGATCAACATGAGCGCCAGCGCAGGCATTGCCATTTATGAAGCGGGTAGCGACGCATCCCCGTCCAGCCTGCTGCGCACGGCCGACATTGCCATGTACGAAGCGAAACGCAGCGGCACCAGCCAGTACCGGTTCGGACCGGCCTATGGGGCGCTGCGGGCCTGACGGCGGCGGTACAGATAGTCGTCGGGCAGGCCCAGGCGCCGGCAGGACTGCACAGCGGGGCCGGAGCGTAAGGGCAGGCGATCCGCGGCCCGGGCGGCGCGGGTCACCAGCCACCGTTGCCCAGCCGTGAGCCCACCGGTCGATTCCAGCTGCAAGGTCTGCCGGATGGTTGCCGGCACGAGGTCGATCGCGGCGCGCACCATCACGGACTGCAGGCGTCGCAAGGGCGTCGGCAGCACCGGCACCCGCGCAATGATGGTGAGGAATTCCTGCACGATGGGGGAAGCTTCCAGGCGCGGCGCCATGGCGGCGAATTGCGCCTGCTGCTCGGCCTCCGACATCGGCGCGCCCGTGGCGCCATAGAGTCTTGCGGCCGCAGCGCCTTCAGCATAGAAACGATCGCGATCGCCGGGAGTGAGTGCCCGCGCATACACGTGGTACGCATTCAGGAACCCGAAGCTGGCCGTGGCCTGCACCCAGTCGAGCAGGTCGGTATCGGTGGCCCGGTAAGGCGTGCCAGCGGGCGTGACGCCCTGGACCGCGCCGTGCAGGCGCACTACGTGGGCGATCATTTTTTCGGTCTGCGTGCGGGCGCCGTAGACGGTCATCATGGCGGCCAGTCCGGTGCGTTGCAGGCGCGCCATCGGCTGCTGACGGAAGGAAGTGTGTTCCCACACTCCCGTGCGCACCCGGGGTTCCGCCAGTTCCAGGATCACCGCCGCTACGCCGCCGATGAACAGCGTGGCGGGGTTCTTGAAAACCTGCCACGAGACCGAGTCCGGGGTGACCAGTGCGGGTTCGCCCGCTGGCGCCGCAAAATCGACCTGCGGGCCGTCGGACGGTTGCAGCAGATTGGCGGCCAGGGATTCGACACGCCGCCGGACAGGTGGGGGCAAATAGAGCATGACGGGTCGGAAGATGAGGTCGGAAACGGGTCAGGCGTCGGGCAACGAGTCAGGCGTCGGGGAACGGGTCAGGCCTCGGGCTAAGGGGACTGGCAGCGTCGGCCAGGCAACGCAGACAGGCGGCCGTGGCGGACTCAGATCACCGGGTACGCCACAGTGTCGGCCAGTCTCCGGGCGCGCCGCCGCCGCAGCGGATCTGCTGGCGATACGCCGACGGCATGAATTCCTGCCCGTCGAACCGCCATTCGGCACGAATGCCGCAATCGGCCAGTCCCCGCCCTTTCGATACGGATGCCAGCGTGGCGGTGCGGGGGTTGTAGGTAGGCTCGGTCATGCGGCCTACCGGGTCGGCGGACGCCGTGGGAGCCAGGGCGACGGGGACCGCCTGCATCCGGTCGGAGGTCGCGTTGGCCAGTTGCAGGGTGGCGCCGGCGGCTGTGTTGCCTGTCCTGGCTGCGTTAGTTGAGGAAGGTGCAGCGCCAGAAGACGAGGCAGCCCCGGATGGAGATGCCCCCCCGGAAGCAGGCCCAGCCATTACGACAGACGGTGCTGGCGAACGCGCTGGCGCCCCGGCTTCGAGACCGGGTGGCAGGGCCAGCGTCACCACCTGCGCCGCAGCCGGGTCGGCGCGCGGCACACGAAAGACCACGTAGCTGCTCTGGTAGGACGCGCGGGCGCATTCCGCCATCACCAGGGCTTCGGTACTGGTCAGTGCGACGGCAATGTCGCTGGGCGCGCGGGCATCGCAGGCGGCCAGCGCGTCGCCGCCGCGCATGGCCTGGCGGACACCGGCGGCCAACGCTCGCGCCTCGGCAGCGGGAATGGCGGGCGGCGGTGGCGCACCGCGCAGGGCGGGCGCGGCGGGTGCGGCGGCCAGCGCCGCGGCGCCGCCATGGCCCGGCTGGGTCAAGGCCGTTTCGTTGCCGGAGCGGGACTGGACGTCGTCCATGACCTTGAGCGCGGTGGACAGACCATGCAAGGGCACGGCGGGCGCGCTTCGGGTGTCGCCCAAACTGAGCACCCGCCCATCGCGGATGCGGCGCAGCAGGCGGTAGGCGGAATCGTCGTCGGCCGTGACCAGGGTGGCCTGGCCCAGGCCGGTCGCGTCATCGGGCGCCCAGGCAATGGTTTTCAGGTCGAGCCGCCGTCCGTCAAGCCGGAAGGCCGTGACATCGGGCGATTCGGCGGTATCTGGTACATCGATCTCGACGGTCAGGGTGCCCGTCGGGCCTGCGCCGCGCGAGATCCGCATGGCGGCCGACTCGGCGTCGCTGAAACCCTTGGCTTCGCAGAACCGGGTGTTGTCGCATGCCAGGATCCAGTCCTTGGATTCCTGGTACAGGGGGACGGCCGGCGCAGGCGGCGCCTGGGCGGACGCATCGGCCAGGCCGACGCTGAGCGCCAGGCCGGCCAGGCCTGCGCCCAGCCTGCCGTGCACGGTTTCGGATCGGATCATGCGGTCTCCCCCTGTCAGCGCCGACGACTCAACGCTTGCGGTTGGTCTCGGCCCACTTGGCGAAGGTTGTCATGATCGTCGTCAGGAACTTGCGGGTGTCTTCGTTGGTGACCTTGCCCTGGTCGTCAAAGAACTTGTTGACGCCGCCCAGGTAGGCTTCGGGTTGCTGCATGACGGGCACGTCCAGAAAGACCAGCGACTGGCGCAGATGGTGGTTGGCGCCGAAGCCGCCGATGCCGCCCGGCGAGCAGCTGATCACGGCGCCCGGACGGCCACTCCAGGAACTGCCGCCGTAAGGCCGCGAGCCCACGTCGATGGCGTTCTTGAGCGCGGCCGGCACCGAGCGGTTGTATTCCGGCGTCAGGAACATGACGGCGTCGGCTGCCTGCACTTCCTTGCGGAACCGGGTCCATGCCGCGGGCGCCGCATCGCCGTCCAGGTCTTCGTTGTAGAGCGGCAAATCGCCGATCTCGACAATGGACAGCTTCAGGGTGTCTGGAGCCACGTCAGCCAGGGCGTGGGCCAGCATGCGGGTGTAGGAGCCTTTGCGCAGGCTGCCGACAAGAACGGCGACGTTGAGGGTCATTTGGGATCTCCAGACATTGGGAAGGTAGGGAATCAGGGGGCGCAACGCATCTTAGCAACCTCATGCACCCTGGCGAAAGGATGGCAAGGCACCGATAACAAACGGACTCAGGCTTGAGCATCTCTTACAGAACCACATTGCCGGCCCGCCGCGAAACACTGTATATTTGTACAGTCTTTTCTTGGTTGGAGCCCGTCATGCAGATTCTTGCACACCCGCCGTCCGTCCGCCCGGGTGCCTCCAGCCGGGGGGCTGCCTTGCGGCCTGCCGCAGCGTCGCCATCGTTGCAGTTACCGCTCACGCCTGCGCCGCAATCGCCTCAGGGACAGCCGGCCTCGGTGCAGGCAGCACCGCCGCAGCCCGCGCCGTTGCAGCCCGCGCCGTCGCCCGCGGCGCCGTCCCCCGAAAGCCTGCACCCGTCCTTGTGGCGCGGTTCGCAACTGGCGCGGTCCGGGCAGCCCTGCCTGCCCACCGGGCATGACGCCCTGTCGGCCGAACTGCCGGGCGGCGGCTGGCCCATGGGTACCCTGGTCGACCTGCTCGTTTCGCAACCGGGCATTGGCGAACTGCGGCTGCTGCAGCCGGTGCTCAATACCCTGCCGCCGCAGCGGCGCATTGTGCTGCTGCAGCCGCCCTTCATTCCCCAGGTCGCCAGCTGGAGCGCGTGGGGGCTGTCGTCGTCGCAATTGCTGTGGCTCAAGCCCGACCGCACGGCCGATGCCTTGTGGGCGGCCGAACAGGTGCTCAAGAACGGCAGTTGCGGCGCCCTGCTCTATTGGCAACCGCAGATCCGTCCCGAATCGCTGCGCCGCCTGCACCTGGCCGCCCAGTCCGCCGACACCCTCTTCTTTCTGTTCCGCCCCGCCAAGGTCGCCCAGGACGCGTCGCCCTCTCCCTTGCGCCTGCTGCTGCAACCCGCGGGGGATCAGGTGCGGATCGACATCGTCAAGCGCCGCGGCCCCAGCCACGACCGGCCCCTGTTCGTGACTCTGGGCGCGCCCAGCTTCGGCGTCAAGGCGCCGGCCACGGTTCCTGCCACCCCGGTTCCTGCCACCCCGGTTCTTGCAACGGCGGCCACCCCGGCGGTCCCTGGCCTGCCGGTCACATCCTCTATCGAGTCCGACGATGCGCTTGTGGATCAGCGTGTACCTGACGCGCCTCAGCCTCGACGTGTTGTGCCCGAGCTGGTCTGAGTCGCCTGCCCACGGGCAGGTGATCCTCGACCACGACAAGGTGCGCGCCATGACGCCGTCCGCCGCCGCCATGGGGGTGCGTCCCGGCATGCGCCGGGGCGGCGTGTCCACGATCGCGCCCGAAGCCACGCTGCTCGACCGCGACCCGGTGCGCGAAGCGTCGGCCCTGAACGACATCGCCTTGTGCCTGCTGCAGTACACCCCCGAAGTGGCCATGGCCGCCGACGACAGCCTGCTGCTCGATGTCAGCGCCAGCCTGCTCGCCTTTGGCGGGCCGCGGGGCATCTGCCGGCGCATCCGGCAGTCCATGGCGCTGCTGGGTTTCCATGCGCAGCTGGGCATGGCGCCCACCGCGCAGGGGGCCTGGCTCATGGCGCGCGCGCCGCGCCGCGGCCATCGACGCATGCTGCGCCAACCGTCCCTGGCCAGACGCATGGACGGCCTGTCGTGCCACCTTCTGCCGCCCGCCCGGCCGCATCTGGACTGGCTGGAAGGCATCGGCTGCCGCACCCTGGGTGCACTGGCCAAATTGCCGCGGGCCGGCCTGCAACGCCGCTGCGGCAAGGACATCAGCGTGGCGCTGGATCGGGCCATGGGCGCGGCGCCCGAACTGTTCGACTGGGTCGTGGCGCCCTCCACCTTCCAGGCCAAGCTGGAACTGATCGAACGGATCGACCATGCCGATGCGGTGCTGTTCGTTGCCCATCGCCTGATCCAGCAGATGACGGGGTGGCTGGTCGCGCAGCACCTGGCGGTGGCGCGAATAGAACTTGCCCTGGATCATGAACGGGGCCGGCATGCCATCCCGCCGACCCTGCTGCAGATCTCGCTGGCCGAACCCGCCTGGCATCCCGAACATCTGGTGCGGCTGCTGAAAGAAAAACTGGCGCAGCTGGTGCTGACGGCGCCCGTGATCGCGGTCACCCTGTCGGCGCCCGACGTCGCGGCGCGTACCCTGCCGTCCGAATCCTTGTTTCCCGAGCCGGGCGGCACGCCCGCCGATCACAACCGGCTATTGGAATTGCTGACGGCGCGCCTGGGTGCCGACAAGGTACTGCAGCCGCTGCCCAAGGCGGATCACCGGCCGGAAATCGCCAATGGCTGGCAGCCGGCGCCGCAGCCCAAGGCCAGGCCGGCGCCCGTGGCGCCTGCTGCCGACCGGCCCTTCTGGCTGCTCGAACAACCGATTGCATTGGTCATGCAGCAGCACCGGCCCGTGTACGGGTCACGCCTGAAGATGCTGCGCGGTCCCGACCGGCTCGAAACCGGCTGGTGGGACGACGCCCCGGCTTCGCGCGACTACTTCATTGCCGAATCCGATAACCAGGTCCGCTACTGGATCTACCGCGAACGGGTCGACGACGACATCCGCTGGTTCCTGCACGGGTTGTTCGCATGAGCGCGCAGGCCTCCTTGTTCACGCCCATGCTGCCGGCCTATGCCGAGCTGCAGAGCCTGTCGAATTTCTCGTTCCTGCGCGGCGCCTCGCACCCCGAAGAACTGGTCATGCGCGCGGCTGCCCTGGGCTATTCGGCATTGGCAGTGACCGACGAATGTTCGCTTGCCGGTGTCGTGCGCGCGCATGTGCAGGCCAAGGATCCCGAAACACCGATCAAGCTCATCGTCGGCAGCCAGTTCACCCTGACCAAGCCCGACGGCACGCCCGCGTTGTCGCTGGTGGCGCTGGCCCAGAACCGCAATGGCTACGGCAACCTGTGCGAACTGATCACCCTGGCCCGCACGCGCGCCGACAAGGGCAGCTACCTGGTTATTGCCAACGACTTCACGTCGCCTCCGCCAGACCTGGCACACCTGCGGGGGCTGCCCGATTGCCAGATCATCCTGTCGGTCGACTACGGCATCGATCCCGACACGCTGTCGGCCCAGGCCGCGTGGGTAGCTGCCGTGTTTCCCGGGCGCTGCCGCCTCGGGCTGTGCCTGCTGAACCGCGCGCAAGACACCCGGCATCGCGCCGTGGTGGAACAGATCGCCGCCCTGCACGACCTGCCCATCGTGGCCACCGGGCAGGTCGAAATGCACGTGCGATCCCGCAAGCCCCTGCACGACACGATGTGCGCCATCCGGCTCGGCAAACCGGTGGCCGACTGCGGCTTTGCGCTGTCGCAGAATGCCGAGCAGCACGTGCGGTCGCGTCTGCACCTTGCCAATCTGTACAAACCGGACGTGCTGGCCGAAACCCTGAAGGTGGCCGACAGCTGCACGTTTTCGCTCGACGAACTCAAGTACGAATACCCGGAAGAAGTGGTGCCGCCCGGCGAAACGCCCGGCAGCTATCTGCGCCGCGAAACCTGGGCCGGCGCGCACGAACGTTTCGGACCGGCCCTGCCCCCCAAGCTGGTGGCGCAGCTCACGCGTGAACTCGACCTGATCGTCGAACTCAATTACGAAGCCTATTTCCTGACGGTGTATGACATCGTCAAATTCGCCCGCAATCACCGCATCCTGTGCCAGGGCCGGGGGTCGGCCGCCAACTCGGCGGTGTGCTTCTGCCTGGGGATCACGGCCGTCTCGCCCATGGAAAGCGAACTGCTGTTCGAACGCTTCATCAGCCGCGAACGTTCCGAGCCGCCCGACATCGACGTGGACTTCGAACACCAGCGGCGCGAAGAAGTGATCCAGTACATCTACGCCAAATACGGACGTGACCGGGCGGCGCTGACGGCGGTGGTCATCAGCTATCGGCCGCGCAGCGTGTTGCGCGATGTCGGCAAGGCGCTGGGCGTCGACCTGGCCGTGGTCGATCAGGTGGCCAAGACCCACCAGTGGTGGGACGGCAAGGCAGGCCTGAACAAACGGTTCGTGGAATGTGGCTTCGATCCGGAATCGCTGCATGCGCAGCGCTGGGGCGCCTTGTCGGAAAGGCTGATGGGCTTTCCGCGCCATCTGTCGCAGCACCCGGGTGGCTTTGTCATGTCGCGCGGCAAGCTGTCGCGGCTGGTGCCGATCGAAAACGCCACCATGGCCGACCGCAGCGTGGTGCAGTGGGACAAGGACGACCTGGATGCGGTCGGCCTGCTCAAGGTCGACGTGCTGGCGCTGGGCATGCTGACGGTCATCCGCCGCGCGCTCGACCTGGTGTCGCAGCAGCGCGGCCGCGTGCTCGAGATGTACCAGATCCCGGCCGACGACACGGCCACCTATGACATGATCTGCGCCGCCGACACCATGGGCGTGTTCCAGATCGAATCTCGCGCGCAGATGACCATGCTGCCCCGGCTGCGCCCACGGCGGCTGTACGACCTGGTGGTGGAAGTGGCCATTGTGCGGCCGGGCCCGATCCAGGGCGGCATGGTCCACCCCTACCTTAAACGCCGGCAGGGGCTGGAACCGATCGAGTACCCCAGCCCGCAGGTGGAGCAGGCCCTGGCCCGGACCCTGGGCGTGCCGATCTTCCAGGAACAGGTCATGCAGATCGCGATCCTGGCCGGCGGCTATACGGCGGGTGAAGCCGATCAGCTGCGCCGGTCGATGGCAGCCTGGAAGCGCAAGGGCGGGCTCGAAAAGCACCGCACCAAACTCATGGCGGGCATGCTGGGCAATGGGTATGACGTGGACTTTGCCGAGGCCATCTTCCGGCAGATCGAAGGGTTTGGCGAATATGGCTTTCCGGAATCGCATGCGTCCAGCTTCGCGCAACTGGCGTATGTCAGTTCGTGGCTCAAATGCCATGAACCCGAAGCCTTTCTGACCGCGCTGTTGAACAGCCAGCCGATGGGCTTTTATTCCCCTTACCAGCTGGTGCAGGACGCCAAGCGGCATGGGGTCAAGGTGCTGCCGGTCGATGTGTGCATCAGCGACTGGGACGCCAAACTCGACAACGCCACGCAGCCGCCGTCGGTGCGGATCGGGCTCAATCAGATCCAGGGGCTGGCCGAAGCCGTGGGCCGGCGCATTGTGGATGTGCGCCGGCAGCGCATGTTCACCGACACCACCGACCTGGGCCGCCGGGCCGGGCTGGACCGGCATAGCCTGCAGGCGCTGGCCGCCGCCAATGCGCTGCAGGCGCTTTCGGGCCACCGGCGCACGGCCTTGTGGGAAGCGGTCGACAGCGTGCCCGAACGGGGCCTGCTGCGCGACGCCGGCGTCCATGAACCGGCCCCCGACCTGCCCGCCCCGACGGAATCCGAAGAGATCGTGGCCGACTACCAGTCCTTGCGAATGACGCTGAACCGTCATCCGCTGGCCTTGCTGCGCGGCTATCTGGGCACCCGCGGGTTCATGGCAGCCGACCGGCTGAACCAGTTCCCCGACGGCAGGCTGGCCCGCGCCGCAGGCATCGTGACCGTGCGCCAGCGGCCGGGCACGGCCCACGGCACCATCTTCGTCACCCTGGAAGATGAAACCGGGCCGGTCAATGTGATCGTCTGGCCCAGCCTGGTGGACGCCCAGCGCAAGGAACTGCTGGGGTCGTCATTGTTGGGGGTCTATGGCATCTGGCAAAGCCACCAGGGCGTCCGCAGCCTGGTGGCGAAACGGCTGGTCGATCTGTCGGGGCTGCTTGGCAAGCTCAATACCGAAAGCCGCAATTTTCATTAGCCTGGATAGACGCGGGTCCGTTATCGGCCCGCGCCCTGGTCAGACGCGGCAAGACGGCGACCTGGCCGCGCCGGTCATGGCATCAGCCTAGACCGGTCCTCGGGGCGCGCGCCGTTCGGCACTTCCACCAACGGCGGCGAACGTTTATCGGGCGCCACTTTGCGGACGGCAGCCAGGATGACCAGGGCAAACACCGTACTCAGAATGGCGGTGGCTTCGCGCCCCATGCCCGCGGCAATACCGATCGCCGCGGTCGCCCAGATGCTGGCCGCCGTGGTCACCCCGCGCACCTGCTGCTCGCCCAGCTTGATGATGGCCCCCGCGCCCAGAAAGCCGATGCCGGCGATCACGCCCTGCAACACGCGACTCATGTCAGCCAGCTGGGTCCCCGCCTGCAGCGGCACCAGCACGAACAGCGCGGCGCCCACGGCCACCAGCATATGCGTGCGCAGCCCCGCCGCCGTGCCGCGCAATTCCCGTTCATACCCGAGCAGGCCGCCCAGCACCATCGCCACCAGCAGCCTGACGCAGACCCGCGTCATTTCGGCGACGTCGTGCAGGTCGGAAAACTCCGCGACGGTCGTGTTCCAGATTTCATTCCACATGCCTTGCCACTCCTGCCGGGCACCCCGACCCCAGCGATCCGGTTCATAAGATTGTCACGCGAAGCTTACGACAAGTCAGGTAAATGTCAGGTCACAAACACGCGGCGGACGTAACCGGGCGTGGCAAATGAAAAACGGCGATGCCACGCAGTGCGCAGCATCGCCGTTTCGTACCCCCAGGCCGGGCGAGAAGCCTCAGCCCGCCAGCGGCGGCGCCGTGCCCTCCACCTGCACCCGGAAACCCGAGCGCACGTTGGGCCAGTAATCCCAGATCGCCTTGTGATGCGTGCAGCGGTTGTCCCAGAACGCGATCGAATGATTGCGCCAACGGAAGCGGCAGGTCCACTCCGGGCGGTTGCAGTGATCGATCAGGAATTTCAGGATCGCGTCGCTTTCCTTGGACGACAGCTCGTTGATCTTCGATGTGAAGTCGGTGTTCACATAGATCAGCTTCTTGCCGCTGACCGGGTGGCGCGTGATCACCGGATGCGAATTGATCGGGGTTCCCGGACCGAACACACGCGTACCGTCGTGGGTAGCTGTCAGACCTTCCAGGTACACCTTCATGCGCGGCGACAGTGCTTCGTAAGCCGCATACATGCTGGCGAACATCGTGTCGCCACCGCCATCGGGCGGCACCGTGTGGTTGTACAGCATGCTGCCCAGCGGCGGGATCGCGGCACACGACTGGTCGCTATGGAAGTTTTCGCCCGAGATCTGCTTGGACGTCTCGTCGTAATGGAACTTCCGCACCAGCGGGTTATCCGTCGTCTTGCTGATCGTGTTCTTGCCGACATGCTTGCCGAGCGGACCAAAATAGCTGGCGACACGAATCTGGTCTTCGAAGCTGATTTCCTGTTCGCGGAAGAACACCACCTGATACCGGATGAAGGCATCGTGCAGTTCTCGCTGCTGCAGGTCGGACAGGGGCTGGGTGAGATCGACGTTGCCGATCTCGGCGCCAATGTGCGGGGAGATTGGCGTGGCGGTAATGGAGGTATAGGACATGGTTTCCTCTGCAAGGCAAACGGCTGGCGTTCACCGCCTGTAACAGGCGGCCCGCGATGACCGTTCAGTGACGACATCATGCGCGCCCCACCCCTGCTTCGCCAGACGCCAGAAGCCACTACTTGATATGCAGAAGGTGCATAGCAATCACGCCGGGCCGCCCGCCAGCGACACTTATGCCCGTTTGGCCTCGTTCAGCCAGGCTTCCCGCGCGTCGTCGGGCAGCACCAGCGTCTCAAGCGCCACCTGCCGCAGCATGTCGACCATCTTGGTCGCCAGCAGCGTGGGCGGACGACGGCTCGCGGTCACCAGGCAGATGGTCGAACTCATGATCGGATCGACCAGGGGGCAGATCAGCAATTCGTCGGCGTGCTGCGACGCGTGCAAACCTGCACGCAAGACGTTGTACGGGACGACGGCGGCGCCCAGCCCGTTGCCGACCAGCGCCTCGATCGACGCAACGCCATCGATCTCGAAAGCGACGTCAAGCTCGAAACCCTGACGGCTTGCCTCGGCATCCACCCGCGATCGCAGCGGGTGCGGCTCGCACGGAAAAATCAGGGAATGATCCGCAAGCTGCGAAAACGACACCGTGCTCAGCCCGGCGTTTTCCGGCGACTTGCGCAGGATCAGGCACATCGGTTCGGTCACCAGGCGTTCCACCTGCGTCAGCGACGACGCGACCGGGTCGTACACCAGCGTGGCGTCGATCTTGTCGGCCACCAGCCGTTCATGCAGTGAGGTGCTCAAGGCTTCGACGATCGTCAGCCGCGCCTGCGGGAAGCGCGCGCTGAAGGCCCGCACCAGCGGCACGGTCAGCACGCGTCCCAGCGACGGCGGCAGACCCACCACCACCCGGCCGGTAATGTCGGCTTCGGCCTTGCTCAGCGCCTGGCTGGCGGCCTCGAACTGTTGCAGCACGCTCTTGGCAAACGCCAGGAACTGTTCGCCGGCATCGGTCAGGACAATGCCCCGGCCATGCCGGTGGAACAGATTCTTGCGCAATTCGACTTCAAGCTGGCGCACCTGCCGGCTCAGGAAAGGCTGGCCGGTATCAAGCGCCGCCGCGGCCCGGCTGAAACTGCCATGCTCCGCAACACGTACGAAATACTCCAGCTGCTTGAAATCCATGTTCCGCCACTCCGCCGACAAGGCGCCACCATAACCGTCCGCTGCCATCGATGCAATATCGGCATACCTCGGGAACAGCCAGTGGATCGTCAGCCGGGCCCGAAATGGCTTGACACTCTGTTACCACGACCAATAATGTGTCGCCTGCAAACCACTGGACCGTATACGAAACAAGTCGCTGCAACGCATCTCCTACCATCTGCCAGAGTGAGTCACCATGGGATTACCTAACAGCTTGACCTCGACCCGCCTGACCTCGACGTGGGTCCCCATCGCCGGTGTGTTGCTCGCCGTCGCTTTCGCGCCAGCCGCTTCGGCCCAGGATTATCCCAACCGCCCGGTGCGGCTGGTCGTGCCCTTCGCGGCCGGCGGCTCGTCCGACATCCTGGCGCGCAGCATGGCCCAATCCCTGTCGCAGCAACTGGGTCAGCCCATCGTGGTCGAAAACAAGCCTGGCGCGGGCGGCATCATCGCTTCCGAGCAGGTCGCGCGCGCCCCGGCGGACGGCTACACGCTGCTGTTCGGCACCATCGGCACCCACGCCATCAACCTGGCGCTGAAGAAAACGCTGCCTTTCGACCTGAACAAGGACTTCACCGCCATCGGCCGCCTGCAAGACGGCCCCCTGGTGCTGGTGATCAATCCGTCCGTGCCCGCCAAGAACATGCGCGAGTTGGAAGCCTATGCCAAGGCCAACCCGAACAAGCTGGCCTACGCGTCAGCCGGCATCGGCTCGATCTCGCATCTGGCAGGCGAACTTTTCAAGTCGGAAAGCCGCCTGGACATCACGCACGTGCCGTACAAGGGCGGCGGCGCGGCCATGCCCGACCTGCTCGGCGGACAGGTGCAGATGATGGTCGAGACCATCCCGAACACACTGGGCGCGGTCAAGGGCGCCAAGCTGATTGCCCTGTCGACGACGGGCGAGAAGCGCTCGGCCTCTTTGCCTGACGTGCCGACCTTTGCGGAACAGGGCCTGCCCAAGCTGACCGTGAACGCCTGGACCGGCCTGTTCGCTCCCGCGAACCTGCCGCCCGCGATCGTGACGCGCTTAAATACGGAACTGGCAAAGATCTCGAAGCAGCCCGACTACATGGACCGCATCGAAAAAGCCGGCAACGTCGCCGCCGCCCCAGGAACGCCGGCGGAGTTCGCAGAGTTCGTGCGGGCGGAAGGCGTGCGGTGGCAGAAGGTCGCGGCCGATGCAGGCGTAGAAAAAGAGTAAGTTTAGAGCCCCCCCCTAGGCGCTGCGCGCCTCCCCCCAGGGGGCGGCACTGGCGGACCGGCGGAGCCGGATCCGCTGTGCCCTCGATCCGCTGTGCCCTCGATCTGCTGTGCCCTCGATCCGCTGTGCCCTCGATCCGCTGTGCCCTCGATCCGCTGTGCCCTCGATCCGCTGTGCCCTCGATCTGCTGTGCCCTCGATCTGCTGTGCCCTCGATCTGCTGTGCCCTCGATCTGCTGTGCCCTCGATCTGCTGTGCCCTCGATCTGCGGTGTCTTGGTTCGGGCGGGTGCGTGCGCCCTTTATGACTTCCTTGCGCGCTCTGCTTATTCCCCGCCGGTCAGGTTGGCGCGCGCGACGACGTTGCGCCAGACGGGGATTTCGCCCTGGATGCGGGTGGCGAATTGGGCGGGGGTGCCGGGTTCGAAGCGGTAGCCCGCTTCGTCGAAGCGCTTCTTGAAGGCGGGATCGCCGATGATGGTGTTGATCGCAACGTTGAGTTTGTCAACGATCGCGGGCGGCGTGCCGCGGGGTGCGGCGATGCCCCACCAGACTTCGGCATCGAATCCTTTGACTCCGGCTTCGGCCACGGTGGGGATCGACGGTACGCTCGCGACGCGTTGGGTACTGGTGACGGCCAGGCCGTTCACCTTGCCGGACTGGATGTACTGGAATCCGGCAGCGCTGAAGACCAAGTCGATGTGGCCGCCCATCAGGTCGGTCATGAATTGGCTCTGGCCGTTGTAGGGCACGTGCACCAGGTCCAGGCCGGCCTGCTCAGCAAAGCGCACGACCGATAAGTGGGGGACGGATCCGATGCCCGGGGTGCCGTAGCTCAGCTTGCCCGGATGCGATCGTGCGTAGGCCAGCAACTCATTGAAGTTGGACACGGGCAGCGACGGGCCGGTCATCACAAAGAACGGCGCGGATGCCACCAGCGCGATGGGCGCCAGGTCCACGGCCGGATCGTACGGCAGGTGGCGATGCGTGAACTGGTTGATGGCGTAGGTGGGGTTGCCGCCGATCAGCAGGGTATAGCCGTCGGGGGCCGCTCGGGCGACCAGACCGGCGGCAATGGTGGATGACGCGCCTGGCTTGTAGTCGACGACCACCGGTTGCCCGAGCCGCTGCGACAGGCCATCGGCAAGCGACCGTGTCAGGTCGCTGAGCGACCCGCCCGATGTCCACGGAAACACAAGCCGGATCGGCTTGGCGGGATAGGCCGCGGCGGCGGCCTCGGCAGATGCCTTGAGGGGCAGCATGGCAATCACGGCCGACACGGCAAGGGACGCGATCAGGTAGGTTCGGGCAAGCATGACGGATTCCAATAGGTGGGCAGACAAGTCCCCAAGGTATCGGCGCGCCTGCCGCGCGCCAACGAATAAAACCGGCTATGCATACGCCACTACCAAGCGCATAAGCAAGCGCGACAAGCGTCGTTCACACCGCCGGCGGCGCGAGCCAGAATCGCGCATGTCCCGATCCCCTTCCTCCTCCGGTGATGATGCACCGCGCGCATCGCTTTCAACCCCGCATGCCACAACGCAGTCCACACCGCGCTCCATGGTGCTCGGCCTGTTCCTTCATGCCGCGGGCTACCACGTGGCAGGATGGCGTCATCCCGATGCGGTGTCGGCCACCGAAGACATCGCCTTTCTGACCGACCTATGCCAACGCGCCGAACGCGGCAAGTTCCATCTGGCGTTTCTGGGCGATGGCCTGAGCGCAACGGCCAAGACACCGCCATCCATGCTGGCGCGACTTGAACCGCTGACACTGCTGAGCGCGGTGGCGGTGCACACGCGGCACATCGGCCTGGCCGCCACGGCCAGCACCACCTATGGCCAGCCGTTCCACATCGCGCGGCAGTTCGCGTCGCTGGATCACATCAGCGGCGGCCGCGCGGGATGGAATGTGGTGACGTCAGCCAGCACGCATGACGCCGCGAATTTCGGCATGCATGAACACCCGGCACCCGAAGCGCGATACGCACGCGCCGAAGAATTCGTGGACGTCGTCAAGGGCTTGTGGGACACGTGGGATGACCGCGCGCTGGTGCGGGACAAGGCGGCGGGCAGATATGTGGATGCGTCCAAAATGCGGGCGCTGGACCACCACGGCCAACATTTCGATGTGGCCGGTCCGCTGAATATCTCGCGGCCACCGCAGGGCCATCCGGTCATGATCCAGGCCGGATCATCAGGCCCGGGGCAGGCGCTTGCCACCCGGATCGCCGACATCATCTTTACCGCGCAATCCGAACTGGCCGACGCACAGGCCTTCTATGCGGGCGTCAAACAAGGCATTGCGCAGCAGGGCCGGTTGCCGGAAAACGTCTTCGTGATGCCGGGCGTGATGCCCATCGTGGGCCGGACAGATGCCGAGGCGCAGGAACGCCATGACCACCTGCAATCGTTGATTGATACCAACAACTGTATTGCGCAGTTGAGTCATCGATTCGGTGTGGACCTGTCGGCCCTGCACCCGGATGATCCCCTGCCCGACACGCTTCCCCAGACGCATGGCTTTCGCAGCCGCATCGAACTGCTGTCGTCGGTGGCGCGCCGCAAGCGACTGACGCTACGTGAGCTGTACCGGCATACGGCTGCAAGCAACGGCCACCATTTGATCGTCGGTTCACCTACGCGTATTGCCGACGAATTGGCGCGTTGGTTCACGCAGGGTGCGGCCGATGGCTTCAACATCATGGCCCCCTACTTTCCTGGCGCGTTCCAGGACTTCATCGACCTCGTCATCCCTGTCCTGCAAGACCGCGGCCTGTTCCACCGCGACTACGCGTCGACGACGCTGCGCGGCAACCTGGGGCTGGCGCGACCGTAACGAGCATGGCCACGCCCGTGCCGTGGCGCGGGATGCAGCCGCGCGCCGGGACCGCTGCAATCAGTCCCGATACGCGGTGGTCTCGCGATCCAGTTGCCTGATCAATGCGTTCCAGTGCCGTTCGATACGGCCACTGTGGCGGCTGCCTTCAATGAACTGCGCAGCCTCTTCGGCCTGCGTGTCCGGGATGATCAGCAACGGCACGCCCGCGGACTGCGCCGCCAGTTGCGCGGCGCACGCACGTTCAATGAAGTGCAACTCCTGGAAGGCTTCCGGAATGCTGGTCCCGGCAGCAAGCAGACCATGATTGCGCAGCACCATGACCCGGTGATCGCCCAGGTCGGCCACCAGCCGCTGGCGCTCGTCCACATCCACCGCAAAGCCTTCATAGTCGTGATACGCCACCCGATTGAAAAAACGCGCCGCATGCTGCGACAGCATCAGCAGGCCGTCCCGCTGCGCAGACACGGCAATACCTGCAGGCGTATGGGTGTGCAGGACACATGTGTACTCGGGCTTGCCGGCATGGATCGCGCTGTGAATGATGTAGCCAGCGTTGTTGATGCCCACCCCGGCGATGTCGGTCACGATGTTGCCGTCCAGGTCGACCTTGACCAGATTCGACGCGGTGACCTCGTCGAAGGTATAGCCAAACGGATTGATCAGAAAGTGATCCGCATCGCCCGGAACGCGCGCCGAAAAGTGCGTGTAGATGTGGTCCGTCCAACGGAATTGGACGGCAAGCCGGTAGCACGCTGCAAGGTCGACCCGGGCTTGCCATTCGGCGTCGGATACCTGCTCGCGCAACGATGACGCGCCAGCCGACGTTGACAAGGCACGCGCCGCCGACGGATACGTCGAGCCGGAACGGGGCGCCGGAGAGACGACAGAAGGCCGTGCAGACAGCGGTTTGATGGAGGGGATCGTGGATGAGGTCAAGGGGGAAGTCATGTCATGTTCCTGAAGCGTGGGCGGGACGGGCGACGAGGTTCACAAGCGGTTCCGCTCTTCTCCAACGCCGCAGGTTGTCCAGAAAGATCTGTGTCGCGCGGCCTTCGGCGCCCGATGACCGGCCTGCGGTATGCGAAGAGATGATTAGGTTCGGCGCATCGCGCAGCGGTGCATCGGCGGGCAGGGGTTCGGTCTCGAACACGTCGGAATAGGCACCGGCCAGGCGGCCTGTCCGCAGGGCATCCAGCAAAGCCGCTTCGTCAACGACGCCGCCCCGGCCCACGTTGATCAGCCGGGCGCCTGCAGGCAGTCGGTCGAACACCTCTCGACCTACCAGGCGAGATGTCAAGCTTGTCAGCGGGCAGGTCAGGACCAGCCAATCGGCCGCAGCAACCACCCGGTCAAATTCGTTGAAACCGACAACCTCTTCGAATCCCTGAAGCGGCTCCGCATGGCGCCGCACGCCCGACACAGTCATGCCCAGGGCACGCAGCACCTCGGCCACCCGCAGGCCGATCGGGCCCATGCCGACGATGACAGCGTGCTGCCCCGGCAGGTCGCGCGGTGTCAACGGCCCGTCCAGCGGCAACCAGCCGCGCGCCTGCTGCGTTGCGTTCCACTGCGGCACGTTGCGCGCGAGCGCCAGGATGCCGGCAATGGCGGTGTGCGCGACGGCGTCGGCATTGGCACCCGACGAGGTGGTGACCTTGACGCCACGGTCCATGAGTTCGCCATAGAGCGGATGATCAGCCCCTGCAATGCCGGTGTGGACCCACGCCAGCCGCGGTGCCGCTCGCAGCAGCCCGGCGAAGTGGCCGAAGGCATGGGGCCCTGCACTGCCGCGCGCGGTGCGCAGCACATCGAGCGACAGGTAGGCGACTGCCAGCCGGTCAAGGTCGTCACGGGCCAGCGGCGCGTCGAGCGACGACGTGTGAATGGACAAGGGCCCGGCGTGCTCCCTTATGTGGGAGCGGAACGCGGCCGCAACATGCGGAGAAACAAGGAGCGTCATGAATACAGGCAGCCCGAACAGTCGAATCCGGCATGGTCGGCCGGCGCGCAGAGATCCTGAACGAAGCATTTCGACTATGCATAGTTGGTGCGCAGGAATGACCCAGACGCATGCCTCACGCGTGTCCGAAGCGGCACAAAACGCATAAGCAATGACGCATTCGGTCCTTAGTTACGCCGCCGCCGCTGGTTAGCATGCAGCACCTTTCCTTTGCCACGCCGCCATGACCACCGCCACCGTGCCCCCCACCCACCTTACCGAAATCAGCCACGCCGAATGGCAGGCGCGCGTCGAACTTGCGGCGTCGTACCGTGCACTTGCCCTGGCCGGTATCACCGACCTGACCTACAACCACCTGTCGGCACGCGTGCCAGACCAGCCCGGCCAATTCCTGATCAAAAGCGAACACCTGTTTTTCAATGAAGTCACGGCGTCGTCCCTGCTCAAGTACGACCTGGGCGGCATCAAACTGTCGGGTGAAGGCAAGGTCAGCCGCGGCGGGCTGGTGATCCATGGCGGGCTGATGGCCAGCCGGCCGGACCTGGCTGCGGTCTTCCATACCCACACGCCAGCCAATATGGCGGTCAGCGTGCAAAAGTGGGGTCTGCTGCCCCTGACGCAGCATTCGGTACGCTTCTTCAATCGGGTCGGCTATTACGACTTCAACGGCTTTGAATTCCATGTCGATACGCGCGACGCCATGCGCGACGCGATCGGCAACAAGCTGATCCTGGTGATGCGCAATCACGGCGTGCTGATCGGCGGTCGCACCATTCCAGAAGCGTTTCTGAAGCACCACTTTTTTGAAGCGTCATGTCGCGCGCAAGTGGCTGCTTTGTCTGCAGGGCTGGACAATCTGATCGTGATTGACGATGCCGCTGCCGAAGCCGCCGCCAGCGAGCACGAAGCGCTGGGCTACCCCGACGTCAACCAGCGTGACTGGCAGGCCACGCTGCGCCTGCTGGACGAAGACGCGCCGTCGTACCGCACCTGACAGCAAGGCCCAGCCCCGTAGGCAAACACAGAAAACGCATAAGCAAGCACGTATCGATTCCTTTTGATCCGGGGCTGGCGCTGGCTACCATCGCGGTCCCGCCCTGCCGACGCATGCCCCGATGACATCGGCGCCCGGCACCGGGCAACGCGACTCAGGCAATCAACGCAGGCCAATCGCCGTAGGCCAATCAAAGGAATTCCATGCGACACCCTCTCGTGCTGGCGACGCTGGCCGCCACCCTGTCATCACTCGTCGGTGGCGCCGTGCAGGCGCAGACCGCAGCCACCCCCGCCAACTATCCGACCAAGCCCGTCAAGATCGTGGTCGGCTGGTCCGCAGGCGGTGTGGCGGACGTGGCCGCGCGCATCTTTGCGCAACGCCTGTCGGCACAATGGGGCCAGCAGGTCCAGGTAGAGAACCGCCCGGGCGGCGGGGGCATCATCGCGTCAGGTGTGGTCGCGCGCGCGCCGGCCGATGGCTACACCCTGCAGATGGTCGCCGCCAGCGAGATCACCATCAGTCCCTTCGTGCGGGATGACCTGCCCTACAGCTACGACAAGGACTTCGTGCCGGTCTTCCAGACCACGCTCAATCCCATCGTGCTGGCCATCAACGCGAACTCGCCATACAAAACCTTGCCCGATGTCATCGCCGCTGCGAAAGCGTCGCCCGGCAAGATCAGCTACTCGACCGCAGGCAACGGGTCCAACCCCCATCTGGCGGTGGAGCTGTTCTCGGACGAGGCCGGCATCTCCCTCAAGCACGTGCCCTACAAGGGTGGCGGTCCCGCCTCCGTCGCGGCCGCGGGAGGTGAAGTCGTCCTTGGCGCCATGGCGATCTCCTCCGCGCTGCCCTACGTCAAGGCAGGCACGCTGCGCGTGCTTGGCGTAACGGGCACCCAGCGCCTGGCCAACCTGCCGGACTGGCCTACGCTGGCCGAGCTGGGCTACAGGAACGCCGCGCAGTCCTCGGTCTGGACCGGCCTGTATGTGAAGGCCGGCACACCCACTGCCATCCAGAAAAAGCTGGCCGACGACTTTGCCATCGCGCTGGCCGACCCGGCCATCAAGGCACAACTTGCGAACGTCGGCGCCGAGCCGGGCGGAGCCCGCTTCACTGACTTCGGCGCGTCGGTCAAAGCGGAGTCCACCCGCAACGAAGCCATCGTCCGCAAAGCCAACATCCGGCCGGACTGATTGACGATGTCAACTACGTTGCAACGCGTGACCGGCACGCGCGAATTCTGGGCGGGCGCCCTCTTCACAGTGCTCGGCCTGGTCTTCCTGGTGTATTCGGGTCAATACCGCATCGGCACCGCTGAACGCATGGGCCCCGCCTTCGTGCCGGGCGCGCTGTCCGGCCTGCTGGTGGTGCTGGGCCTGGCATCGGCCGCGCGTGGCTGGAGTCCCAAGGCCACGCCGCTTGATCTGGGTCCCCTGAGGCCATTGGCCGTCATCGTGCTGGCCGTGGTGGTGTTCGCCGCCTTGCTGATGCCGCTGGGCCTCGTTGTCGCCACGGCCGTGCTGGTGCTGGTCAGTACCCTGGCGGGCGAATCGTTCAAGGTGCGTGACGCCTTGCTGCTCGCCGCCGGATTGACCGCCCTGGCAGCCGGTGTGTTCGTCTGGGGTCTGGGCGTGGCCGCACCGCTCTGGCCCGCCCTGTTCGATTCCCTGCTGTCGTCCGGCGCCACTTCTTCCTCTGCCGTGCCTTGATGCCGGACCAACCATGACTGACGTTTTCGGCGGCATCGCCATGGGGATGGGCGCCGCGCTCGATCCTGTCAATCTTCTGTACTGCTTCTGCGGCGTGCTGCTTGGCACCCTGGTCGGTGTACTGCCCGGACTGGGCCCCGTCGCCACCGTGGCCATGCTGATGCCCTTCAGCCTCACGCTGGAACCCACGTCGTCCATCATCATGCTGGCTGGCATCTACTATGGCGCCCAATACGGCGGGTCGACCACGGCCATCCTTGTCAACATTCCCGGCGAAGCGTCGTCGGTCGTGACGGCCATCGACGGCTACAAGATGGCGCAGCAAGGCCGCGCCGGCGCCGCGCTGGGCATCGCCGCCATCGGCTCTTTTTTTGCGGGTTGCGTATCGACGGTGGTGATCGCCGTGTGCTCGCCCCTGCTCGCGCAGGTCGCGCTGACCTTCCGTGCGCAGGAATATTTTTCGTTGATGGTGCTGGGTGTCGTCACCGCCGTCGTGCTGGCGCACGGGTCCTTGCTCAACGCCTTGTGCATGGTGGTGCTGGGCTTGCTGCTCGGCCTGGTCGGCACCGACGTCAACTCCGGCGTCGAACGATTCACGCTGGGCGGTGTGCCAGAACTGGCCGACGGCATCAGCTTCGTCGCGGTCACCATGGGTCTGTTCGGCATTGCCGAGGTCGCGGCCAATCTGGCTAGCCCCGAACACCGCACCCTGCGGGTCGACAAGGTCGGCCGCATCCTGCCCACCCGCCATGAACTGGCCATGTCGGTCGGCGCCATCCTGCGAGGCACCGCGCTGGGCTCGGTGCTGGGTGTGCTGCCGGGCGGGGGCGCCCTGCTCGCTTCATTCAGTGCCTACTCACTGGAAAAGAAAGTGGCGCGCGCACCCACGCACTTTGGCGAAGGCGACATCCGCGGGGTGGCCGCGCCAGAATCGGCCAACAACGCAGGGGCCCAGACGTCCTTCATCCCGCTCCTGACCCTTGGCATTCCAGGTGGCCCTGTAATGGCCGTCATTCTTGGCGCCCTGATGGTGCAAGGCATTACCCCTGGCCCGCAGGTCATGACCGAAAGGCCGGAATTGTTCTGGGGCTTGATCGCCAGCATGTGGGTCGGAAATCTGATGCTGGTCGTGCTCAACCTGCCGCTGATCGGCCTGTGGATACGTCTATTGAAGGTGCCGTATCGCGCCCTGTTTCCCGCCATTCTGGTGTTCTGCTGCATCGGCGGCTACGCCGTCAGCACCAGTACATTCGAGGTCTGGTCGCTGGCCCTGTTTGCCGTGCTCGGCTATGGCTTCAAGAAGCTGGATTGCGAGCCCGCGCCGCTGGTGCTCGGCTTTGTGCTGGGCCCGCTGATCGAAGAGCATTTTCGCCGATCAATGCGCCTGTCCGACGGCGACCCGACCGTGTTCCTGACGATGCCACTCAGCCTGGCGTTCCTGGTCGGCGCGGTGGGATTGATGGTGATGGTCCTGGTGCCGCAGATCGGCGCGGTGCGGCAGGCGGCAATGCAGGAAGCCTGACACACGCAAGCATCCCCGGTCGGCGCGTGCCTGCCGGACCGACCCATCATCGCTAGAACGCCGGAATCAGCGACCCCTGGAACGTCTTGACGATGTACGCCTTGACCTCGGGCGATTGATACGCCGCCACCAGTTGCTTGACCCAGGGCTTGTTCAGGTCCTGCGTGCGCACCGCGATCAGGTTGGCGTAGCGACCGCGCGGATCTTCCATTGCCAGACCATCACGCGACGCGTTCAAGCCGATCTGCTGCGCAAAGTCGTCGTTCAGCGCCGCGACATCCAGGTCGTCCAGCGACCGTGGCAGTTGCGCGGCATCCAGCTCCACCAGCTTCAGCTTCTTGGGGTTGCTCGTGACGTCGCGCGGTGTGGCGGCGTTGTTGGCAAGGGCAGCGGGTGTCAGGCCGATCAGTCCCTTGGCAGCCAACAGCTGCAGCGCACGGTTGCCATTCGACGGATCGTTCTGGATGCCCACGCGCGCGCCATCGGGCAACTGATCCAACGACTTGAACTTGCGGGAATAGAAGGCCAGCGGCGCGGTCACGGTCAGGCCTGCCGAGGCAATCTTGAAGCCGCGCGCCTTGACCTGATTTTCAAGGAACGGCAAGTGCTGGAAGGCATTGGCTTCAATGTCGCCCGCGGCAAGCGCGGCATTGGGCAACTGGTAATCGTTGAAATTCACAACCTTGATATCCAGCCCATTCTTCTTGCCGACCTGCTGCACGATCTTGAAGATATCCTGCGCGCTGCCGGACGTGATGCCCACCCGAACCGTGACCGGGTCGGCCGCCAGGGCGCCCGAGGCGCTTGCCAGCAAAACGAACACGAATCCCACCGTGTGCAACCTCTTCATCTCATTCCTCTTTCGACAGGCCTGTCGTTGTCATCCGCAATCATTCAATGTACGCCAAGCAGACCCAGGATTTCATCCTTGATGCCAATCACCGCCGGATCGGTGCGGCGTCGCGGCTTGGCGATCGGCACGTCGACGACACGGCGGATGCGCCCAGGTCGCGGGTCCATGACCACGATCCGATCCGACAGATACACCGCTTCTTCGACGTCGTGCGTGACCATCAGCATGGTGATCCTTTCGTGTTCCCAAATGCGCAGCAGTTCGGTCTGCAGATGGCTGCGGGTCAGGGAATCCAGCGCGCCGAAAGGTTCGTCGAGCAGTAGGATCCGGGGGCTGGGCGCGAGCCCGCGCGCAATCGCCGCGCGCTGCGACATACCGCCCGACAATTGATGCGGATGCGCTTTTTCGAACCCCGCCAGGCCGACCAGCGCGATCAGTTCGCGCGTCACGGCCGCCTTCGCCTCTGGCGTGCGCGCCTGCGTTTTCATGCTGAGCAGAATGTTCTGTTCAACCGTCAACCAAGGCAGCAGCCGGTGATCCTGGAACACGATCCCGCGCGAAAGGCTGGGCCGGGTAATGGGTTCGCCATGGTCAATGAGTTCACCCGCATCGGCAGTCTCCAGGCCCGCCAGCAGGCGCAGCAGCGTCGACTTGCCGCAGCCGCTCGGCCCGACCAGGCTGATGAATTCGCCCTTTGCCACCGACAAGGAGACTGACTGCAGGGCCTGCACCACCTGCCCGTCCACATGAAAGGACTTGGACACGCCACGTACGTCGACGGCCTGCGCGGCGGAGTTGCCGGCAGCCTGCGGCGCGGAATGTGGCGTGGTGACCCGAACATCGGGTGTCAAGACGTTTGCCATGACGACAAGCTCCTGGAAATAAAAACGATGACGCGGTCCAGGGCGAACCCAGTCACAGCCAGGGCAACGATGCCGGTAATGACAAGATCCATGCGCCCGTATTCGCGTGAGGCGGCAAGGAACACTCCCAGGCCGTCGCCGGCCCCGTTCACATAGCCAGTACCGATCAGGTACTCCGCGCCGATGGTGCCCAGCCACGCTGTCGCAAATGCCATCTCGAGCCCGGAAACGATGACCGGTGCCGCGGCCGGCAAAATGATCCAGCGTATCCGCGCCAGCCGGCCCAGCTCGGCGAGCCTGCCCACCTCGCGATAAGGCTGCGGCACCTGTCGGCAACCCGCTTCGGCGTTCAGCAGCATCGGAAAGAACGCACCCAATGCGATCAGTGCGATCTTCATGGTTTCGCCGGTGCCGAGCCATGCGCTAAGCAGCGGGATCCACGCAAACAGCGCCACCTGCCGTGCCGCATTGAGACTGGGCGAGACCAGGCCGCGCGCACGCGCGCTCAAGCCAAGCGGAACGCCGATCAGCAGTCCCAGCCCGGCGCCCAGCACGAAACCCGTCAGTGCACGGACGATCGTCGCGAACACCGCGCTGGTGACGCCGCCGTCGGCGACCGACTCGGCCGCGGCCGCCGCAATGGTCGACACCGGCAGGAAGATCTGCGGGTTGCCCAGGCCGGTTTCACCGGCGGCCACCCACGCGGCCAGCAGGCCCAGGGGAATCACGGCGCCGCGCGCCCGGTCGGTCCAGCGCGTTGGACGAGCCATGGGCGGCGCGCTCATGCGGTCGCTCCGGCCCAGGCGGTGTGGCGCTTCTGCAATGCCATGGCCGCGTAATCGAGCGCCCAGCCGGCCAGCGCAATGACAACCATCGTCACCAGCACGATATCGAGCTGGAAGGCCTTGCGGCCCCAGGTCATCAGGTAACCGATGCCGGCGGCCGACGCGATCATCTCGACCAGGATCAATGCCTTCCAACCCTTGCTCAAGGCCAGGCGAAACCCGTTGAAGACGGCGGGCAGAATGGCGGGCAGCACGACATGGCGCAGCGTGGACCAGCGATCCAGCTCGAGGACTCGCGCCACGTCGCGATAGTTGAGCGATACATTCCGCACGCCGTCGAAGCTGTTGATCATCAGCGGCAAGAAGCAGGTCTTGGCGATCAACACGAATTTGAGTGTCTCGCCGATGCCGAAGAACAGCATGAAAAAAGGCAGCCAGCCCAGGGACGGGACCAGCCAGAAGGCGCGCACGGTCGGGCCAAGATAGACCTCGACGCGCCGAGACACGCCCATGGCAATGCCGACGGCCAGCCCCAGCCCGCCGCCGATCAGCAGGCCGACCATCAGACGGCCAAAGCTGACCGCCAGCTCTTGCTGCAACTGCCCGGATGCCATCAGTTCGACGGCCGTTGCCAACACCAGGGAGGGGTCCGGCAGGATCTGCGGCGCGACCCATTCCGCATGCGCGGCCACTGCCCACAGCAGCACGACCATGGCAGGCAGCAACAGGCCGGTGGCGACGGCACGCACGCGACGGTTCAGTGCGGACGGCCGCAACGCACGGACCCAGGTCGACGGCAACGGCGCCGACGGCTGCGTCAGGGAATCAAGGGGCACGGAACCCAGGGGCAGCGATGACATGAAACAACTCCAGAAACGCACACACCATATCGTTGACACAAACAACTGAAACCAGCGGCTTCGACTGCAAGCGGACACACCCGTCTACAGAAACGCCCGGATCCGGAACGTGGGATCCGCGTCGGCACCTCCGGACCGGCCGCGCTTCCAACCGAGTTCGCGGGCATAGGCGCCGAACAGGCCACCGGCTTCCACCACCGCCTCGGTCACCTCGCCCGGCGCGGCCGGTCCGTCCGCCATCGGCGATACGAACAGCGCGTCGACCGGGCAGTAGATCTCGCACAGAAAGCAGGTCTGGCAGTCGTCCTGCCGCGCAATGAGCGGCAAGGCGCCGGGCACGGGGTCAAACACATTGGCCGGGCACGCCGTCACGCAGACGTTGCAGCCCGTGCAACGGGTCGACGAAATCACTTCGATCATGACAAGGCCATCTCGGGTTCGGTCTCATATGCAACATCGATGCGGTCCACGCCCCGCAGCAGGATGCGACGGGCCTGCCCAGGATCACTGAATGCGGCGTTTTGCAGGCGGTGCATGCCCCGGCTCTCTTTGCGCAACCGGGCACTGGCAACCGACCACCGGGCCGAGGCAAGCAGCGCCGTCGCTTCCCTGCTGCGAAGCAGATCCGCGTCGCCGCCCGCGTCATGACGCGTGGCCTGCCAGGCGCCTTCCAGCCGCGTCGCCATCCGTCCAAGCGTGGCGGAATGACGAAAGAAATTGGTGTCCAGGGGCAGCATGTCCTGGCGCACCGCAGCGACGACGTCGGCGGCTGCGCCAGCGGACATTGCCGGCGTGCCGGGCGTCAAGCCCGCCACGTCGCGCACCTGGCGCGTTGCCGTCAGGCTGCCAAGCCTTGCAGCGTGCAAGGCCGCGCCCGTGCCTGCTCCCTTCCCGCTGGCAATCGCCCACGACGCGTTCGGCCCGCCTCCGCCCGAGATGGCGCCGGTCAACGCCTCGCGGCTGGCGGCATCCCCCGCGGCGAACAGGCCAGGAATGTCGGTCGCGCCATGGGCGTTGGCCAGACGGATCCCGCCCACGCCGCGCACGGTGCCTTCGCACCGGAGCGTGACCGCAAACCGCTGCGTAAAGGGGTCGATCCCCTGCTTGTCGAAGGGCACGAAGCAGTTGGGTTGCGCACGCCGCAGCCAACCTTGCACCGTGTCGTCGGCCAGGTCCAGGCAGGCATAC
Organism: Pigmentiphaga litoralis; assembly: GCF_013408655.1. Classification (NCBI taxonomy): domain Bacteria; kingdom Pseudomonadati; phylum Pseudomonadota; class Betaproteobacteria; order Burkholderiales; family Alcaligenaceae; genus Pigmentiphaga; species Pigmentiphaga litoralis. The sequence continues at coordinate 1,263,650 of NZ_JACCBP010000001.1, forward strand.
ACAGGCCCGTCCAGTAGTGCCCGCGCCACCTGCGCATGCCGGTCACTGGGGGTAGGATCCAGCGCGCGCCCATCGCTGTCAGTGAATGTGGCCCATCGATAGATCAGTCCCTTGTTCAACGACGTTCCCGCAGGCGCGATGCCGTATTGCGAACAGAACTCCATGCCCGACAGCGTTGCGCCTGCCTCGGCCGCCATCAGGTAGCCGTCGCCCGTCAGGCCGGTGGCGCCCAGCATGCGCTCGCCATAGGCGCATCCACCCGTTGCCAGCACGACGGCCCCGGCCGTGATTCGCCAGGCCCGCCCCTGCTGTCGCGCCAGCCCGCGCGCACCGGCAATACCCTGGCCATCGGCAAGCAGGGACAGGGCCGGATGGTGATCAAGCACGGTCACACCCGCCGCCTTCACCTCGCGGCGCATGAAGCGCATGAAGTCCGGTCCGCGCAGATTGGCGATATAAGGCTGGCCCGATTCGTCACGCGGAAATGGGTATCCTTGCTCCGCCAGCCACAACAGCCCGTCATAGGCCGCCCCCAACACGCGCTCGCCTTCGGCGGGGTCGGCCAGACCACCTGCCCGTGCCGCGCGCCGGGCTGCCGCGGCGCCGCGGCCCGGGCCGGGCGGCACGCACCACCTGCCGGTGTTCGAGGGCGCCGTGGCGCCGCTGGTGCCGAAGTAGCCCTTGTCGACCAGCACGACCTTGCGCCCGGCGGCAGCGGCCGTCCAGGCGGCCCACGCGCCAGCCGGTCCGCCGCCGATCACCAGCACATCCGTGTTCAGCGCCAGCGGCTCACTGCTGCGGCTTGCCATTCGCGCCGCCATCACCTGAGTTGGCCGCGGGACTGCCCGCAGCATCGCGCCGTACCCACACGTTCTGGTAGCCATGGGTGGCAATCGCCCTGTTCAGATAGGACGCGTCTACCCATTTCGCCACGTCGATTTTCCGGCGGATCAGCTTCTGCTGTTCGGCAAAGGCAATGCCGCGGCGCACGTTGGCCACATAGAAGTCGTCCAGCAAGGGACTCAGACGATCGGCCAGCGGATCGCCGGCATAGTCGTCGACGATCGCCTTGGACGGCGTGCCGGTCAGTTCCCAGATCTTGATAAGGGCGTCGCGATTCGCTTCCTGCGAGGCAAAATGCGCGCCCTGCACATAGGCATTCACGACACGCTGCGTGGTCTCGGGATACTTCCTGGCAAACGCTTCGGTCACGACAAACGAGCCGAACGTATTGGCCGGATCCACCTTGCCTTTGGTCGAATAGATGATCTTGCCGACGCCTCGCGCCGGCAACGCCAGCAGGTTGGACCCACCCACGACGGCATCGACGTCGCCGGAGGTGATCGCGGTGACCTGATCCGCCGCCTTGAGGTCAAACAGCTGGATGTCTTTCTGGCTCAGGCCCGCCTGCGTCAATACGGTTTCAAGCGACAGTTCCAGGATAGTGCCGCGGCCAACGGTCACTTTCTTGCCTTTCAGATCGGCCAGCGTTCTGATCGGTGAGGCATTGCCCACCAGCACGTAGGTCGGCGCCGATCCATAGGAAGCCACGACCTTGGTCGGCAGTCCCGCACCACGGCCAACGATATTGGGCAGCCCACCATAGTTGGCAAAGTCAACTTGTCCGTTGGCGATGGCCTCGTTGATGGCCGGACCGGTGCCACGCGGAAACTGCCATTCGATCGTCACGCCTTCGGCCTTGAATTCCTTTTCAAGGAGTTCCTGCGCGCGGACCACGCCGATCACTGCCGACCCATATGGCGTCCCCCCCGCATTGCCTTGACCCGCAAGCCGGATGACCTTCGGCGGCGTTTCTTTCGCGCTGGCCTGCAGCGGACCGGACAGCAAGACAAGACCGGCGGCAACGACGCCCGCGGAAATCAACTTCATTGACGTTCTCCATGACAACGAGGAAACGATTTCCTCGCGGCATCGATCATGGCAATGAAGCCGACAAACCGAAACGAAGCGATTCGACTTTAGTCATGCGAAACGCGAAGCGAATATTCAAAGGCGTTCTTCTTCGTTCGCAAACGTGCAGGCGATCTCTATCGTGGCCCGACCCCCACCCCTGGTTGCCTGCCCGACATGATCCGCACACACCACACCCTTGCGTTCGCGCTGCTTGCAACGGCTTTCGCCGCCCCCACCTTTGCCGCGGACCGCTTCCCCTCCAAGCCCCTGCAGATCGTCGTGTCGGCCGCGCCGGGAGGCAGCCCCGACATCCTGGCTCGCATCGTCGCCAAAGCCTTGAGCGCACGTGTGGGCCAGCCGGTCAGCGTGGACAACCGGCCAGGTGGCGCTGGCAACATTGCCGCCACCCACGTCGCGCGGTCACCCGCCGATGGCTACACGCTCTTCGTTGCCACCGACAGCATCTCCATCAACCAAACGCTGTTCCGCAATCTCCCGTTCGACGCGCGCACCAGCTTTGCACCGGTCATCCACGCGATCTCTTCGCCGCAGGTGTTCGCGGTGCATCCGGAGGTCCCGGCCCGATCGGTTCAGGAATTCGTGCAGCTGGCCAAGGCCGCGCCCGACAGGTACGGCCTGGCGTCGCCCGCTATCGGCACCACGGGTCAGCTCGGTGTGCTGTTGCTGCAAAGCCAGGCCGCGATCCAGGTCAAGCCGGTGGTATATCGCAGTGCGCAGCCGGCCCTGACGGACGTGCTGGGCAAACATGCTGACGGCATTATCGTGACGATCGCGCCAGCGCTGCCCTTCATCAAAGAGGGCAAGCTGCGCGCGCTGGGCGTATCGACGGGGACACGCTCGGCCGCGCTGCCGGATGTTCCTACCTTCGTGGAACAGGGGCTGCCCGATTTCAAGTTCGATTCATGGCAAGGATTCGTGGTGCCGGGCGGGACGCCCAAACCGGTTATTGATCGCTTGAACACCGAACTGAACGCCGTGCTGACCGATCCCGATGTGAAGGCCAAGCTGCTGGCGCAAGCGTTCGATACGGTGGGCGGATCGCCCGCCGACTTCGGCAAGGTCATCAACGATTCCGTCGCGAGCTGGGAAAAAGTCATCCGCTCGCACGACATCCACATCGACTGAAACGGAGCCCCCACCATGTCCATCGATCGTCTCTGGTACACCCGCTGCCCCGTTCCGACCGCGTCGGGCATCGCCATCCATCACGGCTGGATCGACGCCGAATTTGCGCCTGACGGCATGACGGTGTCGTCGTTGCGCGCGTCCCCCGACCGGTCGGTGCGCGAGTCGCACTTCGATCATCGCCAGATCAACTCCTTCCGCCAGGGCGGTAATGCGCCGCCAATCTGGTCGCGCTCGCAAGGGCAGGATGTGGTGGTGGTCGGACTGACGTGGCTGCCGCAATACCAGTCCATTCTTGCGCTACCCGCATCGGGCATCACGTCGGTGGCTGGCCTGAAAGGCAAGCGTCTGGCCCTGCCCCGCCGCGTCAATGAAAAGATCGACTTCTGGCGCGCGTCCGCACTGCAGGGCTACCTGCAGGCACTTGCCGTCGAAGGCCTGACGCCCAACGACGTGACGTTTGTTGACCTGCCCGTGGAGGCACCCTACATCGGCAATGTGTCCGCGTCATCGAACGGCCCGCTGTTTGACGCACGTCAGGCGGCCGTCTCGGCCCGCGCCGAAGCCTTCGCGCTGATCCGCGGCGAAGTTGATGCCATCTACAACTATGGCGCCGCCGGGCCGTCGCTGCAGACTTTCCTGGGCGCCACAGTGGTTGCGGATATCAACCATCATCCGGACCAGACGGTTGCGATCAACAACGGCACGCCCAACGTGCTGACTGTCAGCGGCGCGTTGGTGCGCGACCATCCGGATCTGGTGGCCCGCTATCTTGCCCAGGTACTGCGGGCAGCGGCCTGGGCACGCACCCATCGCCGGGAAGCCACGCGCATCATTGCGGCCGAAGTATCGGTGGTAGAAGAATGGGTACCCGACGCCTTCGATGCCAGCCTGTTCGACAACCTGGAACCCAGCCTGCGGCCAGACCTGGTCAACGCGCTGCGCGTGCGCAAGGACTTCCTGCTCGAACAGGGTTTCATCCAGCAGGATTTTTCGATCGACGACTGGATCGCACCCGGTCCTCTGGCGGCCGCGCACCGCCTGACGCAACACCCACTTTTCAAGGCATGCGCATGACCACCGTTCTGACACTCTCCGGCAGTCCGTCCCCCGACTCCCGCTCCACCTTCCTGGTATCCACCGTGGCTGCGCGCCTCCACGACCTGGGCATCGACAACCGTTCGCTGGACGTGCGCGACATTCCCGCGCATGACCTGCTGCACGCACGGTTCGACAGCCCGGCGATCGTTGATCTTGTCAACGAGGTCCAGCGGGCAGACGCCATCGTCATCGGCACGCCCATCTACAAGGCGGCCTATAGCGGCGTGTTGAAGGCGCTGCTGGATGTCCTGCCGCAGACGGCCTTCCACGACAAGCTGATCCTGCCCGTTGCCACTGGCGGATCGCCCGCGCATTTCCTGGCGGTGGACTATGCCCTGAAGCCGGTGCTGTCGGCGCTGGGCGCGCGGCATATCCTCAGTACGCTGTTTGCAACCGAGGCGCAGCTGGTGCGCAATGCCGACCGGGGATACGTGTTCGCCGACGAGGTGCGCACGCGGCTGGACGATGCGGTGGAACAACTGATGCAGGGCGTGGTGGGGAAAGCGCGCCAGGCCGGCAACATGCGGAGCAACATCCGCAACAACGCACCTGGCACCGTAGCTGGCAACATGCGCAGCGCCGGACCTTTTGAACGCCCGCGTACCCGGGCGGCGGCTGGCGCGTAGCCCAGCTGCACGATCAGATCTGCAGCCGGGACGTGGCCGGCGGCACTTTCAGGCAGGCCTGATATTCGGTCTCGACGTCCTGCGTGCTGACGCGATTGTCGTAGGCATCCTGCACCAGGCTCAGGAACCAGCCCCGCGTGTCGGGATCAGCGACTTTGGACACGTCCAGCACCGCGTCGACGACACGTTGCGCCGCCCAGCCCTGGTCGCGAAGGTTGACGATGACGAGACTGACGTCGCGTGTGGTGGCGCAGGCTTCGCGCGCTTCGCCGACCACGTCGGCGCTCGCCGCCGGCAATGCGCCAAGGAACCATCCCAGCGCCAACAGAACCAGTAACCGATACATGACAAGCCGCGTAACAAAAAGACACGATTGGAACGAAGGCGTGAGCATACGCCAACGTTCCGGAAATGTCAGGCGTGTTACGTAGGCAAAGCGGCCAGGGCAGCGACGGTTTTTGCACACGCCTGGGCGACTTCCCTGCCCTTGGTCACGAAGTGGGTGTGGAAAAAGTCGTGGTGTTCGCCATGCGAGTGGAAATGATGCGGCGTCAACACGGCCGAGAACACGGGCACGCCGGTGTCCAGTTGAACCCGCATCAGCCCGTCGATCACCGCGTGCGCGACGAATTCGTGGCGGTAGATACCGCCGTCGACCACCAGGCCGGCCGCCACGATGCCGGCATAGGCGCCGGTGCTGGCCAGGCGTTTTGCATGCAGGGGGATCTCGAAAGCCCCGGGCACTTCGAAACAGTCGATGGCGTCGCGGGCGTAACCGAGGCGGCCCATCTCTTCGATGAACGCGTCACGGCTCTGGTCGACGATCTCGCGATGCCAGCAGGCCTGGACGAACGCGATGCGGCCCGGCGCCACGGCGCTGGGGGATGATTTGGTATTGGCAAGACCCACTTCCGACTCTCCAGAAAGGAAAAAGTCGAGGCAAACGGGATGGCCCATGCAGCGGCCGGGCGCACAGGCGCGGCAGCGTGCACAGGTCCCGCTCTCTTTCATCCGGACTGTACCGTCGGCTTCGGAATCGCACCGAAATCTGCTGACCCCGCCAGGGTGGCGGGCGCTCGCGGGCTAGGTGCGCATCTGGATGCAGCGCCATTACCGCCGGTGGGGAATCGCACCCCGCCCCGAGAACGTTGGCCGCCAGGACAGGGCCCAGCGGTGCGCGCTACCTTAGCACAAACCCGCATGGCTGCTGGCCAAAGTCCATGGCAACAACGGGGTTGGCGGACCGGCATCCGCCTGAGGCTCGGCTGTCATACCCGGAAATGCCCGCAACCCTGCTGTAACCCCTCATGCGAGGGCATCCGACTATCCTGAACTCGTCCCTTCGAACTGGAAGTCTTGCCATGCCCATACCCCAGTCGACCGGCGACAGGCGCCTCGTCGCCGAAGCCCATCTGCAGACCGCCCTGTTTGGCGTTCGCCCCGATCTCCCTTCCACCGCGCTCTTGGTTACGGCCGATGAACATGGCCTCCTCAGTGCACAGGTGTACGGCGTGGAAGTGGCGCTACAACGGTCCGTGGACCGGCTCAAAGACGAACTGCTTGATCGCTTCCGCAGTTTCCATCCGATCTATGACCACGATGATCTCGACGCGCTGATGCGCACGTTGAAGATGATCGCCCCGAAGGCCGGGGTTGCGATCGCACCGAATTCGGTGGACCTGATCGAATTGCCGGGCGCCATTCTGGTGCTCACGGTCAATGGCGTTGCCGTGGCCGCTTCCGAAGATCCCTTGCATCTGCTCTCCCAGGCCCTGGTCGATCTGCGCGCGCAGCGTTGACGGTCTTGTGCCTTCCTGCACGGAGGGCGGCTGATATCATTCGCTACCCGTTCCGGCTCTGGAACGGCGCGAAGACAGGTGCCCCATGTTCCCCACACGACTCTCCGACGGATACCGGAATTTTCTTGATGGCCGCTTCAGTGATGAAAGCGCCCGTTACCGCACATTGGCCGAACGCGGCCAGACCCCCGAAGTCATGGTGATCGGGTGTTGCGACTCCCGCGTCGCGCCCGAAGTGATCTTCGATGCGTCACCTGGCGAACTGTTCGTAGTTCGCAACGTGGCCAATCTTGTGCCCCCCTACGAAGATGACCGCGAGAGCTACCACGGCACCAGCGCCGCGCTGGAATTTGCCGTGCAGTCGCTGCGTGTCAAACACATCGTCGTCCTGGGCCACGCCCACTGCGGCGGCATCCAGGCCGTGGCCAAGAACGCGGCGGCGCTGTCGCCCGGCGACTTCATCGGCAAGTGGATGAGCCAGATCGCACCCGTGGCCGAGCGCCTGGGCCCGATGGGCGACAACCCTGGCAAATATCTGATGCAGATGGAACTTGCGGTGGTCGAGCACAGCCTCAATAACCTGATGTCGTTTCCGTGCGTGCGCATTCTGGTCGAACGCGGCCAGCTGCAGTTGCACGGGGCGTACTTTGGCGTTGCGACCGGCCTGCTGCTGGTGCGCGACCCGGCGACCGGTGAATTCCATCCGGCGTCGTCTCCCCCTCAGGCCGCAGGCGCCTAGCCCGCGGCCGCACTTGCCGCACTGTGGCGAAGGAAGCTTGCATGATTGGTCGTACCTGGATTCTTGCCGCATTGGTGGCGCCCGCCTGTGTCTACGCCGGTGGCACCGCCAACCTGACCGCGCGCGACGAACAGGGTAAGCAACTGACCGCCACGGTCGAATTCGTTGGCACGTCGCGGCTGCGGGTGACGTCGCCCAACCAGCCCGGCGCCTACATGATCGCGCGCGATGGAAAGGTCTACAACATTGCGAAGATCCAGGGCCGCACGGTGGTCATGGAAGCGAAGGACCTGATGCGCATGGCCGGCAACATGATGCCCAGCCCGACCGCCGCCATCGAACAGGTCAACAGCGTGGTGTCACTCACACCGACGTCGGCCAAGGAAACGGTGGCCGGGATCAACGGCACCGTCTACAAGCTGACCTACGAAGACGGCCAGCGGCGCACGCGGACCGAAGACCTGGTGCTGGCCAAGGATGCGCGCGCCACCGAATTCACGTCGGCCGCGGTGCACTTTGGCAAGACACTGGCGGCGGCGTCCGGCACCATCATCCCGCCGGGTGCGGACGACCTGGTGGCCCGCATCCAGCGGGACGGCATGGGCCTACTGCGGTTTGGCAACCGGATCGAGATCAATTCCCTGAACGGCACGACTCCGGCGGCGACGCGTTTCGACCTGCCGGCCGGGTCATTTCAGATGCCGGACCTGGGCGGTCTGTTCCCGGGACTGGGCGGCGCCCGGTAAGCGCTAGCAGCCCCGGTACGCAGGCGCCCTGCGCTACCGTTACCCGCCTTAGTCCTACCCCTGCCGCGGCACCGCCGGCGCCGCGGCAGGCATGCCCATTCCGGTCTCTGGCGCTTGCGCAACGGGCGTCGCCTTTTCCGGCTCGGGCGCACCCGCCGCCATGCGCGAATTGCGCCACCCGCCGTACCTGTAGTAACCCGCGGCCAGCACCAGCGATACCATCGCGCCCAGCGGAAAACTCCACCAGATCGCGTCCGCGCCAAAGCGTTCCTGCAGCAGGCTTGCCACCGGAAGGCGGATCAGCCAGATCGAAATGAACAGGATGATCAGGGGTGCATAGACGGCGCCCGTGGCGCGCACCACGCCAAACAGCACGATGGTCACGCCAAACGCCACGAACGACCACACCACGATCAGGTTGATGTGCTGCGCAATCGCGATGGCCTGCGTGCCGTCCGGCAGGAAGATGCCGAGCGAATGGCGATTGAAGACATACAGCACCACGGCCAGGGCGCCGGTCAGCACCAGGTTCAGCCCCACCCCGACCGTGGCGATACGATCGACCCGATTCCACAGGCCCGCGCCCACATTCTGGGCGGCCATCGACGAGACGCCCGCGCCCAGGGCCAACGCCGGCATCTGCACATAGGTCCAGAGCTGCGACGCCACGCCATACGCGGCCGTGGTGTCTGTGCCGTAGGTGTTGACCAGGCTGATCATGACGATGGCTGACGACGAGATCACCACCATCTGCAAACCCATTGGCAGGCCCTTGGCGACCAGGGTGCGCAGCAGCGCCGGCTTGGGTTTGAACACGCTCAATTCCTTGCGTGTCGGCAGCAGGAAGTGCCCGCGCTTGACCAGAAACACCAGCATGGCGACCAGGCTGACCAGTTGCGCGATCAGGGTGGCGAGCGCGGACCCGGCGATGCCCAGCGGCGGCAAGGGGCCCACCCCGAAGATGAAGACCGGATTGAGCACGATGTCCAGCAGCACCGACAGCGCCATGAAGTAGAACGGGGTGCGCGAGTCGCCCGCCCCGCGCAGGGCCATCATCACGAAGCTGAAAAAGAACATGAAGGGCAGCGCGATGAAGATGACGCGCAGGTAGCTGATGGCCAGCGGTTGCGCTTCGATCGGCGTGCCCATCGCGACAAAGATGGCGGGCGTGAACACATAGCCGAGCACCGCCGCGATCACCGACAGCACAATGAAGAAGACGGACCCGGTGCCCACGACGCAGCGGGCCTGCGCGATGTCCTTGCGGCCCACCGACTGCCCGACCAGGATGGTGGTGGCAATGCCGACGCCAAACACCACGCCCAGCAGGAAGAACAGGATGATGTTGGCGTTGGACGTGGCGGTCAGCGCCGCTTCGCCCAGGTAATGCCCGACCCAAATGGCATTGACGGACGCGTTCAGTGACTGCAACACGTTGCCGCCCAGCACGGGCAGCGAGAATTTCAGCAGCGTACTGCCGATCGGACCGGTCGTCAGGTCCTGACGGGAGGGGCTCATGCATCATCCACAAAGGGTGCCGTCGCGGGCGGTGCGCAAATTCTACGGGCTAGAATCCCGGTTATCCCGGCCGCCCTGTAACCTTTTATGCCCACCCCCTGTCCTCTGGCGTCACGCGCTTGCGTTGCCGACGCCCCGCCATCCAGTCCTGTCACGGACCCTCGGTCATGACGCCAGCGTCGCGCCTCGCGGTTGGCACCATCGTCGTGGGGGTGGCCGTCCTGGGCCTCAAGTACCTGGCCTATGTCCTGACCGGCAGCGTCGCGCTGTACTCCGATGCGCTGGAAAGCATCATCAACGTGGCGACGGCCGTCGCGACCCTGGCGGCGGTATCGGTCAGCGCCATGCCTGCCGACGCCAACCATCCCTATGGTCACCAGAAGGCCGAATACCTGTCGGCGGTGCTCGAAGCGGCGCTGATCCTGGTCGCCGCCCTGCTGATCCTGAAGGAGGCCTGGCAAGGGTTCATGGCGCCCACGCCCTTGCAGGCGCCGGCGCTGGGCCTGGCCATCAACGTTGGCGCGGGCGTGCTCAACGGCATCTGGAGCTTTGTGCTGTTCCGCTTCGGCCGCCGCTGGCGCTCGCCTGCGTTGGTTGCGGATGCCCACCATTTGTGGACCGACGTGGTGTCATCGATCGGTGTCGTGATCGGCGTGGCGCTGGTCGCATGGACAGGCTGGGCCAAGCTCGACTCCGTGATTGCCGCATTGGTGGCCGTCGACATCCTGTGGTCGGGCTGGAAGCTGATGCGCGAGTCGGTCGGCGGGCTGATGGACGAAGCGGTCCCGCCCGACGTGCAGGCCACCATTGCGTCGGTGATCGCGACCCACGCCACCGGCGCGATCCAGGCCAATGCCGTGCGCACGCGCCGCTCGGGCAACCTCACCTTCATCGAATTCAACCTGGTGACGCCGGGCGAGATGACCGTGGCCGACGCCCATGACATCTGTGACCGGATCGAAGACGCGCTCAGTCACGCGGTCGTCGACAGCTCGGTCACGATCCACATCGAACCTGAACAACACGCGGTGTCGCATGGCGCGGTTACCGTGGCCTGACCCTATTTATCGAATGGAAATCCCCATGTCATCTTCCCAAGACGCCAGCAACGGCCCGTCGCACGACACTGCCGTGGCGGACACACGCGCGTGGATCGAAAAGGCCGTCATCGGCCTGAACCTCTGTCCGTTCGCCAAGGCCGTGCATGTGAAAGACCAGATCCGCTACCTCGTCAGCGACGCGCGCGATGAAGAAGCGCTGCTGGCCGATCTGGCGCGGGCCCTGGAAGAGATCGCGCAGGCATCCCCGGAAACGATCGACACGACCCTGCTGATCCACCCGTGGGTGCTGAATGACTTTGCGGATTACAACGACTTTCTGGACATCGCCGATGCGGCGGTAGAAGAACTGGATCTGGGCGGCATCATCCAGGTCGCGAGCTTCCACCCGGACTACCAGTTTGCCGACACGGGGCCGGACGACATCGAGAACTACAGCAATCGCGCGCCCTACCCCACGCTGCATCTGCTGCGCGAAGAGAGCGTGGACAAGGCAGTGGAAAGCTTTCCGGAAGCCGACGCCATCTACGAAAAGAACATCGAGATGCTGCGCAAGATCGGGCCCGAAGGCTGGGCCGCGCTGAACCTGCACGGCGCATACCGCACCTAGTCCGTCACCCTGCCGCGGTTGCGCTTGATCTCTCCGCGCAAGACCTTGCGCTGCAGCCGCCGCTGCTGCGAACCGCGCGTGGGCTTGGTCGGCTTGCGCGGCTTGGCCGGGACGGCGTGCGACGCGATCAGGCTCACCAGGCGCTGCAAGGCGTCGTCGCGGTTCTTTTCCTGGCTGCGGTAGGCCTGGGCCTTGATCACCACCACCCCTTCCTTGGTGATGCGCTGATCGTTCGCGGCCAGCAGCGCGGCTT